>CAKUKU010000003.1 GCA_934663775.1 uncultured Ellagibacter sp. | reverse complement strand
CGACGACATGTCGCCGCGGGCCACGGCGGCGCGCGACTTCTCCACGACCCTCTCGCGCTCGCGGCGGCTGCGCTCGAAGAACGACCAGATCCCGAGGTCGCGGTGGAGGTAGGCGGACGGCACCGCCGCGCCGAGCTCGACGCGGCCCTCGGCGCGCGCGGCCTCGGCGGTCATGCGCCTGCACTCCTCCTCGAAGTGGGCGACGGGGTCGTCGAGCTCCGCCTCGAGGGCGTCGACGTAGCCGAGGCTCTTGACGGTCCTGGCCCTGTTCTTGCCGTTCTCGTCGCGGTAGCCCTGCACGATCGTGAGGTATGTGCGCCCGTTGGGCTTCTTTGACTTCCTGAGGTACATATAGCCGTCCTGAACTGGGTTTACACGATGCCTGATTATTCCATACATCGCCATACAACGGCATATAAGGTCGTAAAAACTTGACAAAGAAAAAGCCCGTTGAACCGGGCGGACGATCTGGAATCTATTCAGTTATGCTGCAAAAGTCGGGAGCCATGAAATTGCCAAGTGCCAGCCGGCAAGATCGCCCAATGGCTACGGCGTTCGAATAGCGACAACATTCCCAGCTCAGCTTATTACTCTTAGCTTTCGGGCAAACTCGAAGCTTGTGGGCAAAATGCTTCTGCTATAATAACTTTCGCTGTTCGTTCGTCGGGATGTGGCGCAGTTTGGTAGCGCGCCTGCTTTGGGAGCAGGATGTCGCAGGTTCGAATCCTGTCATCCCGACCATTTTCAACCGACATGCTTTTCGCCATGCGCGCCCATGGCTCAACGGATAGAGCATCGGACTTCTAATCCGACGGTTGCAGGTTCGAGTCCTGCTGGGCGCGCCAGATTCCCTTGGCTCATCGCACTCTTTTGACTTTCCTCTTGTCGATATGCCTGATTCCGAATTGTTAGCTTTATTACAAGCGAAGCACAGCTCGCAAGGCGCATTCGCATTGGCACAAATTCCGAGTTGTCCCCCGACATGCACACCGCCTGGCGTGTCATTTGCGGGACAACTCGGTTTTTGGGCATGAATTGAGGTTCGCAAAGCTCGGAACTCCTTCACACGTTCACGCTAACCAGAAAATCTTTCGCCCAACCTCACGTCGGCCAAGAAACGAAAGGACAACGAACGCGAAGCTTCGCAATCCGAGACGCGAAAAACCTTTATAGAGAGGGGCACTCTCAACGCTTCAAAAAACGCCCGAACCACAGTATCTAGATTGAAGACTTCATTTTTTGGTGACTATTTGGCGACCGATTTGGGACACAAACAAAAAGGTCAGAAGCTTCAAGCCTCTGACCTTGTGTTTCATGGAGCGGGTGACGGGAATCGAACCCGCGTTATCAGCTTGGAAGGCTGAAGTTCTACCATTGAACCACACCCGCGATTTGCAGCGCTAGCTATTGTACCGCAAGTTACCCCATCGCGGCGAAACTTTTCTCGAAGAAGCGATTTACCCACACGCGAAACCGCACGCGGAACAGCCTTCTCTAGATGCACCCCAGCCCGACAGCCATCGCCGCGCTCAGAGCCTGGCAACCCGCGCCGCGCGCCCCTACTCCTGGGCGATGCGCATAATATTCAGGATACGAAGCGCATCGTCGTCGCAGCAGGGCAAATCGAGCCCGCGCTCAGCCTTCTTCGCGATCATAGCCTCGGGCTCCACCGCGTTTTCCACCCAGGTCACCCCCGAGATATCCTCTCCCGCAGCGGCGTGATTGTAGGCATCGACCGCCTCACGCAAAAGCAAGTCCGGACGTAAGCTACCCGTCGGCTTCGCCTCCAACTTGAAGGTGGCAACTGCACCCGTGAGCTCGAAATTCCCCACGAGGAACTCGGCAGGATGCAGCACCTTCTCCTTCTTCTTGCGCACAACGTGAATCTCATCAGGCAGAGGAAGCACCGCCGGCGTGCACGACAGGAGCGCGCGGTAGGTGCTCACGGGGAAGGCGACCGACGCAGCAGCAGCCTTGGGCTCGATGTAGCGGCACTCCTTCACCATAAGGTCGGCAACGCTTGCGTTTTGCAGAGCAGAAAGGGCCTTGTCAGCGGAAACGTAGTGCGTCAGGCGGACGTCGGCGATCTCGTGCGTCCCTCCGACGCCGACGGGCAGCGCCGCACCGAACGCGATGAGCATATGGGGCGAGAAGCCCTGGCTCACCGCATAAGGCAGGCCAGCGCGGCGTACGGTACGCTCAAGCGCGCGGGCAACTTCCAAATGCGACAACATCGCGAGGCGCCCCTGCTTGGCAAACGTCAAGCGAAGGCGAAATACCTGTTGCGGCTCGCTCATCGCGCACCTCCTTCGGACGCGGAAAGCGAGCACTCGTCACTCGCCGCCTTCGCGAAACTATCGTTTCCCGATGCCTTAGCGGCAGCAGGAGAAGCCGTAGCCGCCACGGCAGACGCGGGCACGCCGTCGTCCTCGCCCCCCGCAGCAGCCTCGGCCGGCATCTCGACGGCCAGCGCAGCCTGAGCAGGCGTCACATCCACCGCGGCATCCCCCGACGCCGCGGCAGGCGCGCTCGGCAGGGAGCGAACGCCGGCAAGCATGTTATCGCAATCGAGCGCCTGGCAGGCGCCGCACCCCGTGCACTTCTCGAAGGTGCAGTCGGGCGTGGTGATCTCTTGCGACGCGCGCTTGCGCTCAAGCGCCAGATAGCGCGTGCTCACGCCCGTGGAAATGTGCGACCACGGCATGACGCGCGAGGTGTCCCACTGCGCCTGTGCGATGGCGGCCGGGTCAATCCCCAGCTCACGCGCCGCCTCGCGCCACGCTTCCTCGCAAAACAGCTCGGTCCACGCATCGAAGCGCGCACCATGGCGCCATGCGGCCTCAACCCAGTCGGCCGCCTCGCGGCCGCCGCGGCTCATGACGGCCTCGACGAAGCTCGTCGCCGGGTCGTGCCAGTGGATGTCGACCGCACGATACTTCACGCTGTTGCGCAGAAGGTTCACGCGGCGCAGCGCTTCCTCGGGCGGAATCTGCCCATCCCACTGGAAGGGCGTCTGCGATTTGGGAACGAACAGCGCCACCGACGCGCTCACACGCACGTTGCCGCGATGCTCGGGAGGCACGGCCGCCTTCGCGCGGTCGTAGGCGCGCTGGACGAGACTCGCGATGCCCTTGATGTCGTCATCGGTCTCGGTCGGCAGACCGATCATGAAGTAGAGCTTGCAACGGCGCCACCCCGCCCTGAATGCGGCGTCAATGGCCCCGAACAGATTGTCTTCCGTCACGTTCTTGTTGATCACGTCGCGCAGGCGCTGCGTGCCCGCCTCGGGCGCGAACGTGAGCCCGCCCTTCTTTTGCCCCGCGACGAGCCCCGCCATGTCGACACCGAACGAGTCAAGGCGCTGCGAAGGCAGCGAGATGCGCACGCCCTTACCGTCGCACGCGTGATTCAGCTTGGTGAGGATATCGGCAATCTGCGAGTGGTCGGTCGAGGAAAGCGAGGTCAAGCTCACCTCGTCGTAGCCCGTGTCGGCAAGCCCCTCGAGCACTGCGGACACCACGTTTTCCGCCGAGCGCTCGCGCACCGGGCGATACATCATGCCCGCCTGGCAGAAGCGGCACCCGCGCGCGCACCCGCGCAGAACCTCGACCGAGAGGCGGTCGTGCACGCATTCGGTATAGGGAACGACGCACGGCTCCCAGGCGGAACTTTCCGAGAAGCTCGCGAACAGGCGCTTCTCGATATGCTCGGGAACGCCCGGCTCAAGCGGCTCAACCCATGAGCCCGCGCGCTGCGCCTCGCCTTCTTCCCGCACGCGATAGAGCGAGGGAACGTAGCACCCAGGAAGCGCCGCGAGCGCGCGCAGGATATCGCGGCGGGAAGCGCCCGTGCGCCTGGCATCGCGCACGACGAGCAGGGCCTCGGGCAACGCTTCCTCCCCTTCGCCTATGAGCATCGCGTCGAAAAATGGCGCATAGGGCTCGGGGTTGTACACGCAGGGGCCGCCGCCGAACACGATCGGATCGCCCTCGGCGCGGTCTTCAGCGCGAAGGGTAAGCCCCGACAAATCGAGCACCTCGAGAACGTTGGTCGCTGCGAGCTCGTGCGGCAGTGTGATGCCGATCGCATCGAAGCACGACAACGGGGCACAACTCTCCAGTGAGAACATCGGAATGCCCTCTTCGCGCATGAGGTCGATGAGATCGACCGCGGGCAGAAACGCGCGCTCGGCGGCGAGGTGCTCCGTCGCGTTCACGGCGTTCACGAGGATGCGAACCGCCTGGTTGGGCTGGCCGAGTTCGTAGGTATCCGGATATACCATGCAGTAGTTGAAGTCCGCGCCCTCCTTGCGGACGGCGCCCCACTCGTGGTCGAGATAGCGCGCCGGGCGCTCGACGAGCGCGAGCAGCGGCTCAAGCCTTGGCCACAGGTCGATCATCAGTCCCCCTCTATAAAAAACCGCAGGTAGCAGCTTTACTCTGTCTTCTTAAGCACCGAAGCGGCGCTTTTGCGAATCACCGATTTCGCGGTTGACACCACACGCGCGCCCGCAGGCGTCGCCGCAACATCGCCCGCGACCTTCGTCGCCTTCGCGGTCGCGGAAGAAACGACCCCCGCAAGCCCCGCGATGTTCCCACCGCGCTCGAAGTACTCCACGGCGGCGAGGCCCATCGCCTTTGTACCCGCATAGCCCACGCCTGCCTTCACCGCCCAGCCGACGCCCGGCACCACGCCCGCGACCTCGCGCGCGAAGCTTCTGCATGCGAAGCCACCGGCGACGATGGCGGCAAGCTCCTTCACGCGGGCAGCGCTCATGGGCTCGCCGTGCGCCGCTGCGACCTGCAAAAGCATTTTCGCCTGGTTGAGCGTCATAAGCGGCAGGTCGGCGCCCGGAATGAAGGCCACAAGCCCGATACCCGCATTTTGGATCGACGTCGCATTCACAGCCTCGAGCGATAAGGGTCGGCGCACGAATGGGAAGGACAGCGCGAGGGCGAGGCGCTTCTCGCGGCACGCGGCCACAACCCACTCGCCCATGCGGCGATCAAGTGCAGCGGCCGCGGCAGCGTCGATGGCGATCGGGGCATCAGGGTCATCAGACGAACCCGCGGAGCCTGCCGCCGCGGCCGCAGAAGCGCCGCCCTCCGCCTCGGCGGATTCTTCCGGCGCGCACTCGGCCGACGCCTCAGGTGCGACCAGATCGCCTTCGGGGATGGGGTTGCCGTAGGCGCTCGCCATATCGGCCACGAGCTTCGGCATCGAGGTCACCACCATGACGGGGACGCCGGCGGCACGAATGTCGGCAGCGCGCTTGCCCACTTCATCAGACAGACCGGCAACGATCACGGCCATGTCGTCGTTCTCGTACGGGGAAAACGCAGGTCCCTCGAAATATCCCACGGTCACGCGAGCATGCGCACCCGCGCCGACGAAGGCCGAGCGAACATGCGCCGCCACGTCGCCAGGCGCCGAATCATCGATGAGCACGCTCACAGACACTGGCGCGCTGCGCGCGCTTTCGATGTCGGTCGCAGCCTCGATGACCGCCTTAAGGTCGATGGGAAGTTTCATAGCCGCCCTTCTTTCTTCTTGTCGATGTTCGACCCGCGCCAGACCGAGCCGATAAGGCCCAGCGCCATGAAGCTCATGATCATGCCTGTTGAACCGTAGCTCACAAACGGCAGGGGGATGCCCGTGATGGGCATAAGCCCGCAATCCATGCCGATATTCTCCAGAATCTGGAACAGCCACATGCCGACAACGCACATGACTATCAAGGTTCCGAATAAATCGACCGAGTTGCGCGCGATGCGAATGCTCACGTAGATGAGCGCGGCGTAAAGCGCGAGCAGGGCCATCGACCCCACGAAACCGAACTGCTCGGCAAGCACGCAGAAGATGAAGTCGGTCTGCGCCTCGGGGAGAAAGCCGTGCCCCGACTGCGTAGCGTTGAGCAGGCCTTTCCCGAACAGCCCGCCCGAGCCGATGGCGATCTTCGCCTGCTGAAGGTTGTACCCCTCAGACGACATGTTCGCGCCGCCCTGGTCGAGAAACACGAGCAAGCGGTTGCGCTGGTACTGCTTGAGCAGCTTGTACTCGCCGGTCGAGTTGTAGATGACCTGATCGATCGCGAAGACAGCGGCGACGGCGGCGATTCCCGCCGCAAGCGTCACGAGCAGATACCTCGCGCGCGCGCCGCCCGCGACGAGGGCCATGGCGGCGATGGCCAGATATACCAGACCCGTGCCCAAGTCGGGCTGCGTCATGATGGCCACGAAGGGCACCACCATGAGGAACACCGCCTTCACGTACTCGCGTGCGTCGTCGAGGCGCCCGCCGTAGCGCGCCACGATCGAGGCATCCATGAGAATGATCGTGATCTTGGCGAACTCGCCGGGCTGCACCTGAATGCCGAGCTTCAGCCACGACTGCGCGCCCATGCCCGCGTCGGTGCCGATGCCCGGGATATGCGGCGAGAGGATGAGCGCGATGTTCACGACGAACAGGGGCATGACCATGTCGCCGAAGCGCTGGTAGTCCATCTGCCACATGAGCAGCATCACGACGGCGCCAACGGCGACGAAGATGAGCTGGCGCGTGAAACTGTAGCTCGTGTCGGTCGAGCCCTCGATGGCAGACCAGCACACAAGCAGGCCGTAACCCACGAGCACCACGATGATCGCGACGAAGGGAAGGTTCACTGCAGGCCACCTTCCCCGGCGCGGCGAAGCGGCGCGCGAAAGGGACGCATTGGGAGTTTTCACGCTGTCTATCTGAGGCAATGCCATGCTATTCCACCTCGCTTCCCTAATCCGACCGGCTTGCGCTCTTGGTGTCGAAGCCCGCGACCGTGCGTCCCGACGAGCCCGCGACGCGCCCGATCGAGGAGGCGTCGGCGCTGCCCGCGTCAGCGGCCATAACGGCCTCCATCACCTTCGCGCCGACGGGCGCCGCCACGGCCGAGCCGCCGCCGCCCTGCTCGATAACGGTCGCGACCACGTATTTCGGGTCGTCGTAGGGCGCATAGCACACGAACCACGCGTCGTCGCCCTTATCGGTGTGCTCGGCGGTGCCGGTCTTGCCAGCGGCCTTCACGCCCGACTCGGCGAACAGCGACGCGATCCCCTCGTTCTCGGTGACCACGCCGCGCAGCGCGTCGCGCACGATGTCGAGGTGCTTCTGGCCGACGTCGGGCTCCGCAACGACTTCGGGTTCGTAGCTCACGACCGTCTGCCCGGAGGCGTTGCGCACTTCCTTCAGCAGATGCGGCTTCATGATCTTGCCTGTCGCGATGCCCCCGTAGGCGACCGCGACCTGAATCGGCGTGACCTGCACGTCGCCCTGGCCGATAATCATGTTGGTGTAGTCGCCGCCCGTCCACGTGGCGTTCGCGGGGACGTTGCGCCAGCGCGTCGCCTTCCATTCGGGCGTCGGGACGAGCCCCTCGACTTCCCCGCCGATGTCGATGCCCGCCTTCTTGCCGAAATCGAACTTTTGCACCATTTCCTGGATAGCGGTGTCGGAGAGGTTCCCGCCCTGGCTTTTCGACGCGAAGAA
This sequence comes from uncultured Ellagibacter sp., assembly GCA_934663775.1. GTDB lineage: Bacteria > Actinomycetota > Coriobacteriia > Coriobacteriales > Eggerthellaceae > Ellagibacter. The sequence goes on along the minus strand of CAKUKU010000003.1, from coordinate 162,030 downwards.
AAAGTCCTTCGCAATCTCGTAGAACACGACGTCGCAGGAGTTCACGATGCCGCCGCGGAAATCAAGGTAGCCGTGCCCGTTGTGATTCCAGCACCACTGCGGCGAGCCGGTGTTGAAGCCGTCCCACTTGCCCGTGCAGTCCCAGCCGCGCCCCTCCGCGAAGCCGTATTCTAGGCCGGCGAGCCCCGTGAAGGGCTTGAAGGTGGAGGCGGCGGCGTAAAGCCCCGCCGTCACGCGGTTTTGCAGCGGCGCGTGCGCCTCGTCGGAGTTGTAGACGCTGTTCGCCTCGGTGGACAGGCCGCCCACCCAGTTCGTCGGGTCGAAGGTGGGATAACTCGAAAGCGCCAGGATGCTGCCGTCGCGCACGTCCATGGCGACGACCGCGCCGCCGACGCCCTTGCCCGTGCCGATGGTGCCGCCGCTGGGCGCGATGAGGCTCGCGAGCGCCTCATCGGCGGCGTACTGCACCGATCCCTTGATGGTCAGATACACGTCCGACCCACGGGTTGCCTTCGTCTCGCTCACCACGTCCACGACGTTGCCTTGCGCGTCGACGGTGACGACACGCTGCCCGTGATCGCCCGCGAGCAGACTGTCATAGGCGGCTTCGACGCCGGATTTCCCCACGTCATCAGTCAGTTGGATGTCACGATTGGCAGGAGCCTTCGAAACCTGCTCCTCGCTCGGCGTGCCCGTGTAGCCCAAAGCGTGCGCACACAGGGCGCCAAAAGGGTAATCGCGCACCGTGCGCGTTTCCACCGTGACGCCCGAGAAGGCGTCGGAGTGCTCGGCGATGAAGGCAACGTCGCGAAGTCGCACGTCGCTCGCCACGACACGCTGACTCTGCGCGCCCGCCGTGGTCGACTGGATGCGCTGGCGCACGATCGCCTGGGGGATGCCGAGCACGGCCGACAGCCGCACTACGACATCGTGGTCGTCGACCACGTCGGCATCCGCGAGGACGGTCTGGCTCGAGCGATTCTTCACGAGCGCAATACCGTCGGCGTCGTAGATGAACCCGCGCGGAGCGGGCGTCGACACCGTGGTGTAGAGGTTGTTCGCCGCCTCATTCGCGTAGTCCTCGCTCGAGAGGATCTGCATGCTCCACAGCTTCACCGCAAGCGTGCCGAACACGGCGGCGGAGAAGATCCCGATGCCCGCGAAGCGGCCCTTCAGGTTGTCGGCAGGCTTCTTCGAGCTCTCATGCCCACTTTGCACCTGCACGTCGGATTCGGGGCGCGAAGAGCTCGCCTTGCCGCGCTTGGGGATGCCGCCCGAGCCGACGCCGACGGTGGAAAGCTGTTGGATGTCCTTCTTCCCGCTGTTCGCATACGGCGTCTTCGTGCGATTGCGCACGAAGAAAACGACCACGATGACCGCCGCCGCGACGAGCGCCGCGATGATGGCCGCGATGATGGCTACCAGCATGCGCGCCCCCTAGCGAAGCTGCGGCGTTCCGGGCTGCTGCTGGATCGGCTGCGCCAGGAAACGCACGACAATCGGGTAGAGGACAAGTGCCACGAGGAAGCTGTAAACGAAACCCGGCAGCGCACGGAAGACAAACGCGTCGAGCGCTCCGACGCCGGCGCCGAACAGCATCATGAACACGGCGTAGAGCAGCTCGACGGCGAACGTGGACGCTCCGACGATGAACAGCGGCATGAACAGCGTGTCGTTGTTGAGCAGCATGAAGATACGCTTCGCGAGAAACGAGACGCCCGTAAGCAGAAACGCCATGGCGCCCACGGGGCCCGAGCCCAAAAGGTCGAACAGAAGGCCCAGGACAAACGCGAACACCGGGCCCGATTGATCGGGGCACGCGATGGACACGACGAGCACGTAGGCCATGATGAAGTTAGGCACCACACCGAAAAGCGCGATGTTGGGCGCGAGCACGACCTGGAGCAGCACGACGATGAGCGCGCCTGCGATGCGCGGGACGTAGGTGATGGGCTCGTTCATTACTGCGCGCCTCCTTCGCTCGACTTCGACGACTTCGACTGCGAGGACGTTGCGGCGGATCCATTCTCGGAGACGCTCGTGACGACGAGCACCTCCTCAAGCGATGTCGCGGCATCGTTCGGCGAGACCACGATGCGGCGGCTCGCGTCGTTTTGCGCACCCTCGATCTTCACGACGGTGCCGATGAGCAGACCGCGCGTGTAGCTTCCGCCCAAGCCGGACGTGAGCACCACGTCCCCCACCGAGACCTGCACGTCGGAGTCGACGTTTTCAAGGTAGAGCAGCCCGTCGAGCGAGCCTCTGACCACGCCCTCCGCGCGGCTCGATTGGATAAGCGCCGCGGCACCCGAGCGCGGATCGCACAGAAGACGAACCGTGGAAGTGCCCGCCTGCGCGGAAACCACCTGGCCGATCACGCCGTTCGGCCCCATGACGGTAAGGCCCGTCGATACGCCGTCGTCAGTGCCCACGTCGATCGTGACGGTCTGGTTCCACGCGTCGGTGTTGCGCCCGATGATGCGCCCGCCGACGCCCTCGGCGCCCGAGCTCTCCTTCAGATTCAAAAGCCCGTGGAGACGCTCGACCTCCTGGCGGTATTCCTCGGTTTGGGCGACGAGCTCTCGAAGCTCGGCGTTCTGCTCGCGCAGCTCGGTGAGCGTCGCGTCGTCCGCCGAGGCGTCGACGGCGGCATCCTGCGCGTCGCGGATTCCCGAGGAAGCTTGCGATCCGACGAGCTTCAAGGGCGCCGCGATCGAGCTCACCGCGCCCTGGGCGGCATGCAGAGGGCCCGACTCGCCTTCGCGAGAATACACCGTCGCCATCACGAGCGATACCGCGAGCAGAACGATAAGGAGCACCCGTTTGGCAGGTGCTCCGTCGTTGTTTTGGAAGTTAAGCGACATAAAAGCTGCTCAGCACCTATTTCGAGCGCATGAGCGTCTGTTTGAGCGCCGTGGGCGTCTCGAGCACCTTAAGGCAGCCCGTGACCACGTTCGTGAGCGCCGTCTCGCTCACCCACACGGGAATCTCGAGCTTGTCGGACAGATAGCGGTCGAGACCCGAAAGAAGCCCGCCGCCACCCGTGAGCAGGATGCCGTTTTGGATGATGTCGCTGGCCAGGTCGGGGTTCGTCTTCTTGAACGTTTCCTTGATGTGGACGACCATCTCCTCGCATGGCGCTTGAAGCGCCTGGCGCACGTCTTCGGACTGGATGGTGACTTCCTTCGGCTGCTCGGTGAGCACGTCCTGGCCGGAGATGATCATGTCGCGCTCGCGCCCGTCTTCGAAGGGCAGGATGGAGCCGATCTTGATCTTGATGACCTCAGCCGTGCGCTCGCCGATCTTGATGCCGAGCAAATCGCGCAGGTGCATGGCGATGGTTTCGTCCATGCGGTTGCCCGCAAGGCGAAGACTCGACGACGTGACGATGCCGCCCAAGGAGATGACAGCCACCTCGGTGGTGCCGCCGCCGATGTCGACGACCATGGAACCCGTCGGCTCGGTGACGGGCAGATCGGCGCCCATCGCCGCGGCCATCGGCTCCTCGATGAGGTACGCCTGACGCGCGCCCGCTTGGATGGCGGCTTCGAACACAGCGCGCTTCTCGACCGAGGTTGCGCCGCAGGGAATGCAGATGACGATGCGAGGCTTAGCCTGCCATGGGTACTTGCGGACCGCCGCCTTGTTGATGAACGCCGAGAGCATGGCCTCCGTCACGTCGTAGTCGGCGATGACGCCGTCCTTGAGCGGGTGCTCGGCGGAGAACGCCTCGGGCGTGTGGTTGATCATGTTCTTCGCTTCATGGCCGACGGCGAGCACGCGATGGGTGCTCTTCTCGATCGCCACGACCGAGGGCTCGTTGATGACGATGCCCTCGCCCGTCATCGCGACGAGCGTGTTCGCGGTTCCGAGGTCGATGGCCATGTCGGTGCCCATCTGGCCCGTAAGGTTCGAGAACCAATCCATAAACGACATAAAAGCAAAACCCCTCGAGGTCATAGTTGTTTCAAGTAACGACTGATTTTATCACACGGCGTTTTGCGCGAATGAAAATCCACGAGGGGCACAAGGGAGAACGAAGCATGCAGCGCCCAGGCGATGCGTCCGGCGAAAAGGGGGGTTCGCGCAGAGCACTTGGGCACCGCGCCCGCTAATGCACGCTGCAGGAGAGGCAGGGGTCGTAGGCTCGCACGAGCTCTTCCACCCGCAGGCGGATATCGGCCTCGGCGGCGCCTTCCGCCACCATCTTCTCGGCGAGCGTGCGCATATCACCTTCAAGGTTCGCGACGTTTTGCGCCGTGGGCGTGAGGATCGACGCATGTTTCACGCGGCCTTCCTCGTCGAGTTCCAGGTCGTGGAAGAGCACGCCTCGCGGAGCCTCGGTGAACCCGGTCGCTCGCCCAGCGCGCACCTCGAAGGGCGCAGGCGCGCTCGAGCCCGCAAAGCCGTTGTCGCCCTCGGCAAGCCTGCGCGCGATGTGCGCGCAGCGATCGAGCGCATCGACGAGCTCGACGGCCTGCGCGACGTTGTTACGGAAGGGATTGCGCTCCGGCGGACGAAGCCCCGCCTTCGCAGCAGCCAGCCGCGCGCGCTGTCCGAGCTGGCCCCACGACGCGTTGATGCGCGCGAGCGATGCCGTCATGTACGGCTTTTGGGACATGCGCGAACGCGCGAAGAGCGCGCCGGAATGCGGCACGGCGTATTCCTCGACACGGGCTTCATGGTCGTCGGCATCGAAGGTTTCCCCCGTGCCCACAAACCGCGCGTCACGCGAGGTGCACACCGGGTAATAATTGTCTTGCACCATGGCGAGCATGTCGCCTGCCGTCTCGATGTCGGGAACGGCGAAGCTGTTGAACAAATCGACCGTCTGCTCGGCGAAGGGAAGCATCGCCTCCATCTTCTCGGCGAGCGCCAGGTACTCGTCGCGCGAGATCTCGTTCGTGAAGCCGCCCACGACCGCCGTGATCGGGTGGACGGAGCGCCCGCCCACCTTCGTGCAGAGCTCGTTGCCCAATGCCTTCAGGGCAAGCGCCTGGTTGAACAGCTCGGGCGCCTCGGTGGCCAGGGGAAACACGCTCGCGTGCCCCGTGAAATCGGGCGCGGCGAACACAAACAGGTGCGTCGCGTGGTTCTGCAGGTACGACCCGTAGATCAAAAGCTCGCGCAGGGCATGCGTGCGGTCGCTCACCTCGACGCCGAAGACGCGCTCGATGGCCAGAAGGTCGGTGACCACATGGCTCGCCGAGCAGATGCCGCAGATGCGCGAGGCGATGTAGGGTATCTCGGAGAACGTGCGGCCGCGCACCATGCTCTCGAACAGGCGCGCCGGCTCCACGACGTTCATCTCGCAGGTTGCGACCGCGCCGTCCTCGATTGCGAGGTGGACGTTGCCGTGACCCTCGATACGCGCGATATGGTCAACGTTGATCGAACATCTCATCTTGCGTCTACTCCTCGCTCGTCGCGGAAAGCGCCGGGTTCACGTAGTTGAACATCTGAAGGGCCTCGTCGAAGGCTGTAACGCTCACGCCCGACTCTGCGCACACCGCCCGCGCGGCAGCCACGTTCGCATCGGGAGAAAGCCCCGCGCAGCCGTTGCAGGGACGGCCAAGCGACGTGCAGCGCGCACCGCACCCGCAGCGCGTGACGAGCCCCAAGCACAAGACGCCGCGGCCGAAAAAGCACCCGCGGTCGTTGTGCTTGCACTCGCCGCACAGCGTCGCCGTCTGCGGCAAGCGGTTCGAGCCGTAAATCGCGCGCTGCAGCACGTCGATGAAGGCGAACGTGTCAATCGGGCAGCAGAGCACCTCGAAATCCACGTCGATGTATGCCGAGATGGGCGCGGGGTCGATAAGCTCGCCGCACGCCTCGGGCGCGCCGGGCGCGCCGTAGACGGCGGCAGCGCCCGCAGCCACGTTGCCCGCAGCCATCCCGGGGATACCCGCCGTCGTGGCGCACGAACCCACGGCGATCACCGCGCTCGCCTTCTTGCGCACTTCCTTGAGCGTCTCGATGGCCTCGGCGGTCGTCGCCGCGCCCTCGATCACCGCCACATCGAATTCCTCGGGCATGGGATCGCTCGATGCCAGCTGCCAATAACGCAGGTCGATCTGGCCCAACACGTCGAGCAGGTAGGGCTCGGCGTTGGTGATCTGGAGCTGGCAGCCAAAGCAGCTCGCCAGGCCCACCACCACGACGCGCGGGGCAGCCGGGCACTCGCGCTCGAATTCTAGATTGCTCATGCTACATCGACCCCTGGATGTTCTTGGCTTCCCAGTAGTTGAACACGGGCCCGTCGATACAGCAGTACTGGTGCCCGATTTGGCAATGGCCGCATTTGCCCATGCCGCACTTCATATGGCGCTCGAAGCTCATGTAGATGTGGTCGTAGGAAATACCCTTCTTGCGCATTTCCTGCACGACGAACCGATACATCACCGGCGGGCCGCACACGGCGCCATATGTGTTGTCCGGGTTGATTTCGAGCCGCTCGAAGGGCTTCGTGACCAGGCCTTCCTCGCCGTCCCACGTCTCGTCGGCGTGGTCGACGGTAAGGTAGAGGTCGAAATCCCTGCGGTGGCGCCACATCTCGAACTGGTTGCGGAACATCACTTCCTGCGGCGTCTTACTGCCGTAGATGATGGTGACTTTGCCGAAGTCGGAGCGCTCGTCGTGGATGTTGTTGATAAGGCTGCGAAGCGGCGCGATGCCCAGCCCGCCCGCCACGAGCAGGATGTCGTGCCCTCGCATCTGCTCGAAGGGAAAGCCACGCCCGAAAGGCCCACGGATACCCACGATGTCGCCACACTGCATCTTGTGGAGCGCCTCGGTGAAACGGCCTGCGCGGCGCACGCACAACTCGATGAAGCCGCTTTTCGAGGGCGAGGACGAGATAGAGATGGGCGCCTCGCCCACCCCGAAGATTGAAAGCTCGACGAACTGGCCGGGCTCATGGTGGAACGCGTTGCGGATGCACTCGTCGACCAGGCGGAACTCGAAGAGCTTCTCGGTCGCGGTGAGCTCGGTGATCGACGTGATGCGCGCCGGCCACGGGCGATAGGGGTTCGCGGCCATGCGCTCGGCGCCGGTCATGGAGGAACCTGCGTCGTGGAAGGGATGCACCTCGATTGCGGAGGCTGCTACGTTACTCGGCATCGTCTGCTCCCTTTCGCTCGAAGAACTTCAGCACCTCGATGGGGTTGATGTTGGCCTTGCAGGCGCGCACGCAGCGCCCGCACCCCACGCACAGCATGCGATCGTGTGTGGCGAGAAAGCCGTTGAGCTTGTGATACATGCGATGGCGCACGCGGTTGCGCCCGTCGGGACGGAAGTTGTGCCCGCCTGCCACGACGGCGAACTGCGGGTTCGTGCAGCAATCCCACACGCGCTCGCGATGTCCGTGTTTACCGTCGGGGGTGCGCACGTCGCGGATATCGAAACAGTAGCACGTCGGGCACGCCGAGGCGCACGCGGTGCACGACAGGCAGCGCCCGCCAAGTTCCTCCCAGAAGGGATCGGAATGGAAGGCGTCCATCAGCATGGCGACTTCCTGGATGTCGGGGATTTCCTTGTTGAAGGCCTCCTGACGACGGCGCGTGACGTGGCGGAACTCCGCTCGATCCTCGTCGGTCGCCTCGCGGGGGGAGCACGCCGCCTCCAAGATGTTCGCGGCCTCGACGCTCGAAATGCTCACCAGGTACTTCCCGCCGATATCCTGCAGGAACAAATCGTAGCCGAAGCGCGCCTCGTCGCTTCCCCACAGATGGCAGAAGCAGGTGTCGGTCGGCATGCAGGAAATGCCCACGATAAGCGTGGCGTTGCGGCGCGTCGTGTAGTACGGATCGGGGTACGGCCCGTCGCGAAACACCAGGTCAAGGCTATTAAGCGCATTGATATCGCATGCATGCGCGCCGAACACGACGCGCCGCGGCACGGGTTCGGAATATTCCGTGACGTCGTTGGTCTCGGTGTCGAAGGTAAGAAGCGTCTCGCGTACCGGCAGAAAGAGCTTCTTTAACGGGGTGATGGTAGTCGTGTAATCGAGCGCGATTTCCTCAAACGACTCGACCGTCGAGTACGCATGGCTCAAGCCGCGCTTGACGGGGGCGATCACCTCATAGGTTTCCAAGAAGGCCGACACAAGCGAGGGAAGCTCGCCCGCATCGATAACTCGATAGAGCATACGCACGCATCCTTATCTCGTCTGGGATTACTTCGTGCTTGAAGTCTATGCTACCCCGAAAGCGACACCCCACAAGCCACCTATCGACCAGTGGCGAATCTAGCGCGCTTCGGGGGAATCTGCGGCGGGCTCTATGGCGACGGGCTCCGCGACGGGCTCTGCACTCGAATCCTGCTGCGCTTCCGCGAACGTGCATGCGACGCGCCACGACCCCTTAGTCGTCCCTCGGTTCCCCATGCCGCTTACGCCCAGTCGGCAATTTGCCAAGTCGCTCTCCGAAACCGCGAACTGCGTTTCGAAAATCTGCAGGCGCGTGCCTTCCGCATCGGTGTAGAGATAGGAAAACGAGTCTCCGCTTCGCGCGAAGGATATGCCCGTCAACTGCGATTCCACAAACACGCTGAGCATGCATTCGCCGGAATCGCCCACGGGAATCGCCGCTTGCAGGTACAGCGCCCCATCGCGGTACGCGACGTTCGAAAGATATGCACCCTGGGCATCTGGCAGATCGACGTGAATGGCATTCGGCGCAAGCACGTCGCCCTGCGGCCGATGCTCGCTATCCCCGATGTTCGAGCTCGTCGTAAGCGCATTATTCCACGAGAACCCGTTTGAGTCCTTCGCACCGAAGCCGTTGAGATCACCTTCTAAGGGACCGAACGTTCCCGCCGCATCGTCGCGCAAAACGGACGGGATGTCGACATCGATCGACTCGACGTAGAAGTTATATTGACCCGACGAGATGCTGTAGAAGTCGACGAGCGCGCGCTTACCCGCGAAATCGCCCTCTATCGCAATCGCGTAGGATGCCTCGCCCAACGCGGCGTCGTAATCGCGCAGCGAAATCGTGGAGAACGGGCGGTTCGTGCCGATCTGCACAGAATAATGCCCGAAGTCAACCTTGTCGGAGATGCGCCCTTTGCCGTCCTCGTCCTTGAAGCGAACGACGATCGTCGAGGTGGCGCCGCTCACCTTCGACGATTCAACGATAGCGGTAATTCCCTGGTCAGAGGCTGTTTCTGTCGCAGGCGAGCCATTCGCCCCTTGCGTTGCTTGCTCGAAAAGCGTCGAAATCTGCCCCCACATCGGAAAGGAAACCACAACGGCGAGAACGACGATGCCCACAACCGTGATGGCCCATCCGCTCGCTTTCGAAGGCTTCTCCTCAGCAGGCTGCGAAGATCCGTTTTGCTCGCGCGTTTCGAAAGACATGACGACCCCTTTCCTAAAAAGATAGAGAGACCGCCGGCGAAGAGCCCCGGGGCAGCTTTATTCTAACAGGCAGATGAAGCACGCGGCAAGCCGTCTCCCGCACCCGAAGCGCGAACGTGGCCACAACCTGGGAAAACAAAAAGCCGACAGGCCTTTGGGCATGTCGGCTTTCGATGCGTCGCGAATGCGAGCTATCTGCAGTTGAGACTGCGGCTTATGCGCCGAAGAACACCTTGATCTCGCGCTCGGCGGACTCGACGGAGTCGGAGCCGTGGATCACGTTCTCGTCGACGGTCAGGCCGAAGTCGCCGCGGATGGTGCCGGGGGTGGCATCGGCGCAGTTGGTGGCGCCCATGAGCTTGCGCATGGTGGCCACGGCGTTCTCGCCGGAAACGACCATCTTCACAACCGGGCCGGACGTGATGTAGGAGATGAGACCCTCGTAGAACGGCTTGCCCTTGTGCTCGCCGTAGTTCGCCTCCGCCTCTTCAAGCGTCACCATGCCGAGCTCCATGCGCTCGATGGTCAGGCCGACGCGCTCGATGCGGGAGATGATCTCGCCGATGTGACCGTTGCGCACACCGTCGGGCTTGATCATGTTGTAGGTCTTCTCGATTGCCATGCTTGTAACCTTTCTTGTTCGGTTCGTTTTATTCCCACGCGCCCAAAGCGCGCGAAATAGTTAGTTCTGGCTGGGGAAATACAGCTCGACGTTCGAAATCTTCCAACCGATGAGGTCGCGAACCATCGAAATCTTGTATTGCACTTCCCCGCCCTTTTCAGTGGCCGCCTTCACGTAGACGGTCGAGTTGCTCATCGACTTGTCCACGCCGAGCACCTGCGCCGACGAGTCGGCCACAACGGGCCCCGTGAGCGCATCGACGCTGTCGACGTCCTTCGAGAACAGCGCCTTGGAGTCGGACGGGTTCGCGAGCAGCTCCTTGGCGACGCTTTCCTGCGTCGGGAAGCCGTAGCCCTGCGTATAGGCGAACACAGCGGCGCCAAGCGCGAGGATGACCACGATGATGATGGCGACCACGATTTTGAGCCCGACGTTTCTGCGCTTGCGCTCCTGCTTGGCGATGCCGCGCGACCACTGCTCGAGCTCTTCGTCGCTCGCGGTGAAGAAGCGGTCGTCGTTGCCGTCGGCGTAGGCCTCGGGGTATCCGGGATAGCCTTCCTGGGGGCCCTCGTCGTAATAGTAAGGGTCCTGCGTATTCGCGTCGGCCGGGTAGCCCGCCTCATTGGCGTAAGCCGCCGTGCCGTCGGCGACGACGTCGAAGCCCGACATGTCGACGGGCGGGAGCACCTGCGTGGGCTGGGAAGATGTTCCCTGCGCCACGGCGCCCACCGCGCGCTGATAGTCAACGCTCGCGGAATCGGAGAGATAGTAGGTCTTGTCGGCGATGGCGGACTCGAAGGCGGTGACAGCCTTGGCCATGTCGCCGCACGCGACGTAAGCCTGACCCAGGTTTGCGTTGAGCTTGTTGTGCATCTCCTGCGACATGTCGAACTGGAACGCACTCTCGTACGACGCGACCGCATCGGCCGGGCGGTTGAGCGCCATAAAACAAACGCCTAGGTTGAGCAGCGCCTTCGTGGGGTCGGGATTGCCCTCGTCGAGCGCGGCCTCGCGGAAGGCGACGCCCGCCTCGGCGGTCTTTCCTACCTTCATGTAGGCGTTGCCCACACCGATGTAGGCCTTGTAGCGCGCGTCGTAGCCCTCGTCGGCCACGGCGCCCTCGAAGTAGCGCACCGCGTTCTCGTAGTCGTGCAGCGACGCGTACGCCATGCCGAGGTTGCAGTTCACCGCGCCCTTCATGGCGTAGTCGTCGTCGGCTAGGGCCTGCGTGTACGCCTGAATCGCCTCGTTGGCGTCCTTCAGCTTGACGAGACAGTTGCCAATCTGGTGGTACAACCGCCCCGCCTCGCCAGGTGCGAGCGGCGCTGCGCCGTCTTGCAGGCACTGCGTGAACGCCATGAGCGCGCCCTGGAAGTCCTTGGCGTCATAGAGCGATTGCGCTTTGTTGAAAAGCTCGTTGTTCATCTGGTTCCTTCAATCCGGGCAAACGCCGGGAAATCGGCCTATTCGTTGGCGTTCTCGATTTCAATCTTCTCGATCACATCGCCCACGCGGAGCTGACCGATGACGTCTTTTCCCTCGATGGTCTGGCCAAACACCGTGTAGCCGTCGTCGAGGAAGGGCTGCGCGCCCAGGCAGAAGTAGAACTGCGAGCCCGCGGAGTTGGGGTTTTGAGAGCGAGCCATGGCGAGCGTGCCGTCCTTGTGCTCGTTGTGCGGGTTGGTGGTGTACTCCTCGTGGATGGAGTAACCCGGGTTGCCGGTGCCGCAGCCGCGCGTGGAACCCTCGCGAACGACCTGCTCAGGCGTGAGGTCGCGCGTGGTCGGGCAGCCGCCCTGAATGACGAAGCCGGGAACGTAGCGATGGAACTTCAGCCCGTCGTAGAAGCCCTTCTGGGCGAGTTCGACGAAATTACCCACGTGAATCGGGGCATCCTCGCCGGTGAGCTGCACGCGAATCGTGCCCTTCGACGTGGTGAAAACGGCGATTTCCTTGCCGTTCGGCTTGTATTCGGGGGTGTACATCGCCATAAGGCGGCTCCTTTGCGTTCTTTTGACCCGCAGGGCGGACGGCCGGTCGCGCATGCGGGCGGATGATTGCATACGAATCTGTATTTTACCAGCATGCGGCGAGCATGATGCAAAAACCGCAATGTTCGCAAATGAAGACGAAGCGAACGCCGAACTGCGGCAACGAGAAGGCGAGCATGAAAAACGGGCTGGAAGAAATCTTCCAGCCCGCACGTTTCGAATGGTGCCCCCAACGAGAATCGAACTCGTGTCTCAGCCTTGAAAGGGCCGCGTCCTAACCTCTAGACTATGGGGACGAAGTCGCTTCCTTGCGAAAGCAGCCAGGATATTATCGCAAAGCTCCCGCACCTTGGCAAGAACTATTTTGCATTTTTTCGCGCGAAGATGCTCACAACCTCGACGTGGTAGGTTTGCGGGAACAAATCGACCGGCTGCGCGTAGAGCAGCTCGTAACCGTTGGCCTCGAAGCGCGCCACATCACGCGCCCAGGTCGCGGGGTTGCAGCTCACGTATGCCACGCGCTCGGGGCGCGCCGCCGCGATGGATTCCACGACGCCGTCGGCCAAGCCCGCGCGCGGCGGGTCGACGACGAGCGCGTCGAGCTCGCCCAGCTCGGGAAGCTCGCGGGCCGCATCGCCGCCGATAATCTCGATGTCGACCCCGTTGGCGTCGGCGTTGCGGCGCAAATCTCGCACGGAGCTTCCCGCCGACTCGACGGCAATCACATCGGCGCCCGCCGCGGCGAGCGGGACGGAGAACGTGCCGCCGCCCGAGTACAAGTCGGCAATGAGCATCTCGTCAAGGCCGACAGGCCCCTCATCGCCCACTTCCCCACCGAGCCCGCGAATGACCTCGCCGATGAGCTTTTCTGCCTGAGCTGTATTCACCTGGAAAAACGACGGCGCTGCCACGCGGAAGGTGAAGCCGAGCAGTTTCTCCTCCCAAAAGCCCTTGCCGTCGAGCACCTCTACTCCCTTGATCTTGCGCGCGCGGCCTGGGTCGGCAAGCACGCGCACGATGCTCGTAGCCTTGAACGACCCCTTGAGGATGTTGGCCACGTGTCCGCGAGGAAAGGCGGCAGGCGTCGTCCAAAGCGCGACCTCGGTGCTGTGGGTGCGCACGCTATGCCGCACGCCGACGCGGAAAATTCCCAGGTTGTCGGCGCCTTGCGCGAAACGGAGCGCCCCGCGCAGCGCCTTGGGGGCACGTTCTATCTGCTTGTAGGCCACCGGGCACGTGGCGCTTGCCACCACATCCGTGCAGCCCTCGTCGTGGAAACCCAGCTGGAAGGAACCCGCCTCGTCGAAGGCAGCGCCGAGCTCGACCTTGTTGCGGTAGCCCCACTGGCGCTTGCTTCCCAAACACGGGCGCACGAGGGCGGCGGCGCGCTCGTCGCCGAACTTCGCCGTGCGCGAAAGCGCCGCAACGACGTTGTCGGTCTTCGCGACGAGCTGAGCCTCGTAGGCAAGATGCTGCCAAGGTGCCACGCCGCGAGCGGAAGGCTCCGCCCAGGTGGGGGCCACGCGGTCGGGCGAAGGGCTTTGCACCTCCACGATGCGAGCACGTGCGAAGGAGGGCTTCTCCTCGGTGACCTCGATGGAAAGCACGTCGCCGGGAGCGGCGCCTTCGACGAACACGGCCTTCCCGCTTTCGAGGTGCGCGACCGCCTCGGGGCCGAACCCCATACGCTCGACTGTCACGATTTCTTCCATGCGCCCTGCCTGTTCTCTTTGATTCCCGTGATGTCTGTTTGCGATTCACCCATGATAGCGTATAATTTCTGAATTGTGCCCCTGTAGCTCAGGGGATAGAGCGTCTGCCTCCGGAGCAGAAAGCCACAGGTTCGAATCCTGCCAGGGGCACCAGTTGCGAAAGAAAACGCCAGGCCGCACGGTCTGGCGTTTCGTTTTTCACGACGGCCTCGGGCGCTTTGCGCACTCCCAAGCGCTCCCCGCAGGGCGCTCCTTGCGACCTTACGATAGGCGCCCATGCTCGACCGAGTACGTGACATCGGCGATAGCTGCAGCGCTCGGGCGATGGCTAACGAGCAGCACCGTCTTCCCCGCCCGATTGTCGGCGAGCGCCCGCAGCACGGCGGCCTCGTTTAAGGCATCCAAGTTGCTCGTGGGCTCGTCGAGCAACACGAAGGGCGCGTCGTGCAAAAACACGCGCGCGAGCCCCAGTCGCTGGCGCTCGCCGCCCGAAAGCGCGTCGCCAAGTTCCCCCACCTGGGTATCGAGGCCCGCAGGAAGCCTACGGACGAAGTCGGCGATGGAAGCCTTCTCGCACGCGGCCATGATCTCCGCATCGCTCGCGCCCGGCTTCGCGAAGGCCAAATTGTCGCGCACGGTGCCCGCGAACAGATGCGTCTCCTGCGTCATGAAGCCTTCCACCTGGCGCAAGCTCGCGGTAGCCACGCGGCGGACGTCGTGTTCCGACACCTTGATGGCGCCGCTGTCGACGTCCCAGAAGCGCATGAACAGCTTGAGCAGGGTCGACTTCCCCGACCCCGATCGCCCTGCGATGCGGACAACCTGACCTGGCTGAATGCTCAGCTCGACATCGGAGAGCACGCACGCGTCGCCGTAGGAGAAATCGACATGGCTCGCTGCGGCGCCATTGAACCCGTCGAGCGAGACGCCGTCTTCAATCTCTAGGGTCTGCGGGCTCTCGTCGAGCACGTCGAGCACGCGGGCGCCCGATGCGAGCGTCTGCTGCAGCGTCGAGCCCAGGTTCGCCACGGCGATGACCGGGCCGAACGACGACATGAGCGCCGCGCACGCGATCGCCGCCGGGCCGAAGGCGATCGTCCCGCTGTTCGCCAGGTGCATCGCCGCGAGCAGCATGCCCATATCGAGCGCGAGCACCACCGCACCCGTCGCCGCCATGGCCACCGCCGTGCGATCCTTCAGGCGGCCTTCCACCTTGGCGAGGCTGCTCATGCGACAGGCAAGCTCGCGCGCGCGGTCGTCGGCGCGCCCGAACTGCAGCGTTTCGCGCAGGCCGCGCAGGCTGTCGAGCACGAACGCGTTCATGGAGCCGATGGCGTCGCGCACCTCGCGCCCGCCCGTGCCGCTCGCCTTCGACGAAATCCACGGCACCGCAATGCCACGACCGCATAGGAGAAGGCAGCGTAGGCGGCCAAAAGCGGCGAGAGCGTTGCCGTGAACGCCACCATGACGACCGACACGACAATGGCGATCGCTGCGGGCGAGAGCGTGTGCGCGTAGAACACCTCGAGAAGCTCGATATCACCTGTGAGCAGGGACACAAGGTCGCCCTTGTCGCGACCTTCGAGCTTGGCCGGCGCAAGCGTGCGCATCTTGCCGAACACCTTGTCGCGCACGAGCGCGAGGATCTTGAACGCCAGGTAGTGGTTGCACAGCTGCTCGCCGTAGCGAAGCGGCCCGCGGACCACACCGCACACGATCACGAGCGCGCACGCCACGCCTAGAGGGACAACGCCCCACAAGCCTGCTGCATTGAGCAGGCCGTACGCTGCAAACACGGTGAGGAAGATCGCCGCGAGGAAGCCGAGCACACCCAGCACGATGGCGAGCGCCATCACGGGAAGAAGCGGGCGCGTAAGCCCCACAAGCCGCGCCATGATGGAGAAATTGGAACGGCGGCGCGGCACTGCGGCGCCCGCGGTCCCGCAGCGGGCGTCACCCGCAGGCCGCACCGGCTCGTCGGCTTCGCAAGGCGACTCCGGGACGCTCGCGCCTGGGGTCGGGGTTACGCCCGAGGCGACACGCGAGGTCGCGACAGCGCCCGCACCCGAGCGAGCTTCCCCGCCTCCCTGCGCGAACGCCTCCAACTGCGACTGGCTCTCCCACAACCGCGCGTAGGCGCATCCGCGCGCAAGCAGTTGGGAATGCGTCCCATGCTCCACAAGTTTTCCCTGTTCAAGAACGTAAATCTCATCGGCATGCTCAATGGTCGACAAACGATGCGAGATCATGATGACCGTGTGGCTGCCCGCAAGCTCGCGCGCGGCTGAGATGATAGCGGCCTCGCTTTCGGCATCGATGTTGCTCGTGGCCTCGTCGAAGATGTAGATGGGCGAATCGTGCAGCAGGGCCCGGGCGAACGCCAGGCGCTGGCGCTGGCCACCCGAAAGGTTTGCACCCTCTGCCGCGATTTCCATGTCGAGCCCTCCCGATTCGCGCGCAAAGCCCGCCAACCGGCACTTCGCGAGGGCGTCCCACAGCTCGTCATCGCTCGCGTCGGGCTTGGCGAGCAGCAGGTTCTCTCGCAGCGTTCCCTTGAACACGTAGCTCGAGAACGGCACCGTGGTGACGGTCTTGCGCAGCGACTCGGCTGAGATGTCGCGCAGGTCGATCCCGCCGATACTGACCTCTCCCGCATAGCGCGCGTTCGCGCCCGACAAAATGCCCGCGAGCGTCGACTTGCCCGAGCCGCTCTCGCCCGTCACGCCGATGAAGCTGCCACGCGGCGCCGAGAAGTCGACCCCCTCGAGCACCTGGCGCTTCCCGTCGTAGGAGTACCCGACGCCGCAGCATTCCACGCGCGCATCGCGCGAATCGACCTCGCGAGCGCCATCGACGGGCAGCGGCTCATCGAGGATCGCATACATTTTCTCCGCCGCAGCCATGCCTCCCATGGCCGTGTGGAAAAACGATCCAAGCGTGCGCATGGGGATGAAGAACTCGCTCGACAAAAACACGATGGAGAAGGCCGCAGCGAACGTCGCCGCGCCGCACGAGAACTGCCACAGCACGGCGATCATTCCCACCGCCGCGCCGCCGAATGCGAAGAGGTCCATGACGGTAATCGAATTCAACTGCATCGTGAGCAGGCGCATCGTCGCCTTGCGGAAGCTCTCCGCCGCCCCGTTCATCTCCTCGTGCTTACGCGCGTCGGCGGAATAGATCTTAAGGGTCGTAAGCCCCTGGATCGCTTCGAGGAACATGCTGCCCAAATCGGTGTAGCTGCCCCAGTAGTTGCGCATGGTGCGGCGCGCGATCTTCTGCACGCAGACGATAGATGCGGGGATTAACGGCACGCACACGAGCAGCGCCACGGCAGCGGGAAGCGACAGGGGCGCAAGCGCCACGAAAAGCGTCAAGGGCGCGAGCAGGGCGTAGAAGAGCTGCGGCAGGTATTGGCCGAAGTAGCTCTCGAGCTGCTCAGTGCCCTCGACGCTCACCTGCACGGCGACAGCGGTCGCCACGGTCTCGCTGTAGGCGGGCCCGAGCGCTGCGAGCTTGTCGTAGACCTGCTGGCGAATGGAGCATTTCGCCTTCGAGGCCGCCCTCTGCCCCATGCGCTGCGCCGCCGTCTGGCATACCATGCGCACCACGATCGCCGCCGCCGATGCCGCAAGCACGCCGATCGCCATACCCGCGTCCGCCGCGCCCTCGAGCGTTGCCTGCAAGAACAGGCCGATCACCATGAACAGCGCGATGTTGCACGCAAGAGCCACCCACTGGAACGCCACGTCAGCGACGATGAACTTGACGGCGCCCGGCACCATCGAAAGCAAACGTTTATCGAACACGTCTTCCCCGTTTTCACTTGCATGAGTCTTGAAAGTTATATTCGGCTAATGGTAATCCAAAAGATACTTTTTGGGGAGAGAAAGGGAGAAAGATTACTCAGGCAATGCAAAACACCTGGTCGGAAAGCCGCGGTTTGCCTGCAATCACATATGGGGGTCGCCCGACGCCGCCGCCTGAAGCTGCGCGCGGCAAGAGCTCGCTTAGCGGGCGCGGCAGGACGCTGCCGCCACCTTATTCCGCAACTACGCGCGCGTGGTCTTGCCGCACTCGTGGTAGATGCGCGTGACCTCGAGCTCGTACTGCTTGCGCGCGCCCTTCACCACCGTGTCCAGGATGAGACCACAGGAAAACGACAGCATCCCCAAGAACACGAAAGCCACGGCCAAAAGCGCGCTCGGCATCTTGGGCACGAGCCCCGTATGCGCGAACTCCCAGATCACGGGCACGCCGAACACAAGGCCGAGCACGCACAGCAAAAGCCCCAGAAGCGAGAAGAGCGCGAGCGGGCGGTAATCCTTGAACAGCGAGAGAATCATCATGAGCACCTTCATGCCGTCGGAGAAGGTGTTGAGCTTGCTTTCGGAACCTTCGGGGCGATCGCGATAATCGATAGGAACCTCAGCGATGCGCCAACGTTTGTCGACCGCATGGATCGAAAGCTCCGTCTCGATCTCGAACCCCGGCGAGAGCACCGGCATCGACTTCGCAAACACCTCGTTGTAGGCGCGATACCCCGTCATGACGTCGGAGAACTCGAACCCGTAGATCGCCTTGATGAGGAAGCGGACGAGATTGTTGCCGAAGCCGTGGAAGGCGCGGTCGTTTTCTTCGCCGTAGGTGCCGTTCGACAGGCGGTCGCCCACCACCATGTCGGCCTCATCGTTCAAAAGCGGCGCCAAAAGCTCGGGCGCGGCCTCAGCCGGGTAGGTGTCGTCGCCATCGACCATAATGTAGTAGTCGGCGTCGATGTCGCGCATCATCTGACGCACGACGTTGCCCTTCCCCTGGCGACGCTCGACGCGAACCTGCGCGCCGTGCTCGCGCGCGATGTCGCCCGTGCCGTCGGAGGAGTTGTTGTCGTAGACATAGATTGTGGCGTCGGGCAAGACGCGCTTGAAGTCGTCGACCACCTTCGCGATGGTGAGCGCTTCGTTGTAGCAGGGTATGATGACGGCGACGGAGGGCTTCTCCGCGCGCTCGGCGGTGCTGTCGAAAGCCTTAGGGCTCATAGATGGGTGCTCCTTGCAGGGTCATGGCGCGCCAGGGCGCGTATTTCTAACTAGCCAATGCTACGAGAAGAAAACTCAACCGGAGATAACATCTCCGAAAAAACAGGGAATCAGAGGAGAGCGGCGAGCGGGCAGCTCGGTGTGATAGAGTTCACGCGGACAAAAATTCCCATGTGCGACGAAAAGAGCACCCGCCCACGCCGCGCCCGGGACGCGCCCTTTTCCCGGGCGCGCATTCGAAAGGCATGCTCAAACGTGAAGAAACTTATCGCACAGCTTATGAAATTCGGCGTCGTCGGCGTAATCGCATTCATCATCGACTACGGCCTGCTCGCGCTTTTGACGGAAGTTTTCGGCGTGAACTACCTGATAAGCGCCACGATTTCTTTCACCGCGTCCGTCATCTTCAACTACGTGGCATCCATGCGCTACGTGTTCACCCACAAAGAGGGGATGAGCCGCCGCCGCGAGTTCATCATCTTCGTGACTCTGTCGGTGATCGGCCTTATCATCAACAACCTCTGCATGTGGGCAGGCGTCGAGCTCGCGCATATCCACTACCTCATCACCAAGATCGGCGCCACGTTCATCGTCATGGTGTGGAACTTCGTCACGCGAAAGATCTTCCTCGACGGCGGAGACGCGCCCGCCGAAACGCCGAGCGAGAAATAGGCCGACTCATATAGCATGAGAACCATGGAACTCACCGGTGAAATGAAGAATATAGCCGCAGGCGGCGCGTCCGAGCGCGAGGCAGCCGTTGCCGCAGGCGGCGCGCCCGAGCGCAAACCTGCCACTGCCCCCAATGACACCCCCGAGCGCGAGCCTGCCTGCACCACTCCCAACGATGCAACGCGCCCGACGGTCATCGTGATGCATGCCTCGGTCGGCTCGGGCCATCGCAGCGCGGCGAACGCCGTCGCGCAGGCGCTCGAACTTCTGCGCGACGACCCCTCCCTTCGCGATGACGTCCCCTGCCCCGAAGACCTGAATG
The DNA here is from genome assembly GCA_934663775.1 of uncultured Ellagibacter sp. Taxonomy (GTDB): domain Bacteria; phylum Actinomycetota; class Coriobacteriia; order Coriobacteriales; family Eggerthellaceae; genus Ellagibacter. Next base: position 142,314 of record CAKUKU010000003.1, on the reverse strand, counting down.
TCGAAGTGCTCGACGTGCTCGACTTCGGCCGCATGCGCATGAACGGCGACAAGATGGCGTCGATGTTCACCGGCCCGACGCGTCCCATCTACGACCTCACCTGGCGCTATACCTTGACGGGGCGCCTTCTGTGGGCAGGCGGCACCGCCTGGTCGCGCATCATGTTCCCCCGTTTCACCGAGCATGTGCGCAAGGTTTCGCCCCTCGCCATCGTCTGCACGCACATCACGGCCGCAAACGTCGCTGTCGGTGCGAGGATGATCACCGGGCAGTCCTTCCCCATCGTATGCGTCCCCACCGACTACGAGACGGAAGGCCTGTGGCCGCACCTTCACAGCGATTTGTTCTGCGTCGCGAACGAGTCGATGGCCGAGACCCTGCGCCCGCGCAAGGTCCCCGAGGAGCGCATCGCGATCACCGGGATTCCCGCCCGCCCCGCGTTTCGCCAGGAATACGACAAAGCCGCAGGTCGCGAGAAGTTCGGGCTGCCGCAGGACAAGCGCATCGCGCTCGCCCTCGCAGGCGCCTACCTTCCCACACCGTATGTGCGCTTTCGAGAGGCGCTCGACAAGATGCTTCCCTACCTGCACCGTTTCAAGAACACCCATCTTGTGATCGTGGCGGGCGCCGACGCGGAGTACGCTGCCCATCTGCGACGAGAATGCGACGAGCTGGGAATTCCGAACGCCACCGTGCTCGACTACGTGGAGGGCATGGCCGAGCTCATGGCCGCGAGCGATCTGGTGATCTGCAAGCCGGGCGGGCTCACCGTGACCGAATGTCTCTGCGCGAAGGCGCCCATGATCTTGCTTGGGCGGGCCTATGGCCAGGAGAACATCAACGTGCGCATGCTCACCTCGCTCGGCGCCGCCCTGCACGTGACGACCGCGCGCGAGCTCGTCGGGGCGATGGGGCACATCGATGCGAACCCCGCAATCGTGGAGGCGATGCTCACGCAAGGCTCCTACCTGCGCCGGCCCGACGCCGCGCTCGACATTGCGCGAAGGTCGCTGCGCTTGGCCGCCGCCGAGCCGTGCGCCGACGCCCACATGCGCAAAAAGCGCTTCCTTCACCTTTACTGGGGGCACACCCCCGCACATATCCGTTAACGCATTCGGCTTCGCACCGAACTGGAAAGGAACAACCGAACAATTATGGCTTCATTCGACGATCTGGGGCTTAGCCCCAAGGCGCTTACCGCCGTGAAAACATTAGGCTACGAAGAGCCTACGCCCGTGCAGGAACGCGCCATCCCGCTTGCCCTCGAAGGGCGCGACATCATCGCCGCCGCAAAGACGGGCACGGGCAAAACCGCGGCTTTCTCGCTGCCCTCGATGGACAAGCTCGGGCACGCAAAGGGCGAGCGCGGGCCGCTCATGCTCGTCGTCACCCCGACGCGCGAGCTCGCCGCGCAGATCGCGGAGGTGTGCGAGACGGTGGCGCAATCGACCCACCATCGCGTGCTCTCCGTGGTGGGCGGCGTGTCGTACAACCCGCAGATCAGCGCGCTCAAACGAGGGACCGACGTGCTCATCGCCACGCCGGGGCGCCTCATCGACCTCATGGAGCAGAAGGCCGCGCATCTCGGACACGTGGAGGTGCTCGTGCTCGACGAGGCCGACCGCATGCTCGACATGGGCTTTCTGCCCTCGGTGAAAAAGATCGTCGCCGCCACGCCGAAATCCCGCCAAACGCTTCTGTTCTCCGCCACCATCGACCGCTCGATCGAGAAGGTAGCAGGCGCGTTTCTGCGCGACCCCGAAGTGGTGGAAATCGCACACAAGGGCGAGACCGCGGACACGGTCGACCAGTTCATCGTGCGCGTGCCGCAGGTGCTTAAAGCCGACCTTCTGCGCGCGACGATCGACTCGTGGGGGCACGAGCGCGTGATCGTGTTCGCCCGCACGCGCAGCCGCGCCGACGCGACGTGCCGCCGTCTGAAGCGCGCCGGGTACTCGGTGGAGGCCATCCACTCGAGCCGCACGCAGAACCAGCGCCGCCGCGCGCTCGAGAACTTCGCAGCCGGCACGACCGACATCCTGGTGGCGACCGACGTGCTCGCCCGCGGCATCGACGTCGACGAGGTGAACTACGTCGTGAACTACGATTTGCCCACGCAGGCGGAAGACTACGTACATCGCATCGGGCGCACGGGGCGCGCCGGCGCGCGAGGGCGCGCGATTTCGTTCGTCACACCCGAGACGCAAGACGCGCTCGCCGACATCGAGAAGTTCACAAAGCGCGAGATTCCCGAGGTGCGCATCGAAGGCTTCGACGAGGAGGCATGCGCCGTGGCCGCCGCCGAGCGTGCCACGAAGGCCGCAGCGAAGCGCGACCCCGACATCGCCGAGGCGAAGCGCGAGATGAACAAGCGCGAGAAGAAAAAGAAGAAGGCACAGGCCCGCGCTGCCGAGGAGCGCGAGGAAGCCCGCGAGGGGAAGGGCGCACGCAAGGGAGGCAAATCCGCAGGTAAAGGCGGCAAGCAAGGATCGAAGGCGCACAACACCGCCAAGAAGACGCCGAATGCGAGCGGTGAGCGCATCCGCAAGAGCTCTCCTGCGGCGGGCAAGCCCGCCAAGCAGAAGGCGCAGGGCACAAGCGGCGAGGAGCGCGCTCGCAAGGGAGGCGCGCCGAAAGGCGACTTCCGCCCCGGCCGCGCACATCGCGCCGAAGTTGCCCGCCAGCATAAAAAGCGCCGCTAGCACGCAGAGATCTTTGGGCCGCCTACGCGCTCCAAAGATAGCCGACGCCGCGGACCGTCTCCAGGCGCTGCGAAAGTTCGGGGCCAAGCTTCGCGCGCACGCGCCTCACGTGGACATCGACCGTGCGGCTGCCACCGTAGTAATCGAAGCCCCACACGCGGCGCAGGAGCGCATCGCGCGAATACGTGCGACCCGGATGCGTCACCAGAAACGCGAGCAGCGCATATTCCAAGTACGTGAAGTCGAGCGGCTCGCCGTTCACCTTCACCTGATAGGTCGCCAAGTTGATCGTCATGTTGTCAACCGAGATGTAATCGGAGGTAGAGCTCTCGTTGCCCGGCCACAGAAGCTGGCGGATGCGAGCGGCGCATTCCTCGGCCGAAGCGCCGTGAACCACGAAGTCCGCCTTGATTCGCACGGGCAGGCGGAAATCGGACAGCTGCGTCTCGTTCACGATGACGAGCATCGACGTGGACCCATCTTCCACAAGGAGTGCCTCGGCCTGTGAAACCGCGTCGAGCGCGTCCCCACGCGCCTCGTAAATCACCAAATCATGCGAGGGATGCTGCGCGAGCAGCTTCTTGAACTGAGCAGACGATCCCGCCACCACGTCGACGTCGAGCCCCGAGAGCACAGACTGGAACTTATGGGCGTTATCGAGGCTATCGGCGATGAAAAGAACCGTCTTCCTTTGCATCATAGCTCAACCTTTCCCGCACTCGGCGCGCGCATGTTAGAGGACCTCGAGGTAGCGATTGCGTTCCCATTCGGAAACAGTGCCCTGGTATTCGTTCCACTCGGCGCGTTTGGCCTCAACCAGATACGAATGGATGTGCTCGCCGAGCGTGCGCTTCATGAGATCGGACTCGGCGAAGAGCTCCACCGCCTCGCCTAAACTCTCGGGAAGCGTCTGCACGCCCTGTTTGCGCAGGTCCTGGCGCGAAAGGGCGAACAGGTCGAGCCCTTCGGTCGGGTCTTGCAGGGGAAGTTCCTCCTCGATGCCGGCAAGGCCCGCGGCCAGCATGCAGGCGAACGCGAGATACGGGTTCGCCGCCGGGTCGGGGCTGCGCAGCTCCACGCGGCACGCCACCTCGCGGTTGGGGCGATACGCCGGAATGCGCACGAGCGTCGAGCGGTTGCGCGCGCCCCAGGAAATGTAGGTGGGCGCTTCCCCGCCGGACACGAGACGCTTGTAGGAGTTCACGTACTGATTGGTGATGCAGCAGAACTCGGGCGCATACTTCAAGAGGCCGGCGATGTAGTGTTTCGCCAGGTCGGAAAGGTTATATCCCAAAGGATCGCTCGGGTCGAAGAAGGCGTTGTTACCGTCGAGGTCGAACAGGCTCTGGTGCACGTGCATGCCCGATCCGGGCGCGTCGACCATGGGCTTCGGCATGAACGACGCGTAGACGCCGTGCTTCATCGCGATTTCCTTCACGACCAGCTTGTAGGTCATCACGGCGTCGGCCATGGAGAGCGCATCGGTGAAGCGCAGGTCGATCTCATGCTGCGAGGGGCCGTTCTCGTGGTGGGAATATTCCACCGGGATGCCCATCTTCTCGAGCGTGAGCACCGTGTCGCGACGCAGGTCGGAAGCGTAGTCGAGGCTCGTCAGGTCGAAGTAGCCGCCGTGGTCGAGCACCTCTGTGCCGTGCTGGTCCTTAAAGTAGAAGAACTCAAGCTCGGGCCCGACGTTGAACACGTAGCCCATATCGAGCGCGCGCTGCACCTCGCGGGCGAGCACCTGGCGCGGATCACCCTCGAACGGCTTGCCATCGGGCGTGCGGACATCGCAGAACATGCGTCCCACGGCGTTGCTCTCCGGGCGCCACGGAAGCACCTGGAAGGTCGAGGCGTCGGGAAAGGCGAGCATGTCGCTTTCGCGCGTGCGGCAGAAGCCCTCGACGCAGCTGCCGTCGAAGCCCATGCCATCCTCGAAGGCGTTTTCCAGCTCGCTCGGGATGACGGCGAACGACTTCATGTTGCCGAGCACGTCGGTGAACCAGAAGCGGACGAAGTGAACGTCGCGGCCCTTAATGGTTTTGAGCACGAAATCTTGTTCCGGATTCGATGACATGGCATATGCTCCTTGGCTCTCGATCGTTTTCGCGGTGTGCCCCGCACCGCGCTCGCGCGCCCGCCCCCGCTGGCGCGCGCTCACAATACCTTCCTATTATATCGGGCCTTGTTTCGAAGGGGTTAACGATTCCCGGGAGCACGACCAGCGCATGGTTTGCGCGTGGCGGCGTTATACCGTATTTCGATAACCAGGCATGAGTTTTTCGAACTACCGCATGCCGCCGCCGCGCGATAGTATGAGAACATGCAAAGTTAAGCGGGGCCGCCCCGACGAAAGCGGCCCCCGGAGAAAGGACACATTCCATGGCAATCAACTTCAAGAAAAAGCGAGCGGCGCTCGTCGCAACGCTCGCCCTCGGCGCGGTGCTCGCGTTCGGCCTGGCAGGCTGCGGCGCGCAGGGTGCAAGCTCCGAAAAGTCGGCAAGCTCCGACGACAAGACCATCACGGTCGCGGCAACCCCCTCGCCGCATGCGGAGATCTTAAACGACGCCGTGAAGCCGCTGCTCGAGAAGGAAGGCTACACCCTCAACGTGAAGGAGTTCACTGACTACGTGCAGCCCAACACGGTGACCGAGGAAGGCGAGGTCGACGCGAACTACTTCCAGCACATCACCTACCTCAACAACTTCAACGAGGAGAAGGGCACGCATCTCGTGAGCGTCGCTGACGTCCACTACGAGCCGTTCGGCCTGTACCCGGGCAAGACCAAGAGCCTCGACGCCCTGGCTGACGGCGCGACCGTCGCCGTTCCCAACGACGCCACCAACGAGGCGCGCGCGCTGCTGCTGCTCCAGGATGCAGGCCTCATCACGCTGAAGGACGGCGCGGGGATCAACGCCACCACCAACGACATCGTCTCCAACCCGAAGAACCTCCAGCTCAAGGAAGTTGAGGCCGCAACGGTTCCCAACATCGTCGCCGACGTCGACATCGCCTGCATCAACGGCAACTACGCCATCCCCGCGGGCTTCAAGACCACCGACGCGCTCGCAACCGAGTCCGCCACCTCGCTCGCCGCTGAAGCTTATGCGAATGTCCTCGTCGTGAAGGATGGCAACCAGGATTCTGATAAAATCAAGGCTCTTGTGAAAGCACTCACGTCCGACGAGGTTCGCACCTACATCAACGACACCTACGCCGGCGCTGTCGTCCCCGTGTTCTAAGGGACGCCCACAAAGGAGTTAGAAAGCGAATGATAGAGCTAGACCATCTGGAAAAGGTCTACCTCGCTCGCGAAGGCTCACATCGTGCCCTGCATGATGTGAGCCTTACCATTGGCGAGGGGGAGATCTTCGGCATCATCGGCCAGTCGGGCGCGGGCAAGTCCACGCTCGTGCGCTGCATCAACCTGCTCGAGCGTCCCACGTCGGGGCGCATTCTCATCGATGGCGTCGATGTGACGAACTATCAGGGCCGCGACCTGCGACGCCTGCGCGAGGGAATCGGCATGATCTTCCAGAATTTCAGCCTGTTCCAGCAGCGCACCGTGCTCGACAACGTGATGTTCCCGCTCACCATTCGCGGCGAGAAGAAGGATGCCGCCAAGAAGCGCGCCCTCGAGCTGCTCGAAGTGGTCGAGCTCGCCGACAAGGCGCACCGCTATCCGAGCGAGCTTTCGGGCGGCCAGCAGCAGCGCGTGGCGATTGCGCGCGCCCTCGCGAACAACCCGCGCATCATGCTCTGCGACGAGGCCACGAGCGCACTCGACACGCGCACGACGGTGTCGGTTTTGAACCTGCTCGCGAAGATCAACAAGGAGCTCGGCGTGACGCTCGTGGTGATCACCCACTCCCTCGCCGTGGCGCGCCACATCTGCGACCGCGTCGCCGTGATCGACGAGGGCGTCATCGTGGAGGAAGGCCCGACGCGCCAAGTGCTCGAGAACCCCCAAAGCGAGGCAGCCCGCGAGCTCGTCTCCTTCGACAGCCTGGAGGTGAAGTAGGCCATGTTCGATTTCTCCGCCTTTTTCGCCCAGTACGGCAACTTGTTTTTGCAGGGCACCATCGACACGCTCGTCATGACGTGCGTGGCCACCATCTTGGCGTACGTCATCGGTATCCCCCTTGGCATCCTTTTGGTGGTGACCAGCCCGAACGGGTTGCGCCCTAACCGCGTCGTCTCGACCATCGTCGGGTGGATCGTCAACATCGGCCGTTCGGTGCCCTTCATCATCTTGCTCGTCGCGCTCATCCCGTTCACGCGCTTCATCGTGGGAACCTCGCTCGGCGTGCCGGGAGCCGTCGTGCCCCTCGTGGTGACGGCCGCGCCCTTCGCCGCGCGCATGGTCGAGCAGAGCCTTGAGGAGACCGACAGCGGGCTTGTCGAGGCAGCTCAGAGTTTCGGCGCCTCCACCTGGCAAATCGTGTGGAAGGTGTATTTGAAAGAGACGCTGCCCTCGCTCGTGCGCGGCGCGGCCATCACGTTCGTCACGCTGTTCGGGTACTCCGCCATGGCGGGCACCGTGGGCGCCGGCGGCTTGGGCGATATCGCCATCCGCTACGGCTACCAGCGCTTCCAGACCGACGTCATGATCTTCGCCGTGCTTTTGTGCGTCGTGCTCGTCATCGTGTTCCAGGCGATCGGAGACGTGACCGCGCGCAAGATCGACAAGCGCCGCAGGTAGATTGCGCCCCGCAACATCAAAAGAAGCCGCTTCCCTCGGGAGGCGGCTTCTTTGTTTATGGGAATGTAGCTGGGCTTAATCCTCTTTCGGGGCAGTCTTGCCCGATTATCACGATGCTCACCTGGTGGAACCTTGAGCGATTACCTTAGATTAGCACTCCTTGGCCGGGGCCGAGCTGGAGGCCTCCTCGGCTGGCGAGTCGTTCGCTTCCTTCACGCCACCGTCTTCGGGCTCGACGTAGACGCCATCCTGCTTGAAGATGACGTAGAACGTGCGGAAGAACACCTTCACGTCAAGTGCAAAGGACACGTGGCGCACATAGTACACATCGAGCTTCAGCCGGTCGCGCCAGGGCAGCGAATTGCGCCCATAGACGGCGGCATAACCCGTAATACCAGGTTTGACCAGCAGTTTCTCCCCGTCATCACCCTCGTAGAGCTCGGTTTCGCGTCGCAAGTCGGGGCGCGGGCCCACAACGCTCATGTCTCCTTTGAGCACGTTCAAGAACTGAGGCATCTCATCGATCGAGGCCTTGCGCATGAAGGCCCCAATGCGCGTCATACGCGGGTCGTCGGCGCCGTTGTAGGTCGAGCCGTCTTCCATCACCAGGTCAGGCGCGTTCACCTTCATCGAACGCAGCTTGTACATGGTGAAGTCGCGGCCGTTCTTGCCCACGCGCGGCGCGTTGTAGAAGATGGGGCCCTTGTCCTCAAGGTAGATGAGCGGTGCACAAATCGCCACGATGATCAGCACAAACGGCAACGCAATCAAACCGATGACGATGTCGCAGATGCGTTTCCCAAAGCGCAGGTACATCTAGCGCACGCCCCTCGCTGAGAGCTTCGCGAACACTTCGTGGCACATCTCGATTACGTAGTCCACATCGTCGTCGGAGAGCTTCGTGTGCAACGGCAGCGTGACCTCGTTTGAGAACTGCGCGAGCGCGTTCGGGAAGTCGACAATGTCGAAGCCGAGGTCTTTGTAGGCGGTGAGCAGGGGCAGCGGCTTGTAATGCACGTTGCAGGCGACGCCTTCCTCCCCCATCTCGTTGATGAACGCGTTGCGGAACTCCTGCGAGGCGCCCTCTATGCGCGCGAGCATGAGGTGCCCCGACGATGCGAAATCATCCCCATAATGTTTGATCAGCGAGAAAGGCAAATCGGCCAGCCCGCGCTCGTAGCGCTCGACGAGCTCGCGACGGCGCGCGAGAAGACCTGGGTAGCGGCGCAGCTGGGCCAAACCGAGTGCCGCCTGCAGGTCGGTCATGTTGCACTTCCAGCCGCAGAACGCCACGTCGTATTCCCATGCGCCGACGCGCGTTTTCGCGAGCGCGTCTTTCGTTTGGCCGTGAAGCGACATCAGCATAAGGTCGCGATAGAGCTCCTCCGAATCGAGCCCGGGGATATCGCGCCAGGTGAGCGCGCCGCCCTCTGCCGTGGTGAGGTTCTTCACCGCGTGAAAGGAGAACGATGTGAGATCGGCCGCCTGTCCCGAATGAAGGCCATGACGCACTGCACCGAGCGAGTGCGCGCCGTCGGCAACGATGGGCACGCGATCGAAAAGCTCCTCGCGGGGAGTGCGCGGCCGCCACTTGCCGCTCACGCTCTCAAGCGCTGCCCGCAGGCGGTCGTAGTCGCACATGACGCCCGCCACATCGACGGGGATGACGGCGCGAGTCTTCTCGGTGATGAGGCCCGCCACCTGGTCGTAGTCGATCTCGAAAGAGCCAGGCGCCACGTCGCAGAGCACGGGCGTCGCGCCCACGTGCACAATAGGGCTTGCCGAGGCGGTGTAGGTGTAGGCGCTCGTGATGACCTCGTCACCTGGCCCGATGCCGAGCGCGCGCAGGGCGCATTCGAGCGCCGCCGTCGCGGAGTTGAAGCAGGCAAAGCGCGTCGTGTGGCTGAATTCCGCCAAATCGCGCTCGAACTGCTTGGTCTTCGGCCCGGTGGTGATCCAGCCGCTTCGGAGCGCATCGGCCACCTCGTCGATTTCAGCTTGAGAAATATCGGGAGGGGAAAAGGGAATGTTGCGCTTCACGTTCACGAGCATGCCGTCCTTTCGTCGCCCCTTCGCGCACGCCGCCGCTTTGCCGCGCGCGGTCATGGGCCAACAGATTGAGCGCACGTGCGCCCAGGTTACTTCAAGCACTTAATTGTGCATCGAACATGCCCACTTGATGTGCGCTTAGAGCAAATTGCGTATCAATTCCACTATCGCCTGGTAAGAATGAGCCTGATCGAACTGGCGGCACGCGATGTCGCGCGCCTTCGCCCCCATGATCTTGCGCGACGAGGCGTGCGCGGCGAGCTTCACGATTGCCTGGGTGAGCTCACTCGCGTTTCCTGGGGCGACGTTCACGCCGAAGCCGTCCGCCTCCACCTTCGCGCAGAACTCGGGGCTCTCCCCCGTGTTGATCATGGGAATGCCCGCGGCAAGGTAATCGCCGATTTTCGTGACGATGCTCTGGGCAGCGCCATGCACGAGCGAGTTGACCGTGATATCGGACGCGGCGAGCCAGGCTGCCATGCGCTCGTAGGGGGTGTAACCGAGGAAATCGACGGGCGCGCCAATCGAGCTCGCAAGCTCGGTGAGCTTATCGCGGTCGGGGCCATCGCCCAGGATCTTCACGCGCAAGCCGCTCACCTGCGGCTCCGCGAGCTTTGCAGCTTGAACGAGGGTCGAAAGGTCGTAGCTTGCGCCGAGCGTGCCCGCATAGGTCACCCAGAACTCGCCCGCCGGTTTCACGACCGTGTCCGCGTTCTCGCGCACGCCATCGTCAAACGCGGCGAGGTTGTTCCCCACGTACACCGTCACGTGCTCGTAAGGCTCCTCGCGATCGGCGGCGGGGCGCGCGGCGTACTCGTCGGAGGTTCCCACCGCGCCCGAGAGCAGCTCGTAGACGCGATGCGCGTCGCGCGCGAACGGTCGGAAGGCGATGTCGCTCACGACCGGCACGTTCACGACCATGCGCATGGCTTCGGGCCACAGATCGTTCACGTCGGCAACGAAGGGAATACCGCGCTCGTGCGCCGTCTCCGCGCACACGCGAGCGACGTCGTTGGGCGGAATCTCGGCGTAGATGAGGTCGAACGCGCGGGCGTCGACGGCAAAGCGTTCCGCGAACATGCGGCGCAGATTCTTCGCAGCCTTACGATGGCTCATGATGCGCGCGAGATCGAGGTTCTTCTTGTAGCCGGGCTCGGGGATGAAGACGACGCGGTACGGGAGGTCGCGATAGCACGCCTTCTCGATGTCGCGCTGGGCCTTCTCCCAATGCTGGAACGACGAGGTGAACAGCGTCACGTCGAAGCCCTCGCGCACGAGCAGCTCCGACAGGAAGCGAAAGCGCGTGTAGCCGCGCGTTTCGTCGCCGAGCTTCACGCCCATGGTGACGACGGCAATGCGCTGCTTGCGGGCAGGCGCGTGGTGTGTGTTCGATAGTGTGTCCATGGTTCGAAAGTATAGCAGCACCGATGGGAACGCCCGCCCTCGAACTCGCGAAAGCAAGCGGATTCCGAATGAAGATGCACAGCGGTCCTGGATAGGGCTCCCCGAACGGCAATGCCTGGCCATTCGGGGAGCCCCCAGCCTCAGGTTTTGGGCCTCACCCCAACCCTCGCTACCCCTTCGACGCGTACACCACGTTGTCGGCGGAGTTTTCCCAGGCGGGAAGCTTGAAGATGCGGAAGCCCCGCTGCCGCAGCTCCTCGCATTCCCCCGCAGCGGCATCGCCGATGGAAAGCGCCCCGTTCGGGCATGCGTTCACGCAGTAGGGAAGCTCGCCCTCCGCCAGCCGCCCGCCGCAGCGCACGCAGCTCTTCGACCAGATGGGAATCCAGCTCATGTGCAGGTCAGGCCACACACCCGCGGGCCGATCGATGCCCTCGCCGCTGCCTTCCGTGCGCACCGTCAGCCAAAATTTCTCGTCGGGGAGGCCGTTTCCCACCTTGCAAGCAAGGGAGCAGGTCCAGCATCCCGTGCATCGCTGCAGGTTCACCAGAATCGTCTTCTCGTCCATGTCGATCCCCTATTCCTCGACCTTGCGCACGTCGCATGCGCAATCCCAAATCGTATCCCAGGCACCCGCCATGCCGCCGATGCCGCCAGTGCCGAACCCAGGCTGGAAACCGCCGATCGCCCGCACGCAGCTGTCCCAATGTTTGGACACATCGTTGAGCGTATAGTCGCTACCGAGCGCTGGGATGAGCTCGGAGTACATGCCGTCCTCGAACGCATCGTGGCGCCAACCGAACCAGCACTGCACGGTTCCCGGGGGAATCTGCTGGTCGAGCTTCATCTCTATGGTCACGTGCCCGCGTTCGTTGTAGATTTCCACCTTGTCGCCGTCTTTGATGCCTTCCGCCTGCGCGTCCGCCGGGTTCATGCGGCCCGTCGGATATCCGCCCGACAGATCGGCCATGACCGGGTCGTCGGTGAACATCGATTGCATGAAGAAGCGCTGGCGGCCGCTGAAGAAGTGGTACCTCCCCTTCGCGGTTCCGTTCCCCAAGCTCATCGGCGTAGGCGCTTCAAGCGGCTCGCGATACGCCGCCATCTGCGCCCCAACGGGAAGCAGTCGCTCACAGTAGAATTCAAGGCGCTTGGAGGGCGTGTTGAACTGCAGCCCCATGAACGGGTCCCAGTTCACTGGGGGCGTTGCCGCACGCACAAGCTTCTCCTTCTTCAGGCGCTCGTAGGTGAGCGGCGGCTGGATGCCCGCGATCATCGGCCACTTCGACTGGATGCGAACCTCGATCCATTCCTCCGCCGTCTTGTCGAAGTACTCGCCCAAGCCCACGCGCTTCGCAAGCTCGCTGTAGAGGAACGTGGGGTCGCGCGCCTCGCCCTGCGGCTCGATTGCCGGCTCCTGCAAGACGATGTGGTTGTACGCCGCCGATGCCACCAGCTCATAGCGCTCGAACGGCATGCAGTCGGGCAGCACGTAGTCGGCATACTGGCCTGTGTCGGTCATCCAGATGTCCACGTCGACGATGAGCTCCATCTGCGGGAATATCTCGTCGATCCACAGACCGCGGTTCGGGCAGTTGTGCACCGGGTTGCCCGCGATCACCCAAAACGCTTTGATCGGGTACGGCTCCTGGCTTTTCACCTGGTTGATGAACTCGTTTTGGCGCAGCATCTTCGCCTTGTAGCCCTCGCGGCCAAGCGGCATCGTGATGGGCGGGTCGTTGAAGATCATCGGGAATCCGGCCGGCAGCATCTCGCTCGTGACGCCGGCGCCGGGGCGACCCAAGTTGCCCGTCAACATGCCGAGCAGATAGAACGAACGGTAGCTTTCGCCCTGGTTCTGATAGCGGAGCCCCAGCGCGCCGAAGATGTAGGCATTCGGGGCTGCAACGTATTCGTTAGTAAGGCGCCTGACCACTTCGGGGGCGACGCCCGTGACCCCTTCCTGCCACTCGGGCGTATAGGTTGCCACGTGCTCGCGCAGGCACGCGAACGCGGTCCTGCACGCCACGCCGTCGACCTCATGCGCGCCGTCGAGCTCCATGTGCGCCACAGGAGACGCCTGCTCGCCAGGGGTCATGGGCGCCGCAGCTCCGGCGTCAGCATCCCATACCAGGTAGTTTCCTTCTGCATCGCGAAGGAACTCGCCCGTGTCGTCGCGCACGAGGAACGGCGCCACCGTGTAGGACAAAAGGAAGTTCTCGTTGTAACGCTTCTCCTGAATGATGAGGTTCGCCATGGTAAGGGAAAGCGCCGGATCGGAGCCCGGCTTCACAGGGATAAACTCGTCGGCAAAGCCCGCCGTGCCGTCGAACAAAAGCCCGATGTCGACGATCTTCGCACCGTTTGAACGCGCCTCCACCAGGTGCTTTGCGATGCGCTGCTGGTTTTCGATAGGGTTGGCGCCCCACACGATGATGTAATCCGACGTATCGAAGTTCGCGGGATCGGTCGTCATGTACTTGTAGAAGTCGCCCATGTCGAAGAACGCCGCATAGAACGGCCCGTTGTCGAGGCCGTACCCCTGAATGGGGTCGGTCGCGCCCCAAAGCCCCATGAACCGCGAGCTCAACACGGCGGCGAGTCCCTGCGAAGGCGGCACCGACGCCACCACATCCCACATGGCGAGCGACTCGGGGCCATAATCGTCGCGCAGCTGCAGAAGCTTCGCGGCGATCTCATCGAGCGCCTGGTCCCAGCTGATTTCCTCCCACTTGCCCTCGCCGCGCTCGCCCGCGCGCTTCAGCGGATGCAGCAAACGCTTCGGATTGTACGGCTGGCGGCACGACATGATGCCTTTCTGGCAGATGTAGCCCTCGTTCGCCTCCGCGCCGGTGTAGCTCGGCTTCTCGGTACGCACGATCTTGCCGTCTTTGACGATCGTCTTGATCGCGCAGAACTCATGATCGCCCCACCCGGGACAACAGGTGTAGACGAACGACTCCCCTTGCGTCATGATTAGGCTCCTCTCGTTTTCTCCTGCTTGGCGACATCCCGCCCAAATTCCCGACGCAAGATGCATGCAGCCTGCGGCGGGCGGAATGGACGGCCCTCATTCACCCTAAGTTCATTATGAGAAGGAACTACAGCAACCGAAAGAAGCCTATAATTGTCTTTTATGCAATGTTTGGTTGTGTATAGGAGCGAGCGAACATGAACATCGAGACGATTCGATACTTCGAAGAGGTCGCCCGGGTGAAATCCTTCTACGGCGCCGCAAAGCGACTCGCCGTATCTCAGCAGGGACTGAACAAGGCGATCACCTCGCTTGAACGCGAGCTATCGACAAAACTTCTCGAACGAAGCCGCAAAGGCGTCACGTTAACGCCAACGGGGAAAAGCTTTCTCGCGTTTGCGCAGAAGGTGACTGCCGACTACGGGGAATTCCTCGATACACTTTACAACCCCGACGAGGAACAGAAACGGGAAGAGGACCCCTTCAATATCCATGTCACGCATTACTCGGCGCAAATAGCCTCGGCGACGCAGGCGTACGTCGACCTGCTCGCGCGGTGCTCGTATATCGAGGAGCCTTTCGAGAAAATCGTCTCGCGCACGTGCCTGTCGGACGGCACTGACCTCGGGTTTGTCGACCTTCACGCCAACAGCGCGCTTGACTTCATCGCGAGCACGGAGCTTGCGTTCGACCCCGTCCTTCGCACGCAATTGGGCGTCATCTGCCATGCGACGTCATCGTATGCCCGAAGAGAGTCCCTTCGTCGACGCGAGGTGGCGAGCGCACCCTGCGCGACAGACGCCTCGCGGGAGGCAACGCAGCAGATCGAGTGGCTGTTTCGCGATTATCCGCTGCAGAAGGTGAGGATGAGCGTCGCAAGCCCGCGCATGCTCATCCGCTTCGTTCATTCGCGCGATGACGCCGTGGCATTCCTGGACTCGTTCAGCTATCACCTTGCGCTCAAGGACGCAGCCATGCCGACAGACGGCCTCGCCTTCGTGCCCCTCTCGACCCCGGAATCCATGAGCTACGTGGGATTTCTTTATCCTAAGCACATTCGCCAAAAGCCACGCGTGCGACACGCCGTGAGATTGCTCGATCGATATCTCGAAGAGAATCACGCCGACTACCTGGAGCAATACCCCGTGTAAGGGAAGCGCCACCCCAGGCTAGCCCTTTCCCCACTGCCATTTTTCTCGAGAAGCACGGCATGCGGTTTTCGATTTGTGATGCGTCAAGGGCCATCAGCGAAATCGTTGCCCACCAGAAAAAGAAGGCGCGTCCTGGTTTGTGGCTTATCAAGGACCATAGCCGGAACTGCCGACCACCCTTCTTCTCACCTTTCTTCTCGGAGAACGAGGTGCGAGGGACAAAAAATGCCGATATGTGAGTCCTCGATTCCGAAGGTAACCGCTCGCTCGCACTTCTGCCGACATTTCCCCAGGTCAATTTTTCTGAAAGGAAGCTAGCCTTCTGACAGTCCTCACATATCGACCCTTTTTGTCCACGACGGGCGATTCCAAGAGAGAAAGAAGGCGACCAGATTGGCATTAACCGACGCTTTGCGGAACAATCTTGTTCCATGACGAACAAAGCCCAGAAGCATCCTTCCGAAACACGCAATAGCAGCCGAGGATGAAACTGCCTATTGCAAAATTAGCGACGCTCGCCGAGGCGATCGCGAGCCGCCCACTGTGCAGTCGAGAAGTGCCCGCTGAGCCTTACGATTCACGCGCTCCATGCGTAATCGCACACCAATCCCCTTCGCCACCTGAGATGCAAGTTGATCCAACCCGGGAATGCTTGTCACCTGGCTCCTTGTTGCCGTGATAACCGTGAGACCAAGGGATGCGAGGGCATTTCGCCGTCTCGCATCGTGCGCGATCTTCTGCGAACCAGTGTGAAACATGTCGCTATCGTACTCGACGCAAAGATTCGCCCCCGACCATAGCAAATCGCACCGGAATTGCCTTCCGTACGCAACCCTCCAATCCCCCTTTGGAACTTCGATCGTTGCATTAAGCTGCGGCAACGGCAATCCGTATCCGCCCTTCGCCTTCGGCATTGAAAGCAACGTAGCGAGAACTGTTTCCATCGGCGAGGCAGATCCCGAAGAAACAAACCGCAAAGCGTTTCTCGCCTTATTCGCACCAAACAGGCAGCCTTGGGAGGAAATCGAGAGCAGTGCCGAGTGGGTTACGAGCGGTGGCGACGAGAAGAATCCCTGTTCAGAGTTCGAATTCAAGCGATAGCTGCCCGTTATCTCGTAACCCAGCAGGACCAGCTCAGCGAAGTCGAGTTCAACCGCTGAGCGGACAAATGCAAACGACGGCGAACACGCATACAAGCCACAACCCAAGGAGACAAAAGCTCCGTTTGGAATAGGCGACCCAAGGACGCGACACTTAACATCCCGAATTCGGCAACGCTTCGACGGTTCGCTTACGAGAAGGCGAGGCGAAGCGAGACTTGGAAACGATTTTCGAGCGTCCTCCATGCTTGCCACATCCGGAGAGCTTGCCGCAAACTCGCGAGCGTAACGCTTCGGCGCGCCGACAGGCGCCCCCGCTAAGTTCATCGCGCGGTAGCAATCAAGTGCCGATATGCCATCGAAGAAGAGCGCCATGGGAAGCACCATAACACGCGCGCAACGAGATTTCCAGATTGATTTTTCCATTATTTACCTGGTGTTATATCTTGTCAGATTTATGTTGGATACTAGGTAATTTCCCACCGAAATCCCGTTGAAAATCTGCCAGATAGTTGCCAGGAATAAGCAAATAGCACGCAGCATATTTGCCAGAAGAATGAGCAGGACCGCAGAGGAATGCGATACAGGCGGAATTACCGGGGGACGAGGAATACGGTATGCGCGAAATTGCGGAGCCCGAGACGGACACCGGAGCGCGCCAAAGGAACAAGGGGCACGCGGGGAACGCGGGCGTCAGGGCATGTCAGAGTAGCGATATACGATAGGAGCGCTCGGGCGTAAGCGTGACTAGAACGATCTCCCCAATTTCAAAGAGGGGTGCGGAAGAGCGGAGTTCAGTTCGGTCGCTGGAGCATGCGGAAGCAGCGGCGATGCGTCCATTGGAACATGAGGCGATGTGGGCGCCAGGGCGCGTGAAAAGCAAGAGCAACGAGGAGCAGAGCTAGGGTGTACTGGAGTAGCAAGGAATGCGCGGGATGCGGACGCTGGCGCATGAGGAAATGTCGGAACGAGGCATTCGGCAGCACGGTTCGAGGCGCAGCCGCGACATCGACGATGGCCCTTCGTGCGTCATAGATTGGGACGCCCCCGACGCCATCCGTCCTTCCCTCGCATTGATCTTCTTTTCAAAAAACGGGATTCGGTGGACAAAAATCGTCGATTTGTGAGTCCTCGTGCCCGAATGAGACCGCCCGATTGTGCTTCTGCCGGCATATCCCCAGGTCGGATTTTTCAAAATGAAGTTAGCCACTCGATACTATTCGCATATCGCCCTTTTTTGTCCATGACGAGCCGATTTCGAGAAAAGACGAGGGGAGGGGTAGCTGGCCGTATGGCGGATTCACCCACGGCAAGCTCGAGTAGGCGCACCATCGAGCGTCGCTATCGGCGACACGGGCAAAGTCGCGAGACCTCGCACTCCCGAAGTCAGCGTGCGCAGGGCCGCGAGACCTCGCACTTCCGAAGGCAGCGGGCACTGGTCCGCTCCCCGCTCCCCGTGCCGTCCCCTACGACGCGTCCTCGGGCAGAGGGGTCTTCTTGCGACCGAAAAGCTCGTCCCAATCGCATGCCGCGAGCACCGTGCCCACCATGATGACCAGGCAGCATACGATCTGCACGACAGTCGGCACGCTCCCCAGAAGCACGAGCCCGAACACGACAGCCCAAGCGGAGTACGTGATGTTGAGCGCCATGCAGCGCGCCGCGCCGATGGTCGCAATGCCCTTGTAGTAGAACAAATACGATGCCGCGCCTGCGAGGCCGGACAACACTACAACGGCAGTGGAAATCGACGGCAGCGCACTCGCTGTGAACGCCCACGCGCCGAACGCCGGTAGCACCACCACAGCATACACGAGGGCCGACGTCGTTTCGCGAATCTGCAGCGCCGTCTCGTTGTCGACTGCGTCGTCGCGCATGCCCCAAGCGCATAGCACCGCCTCGCTGCCCCAACCGACGACGCACACGATCGCGCCGCCCAAGCCAAGCGCCGCATTCCCGACCGTCGCGTCGCCCGAAGTGGCGTACCCCATCACCATGACACCCGCAAGCGCGCAGGCAAGCGCGACGAGTTGGCGCGGCCTCATGCGCTCCTTCAGCAGGATAAACGCCATGAAGGTACCGAACGCTGGATAAAAAGCGGAGATGATCGCGGTATAGCCCGCGCCGATGTTGTTGATGGCGATCACATAGCCCGTCATGCCCAACGGCCCGCCCAAAAGGGCGCCCAACATGACGACCTTGCCGCTTCTGGTCTTTAGGGCCCGAAGCGTGTCGCCAAGACGCCGACGCACCCCCATGTACAGGAAAAGCCAGATGGCGCATGCCGCATCGTGCATGAACGAACTCGCAATCGCCGCAAAGGCGATGGCCTCAGGCGTGCCGATGAACGCCCCCATCGTGAGGGCTATTCCCAAGATGACGGTGTCCAAACCCCACAGAAAGCCGCTTGCAATACCGAATCTCATGCGATTCCCCTCTCCTCTTTTTGAGCGAGTCCTTCATAACCCGAGATCACGCGGTCGAAATAGCGCAGCGCATAGCTGAGATAGATTTCCTTCCACTCACCCGCGCTCCCGCCAACGGCCTCCTTATAGAGCGCCCACAGATACCAGCACCAACCAGCAAGCGCCACGAAGGCGAAGTTGTGGCAGCGCTCGGCAAACGTGGGAATGCGTCCGAAGTAAGCCGCAAGCGCCGCATCGGCCTCGGATTCGGAAAGTTCGCAGCACACGGTGAAAGTGCCAAAATCGTGAGCGTAATCGGACATGCCGGCATACTCCCAGTCGATAAGGTGCATGCGGTCGGATCGGTCGATGAGAATGTTCAGATTGAAGAAGTCGTTGTGCGTGATGCACACGGGCGCACCGTCGGCATGCGCGAAGGAAGCAACGCGGGCGGCTTTCGCGGCGAGCTCGTCATAACCGGGCACCGTAATCGGTCCCAGCTCGCGCAAAAGCGCGTCGTAGCGCTTCCCCTCTTCGTAGAAGTCGAACGTGCGGGCAAGATGCGCGTCGCTTTCGTGAAGCGTGCGCGCCATGCGCATCGCGCAAGCAACCTGCTCGGCGTCGCGCGCATCGAGCTCGCGGCAGTCCACGAGAAAGCGGGAAAGCTTCCAGCCCTGATCGACGTCCTCGTAGATGAAGGTGCCGTCAAGCCCGATCGACCGCGCGAGCTTCAGCGCCTCGACCTCGGCCTTGCGGTCGACGAGGTCCTCGGTGCCCACGCCCGGCTGTCGATACACGTATTCGCCCTCTGGCGTGGTGAAATGCCACGACTCGTTTGTCAGACCCTGCTTGAGGGGCCAGATGTCGGCAATCTCGTCGCGCGAGACTTCCAACACCGATGAGATGTGCGCGTATGCGCACGCGGGCAGTATGCCCTGTTCTTGTTCCATACCCACTTGTTCTCCCCAGACTCAGTAGGTTACTTACTTACAATTTCTCTTTCGCCGACGCACGTCGGGCCCGTCCAGCTCACCCGATGCGCCCGACGCGCACCTGGCGTTACTCGGCGCTCCCAACCGCATGCTCCGCGTCGTAGAGCACGTCCTCGCCCGCTTCGCGCTCGAGCTGCTCGGCCTTCTTCACGGCGAGCAGGTTCGCGAACACGATCGCGCAGATGCCAGCGGCCAGCTTGCCCGCGAGCACCACCACAATCAGGTTCGGCTGGAAGTTCGCCGTAAACGACAGGTGGTCGCCGAACAAAAACGCGCAGCACACGGCGAACGCAATGCAGATGACCTTGTCCTTCGCGCGCAGGTCCTTCACCATCGAGAAGAGCGCGAGCACGTTGGCCGAAGCCGCGAGTAAACCCGCCGTCGCGTCGGAGGAAAGCCCCACCGCGCCGCCGATCTTGGCGAGCGGTTTTGCCAGGTAGCGCCTGATGAGATACACCATCGGGAAGGCGCCGCAGAGCATCATGCCGATGGCACCCGCAACCTCGAGCGCGCGGAAGGTGCTCCCTTCGTCGGCGATGATCGGGTCGAACCCGAAGCTTCCGAACAGCGTCGACCACACGCCCGTGAAGTACTCAACGACCACGAGCACGAACACGATTTTGAGCGCGCTTTCCATCACGCGGCCGAACACGATGAATCCCTTGATCATGGCGTCGGGCTTGAACTTGAGGCCCGCCGCAAGCGCCACGCAGACGATGATGAGCGGGATAAGGTTCACGCCGATCTGCCCCCACGAGAGCGCCAGCTGATAGGTGGCGTCGGCATTGGTGGAGATAACCTCGCGCACTATCGGGTGCGACACCGCGATGATGGCCGAAGCCACGAACACGCCGATGGGAATAGCGAGAAGGCCGCTCATCACGCCGAGCGCCAGGTACTTGCGGTCGCGTTTCTCGAGCATCTTCAGCGCCACGGGAATGGAGAACACGATGGTCGCGCCCGCCATATACCCCGTGATCATGGCCATGATCCAGCTTTCGCGCGTCTCGGCGAGCGCGTCGGCGAGCTGATAGCCGCCCATGTCGACAGCGATGAACGTGGTCGCAGCCATCGCAGGGTCGGCGCCAACAGCGGAATACACCGACCCGAAGACCGAGCTCACGAACGCGGTAAGATACGGTGCCGACGCCATAATGCCCGCGGTCGGCAAGAAGATCGGGCCGATCGAGTCGATGCCGGCGACGAACTGCTGCCCAAGCTCGCTTTCGGGCTTGACGACGCTCGCCAGGCATCCGGCGATTGCGCACGCCATGATGATGTAGACCACGATAGTCCCGATGAGTTCCATCCGCTTCCTTTCAACCGATTAAGAGAACCCGCCCTTCGAGCCGAGCAGAAAGCCCAGCGTGGCGAGCACTCCTTAAACGACCTGCTCCGGCGCCGCGCCGTACAGCTTAAGCGCCAACGACGAATACGCCTTCGCCGTGCGATACCACAGGTAGAGCCACTCGCCCACCGGGTCGCCCGTCGATTCCTTGTAGAGCGCCCAGACGAACCAGTAGTACGCAGCGAGCGCGACATACGCCAGGCAGTGGCGCATCTCGGCATCGGTCGGGGTCCGCCCGAAGTAAAGCTCGATCACATGACGCGCCTCGTCGACCGAGTAATCGGAACAGCAGATGAACGTTCCCAGGTCGGAAGCGTAATCCGACATCGCCGAATACTCCCAATCGATGAGATACATCTCCTCGCCGCGCACGAGGAAGTTCGGGCTGTAGAAATCGTTGTGGCACAAACACGGCTCGACGCGGTCCGCGCGCACGAACGCATCGAGCACCCCGGCGTTGCGCCCGAGCTCCTCACGATCGGGAAACGACGGGTAGCTCTTCCTGCCGAGAAGTTCCACGATTGCGACCGCGTCGCGGTACGCGTCGAAGGTCCACTCGCTTTTCGCGCCGCTGTTGTGCAGGCGGCGGCCCAACTCCATCGCGCGGCGCACATGGTCCTCGCTGTGGTAATCGAAGGGAACGCAGCCGTCGATGAAGCGCGAGATCTTCCAGCCTTCGGCAGGGTCTTCGTAGATGAAGGTATCGTCGATACCAAGCTTCTTCGCGATGACCTGCGAAAACGCTTCGCTTGCACGATTGATGATCTCATCGGTGCCCACACCTGGGTGGCGGTAGACATACGACTCGCCGCGCACCTCGAAGCGAAACGACAGGTTCGTGAGCCCCTCCTTGATGGGCACGATGCCCTCGACGTCGCCGCGCGAGCATTCGAGCACGCGGCAGATATTGTCGAGAATCGCGGAGTCGACGTTCTCGATGAAGTCGTGGTCGAACTCCTTCAGGTCGGAAATCGAGTCGAACTCGTAGATCACGCCCAGCTCGTAGGGCCGCATGACCATGCGCAGCTCGTCGAGGTGCGCACGGTAGATGTCCTCCCAGAGCTTCCCCGCGGTCTCGGGCAGATCGTACTCGTCGACGAGGATCCTCACGAAGGTCTCGGAGAACGCGCGGTCGAAATAGACATGCCCGAGCATGCCGTACTTGTCGCGGCCGCCGACGGTCACGCCCGTGATGCGCCCGTCGCGCGCGGTGTCGAGCAGGTACTCGTTCGTCTCGCCCGCGAAGAACACGCCTGGGTAATAGGCCTCGAACACATACGGCTCGAAGACGTTCTCGGTAAAGTAATCGTCCGACGAGCAGACGTAGGTGTTCCCCAACTTCTCGCGCACGAGCATGAGGGTGGAATTGTTGTTGCGCACGGAATATTCCGCATTGACGCGGATGGTCACGCCGAACTTGTCCTCGAGGTAGAAGAAGGCTTCCTTCATGTACCCCACGACGACGGTGATGTCGGTGATGCCCACCTCTTGAAGCTGGCGGATCTGCCGCTCGATGAGCACCTCACCGCGCACGGTGAGCACGCCTTTGGGCTTCTCGTAGGAAAGCGGGGCGAAGCGAGAGGAGAGGCCCGCCGCCATGATGATGGCGTTGTCGACCTTGTAGGGCGAAAGCGCCTTATACCCCGCGTCGGTCACGTAGAAGTTGCCGGCAAGGCCCTCGTCAACGAGTGCGCGATACGCCGTGTTCACCGTCCCAAGCGACAGCCCGGTTGCCGTCGCAATCTGGCGCTGCGTATGGACGGCTTCGTCGCGCAGCGCGTTGAGCACCTTAAACGTGCTTTTCGTCAATGTCATTGCATACTCCCCAGTAAATGAAACGAGAAGTATTCTAATGGATAATGTTCAGTATTGTAAAGTTTTAATCAAGAATTGAACAAATGCAGGTCAAAAGCTTAGGCGTACGGCCCGAAATCGAGCTCGACGGGCGCATGGTTGCGACGGGTCTCCACCGGGGGAAGCTTTTGCCACTCGCCGTAGAGCTGGCGCAGGAAGGCCTCAGGGTCGGCGGGCGCAGGGAACTCGCATCCTTCAAAGGTGACAGCCGAGGTCGGCAACATCATCGAGCGCGCATAGGGCTCATAGGTCGCATACGCCATGACCACGAGGGCGTCCGAGGCAAGCGAAGGGTCGTTTCCGCAAGTGGCAGCTTTGTTGAAGCGCGACACGATCTTTTTGGGGGAATAGAGGCCGCGAGCTGCGAGGTGTGCTGCGCCGCAAGCCGCACGCTCGATTGCGCCGAGTGCTCCTTTGTGGGGCACGACGATGCTCTTCGCATGGGAAAGATACGACACGCTTTGCCAGAAGCGGCAGTCGCGACGCTGCTTTGCCGCCGTCGCATGGTCGGACGAAAGGGCGTCATAGGGCAGAAGGTCGACAAAGATTCCCTGGTCAAAACCTGCTTCGATGGTCTCCTCCGTCGCGAAGCGCGTACCGCGAAGCCACACCTTGCCGAACAGCGCCGCCTGATGCGGGTTCGTCTCGGGGGTCGACACGACGTATTCCTCGCCCAAAAGCGCCGGCGCCTCGGCCACGAAGCGGTCGTAGTCCGCGCGCGGCATGCCCAGGTCGATGTCGTCATCCCACGGGATGAATCCCCCATGGCGCAGCGCTCCGAGCACCGACCCCGAATCGAGGAAGTACGTGATGCCCAGCTCGCGGCAGACGCGGTCGATTTCCTTCAAGATGCGCAGCTCGAGCAGCTGGAGTTTCCTTAGGTCCCTATCGTCGTATTGCATTGCGTTTCCTAGCCTATCTGCCCGAATAATCCTTGCAACCTACCATTGCGCGCGCCGACCCGCCGCCGCAGCCTCGTAAAACGCCGCAAGGCGCGCCGAGGTGTCGGCGATGTCGAACCCGTGCGCGCGAACCTGCTCGCACGCGTCGCTGCGCTCAGATCCCGAAGCGGCCGCGAGCATCCGCACGCACTCGGCAGCCCACGCCCCGGCGCCGTCCGCCAAAGGCATGCGACTCGTGCGGTCGCTCACCACCGCAAGCTCGGGCACGCCCGTCGAGACGATGGTCGGCAACCCCGACGCCTGCGCCTCGATCGCCGAAAGGGCAAGCCCCTCGTTCACCGAGGGGAACACGAACGCGTCCGCCGCCCGCAGAAGCCGCGGCACGTCGTCCACTACGCCGAGGAAGCGCACCGCGTCTTCGAGCCCCAGTTCACGCGCACGCTCCTTCAAGGTTTCCTCGAGCTCTCCGCGCCCGGCGCACAGAAGCACCGCATCGGGAAACTCGCGCACAACCTGGGCGAACACCTGCAGGAGGAACTCGTGGTTCTTCACGGGGATCAAGCGGCCCGTGTGGCACACGACAGGGCGGCCAGAAAGCCCCAGCTCGGCTTTCGCCTGCTCGTGCGCGGCCTCGTCGCACGCGTAGCGCGCCATGTCGATGCCGTTCGGCACGATAGCAAAGCGCTCGCCTTCCACAATCGCGCGCCCGAAGCGATCGAGCCCCGCCTCACGCGAGCACGCCATGAAATAGTCGGCCACGCGGCGCACGGGATGCGCGGCAACGTTGAAGGCGAGCCCCGCCAGGCCGCCCTCGTAGTTCTGCGCATGGCTGTGCGCGATAGCGAACGCGCCCGCACGCTTCGCCTCCGAAAGATAAACGGGCGCACACGAGCCGATATGCCCATGCACCACGCGCCATTCCGGATGCTCGGCGAAAAGCGCGCGAACGCTGCGCCGATAGGCACCCGCGTTCAACCCCGTGAAACGCGGCACGCGGAAGAATCGCCCGCCCAGTCGCTCAATTTCGGCGTCGTAGTCGCCCTCGCGCTGCTCATGCACGAGAAAGTCGAACTGGATGCGATCGCGGTCCATCGCGCGGTAGAGGTTCATCACCATGGTCTCGGCCCCGCCGCGATCCATCACGCCGATCACCTGCAGCGCACGCATCAGCAAGCCTCCTTAGCATCGACCGCGCCGTCCCGTGCAGCCTCGCCCTTAGCCGCGATGATGTGGCCGGGCCCCTTCTTCACGACTTTCACCAGGAAGAACAGCAAGATCGCCACACCGGCAAGACACGCACCCACGCCCGCGAAGCTCACGCCGTTCATGTCCCACACATCCACGCAGAAAAACGTGAGCGGGATGACGGCGAGAAACGCGACGACGTTGCCCGCGAAGTTCGCCCAGAAATGGCGCAGTGTTATGAGCAGGTCGCCGAAGAACCACAGAAACGCCGTGGCGGCCGTGGACACGATGATCGGCTGCAACAGGTACACGTAGGGCACGATGCTCTCGCCGAACAGGAGCGCGAGCGCCCAGGCGCCGATGAACTCGAGCACGATCGCGCACGCCACCGTAACGCCCACGATGCCCGCGACCGTCTTCCCCAGAAGCGCTGCGAACCCGCGCTTGTCCCCCTCGAAGAACAGCTTCGGGAAGATGTCGAGCAGCGGCCCGTAGAGATACTGGGCGCCCATCTGGATGACGAGCGCAGGAGCGGCGACCGACGAGTAGATGCCGAGCGCGGCCGAGCCCGCCGTGAGCGCGAGGTACTGCTTGGGAATCGAGAAGATGGCGCTCGCCGCTACCGAGGCGACCACGGCGGGAAGCGACGTCTTTAGAAAGAAGAGCGCCTTCTTGCGGGAAAGCGAGATACGCACGCGCTCGAAGCGCTGGCAGTGCGGCAGGTCGAATGCGAACAGCACGATTGCCGCGGCAACGAGCATGGCGACGATCGCCGCGTCGAGGCTGCGCGTCGCCCAATACACCGCGACGAACGCCGCTAAGGTGGACGTTCCCTGCAACATGAACGACTTGCCGATATAGTCCATGCGGCGGTTGACCTGGTCGACCCCGTGCAGGATGTCGATCACAAGTCCCACGCCCTTGAACGCATAGAAGAGCGCCACCGTGAGAAGCGCCTCGGGCGCGCAGGTAAACGCCGCGTACACCATGCAGGCGACGAACGCCGCCGCCAGCGTGAAGCAGCGGAAGCCCATGTACTCGCCCACCGTGTTCTCGCGGCGGATGTCGGAAATCTGGTAGGTTCCCATTTTGTAGTTCGCGAAGGTTCCGAAGATTCCCACGACCGACATGGCGACCGAGAGCAGGCCCGCGTCGTCATAGCCCGACGAGAGGCGCACCACGAAGATGGTGGTGAACCACTGGCAGGCGAGGTAGGTCATGGAACCGATGGAGTTCCAGATCATGTTCGCCTTGACCGAGAGCTTCTCAGGCGCGCTCTCGGTCGCGTTATCGGTTGCGTTCCCCGCCGCAGCCTCGGCTACGCAGCCGATCGCAGCGCCAGATGCGGCCCCAGACGCATTGGCGGACGCGCTTTCGGGCTTGTCGCCTTCCGCTTTGCCAAGCGCGCCTTCGGACGCGGGCGCTTGCCCCTCGCGAGGCGTCTGCTCATCGCTCATAGGCGATAGGCCTCCATCACGTGAACCGCTCGATCGTTTTCCGCGGGGGGGGTCCGCCAGTCGCCGTACTCGATGGTGAGGAACTCCTCAGCCCCGGCGGGAGCTGTGTACTCGCGGTCCTCGAACTTCATGCGCACGGGCCTGAACAGGGATTTTGGGTAGGTTTTGTTCGGATTGCCCTCGCCGAGGACGTCGATGACGCGATCGGCTGTGGGCGCGTCCATCTCGCGCGCGATGCCATCGAGCTTCGCCGCGAGTTCGTAGAGGTCAGAACGCTTCGCCAGGGGACACACTATCTTCTTCGCCAGGCGTACGAGCGCGCTCGATCCCACCGAGGGGTCGGCGACGGCGAAGCTGCGCCACAGGCCCACGCGGGCATGCTTCTTCAGGAGGCCCGCGTGGGCCGAATCAAAGTTCTCCAGCGGGAAGATGTCCACCCACACGCCCGTAGCCGCACGCTTCCCCACGAAGTTCTCGTAGATGACGGTGGTCGTGTCGACAATCTTCGCGAACTGGTAGATCGACGACTCGTCGCGGTAGGACACCAGCTTGAAGCGGTCGGTCGTGCGCCATTCGTTGAAGTGTTCCATGAGCACTTCGTACTGGTCGCGCATCATGACGATGTCCATGTCGTCGTCCCACGGGATGAAGCCCCCGTGGCGTACGGCGCCGAGAAGCGTGCCATAGCCTAAGAAGTATTCCACGCCATGCGCGGCGCACACGCGGTCGATCTCGTCCATGATGTCGAGCTCAATCGCTTTCATGTCGTCGACGGAGAGGCGCTCCATGTTAGTCCTCACCCGCGGCGGCATTCGGGGCGGCGGCATTCGGGGCGGCGGCGCCGTCCGCACCGAAGGCGTCGGCGCGTTCGGCGATATCGACCTCGGCAAGCGCCTCGGCCTGCGCGAGCGCCGCGACCTTGTTGCGCAGCTGCGAGAGCTCGACGGTGGTGAAGAACTCGCGCACGAGCAGGATGGCGATGATTGCCAGGAACACGAAGTTCGAAGGCGACTCGATGCCGAAGATGTTCGAGAAGAAGAACGCGATCTGCGGAAACACCGCCAACAACACGATGAACAGCGCAAACGTGAACCAAAATGTGCTGTCGGCGATTTTCACCTCCGAGTGGCGAATCTTGCGCAGGATATAGGCGAACAGAAGCAGCGCACACAGGATGAGCGTGATTCTGAATAAGAGGGTCATTTACTTTCTCCTCCTGAACCATTGCACGATGAGGATGGACAGGCTGATGCGCAGCATGTAGGAAACCGACTTCGTGAAGTTGAGGTAGCTCTCGCCGGCGGTGCGCTCGCGCATCTCCACCTGCATCTCCTCCACCTGGTAGCCGTGGCGCATGAGAAGCGAGATGGTGTCGGGCTCGGGGCCGAAGTCGAGCTCGTTGGCGAACAGCGGAATCATCTTCGAGTCGAACAGGCGCATGCCCGACGTGGGATCTTGGATGCGCTTGCGCGTGGTCAAAAAGATCATCGCCGTGATGAGCGCCGAACCCGCCATACGAGCCGAAAAGGGCTTCTTGCAGTCGGCGAAGCGCGACCCGACGACCACGTTCGCGCCGGTCTTTTCCGCAACCTCGACCATATCGTCGATGTAGGCCGCAGAATGCTGGCCATCGGCGTCGAACTGGATGGCGTAATCGTAGCCGTGCGCGTACGCGTACTTCATGCCTGTCTGAAACGCCCCGGCAAGACCGAGGTTCACCGGCAGGGAAATCAGATGGTAGCCCCGCTCGCGGCAGATGTCGGCGGTGCGGTCCTTCGATCCGTCGTTCACGACGACGTAGTCGACGTCGGGCGCGTTTTTCCGCAAATCCTCAATCGTCGATATGATGTTCTCCTCTTCGTTATACGCGGGTATAACGGCGAGTACTCGTTTGCTCATAACCTTCCAACCTGCTGCAGCGCACCCGCGCGACAGCATGCCTCGCACAACTCGTAACTTGACAATCGATTTTTTATTTTACCCCTTTTTAGTTATCTCCATATACTCAACCATATAATAGAAAGCGACGACAGACGACAGGCAGGAGGGGAACGTGGCAACGACCGCAGGCGAGGGCGCTTCGCGCACCCCGCGCATCTGCCTGTTCTCGGCGCTGTACAAGCCGAGCATGGGCGGCGTGGAAACCTACACCGAAAACCTCGCGCGCGCGCTCAGGGAGCTGGGAGCCCAGGTGACGATCGCAACCTGCAACACGCACGCCATGGCGCCCGAAGAGCGAACAGGCGGCGTGGAAGTCGTGCGCCTCCCCTGCACGCCGCTTCTGGGCGGGCGCTTTCCCCTGGTGAAGCACGATGCGGAGTCGAAGCGCCTCTGGGAGCGCCTCGAGCTGGAGCACTTCGATTACGTGATCGCGAACACGCGCTTCTACACGCTGACCGAGCGCGCGCTCGCCTTCGCAGAGCAGGCGGGCGTGATGCCGCTGCTCATCGAGCACGGGTCGGCGCATCTCACGATGGGAAGCCCGCTTGCCGACCCCGCGGTGCAGGCGGTCGAGCACGCGCTCACGCGCCGCGACATGCGCCATCCGTTTCGCGCCTACGCCGTGTCGAAGAAGGCGAGCGCATGGCTTTCGCATTTCGGAATCGAATCAGCGGGTGAGCTTCCCAACTCCATCGACGCCGACGATTTCCTGTCTCAGGCGAGCGAGCGAGATTTCAAGCGCGAGCTGGGCATTCCCGATGACGCGCTCTTGGTTTCCTTCGCGGGGCGCCTCGTTCCCGAAAAGGGCGCGGTGGAACTTGCGCAGGCTGTAGCGGCGATCGCCGAGCGACCGGGCACAGGCGAGAGGCCCGTGCATGCGGTGATTGCGGGCGCTGGCCCCAAGCAGGGAGATATCGAGCGCATCGGGTGCGCGCAGGTGCATCTTGCAGGACGCCTTGAGCGGCAGGATTTAGCGGCGCTTCTTACGCAGTCCGACGCGATGGCGCTCCCCTCTCGCTCGGAGGGCTTCGCGACGACGCTGCTCGAAGCCGCGGCATGCGCCACGCCCTCCATCGTCACCCCCGTCGGCGGCACCGACGAGCTGGTAAGCGACGAGCGTTTCGGCACTATCATCCCCGACATGAGCGCGAACAGCGTGGAGGTGGCGCTGCGCGAGGCGGCGCGCAACCCGCAACGCCTCATCGATCAGGGGAAAAACGTGGCCGATCGCGTGCGCAGCGAGTTTTCCTGGAAGCGTACGGCCACACGCGCGCTCGTCGCCTGCGCCGAGGCGAACGGGAAGTAAGGATCCTGCGTTTTCGCGCCTTTTCGCGCAAGATGGCGTGAGGGGTTCGCGCGCACCTTCGGGGCGCCGCTCCCTTTGGGCTAACGCCCCTGTAAGATTCTTCGTTTCCTAATCATCAATGGCCGTGATGCGGTACAGACGCATGTCGTCGCGCGCGAGCACGACCTCGAACCCGGGCGTGGAATCGCGCACGTCGTCGATACCCGCCCACAGCCTGTTGTCTTCGTAGGTGAAGAAGAAGTTGCTGTCAGGGTCGGATGGGTTATACTGCCTTCCCTGGTCAAGCAGCAAAAGATACTGTGCTCCGACGTTCTCGACCGCCTCTTTCACCCGCTCGTCGGTGTCGACGCAGTCAAGACGCGAGCGGATGAGCTCGCTATCGCGCGTCTCGCCGCCTTCACCGTAGGTGCGCAGGTAGCGGTAGTACGTACGCATGCCGTCGACCACGTAGCAGAAGCAGCTGCCGTCGTTGGGGTTGTTGATGACGACGGCGCCTTCGGGGATGATCTTCTCAACCTCGGCGACGAATTCCTTTTCGGGGGTCGTGTAGATGTAGTTCACGTTGTTCTGCCATGCAAGGCGCTGCAGCACCGAGCACATCGATCCGCGATCCATCTGGGGAATCTCATCGGTCGTGGCGGGACGCTCCTCATCTTCCGAGGCGGGTGCGAACATGCCCGCGGCAAGCGCGACAGCGCAGATGGCGCAGGCTGCGGGGGCAGCCCAACGTGTCGCCGGGTTCCCCTGCGAGTCGCTCAAGCGAGAGAATGCGCTTGCGAGCGTGCGGGCAACGAGCGCGATTCCCATAGAGGCAAGCGGCACCCCGAAAAGCGCCGCCATCGCGGCCACGCGGTAGTAATCGGTGTACCAAAAACCGGTCAGCAAATGCTGCAAGCGGCCGGAGGTCGACACGCCGACGACAAACATTCCGCAGGCAAGCACATACGAGGCGGAAAGCCACAGCCAACGGCGCTCTTTGAACGTCCAGAACATTCCCACGAACACGAACACCATAAGCACAAGCTGCACGCCATCGTCCATGAACCCGAGCATAAGCGCATGGAACACCGCCTCAAGCGGGTACTGCGCGGCCCCCCACGAGTGCTCCACCACCGCACTCAGGAACGGCAGATGGTACACCACCCACCAGATGACGCAGATAAGGACCGCCGCGACCGCCGCGAACAGGATGCGCATCTGCCATTTTGCCGTCCCCTCGCGATGAAAAAGATCGGCCGCGATCGCCGCCCGGTAGATGCAGAAGGGAATGAGCCACACGGCGACAACGAACACGGCGTTCGGCTGAGCGAACGCGAGCGCCACGATGCCCACAACGAAAAGCGCCGCCGCGCCGAAGCGCTCGCGACGGGGAGCCCCCGTGCGCAGGATCGCCACGAACAGCGCTGCCACGAGCGGGACGAGGCAATACGCCGAGGTGTTCGGATACAAGGGCCCCCAAGCGATCAGCATCCAGGGAAAGGCCGAGAACGCAAGCACGCAGGCGGCGCCCCAGCACACGATGTCGCGGCGATTCTGGAAGACGATGCGCATGAACGCGAACATGCTCGCGGGAAGCGCCACGCCCACGAAC
The DNA here is from genome assembly GCA_934663775.1 of uncultured Ellagibacter sp. Classification (GTDB taxonomy): domain Bacteria; phylum Actinomycetota; class Coriobacteriia; order Coriobacteriales; family Eggerthellaceae; genus Ellagibacter. The sequence goes on along the minus strand of CAKUKU010000003.1, from coordinate 111,250 downwards.
ACGAAGTTCGCGGCGTTTTCGGCAAGCGTTACGGGAACGCCGAGCAGGCTCACCATGAACGCAGCGACATTGTACCAGGCAGTCGGATAGAAGCCGCTGCCGGAAAGCGGGTTGATCGCAGCGTCGGCGTCACTTGCGTAAAGCGAGGTGTTGAAGGGAGACCAGTTCCCCGACTCGACGAAGCAGCGAATCGACCCCATATGGCTGATGTTGTCGTATTCCTGCATGTAGCTCGAGGGGTCCTGCAGAAAGCCCGCGAACATGACCGCCGATACGACGACGCCCACCAAAAGGTAGAGCGCGAGCGCGCGCATGTCGAAGCGGCATGCCTCGGGGCTGCGCTCGCCGAAGCGGCGGCGCGGAAGGTCGCGGGCGCGCAGGCGGCCGGCAATGCAGATGACGAGGCCCGCCACGAGCTGGGGGAAGAAGATCGTCGCCCAGTTAGCCGTGATGCCCACCTGGGCATAGAGCAGGCAAAGCGCAATCGTTGCCGGGATGCCCACAAGCGGCGCAAACGCGATGGCGGACGCCACGTGCATGCGGAAACCCGCAAGCGCGAGCGCGGCCGGAACGTACAAGAACAGCGCCCCCGCAACGGCGGCGGCGAAGAACAGACCCCACATACCTTACCTTCCTAAACGCCACGGCGAGCGGCGCGAAAAATCACAAGAGCATGCCAACGCGGGCGCCGCCGAGGACGCCCGCGCTTCTCAATCCCGCCTATTGTATCAGGAACTACCAGTACCAGGAATCAGGCAGCGCGCTCGTGGCGACGACCTGGTCGTTTTTATAGTACTCGCGCTGCGCCGAAGCAGTGTTCGACCCCGTCCACCAGGAAGAGACGTCGATGTAGTCGTACCAATCGGGCTGGATACCCCAGATGTCGCAGTTGAGCGTGCGGTCGTAGTTGTCAACGACGATCTTCACGGGGAAATCCCAGTCGTTGCGGAAGCGGAAGTCGGAAGTGCCCCAGTTCACCATCGCGTCTTGCCCGATGGGCACGTAGGTGGAAGGCGTGGTGTGGTTCTGGCGCTCCACGATGGTGAGCCCAGCGCGCACCACCGCGCCGTAGAGCGTGGTGGACGCCTGGCAGATGCCGCCGCCGTAGCCCGATCCGCCGACGACGCCGGCGATAAGGTAGCCCTCAGCCGCTCCGCACGGCCCGCACGTGTCGAAGAACGACACCGTCTCGCCTGGCCACACGACCATTCCGTCGAAGTTGGAAAGCGCGCGCGACATGTTGTACCACCCATTGATCGTGTTGGTGGAAACCGTCGAGAAGTGCGCGATATGATCCTCGAAGTCCTCGGGGACGTAAGTTGTGGGGGTGAGCATAAAACGCTGCTGAACGCCGCCCCTGCCGGCGCCGAGTTCAATGTTCGCCCCGTCGACCGCCGAGCTTCCGGCAACCTGCAAAGGCAGGCCGTTCAAGACGCTCACGATGCGCACCGCGCCCGCGCCGTCGTATTCGATACGCCACTTCTGGCCGTCGGACCCGTTGCGATTCCATTGCTGGACATTCGTGCCCGGAGCCATACCGCCATAGCGAACATCGAGCGTCTTGCGGGAGAAGGGGATGTCGAGCGCGTAGGTTCCGTCGCCGTTCGAAACGATGTGGAAGGCTTGCGCGCGTGTGCCGTTGCCAGTAAACAGCTGCACGTTCGCGCCCGCCTCTCGGGACGCGCCGGCGACGTCAAGACGCTTAGCGTTGCCGGTCTTGTCGCCATAATAGCTTGCAGCCCAGAAATCGATCGTGTAATACCCATCGGAAACGAACGTCGAGGGCTGTTTGAAGATGAACCCCTGTGCCGACGAGCCGTTTTCGGGAAAGACTTGGATGCTATTGCCGTTATACGCATCGCCGCCCTTCAAGTCGAGCGCAAGTCCGGTCGCCTTCGAGATGAGGCGGAACCCGCCGGCAGGATTGCCCGAAAGGGCCCATTTTTGAGTGCCATCCGCAGCGGAGTCGATGCTCTTCGTTTGCGTAGCAGCGCCTCCAGGCACGGCGGCAGAGGTGAGCATGAGCCCCGAGCACACCGACTCGAAGGAATAATATCCGCCAGAGTCCTTCGCGATCTTCCATCTTTGAGCGGGACTGCCGTTCCAATCGTACAGGTCCGCCTGAGCGCCGTCGGTGCGCAGGCCCCACTTCATCTCGACCATCTTGCGCTGATCGGAGAACGCCTTGATAGCGTAGATTCCCCCGGGGAGCGCATCCGCTTTCTGGAACGTGAAACCCTGGGCGGCCGTCGCATTCGGGGTATAGCACTGGATGTTCGAGCCGTCGGACGCATTTGCCGCCGATACGTCAAGCGCAAGTCCGTTGCACTCGCTCAACAACATGTACGTCGCGCTTGTCCCATCTGCCGCAGAGGGTGCCTCCCCGCTGATGTCCCCCGAGCCTTCGGCTTTGCCCGCACTGGCGCAAGAGGCCTTATCGCCCTGCTTCTGATCGTCAAAGCGCTTCGCAATCTCCATGCGATCGATAATCTTCCACTTCTGAGCAGGCGTGTTGGACGCCGAATACTGCCAGACATTCGTACCGGCATCGCGCGATGCCCACTGCACATCGAGGAACAACCCCGAGCATAACGACTCAATGGAGTATGTGCCGTCATCGTTTTTGCCCACATACCACGTTTGAGCAGCCGAGTCATTACCCGTCCAAAGCTGAACATTGGCGCCAGAGGAGCTCGAGCCGCCCGACACGTCGAGGGCGAACGAAGCGTCGATCGCCGAGTGTATCGTATAGAATCCCTCTTCTATCTGGGTTGACGCAAACTCATTCGGCGCCGACGCGATCGCCTGGGAATCTATCCCCTCATGTTCTCGAGCGCAGCCTTCGCCATCGGGCGCGATGACCTGGTCGGTCGCGACGTTCGGTTCGCCGGATGCGCCGTCTTCGAAAAGTGCGAACTCACTTGCAGAAAGCCCGTTTCCAGTCGAGACAGGGCCGTCAGCAACGCTCCAATTAGGCGCCTCCGAGGCCCCCGGGGCCACCTCGGCGGACGTCGCACCGCCGTCGGGCTCGGATTCGCCGGCCCATGCCGCAGCGGGCACGCACCACATCGAGAGGCAGAAAGCGAGCACGCACGAAATGCCTTTCGCAAACGAGTTTCCCATCACTTGACCCCTTTTCTGATCATGTGCGTCAAAGCTTGATACGATTGAGGACAGGCGAAGCGCCATTTCCGATTCCGCTTGCCCCATTGTGCCATACCTTTCGAAGAAACGGTATGGAAACCGAATTTCCACCCCGGTTGCCCGCCGACATCGCCCTGCAACGCATGGCGCAAAGCGAATCGTCCGCTATACTGAGGTGCCGGCTTTCTCGCACAAGCGAAAAGCCGCCCACGATAGCGGTCAAGGAGCACGCATGAACGAGTCCCCCCAGGCGCAAAGCCTCGTTTCCATCATCGTCCCCGTCCACAACGGCGAGCGGTTTCTCCCCCAATGCATGGACAGTCTTCTCGGGCAAACATACGAGAACCTAGAGATCATCTGCGTCGATGACGGGTCGACCGACGCCACGCCGGGGCTGCTCGCCGATTACGCCGCGCGCGACGATCGCGTGCGGATTCTTGCCCAGAAAAACGCAGGACCCGGCCCAGCGCGCAATCGCGGCATCGATGCGGCGACGGGCGAATACCTTACCTTCTTCGATGCGGACGACTGGTGCGAGCCGACGCTCATCGAGAGTGCCATCGAGCGGATCGAGGAGACGGGCGCCGACATGGTCGTGTTCCCCTACAACGTGTTCGATCAGCGCATCGGGCAGTCGTTCTATGCCGATTGGGCGGTGCTGCCCGACAAATTCGCAACCCAACCGTTTTGCTGGAAAGACAACCCCAACTGGGCGTTTCGCGCATTGCAAAACCTGCCCTGGAACAAATTCCTGCGCCGCGACTTTGTGGAAAGAAACGGCCTGCGCTTCGAGGAAGACGTGTTTTTAACCGAAGATCTCATGTTCTCAGCGCCCGCGATCATCCGCGCGCAGCGCATCGCGTGCGTCACCGAACCGCTCATCTTCCACCGTGAAGGCACGGGCGAGAACGTCATGGCGAAAAAGGACTCGCACCCCGTCGATTTCATCCAGGCGTTCCGCACGTTCAAGGCTTTCCTGGAAAGCGAAGGCGTCTTTGACGAGCTGCGCGTCGGGTATGTGAATTGGGCACTCGACGGCATCGTCCACAATGTTTCGACGCTCAACACCTACGAGGGCTTTTCCGTTGCCGTGCGGGCGCTCACCGAGAACGGCGGATTGCGCGACTTGGGGCTTGACGACGTCGACGACGACGATTTGCACGAAGAAGCGTTCAAGCAGTACCTCGCATGGATTAAAACGACTCCGAACGAGATGCTCTATCGCCAATTCGTTTCCGCCCGTGAAGGGCAAAGCGAGCTTTCGGGCCGTCTGTGCGTTGAATACCGCATCAATCGCGAGAAGCAGGCGTACATCGACGACCTCGAGCATCAACTCGCCGGGCGCGATGAGGAAATCGCCTGGAGACGCAGCGAGATGGACGCCATGCGAGACGAGTTTGCCAGGCTTCAAAACGAATTCGAAGCCCAGATGAACGCCGCAGAGCAGAAAGTTGGTCGGGCGATTTGCTGGATTCCCCGACGCATTCAGGAGGCGCTGAGCAAAGACAAACACTGATCACAAGAAGCGAAGAAGCGCTTCGATGCCGTTGTAAATCGCCGGAGACGCATCCGCGATCGAGCCGAAGCGCGATGTCGCGAGGAACGTCCAGCAGTAGAGAGGCAAGCCTGCAAGCACCAATGCCGCCAACCATCCCGACGAGTGCACGCCACCTTGCGCCCGCTCGTCGGCCATAACGTTCCAGATAGCCATCGTAGCCGGGAGGATGATCAGCCACGCGAAATCCGCGAAGTATCGCATGGTGACGCCAGAGACGGAGCCTGCGACCACAAGGACAACCACCGCGAGAATCGCGCTCGTCGCGCAGACGCCGAGCGCCCCGCGCGATTTGAGCTCCCTTCGCGTGCGCGCCCCGAAAAGAGCGAATGCCGCAAGGGCCGCTGGCGCGAACGTGAAAAATCCGCCGAAAACCGGTTCGTTCGTCCACATGACGGCGGGCAAACCCACAACGTCGTCAACGGCATGGAGGAACGGATAGTCTCCTTGTATGACAGGTGGCAAGAACAAATACTCGAGCGAGCGCGCCGCAATGGCAGGTGGGTCGAACGCGTACGCCGTCATATCCGCCCCGGTCAGGTTGTAGGAGGCCCCAAAGTCGAAGGGGGATCCGAATCGCACCTGGTTATAAAGGCACACAGGCACAGCGGCGACTAGAAACGGCACAATAACCGCCAGCGTGTTCCCCAACCCGGCACGCGAGAAGAATCGCCGAGCGCGGATCTCCGGCCAGAAAATCGCGACGATGAACACAGCCGTCAGCACATACTGAGGGCGACACCCCAGCGTGCAGGCAACGAAGAAGGCGCCAAGGGTGAGAAGGGGCTTGCTCACCGGCGCATCTTCCAGAAACTGCCGCTTCACGCGCAAAAGCACGGCAAGGCCGGCAAAGCAGAAGAAGAGCGCCGATAGGATGGGAATCGGATAGATGCGCGGAAGAAAAACCTGTTCAAGAACGCCGCTCGAGCAGTAGAGAAACGCAACGCCGACCAGAAACGCGCCGAGCGAAAGCTCCTTGAAGTACGCGCGGGCTAGCTGGTAGAGCAGCGCGATTCCCGCGATCATCATCGCGCAGGCGAAGAACACGACCGCCCAATCGGTTCTCAGGTCGCATCCCGTTATCGCCTTGTAGGGCACAAACGTGAGCAGACATGGGAGAGCCCCGAAATAACAATAATATTTTCCCTGGTAAAATGCGTAATCCCAGTAAATGGGCTCATGTGCTTCGGCGTTCAATCGCTGGCGGAGCGGCGTATCGTAGGGATTATCCATCGAAAGCAAGATATCCGATTGCGGAAGATCGAGCTCGACTTTGCCCGCCAAGAACGCATCGGCAAGGTGATTGTATTCGTTGCCATCCTGCACGGCCTGGATACCGACTTCGTATACGGCCCCACGATCGAGCCATTCGGCCTGCCCCGAAATGCGGCTCAATCCGAAAAGCGAGGCGCAGAGCACCGCCGCTATCGCTATTATCGCGACTCGCTGGGAACGCCGGGAGAAATCAAGCGGAACGCGCCAGATCAGCGAATCGCGCCGAAACGCGCGATAGAGCGAAAACCCGCCGATCATGACGAGGATTCGTGCACAGGAAACCTTGAGCGAGAAGGAATAGTCGGCGGCATCGAGCAAAGAAGCCCAGTTCAAAAGCGCCTCCACGATAACGATCGCAGCTATCGCACCGAGCCAAATACGCGCCGCGGACGCTTTCCCCCGTGCCATTTCGCCTTCTCCTACCATAGCGCCCTATGCCTTTTTCACCACATAGGCGATCGAAACATCGGCAGCGCATCGAAGCACCGAGGCGATACCGCCGGAGAAGGGAAGCGCCCCCAGGGAGGGCATCGCCTGCCACGGGAACATCCAGTCGATTGCGTGTACGCAGAAAATCGCCATGCTGTTCTTGCCGCAAAAGACGAGGAACTGTTCGAGCCAGCGCAACGGCCCGACGGCCTTCAATTTCTCTATAAGAGTCGACACCCAGCACACGAAATACGTGCCGGCAAGGGCGCCGAGGGTTGCGAGTATGGGATTGTCCAGATGGCGCGCCGCCAGTTCAAGGCCGCTTACCTGCATACAGGCAACCCATACGACTCCAATTCCCAGTGCGACGAGCCAACGCGCCCGGGTCGGCTCGAGCTTGTAGGCGCGCATCATATGCCCGCACCACATGAGAAGCACGGTATAGCAGCACAGATCGGCATCGAGGGGAAGATAGATTCCCAACAGCTTCGAGAGGCTGACGCCGCAAAACGCAAGCGCTATGCAAGCAAGCGCCTGCCAAGCAACGCCCACGTTGAATCGCTCGAAGGCGATCATAAGCGCATTGAGCATGACGCGGGAAAGGAAGAGCGCCACAAGAAACCACGACATGCCCACCTCGCTCAAGCCGAGCGCATCGACCCTGGTTCCTGAGGCGAATATCAGCGAGCCAAGCCCTTGCGCGACCGCTTTTGGCGTAATCGGCGCGCCCGAGGTGAGGAAAGTCGGCACCCACCAGGCGAAAACGATGAGCGCATAGGGAGCCAGCAGACGCGTGAACGACGTTTTCAGCAACTCGCCCCATGGCTTGATGCGAAACGTGTAGCCCGCCAAGATGAAGAAGAGCGGCATGTGGAATGAGAATATGATCGTGCGGATTGGCGAGGGGTTGTTCACCGTATGGCCGACGATGACGAGCAGGATCGCTATCCCCTTCGCAATATCGAGCCAATCGAGTCGTTGCTTCGCCATGTAGCCGTTCCCGCTTTCCATAAACCTTTCCATAAACATAAGTCCAGCACCCATAGTAAATGAACGCGAGAACCCCCCTCGCGTGAAGCGCCCGAAAAGCGCTGTCCTTCGCGAAACGAGCATCGATTGTTTGCTCTTGATGCAGGTATTTTGAGGGAAAAGGCCACAGGTTGGTCTTTCGCTATAATGAAAAAAATTATCCTTGCGAAAGAAGTTGGAGTCCATGACGCAACCCCGAGTCAGCCTACTGGTGCCTATCTACAACGTCGAGAAGTATCTGCGCGAATGCCTTGATTCGGCATGCAGTCAAACATTGCGAGACATCGAGATCATCTGCATAAACGATGGATCGAAAGATTCTTCCCGCGCAATCATCCAAGAATACCTCGACACCGATGAGCGCTTCCGCGTGATCGACAAGGAAAACTCCGGCTACGGCATCTCTATGAACATGGGGCTTGAAGCTGCGCGCGGCGAATACGTGGGGATCCTCGAATCCGACGATTTCTTCGAGCCCGATGCGCTCGAGAAGCTCGTGGTTGCGGCCGATAAATTCAACGCGCAGGTAGCGAAGGCGAACTTCTGGTTTTACTGGTCTACCCCCGAACCGAAAAACGAGCTGTTCGAGGCCGTCACGCCCGACATGGCGGATCGCTTGTACGATACGAAAACGGAATACGAGCTTTTCTATCGCAAGAATTCCATCTGGTCGGCAATCTATCGCCGGGATTTTCTCAACGAAAACAACATCAGGTTCCTTGAAACGCCCGGCGCATCGTATCAGGATGCAGGGTTCGACTTCAAAGTGTGGGCATGCGCCGAGCGAGTCACATGCCTGCATGACGCGATCCTGCATTACAGGCAAGACAACGAGGCTTCATCAGTCAATTCGCCGTCGAAGGTTTACTGCGTTTGCGATGAATACGACGAGATTGAACGCTTCTTGATAGCTCATCCTGAGAAGGATTATCTCGTAACCGTCGAAGAGAAGATGAAGTACGATAGCTACATGTGGAACTACGATCGCCTGTCGGATGATTTGAAGCTTGAGTTCCTCAAGCGTTTCTCCAAGGATTTCAAGCGAGATGCGCAAGCTGGCCGCATAGACACGCAGGCATTCGAGTGGTGGAAGCAGCAAGACATGGCCTCGATCATGCGCTCGCCCGAGAAATTCCACGCGTGGCGCTGCGGCAAGCCCGAAGACAGCATCTTCACCAGGTCGAAGCTTCTCATCAACGCAAAGGGCTGGGGGGCATTCTTCGCCGCGATACGCAATCGATTCACGCGCTAGGATCGCCGCATGCCCCAGGTCTCCATTATCGTCCCGATTTACAACGTCGAACGCTATCTTTCGTATTGCCTCGACACCTTGCGCGCGCAGACGCTTCGCGATATAGAGATCATCTGCGTAAACGATGGCTCAACTGACCACTCGGCGGCCATTGCGGATGCGCATGCCTCGCTCGACGAGCGCATCCGCATCATCGACAAGCCGAACGGCGGGCTCTCTTCGGCACGCAACGCCGGCATCGAGGCGGCACGAGGGACCATCCTCATGTTCGTCGATTCCGATGATTTTCTTGCCGAGGAAGCTTGCGAGACCGTTGCCGCCGCATTCGAGTCGAACGACGCCGATGTCGTGACGTTCGGAGCGCATTGCATTCCCCAAAAGACGAACAACGAGTGGCTCGATCGCGTGCTCGCCCCCCGCGACAAGGTGTATCGCGGGTTTTCGGAAAATCTTCTGTTCGCCGAAAGTTCGCGTCCCTTCGCATGGCGTACCGCTGTGAGCAAGCGGTTCGTCGACGCGCACGAGCTTCGCTTCGACGAAAGCGTTCCCTTTGGGGAGGACCAGGTGTTCCACTTCGACATTTACCCCCTTGCCGACACAACCGCGCTCATTTCGGACAAGTTGTACTATTACCGCTTATCTCGCAAGGATTCGCTCATGTCAACCTTCGCGAACTCCTCGAAGTGGCGCGTTCCCAAGCATATCGATATTGTGGACGCCATCCTCACGCACTGGAATAAGCGCGGACTTATGGACCTTTGCCCCGTGCGCCTCATGGATTGGATCTTGGACTTTTTGTGCTGCGACCTTTTTCAGCTCCCTCTCGATCAGCAGAAAGAATGCCTAGCAAAACTTGGAACCGTTCTTGAATCACATTTCGAAGATGCCGTTGCGACGGCCAACAATATCTTCCCCACCATGGGCGATGTCGTTCGCGCATCGATCGAACTTGCAAACGGCTCCCGCCGCGACGTTCCGCGCAACCTCGCTCGCAATTACACGCGCTTCCGCATCGGCCTTTCAGCCATGATGCGCAACTGGCTCCACGGCGTTTTCGCGCATGATGATGGCGAAAACGCCGAAGAAGAGCTCGAGAGCGTCATAGAGCGCTTTGAGCGCGAAGAGGAACTGGGCGCATCCCTTGTCAACCTCATTGCACAAACGAGAGCTTGAACTGGCTATTTACCAAAATGCGACTGTTTTACATACCAGAATACAAACGATTGATATACCAAAAAACGAATTAGGTGCGTAACGGGGCGGACAGCTATTTCTTTGCGGAAAATGCTCCTCCCCATTGAAGGGTTCCCGGCGGGGGAAAAGGTTCCCGGCGATGGGAGGGGCTCCTCGTCTTCCCGTCTTCGTCAGATGGCGCAGCAGGAAGAAGCCGCCTCGGGCGCGGCGGGAGGAAGCTCGCCGCCCTGCCACGAATATCGAGTTGTCCCGCAAAAATCACATCTGGAAGCGAATTCTGGCACAAAAGCCGGGTTGTCCCGCGAGCGAGGCGCCCGAATCGAGCCGAAAACGAGGATGTCGGCAATCATCCGAAGAGAAACCCCAGGTCACGATATTTCGCATCCTGTGCATCAACGCTAGGTTGAGGGAAATTCGTGGGACAACTCGGCTTTTGTGCAGGAATCTCCCTCCGCCCGTGCATCTCGTGGGACAAGTCGGTTTTTGCGCCAGCATGCCCAACATGCAGGGCGCGCTCTGTGCTCCGAGCTCTTCGCATCCTCCGCGCCCTCCGCGCTCCCTTCGGTTACTTCACACCCTTTGAAAGCGCCTCGCGCAGTTTGCGCGGGAGGGTCAGCAGCGCCGAGCCCACGCGATAGGAATACGAGTGCGCATACTCCTCCACCTCGGCACGCGCCGCATCACGCTCGCGAATCGCCTGGTCGCAGCGCTCTTGCGCCACTGCCGTATTTTGCCGCTCTCGAGCCACGTCCCCACGCAGGCGACCTTTCTCGGCAACATCGCCCGTCACCTTGCTCAAGAAAAACTCCTCGGGAAGCGCCCCGCTCTTCGAAGGAGCGATGGGCGCAATCGCATCCAGCATGATCGCCTCGGCGTCCGCGCTCTTCTTGCGCAGTTCGGCCACGCGGTTCGTCAACGAGAACGCGCGCTGGGCCCCGAACGAGAGCACCGACTCGAGCGCCGCCTCGATGTCGGCGGCGTCTGCGGTCATGGGAAGAAGCGTCTCAGAGAGCCCCAGATCCTCGTAAAGCGACACCACCTTGGGAAGATACCCCAGGCCAACGCACGGCTTGCAGAACGAGCCCAGCAGAAGCGAGGCATGATAACGCATCGAGAACCCAGCCGAGCAGCGAGAAAGGAAGTCGACCACCGGCTCGATCGCCTCACCCGCATCGAAGATGCGAAGCTGCACGCCGCCTGAAAGAAGCGAGCCGATGCGCTCGGCAAGCTTGCGATCGCTCGGATCGAGGATGCACGCGGTAAACGCGACATCCGCATGGCGCTCGCCCACACGCGAAAGCGCCTTTGCCACCCGTTCGGCGAAATCCGCGGGCGCGTTCTCGTACTCGCGCAGCGACACCGCCACGACTTTGCGCTCAACAGGATCGATTCCTTCGCGCGCGAACCATTCGCCAACGAACGGCGTCTTCTCCACATGCCCCAAAAACGCGACATCCGCACGCGACGCCACCTGCTCTTCGCGGACGCGGCACGACCTGATGAGCTCGGCGGTCGCCTCGTCGCGCGTGACGAACAGCGACCCCAACCGCCCCATCAGCCGCACCAGCGCCCGGCCGTCCGCCACATCGAGCGGGCCTGCGCCGATGCCGTAGAACACCGGCCGCGCGTCATTTAAGTATGCAAGTTCCACATAGGCGGCAATGCCCGCCAAGTCGGTGTGAGGCATCGAGGACACAAGCTCCGCCTTGCCAATCGACCAGCGAATTCCCTGATCAAAAAGAAGACCGGCGAGCACGAGCGCCCCAGACGATGCGGCGAGAACCTGGTCGAGCACGTACTTGTCCGCAAGCGTGATCGAGTAGATGCCGCGCGCCCGCAGCGTATGCATAGGATTCTCGCCGACAGCGACGATCGAGCATCCGGGAATCGTCTCGCGCAGGCGTCGGTCGACCGTCGACAGGATATATTCGTCCCCGAAGTTTCCCATACCAACATAACCGAGTACCGAAACAACCGTGCGCGGGGCGGAAAGGCCCGCCATAAGCCCACGCTCAGCAAGCTGCTCGCGCACGTTTTCGAACGCAGCGAGAAGCGCGCCGTCGAGGAAGGGCCCTTCGACGGCAGCAGGAAAGCGACGGCTCTCGAATGCGGCTGAGCCATCGCACCGTTCGGCGACGGCTGCGATGAGCGCCTCACGCATCGCGGCAGAATCCTTCTCGCAAATGTCCATGCGCTCGGCACGCCACGGAACAAGACCCCCGCCCGCGCAGGCAAGTTTCGCGCCATCAGCGCGAACGAGCACGAGGGCCTCATCGGTCAAAAGCGCGTCGACGGGTGTGGCGAGAGATGGGTCACCGCTCACCTCGTCCTCGCCCTCCTCGCATGTCCCGAAAACGACACATGCAGCACTTGAACGCGCAGAGTACGTGATATGCGTGAAGGAAGGATCGGCGGCGAAGCGCTCGGGCCACCCGGCGCCGAAGCATCGAATCGCGCCCTTGAAGCGCTCATCCGCGGCAAGCGCGTCGAAGAACGCCACACGCTCGACGGTCGCATCCTGAAGGCACATAACCCCAGGTCCGAAAGCCACCATGTTCGCGAGCGGCGTGCTCACGTAAGCCTCATCGGGGAAAGGGGCGCACGACGCGACCACGCCGTCGAACCCATCTGCGTCCTCAAGCTGAAGCGAGCGCCCCGAAACCGTGATCGCGAAATCGAAAGGCGCGCCGGCAGATGCGCCGATGCTCGCCTCCGCCTCGGCGCGCGAAGCGGCGAGCATGCCAACGGCGACGCCGCACGAAGCAGCCGCGTCAAGCCCGCGAACGCCCACGCCCTCGGCAACCATGAGGCAGTCGGGGCGCTGCACCTCGAAAAATCGCGACAGCGCATAAGCATCGAAGGTCCCCGCCTCATCGAAAAGCTCGGACCACAAGCTCGGCGTGAAGAAAAAGACCGTGTGACCCTGCCCCTCGAGCGCGCGCTTTGCGCGCAGCGCAGGCGTCGCCGAGCCCGCTCCCATGCGGGCGATAAGCACAATCTTGCAGAAAGTTCTTCCCATACCACGCACCTTTCTTCGCGAAAGGCGCCACATCGCGCAGCGCCTTCTCATGCATGAACAGTGTAGCGAAAACAGTGCGCGAGGACATCGCGCACCTTGGGTTGACGCCGAATCGCCTAAAGCCCGATCCCGCACGTTTCCCGACGCGCTCGCAAGTCGAGGAGCCCGGCAGGCGCTCTGTCGAGGAGATTACAGCGAGTCGAGATAGATGCGCGAATACGTGCGCACGAGTTGCGCCATCGATGCGCGCCAGGCGTTATCCTGCGGGCGCAGCTCGTTGCCGTTCACGCCTTCGATGAGCCCCGTGTCTACGGCCCAGCCCATGGATTCGCGGGCGTAGTCGCTCACCGCATCGGCGCCCGTCTTCTCGTTCATCGCGGAGCAGTCGCTCGACGTGTCGAGCCCGTCGTTTATGTTTGCGTAGCGCGCGAACATGCACGCCAGCTGCTCACGCGTGACGTTGTCGTGCGGACCGAAATTCGTGTACGTGCCGTCGGCATTGCGGTACCCGCTGATGATGCCGCACTCCTTCGCCCAGCACACCGCGTCGTAGAAGTACGCGTCCGGGTCGCCCACGTCCTCGAACGGGTACGACTCGCCAGACCACGGGCAACCCGCCATGCGCCAGAGAATAGTCGCCACCATGCCGCGCTCGAGAGAATCGTAGGGACCGAAAGAATTCGTGCCCGAATAGGTGCCCATATAGTCGCGGATGGTCACGTAGTCGAAGGCGCCGCTTTCCACATACCACTCGTCCGCGCTCACGTCGTCGGGATAGCTCGTGCGATACATCAGGTTCACGTCGACGCGCCCGCCCTCGTCGTCTTCGGGATAGTTGATGCCGGCCACGCGCCCGCCGCTCGAAAGCTGCCACATGCTGTAATCGCCCTCATAGTGGCACTGCGAGGTGCCATACTCGGCGACCCAATGATCCCACTGGCCGAAGGCGGAATCGGTCAGGTAGTTGTCGAACCAAAACTTGTTCGCGTAGACGCCCGCCGCATAACCCGCCGCCTCGATCTTGTCGCAAAACGCGCTCGCGAGCTTCGCAAGCTCTGCGGGGTCGCCGCCCGTCGCATCAAGCTGGCTTCCCGCCTCCATGTCGAAGTACACGGGGTACGCCAGATCGTGCCCGTCGATCAGGCGAAGCACATGATCAGCCTCGCTTTTCGCCATGTCAACGTCCTTGGCGTAGGAATAGATGTACACGCCGTAGGGAATACCCAAGCGCTCGCATTCGGAGACGTTGCGCTCCCAATACTTGTCGTCCTGGTCGGAATAATCGTTGCCGTAACCCACGCGGATGATCGCGAACTTCACACCGTCGTTCTTCACAGCATCCCAGTCGATTGCGCGATTCCACTCGCTCACGTCGACGCCCTTTGCGATGGCGCCGGGGACAAGCCGCTGCGACCCCGTCTGGCGATTCACCGTGACGTACCCGTTGAAGGTGAGCTGCGTGTCGAACTCCACGTAGTCGGCACTTGAAAGAAGCGAAACGCCGTCGGTAGCAGGCGCGCGTAAAAGCTGCGCGCCCGAGAAACGCCAGCTGTCGACACCGTCCACCTGGGCGCCCTCACCCACCTGGGAACTTTCACCAGCAAGCGCCTGAACAGGCGAAATAAGACATAGCGTGCAAATCGCCGCCACCGCTAAAGCCGCAAGGGAAAACGCGCGAGGGGCGCGCAGCGCGTCCATTCGATGCCACAAGTCTGCCATGTTTGAACTCCGATTCTTGTGCGTGTCGTCGGGCGGCCGGCAAGCCGTCCTGCCCCTTGAGTATACGCGAGCGAACCCGCCGCACACGAATCTCACACGCCATCGGCACAACGCGGGCGCGCCATCCGGTCCACACCCGACCGTTCGCGCGGCTAATCTGGGCTTTTCATGCTCATGCAAGGCGCCCTGCGCAAAGCGCTATAAAATGATGAGTTGCGCCACGACGCCGGGCCCTGAAAGCTCGGCCCCCAGGCGCGCGCAATGCACCCGACCGTTGAGGATTCCATGGCTCAAACCGCATCCACTAAGGCCACGCTCAAGCGAAACTGGTTCACCATCACCTCGCTTGTGTCGAAGGACTTCAAGCTCAAGTACCGCCGAAGCGTCTTGGGCGTCCTGTGGTCGGTCCTAAACCCCCTGCTCATGATGTGCGTCCTCGCCGCCGTGTTCACGAACGTGCTCAAGTTCGGCGACGACGTGCAAAACTTCCCGATGTACCTCATCCTGGGCAACGTGCTCTTCTCGCTCATGGCCGACTCAACGTCGTCTGCCATGGGTTCCATCCTCGAATCGGCGCCGCTCATCAAGAAGGTGCGCGTGTCAAAGATGATCTTCCCGCTGGAGAAAGTGCTCTTCACGCTCGTGAACTTTGCGATTTCGCTCATCGCGGTCGTGATCGTCATGCTCTTCTTCCAGATCCCGCCGACGGTGAACCTGCTCGCGATGCCCATTCTGCTCGTGTTCATGCTGCTCTTCTGCGCGGGGCTCGGCATGCTGCTCTCCTCGCTCGCCGTGTTCTTCCGCGACGTGTGCCACCTGTGGGGCGTCGTCATCACCGCATGGACCTACGCCACGCCGTTGTTCTACCCAGTGGGCCTTCTGCCCGACTGGATGCAGGCGGCCGAGGCGTTCAACCCGATGTACCACTACGTGTGCTATTTCCGCGACATCGCGATGTACAACACGGTGCCCGGCCTCACCGAGAACCTCATCTGCCTCGGCATGGCCGCGATTACCTTCGCCATCGGCTTCGCCGTGTTCAAGGCGACCGAGAAGAAGTTCATCCTCTACGTTTAGGCGGAAGACATGCCCGAGAACATCAACACCACCCCGCTCGGCGACATCGAGCGCGAGCTTGCGGAATCGGCCGACGATAGGCCCGTCATGGTCGACGTGGACCGCGTATCCATGGTTTTCAACATGGCGTCTCAGCAGCTCAACAGCTTGAAGGAATACGCTATCGCGCTTGCGAAGCGCGAGCTTATGTTCAAGGAGTTCCGCGCGCTCGACGACGTGTCGTTCACCGTGCGCAAAGGCGACGTGTTCGGAATCTTGGGCACGAACGGCTCGGGCAAGTCCACCATGCTCAAGATCATCGCTGGCGTGCTCGAACCCACCGAAGGCACCTGCACCATCAACGGCTCCATCGCGCCTTTGATCGAGCTCGGCGCAGGCTTCGACATGGAGCTCACCGCGCGCGAAAACATCTTTTTGAACGGCGCGCTTCTCGGCTACTCGAAGAAGTTCATCCAGCAGCACTTCGACGAGATTGTGGAATTCGCAGAAGTCGAGAAGTTCCTCGACATGCCCATGAAGAACTACTCGTCGGGCATGGTGGCGCGCATCGCGTTCGCCATCGCCACGGTCATCGTGCCGGAGATTCTCATCGTCGACGAGGTGCTCTCGGTCGGAGACTTCATGTTCCAGCAGAAATGCGAGCGCCGTATCACGCAGCTCATCAAGGAGCACGACGTCACCGTGCTCATCGTGTCGCACAACAACGACCAGATCGAGCGTTTGTGCAACAAGGCCATCTGGATTGAGAAGGGCCACACCCGCATGATGGGCACCGCCGCAGAAGTATGCCGCACCTACCGCGTGCTCGGCGGGCATATAGGATCGGCCGAGTCGGAGGCCGCCGTGTTCAGCATGCTGAACTCCCCCACCCGCGTGCCCGAGGGGCTCGTGAGCTCCGTCGCCGGCGAGAGCCGCTACGGCACCGCCGTGAAGATTGTGGAGAAGTGCAAGTTCGCACCAGGTGGCAGCGTCATCCTGGCGTCGGGCGACTTCAGCCTGCCGTGCATGTCCGCGCAGGGGCTCTCCGGCATGCTCGACGCACCGGTGCTGCTCTCGAAGAACGAGTCGCTGCCCGACGTGGTCGCGCAAGAAATCTCGCGCCTCGCGCCGCGCCGCATCGTCGTCTTGGGCGGCGAGGACGTGCTCTCTTCCGAAGTCGCCGAGCAGGCGAAAGACACCGCAGGCGACGGATGCGCGATCTGCCGCATCGATTGCAACGAGTCGGTCGAGCTCGCGCGCCTCATCTTCGACTTCGGCAAGCGCGCGGCGGAGGAAGACGGCATGCCCGGCTGGGGCAAACTCGCCATCATCGCGCACCACGACTGCCTGGGCGATCTGATCACCTTATCGCCGCTTCTGTTCAAGCAGCGCATCCCCGTGTTCTACATCCGCGAGCTCGGCGTGATCGATGACGCCACAGCCGCGTCCATCCAGGGCGGCGACTTCACCGACCTGCTCGTGCTGGGCGTCGACAAGCACATCCCCGACACCTTCCTCGCCGTCTGCGCCGAGCGCGGCGTGAAAAGCGAGCGCCTCATCGGTAAGAACCCTTATGACGCCAACGAGAAGATCAACGACCTTATCACTTCGGGCCAGGTCGAGGGCGCACGACTCACGGTCGACAACCTCATCGTGAGCTCGGTGTGGAACCCCGCCGACGCGTTCGCCGCCGGCGCCTGGGCCGCCAAGACCGATTCCGCCTTCCTTCTGGAAGACCCGCAAAACCTCGACAGCGTCGCGCACGCCATAAGCTACATCAAGAAGAAGGGCGGCAGCGTGAAACACCTCACCTTCCTAGGCGATTCCTCGCAGTTCGCGCATCTGGACAAAGAAATGCTCGGCCGCGCCGTGCAGGAGGCGCTCGTGGACGCAGGGCTTGCGGACGCGCCGGAAAACGAATAGGAGCATCATGTCATCTTCGCAGTTCAACCCGCTGATTTCCGTCATCATCCCCATCTACAACGCAGAACCCTACCTCGACCAGGCGCTTCGCAGCGTGGAGGGGCAGACCTACAAGAGCCTGGAGATCATCTGCCTAAACGACGGCTCAACCGACAACTCGCTTGACATCATGCGCGCCCATGCCGCGCGCGACGAGCGCATCGTCGTGATTGACAAGCAGAACCAAGGCTACGGCGCCACTTGCAACCGCGGACTCGACGAGTCGCACGGCGAGTGGATTTCCATCCTCGAACCCGACGACTGGATTGAGAGCGGCATGTATTCCGACATGCTCGCGCTCGCGCGCATGTACCCCGAGCCGATCGACATCGTGAAGTCGGGCTACTGGCGCATCTGGATGCCCGACACGCCCAAGCAGCGCAAGATGAACTGCAGCTACCACGGGCGCATCAACCCGCCTGCCCAGCCGTTCGCCATCAAGGACGCGGCGCACCTTTTGTGCCACCACCCATCAATCTGGTCGGCGATCTACCGCAAGCAGTACCTGCTTGACAAGGGTATCCGCTTTCGTGAGATTCCCGGCGCCGGCTGGGCGGACAATCCGTTCCTCATCGAGACGCTCTGCCAGACCGACCGCATCCTCTACACCGACAAGGAGTACTACTGCTATCGCGAGGAGACGCCCGAGAAGTCCGAGGCGTTCGCGAAGCGCAGCACGCTTCTGCCACTCGAACGCTGGAACGACATGATGGACATCCTCGAGAAGCTCGGCGTGACCGATGAGAGCATCTTGCGCGCGCACAACAGCCGCGGGTTCACGTACCTCTCAGGCATTCTGGAAGTCGTCGGACTCGACGGCGAGGGCGTGCGCGAGGCGGCGACCCACATGTTCGAGCGCATGAACGCTGACCTGGTATTTTCCGACCCCGAAATCTCCCCTGGCTGCAAGCGCCTGTTCGCCGACCTCCGCGGCTTGGAATGCCCGCACATCGACAAGCTCGCCTACCTGCGCGGGCTTTTCGGGCAGGGCGTATACAACTTGAAGAACACGGGCGTCACGAACACGTTCTTCGCAACCACGAACTACCTGAAGAAGCACCGCGCCCGCGAAGCGCACGAGTAGCGCACGAGCAACGCGCGAGTAGCGACGAACGCAAAGGCCGCCGGGCGAGCGGGGGTTGCCTCCCCCAGAATCGCCCGGCGGCCTTTCTCATTCGCCAAGCACGCACGGCCTTGCCTGGTAGCGGGTGCTTTCCCCTACTGATTCTTCGTGAAGCGATACGTCGGCACGGCCTCTTCGAGAATCTTGATGGCGTGTTCGTCGGTGTCGCGGATGGCTTCGCGCAGCTCATCGAGCTTCTGAGCGACCTGCTCGTGGCTGATTTCCTGGCCCTGCGAAATCATGATTGAATGGTTGGACGTGGGAAGCGTGTTCTCCTCGTCCATCAACAGCTCCTCGTACATCTTCTCGCCGTCGCGCAGGCCCGTGTAGACGATGCCCACGTGCGCGCCCGAAAGGCGGATGAGGTTTTTCGCCAAATCGGCAATCTTCACCGGCTCACCCATGTCGAGCACGAAGATCTCGCCGCCCTTCGCCATGCCGCCCGCCTGGATGACAAGCTGCACCGCCTCGGGGATGGTCATGAAGAAGCGCTCGATATCGGGATGCGTCACCGTCACGGGGCCGCCTTCTGCAATCTGTTTCTTGAACAGGGGAATCACGCTGCCGTTGCTGCCGAGCACATTACCGAAGCGCACCGCCGCGAACACGGTCTTCGACGTTCGCGCATAGTACTGCATGATCATCTCGCCCATGCGCTTGGTGGCGCCCATGACCGAAGTCGGGTTCACAGCCTTGTCAGTCGAGATGAACGTGAAGTGCTCCACGCCGTAAGCATCCGCCGCGCGCACGACGTTCAGCGTGCCGAAGACGTTGTTCTCGATGGCCTCGCGCGGGCAGGTCTCCATCAAGGGCACGTGCTTGTGGGCGGCCGCGTGGAACACCACGGCCGGATGGTATTTCTCGAACACCTCGTTCACGCGCAACTCGTTGCAGATGCTGCCAACCTCGATGTCGACGTCGATGTCGTCGTAGGCGCGCAGAAGCTCCTGGCGAAGCATGTAGGCGTCGTTTTCACAAATGTCGAAGATGACGATGCGCGTCGGCGCGACTTTGGCCAGCTGGCGGCACAGTTCGCTGCCGATCGATCCGCCGCCACCCGTGACGAGCACCGTCTCGCCCGCGACGTAGGCGTACGCGATGCGCATGTCGAGCTGCACCTGCTCGCGCCCGAGAAGGTCGGTCACATCGACGTCGCGCAGGGCCACGTCCCCCAGCTCGTCGATGCGCAGATCGCGGATGTTCGGCAGCGTCTTCAGCGTGCATTCCGTCTTCGTGCATACCTTGTAGATGCGCTTGCGCTCGGCGGGCGTCGAGGACGGGATGGCCACGACGATCTGCTGGATGTCGTACTTGTCGACGAGATTCTCGATGTCCTCGGTCGAGCCCTCCACCTTCACACCGTGAATGCGCATGCCGCGCTTGGCGGGGTCGTCATCGGTGGCGACGATGGGGATACCCGGCATGTTCGGGTCCTTCGTGGCCATGCGGTTGATGGTGAGCGAGCCGGTCTCCCCCGCGCCGACAACAAGCGTCCGCGGGCGATCGACGTTGTCGCCCGAAAACGCGCGCTTCTTGCGCCTTTTAATACGCCACAAAAGACGGTAACCGCCCATGATGAGCACGAGCAAGATGCTTGCGCCAAT
The DNA here is from genome assembly GCA_934663775.1 of uncultured Ellagibacter sp. Lineage (GTDB taxonomy): Bacteria > Actinomycetota > Coriobacteriia > Coriobacteriales > Eggerthellaceae > Ellagibacter. The sequence continues at coordinate 90,889 of CAKUKU010000003.1, read as the reverse complement.
GAAAACCCTGATGGGAAGCCTCACGTCGATGACCCACAAGAACACAGCACCCACCAGAGTCGATATCACCACGGAAAGCACAATCTGCAGCGCCTCGTCGACGCTCGCGTATTCCCATAAGTTGTTGTACAGGCGAAACGCACCCATGATCACGATGTTCACCACAGCGAGGATTCCCAGGATGAAGTAGATCTCGTTGCTGGTGAACACCTCGTCGTACACGTTGGTCAGAAGCGATGCCAGCCAATACGCCACGTACGTGGCGATGATATCCATAATCAACAGAGGCGCCGTGCGCTTCGCTATGTGCAAATCCATGCGTACCCTCACTTGGGTTTAACGGCACCGAGGCCGCTGATACTCAACCCTATGATTGTATACGATTACGAGAACAACCAACCGCATTGCAGAAACACTGCACGGATGGGGCTGCCCGCGATGCGGCGCTCATGCCGGGACGGTGATGGGACGAGGCGGCGCGATAGCCCTACCCCACCGATTTCGTCGCAATGAGGGAAACACCCGTATCGCATACGTTCTCGCAGATGACGTCGCCCAATGCGATGGGGGCGCACAGGGAGAGACTCGCCGCGGTGCGGGCAACGTCCCCCGCAAGCGCCTTGGGCACCGGCGCACTCGTCCTATAGCTCACCGGCTCCAGGCATCCCGCAGCGCAAACGGTGCCGCACACCGTGCGGACTGGGTTGGTCGCCTCGGCCTGGGCATACTTCTTCCCGCGACCACATGAGTTGCCCTCGACGCTCGTGACCTCGCCGTTCTCGGCGAACCCGACGTTCATGATGCATCCCATCGGGCATTGGATGCAGGTGATTCTCCGGCTCATCGCGCGCCCCCTTCCGCGGCGGGCACCTGTCGCGCGGCAAGTCCGCTTACCGCCGACACAACGATGCGCGAGCAGCCAGCAAGGCTCCCCGCATCGACCTTCATGCGCCGCATCTCGGCGGGAACCGCCACCATATCGCGCGCTCGCGCAAGCACCTCGCCCGCACCCGCGTCCTCGCTTTCGCGCACCTCGAACCGCACGCCCTCGACAACATCGGACACACGGAAGGAAAGCGTCACCTGCCCTTCCGCATCACGGGAAATCACCTGGGGCACGACATAGCGCACGTCTTTTCCGGCTACCACTTCGATGGGCGACTTGCCCGCGCTCGGCACAGCGTCCGAAGCGCCGCCACGCGCGAAGGCGGCTGCAGAAGCCCCCGCCCGCTCGCCTTCCTCGGACGCAAAGTCTGCCAAATCGTGCACGTGCAGAGCATTTCCGCAGGCGAATACCCCAGGCACGCTCGTTGCCAAGCGCTCGTCAACGACGGCGCCCCCCGTTATCGGCGAGAGCGCCACCCCAGCCGTTTTCGCCACCTCATTTTCGGGAATAAGTCCGCACGAAAGCACCAGCGTGTCGCAAGGAATGCGCTCCTCGGTGCCCTCGATGGGACGGCGCGTCACGGGATCGACGTCCGCCACGACGACGGCTTGAAGGCGCGTCTCGCCCTCAAGCCGCACCACCGTGCGCGACAGGTGCAGCGGAATGCCGAAGTCATCGAGGCATTGCACGATGTTTCTGCGCAGCCCCGAGGAGAACGGCATGATCTCGTACACGCCGAGCACCCTGATTCCCGAAAGCGACATGCGGCGCGCCATGATAAGCCCAATGTCGCCCGAGCCGAGCACCACCGCCATTTTGCCGGGGACGACTCCCTGCAGATTCATGAAGTTCTGCGCGCAGCCTGCCGTGTAGACCCCCGACGGACGCGAGCCCGCGATACCGAGCGCGCCTAAGCCCCGCTCGCGACTTCCCGTCGCCAAAACCACGGCTTTCGCGTGGAGGAAAAGTTCGGCACCGAATCGTGTGCCGACGACAAGCTTTCCTGAGCCCTCGTCGTCGATGCGCAGCACTGATACGCCGTATTCGCAGGTCACACTCGCATCGATGACGGCTTGCTCCTCCATTGCAGCGTATTCGGGGCCAGTGAGCTCCGCCTTCATGCGATGCAGGCCGAAGCCGTTGTGCACGCACTGCTTGAGCACGCCGCCCGGGCGCTCCTCGCGATCGACCATGGCCACCCGCGCCGCGCCCGCACGTCGCGCGCTCACGGCCGCCGCCATGCCCGCGGCGCCGCCGCCGATGACGACCACGTCGAAGCTGTCCTCAATCCGCGCGGGCGCACCCAGCTCGCTTCGCCGCACATCCGACGCCACATGTCGCGCGTCCGCTTCCTCAGGAACCTCACCTTTTGAGAGGCCCCCACCCCCGCGCGCAAGCTCGACATAGTCGGCGCGAGCGGATGCGATCATCCTCGACCCCGCAAGCCGCTTGTCGATCGCATCGGGTGCGCAACCCAGCTCGCGCGACATGATTTTCACAAGCTCAGGCGAGCAAAAGCCGCCATGGCAGCGCCCCATCGTAGCGCCCGTGCGCCACTTGATCGCATCGAGAGAGAGCACGGGAAGAGGGCCATGCAACGCGCGCACCACTTCCGCCTCGGTCACCTCGCAGCAGCGGCAGACCACATGCCCGAACGCCGGATCGCTCGCGATGGCACGTTCGCGTTGCTCGTCGGTCATGGCCGTGAAGGGAAGTTGCAGCGCGCGGCGCGGATTAAACGACGGATTGCCGCCCGCCCCCAAGCGAGCCGCAACCTGAGAGGCGATGAAGGTCGCCACCGCGGGAGCAGACGTCAGGCCAGGCGATTCGAAGCAGGCGATGTTGAAGAACCCGGGCGCATCCGCCACCTCGCCGATGACGAAGTCGCCCGACTCGCCCGCCGCGCGCAGCCCCGCGAAATTCGTGATAGCGCCACGCGGGGAAGCCGCAGGCCAGGTGCGGCGCGCGCGTTCGACGATGTCGGCAAGCCCCTCCTGCGTCGTCGAAAGGTCGGTCTTGGATGCCTGGGAAACCGAGTTCGGGCCGATGAGCATGTTGCCGTGAATTGTGGGCGTGACGAGCACTCCCTTGCCGAGCGGGCCGGGCACCTGAAACATCGTGTGCTCGAACGTGGTGGCGTATTCGGTGTCGTAGAGATAGTACTCGCCCCGGCGCGGCGTGATGGAGAAGCGCTTCCCCGAGACCATGTTGTTCATCTCGTCAGCGAAAAGTCCCGCCGCATTCACGACCGCCCGCGCGAAGAAGCGCTCCCCCGAGGCCTCGACGCGAAAACCGCCGTCCGCGCGAGCGATGCGTTCCACGCGGTGGTTGAACAGGAACCTCACGCCGTTGCCGCACGCGTTCTCGGCCGCCGCGAAGGCGAAGCCGTAGGGATCGACGATGCCGCCCGTCGGCGCCACGAGAGCGCAGGCAACCTCGGGCGAGACGTTCGGCTCCATCTCGCGCGCCCGATTCCCCGACACGATGCGCACGCCCTCAACCCCGTTCGCGTCGGCGCGGCGGACAAGCTCCTCGAGCTTCAAACGACCCTTGTCGTCGAAAGCGAGCACCATCGACCCGTTGCGACGAAACTGCACGCCAAGCTCGTCGCACCAGCGCGGATACGCCTTCGAGCCCTCGACGTTGAAGCGCGCCTTGAGCGTACCGGGCGCGGGGTCGAAGCCCGCATGCACAATGGCGGAGTTCGCACGCGTTGCGCCGCAGGCGATGTCGTTTTCCGCCTCGAGCACGCAGATGGACAGGTCGTAGCGCGCAAGCTCGCGGGCCGCCGTGCACCCGGCCACACCTGCACCGATGACGGCAACGTCGAAGGAGGTCGTCTTCCCGTCCCTCATATGAAAACCTAGCCTTTCCGCTTATGAGCGCGATCAGGGCGCTTCCCACCAGGGGAATCGTTTCGATGGGAGTTCTTTTTCGAAGATGCGGCATGAGGGTTTGCGCCATGCGCCCGCTTCCCGCCCGGGCGCGCATCCCCCGTCGTCCCTTTGCGCGCGGCCTTCGGCGCGCTCTTAGCGCCGTGCGAGCCCCCGCGCTTTCCTTTCGCAGAAGATGCGCCTCCCTCAAAGGGCTTCCCCTTCGGCGCGCCCGCACGCTTCTGCGACGGACCAGCATGCGAACCTTCCGGACGCACAAGGCACTTCTTGTCGAAGCCGATGAGGTCCTCCCGGCCAGCGCGGTGCAACGCCTCGCGCACCAGGTCGCGATTCTTCGGGTCGCGGTATTGGATGAGCGCGCGCTGAAGCGCCTTCTCATGCGGGTTTTTCGGCACGTAAATCGGTTCCATGGTGCTCGGGTCGAGCCCCGTGAAGTACATCACCGTGGCCAAGCTTCCGGGCGTCGGGTAGAAATCCGACACCTGCTCGGGGTTAAAGCCCATGTCGCGAACGAATTCGGCCAGCTCAACGGCCTCTTTCATGGTCGACCCCGGGTGCGAGGACATAAGGTAGGGAACGATGAACTGCTTCTTGCCCGCGCGGGCGTTCTCCTCCTCGAACAGCGAGACGAAGCGCTCGTAGACCGCGTGGTCGGGCTTGCCCATGCACGACAAGACGCCGTGGGAAACGTGCTCGGGCGCGACGCGGAGCTGCCCGCTCACGTGGTGCTCGGCCAGCTCGCGCACGAACTCCCGCCCATGCTTCTCATCGAGCATCACGTAGTCGAAGCGGATGCCCGAGCGAACGAACACCTTCTTCACGCCGGGAACCTCGCGCAGCTCGCGCAAGAGTCGGATGTAGTCGGAATGGTCGGCGATGAGCTTCCTACATGGTTCGGGTGCTAAACATCTTCTCCCCCGGCAAGCGCCATGGTCCACCTGCTTGCGGCAGGCGGGCGCGCGGAAATTCGCCGTCGGGCCGCCGACGTCGTGGATGTAACCCTTGAAGTCGGCATCGTGCGTCATCTCCTTGGCTTCTGCGACAAGCGAGGCGCGACTGCGCACCTGCACGACGCGCCCCTGGTGGAACGTGAGCGCGCAGAAAGCGCACTCGCCAAAGCACCCCCGGTTGCTCGCGAGCGAGAACTTCACTTCCTTGATGGCGGGCACGCCGCCCGCCGCGTCGTAGTCGGGGTGCGCGGCGCGGACGAACGGCAGGCGGTAGACCGCGTCGAGCTCGGGGGTTGTAAGCGGAGCCGCGGGCGGGTTCTGCACGACGAACTCGTGCTCGCCATAGGGCTCGACCAGGCGTTTTCCCGTCACATGGTCGCTGTTCGCGTATTGCACGGCGAAGCTTTCCGCGTAGGCGCGCGGGTTCGCACGCATGGCGCCGTAAGCGGGCAGCAGCTCGTAGTCGTAGACATGATCAAGCGAGCGCGTGCGGAATACCGTGCCATCGATGAAAGTAAGGTCACTGACCGAAAGCCCCGAATTCAGGGCATCGGCGATTTCCACAATGGAGTGCTCCCCCATGCCATAGGACACAAGGTCGGCGTTCGAATCGAGCAGAATCGACCGCTTCAGCGAGTCCGACCAGTAATCGTAGTGGGCAAGGCGTCGCAAACTCGCCTCGATGCCTCCGATGATGATGGGAACGTCCTTGAACACGCGTCTGATCAGGTTAGAGTACACCACAACCGCGTGGTCGGGGCGCAGCCCACCCTCGCCCCCAGGAGAGAAGGCGTCCGAACGGCGGCGCTTCTTGGCGACCGTATAGTGATTCACCATAGAGTCCATGTTCCCCGAGCTCACGAGGAACCCCAGACGCGGGCGCCCAAGCGCAGCGACGCTTTCCGGATTACGCCAATCGGGCTGGGCGATCATGCCGACCTTGTAGTGGTTCGCCTCGAGAAGACGGCAGATGATGGCCGCGCCGAACGACGAGTGATCAACGTACGCATCGCCCGACACGTACACGAAGTCGCACTCGTCCCAACCGCGCTCGCGCATGTCGTCGCGGTTCACGGGAAGAAAGCGCCGGCGATAGGCGCGCGCATCCTCCGCCGCCTGCTTATCGGAGCAAGCTTGCTCCCCAGACCTCGCCCCTGCCCGCGCGGCGTTCTTGCGATTCGCCGAGCGCTTCGTCATGAGCGCGCGCTTTCGCCTTGATGGGGAACAACGACGCGCAGGGCGCGCGGGGCGATCGAGATGTGGTAGGAGTCGGCCACGAGCGCCTCCCCGTCGATCTGCACGGGAAGCGGCGCGTCGAAGCGCAGGTCGATCGATGCCGCGCGGCGAAACTCGATCTGCTTGAAGCGCGTATGATGGGCATCCTTCGCCATAAGGAAGATGAAGGTGCCAGAAAGCCGCGTCAGCGGCGGGTGCGCAATGCAGATATCGAACAGACCGTCGTCGGGCGCGGCATCGGGGCAGATGCGGAAGCCGCCACCGTACGTCTGCCCGATCTGGACCGCAAAGAGATACGACTCGCCGCAGACAGGCTCGCCGCCGTCGAGCACGGCGGTATAACGGCGCAGGTCCATATGATGGAGCAGCTGGTCGATACCCGACTGCAGATAGAGCATCGTGCCCGTCTTCCCCGTTCGGGCGCGGCGTTCGACGGTATCGAGCGCAATTGCCGCGTCCAAGCCGAACGACAGCGTCTCCAAGAACCATCGATCGTTGCATTTCCCCACGTCATGCGCGCGCAATTCGCCGTCGCACAGCTGCAAGACCGCCGTGGGAAGGTCAGTCGACATGCCGAGCGTGCGCGCGTAGTCGTTGCCCGACCCGACAGGCAGCAGTGCGAAAGCAGGCCGCTCGTCCGCCGGAATCTCCATGAGCCCGCAGGCGACCTCGTTTGCGATGCCGTCGCCGCCGAGCGCGCAAACGCAGTCGAATCCGCGCGATGCGGCACGGGCGGCGATGTCGCTCGCCTGCCCCGGACGCTCGGTGAACTCAAGCGCGAAGGCGTCTTCCCCTAACGCAGACGCAAGCAAGGCGCGCGCCCGATAAGCGCACGCCTTGCCTTCACCGTTTTGCGCAACGGGGTTCGCGATGATGAGCAGTTTTCGAAAGCAATGTGACATGCCCCGTATTATACGACATGCCCCGCTCGCATTCGCTACATCGCCTAAGGTTTGGCGACCACCAGAGCGTTCTCCAGATATAGCAGCTGGCCGTAATTCAGGGTAACCGTTACCTTCTGGGTGAACGTTTGCACGGCCGTGCTCTCGGGAGCGAGAAGCTCGCTCGGGAGAGTCGCCACTCCGTACTTCGCCGGACCCGAGGTCGCATCGGCCATCGGGATGATGTCATACGTTCCTGAGGCAAGATCGTAGTCGACGTCGTACATGCCCCAGCCCCGAATCTCACTCGCCGGCGAGCTCCTGTGATACGGCACGGCAACGGCGCCGGAGATACCTACCCTCATACCCGGCTCAAGCTTCATATACCCGCGATATCCAAAATACGCGGCGTAAAGCGGCGCGTCGTCCGGGTCCGCACCCGCGTGGTACACCTCAATGTAGCCGGGATAGTAGCCGTCGGCGCTGTCAAGCGCGAACCAGCCGGTAGGGATGTTCACGCCAGCGATATAGGAGCCCAGCCCGAAGCGCGGAACTGCCATCTCGTTGAGCACGTCGCGGTCGAGCACGGAGACCATCTTCGCGAACATGGAGCGATCGGCGGTGTCCTGAGGCTTGATCAGACGCACGACCGAGCCACCCCAATACATTTCAACGCCGGTGATGATCTGGTTGTTCAGGCACCACGCGACCTCGTTTCGCGCCCATTCGCTTACCTCGAAGTTGTCGGGCATCTGCGCGAACAGGTAGCCGTGAGTCGTCGTGGAAATGCCCGCATGGATCCTGGCGAAGTTCGCGAGCATCGTGCAGAGCTCTTCGCGCGTGACGCTTTGATACGGACGGAACGTGCCATCGCCGTAACCCTGCACGATTCCCGCCATGCTCGCCCAGCGCAGCGGCACCGAGAAGAACTCGTCGGGCGGCACATCGGTGAAGCTGTAGCCGTACTCCTCGGGCGACCCCGCGATGCGCCACAGCACCGTGACCACTTGCCCGCGCGTCACCGAATCGTAGGGACCGAACATGCCCATTTCATCGTAGCCGCGCATAAGCCCATGCTGGAGCGCATACCCCAAGATGTCGTCGTTCGCAAACCACTCGCCCGGGTCGACATCGCTGAATCCGTAGTTGGGAAAATGTTCGGTTGCGAACGATTGCGTCTCGATTGCGCCCGCCGAATCATCCGGCGCAGGCTCGCTTCCCTGTCCCAGCGCGAACGCGGCCGCGGGAACAAGCCCTACCGCAAGCAAGCAGGCAAGCATGATTCCAAATAGACGTCGTCTCATGGCTCCTCCTTATGGTCGGAAAATCCAAGCGGCGTGCACCGCATCAGTTCCAGTATATGGTGCGCGAGAAGCCAAGCCCCCGCGCACGGGCGCGATTGGGACACCGGAGCCAAAGAAAAGCGCCCCGCGGAACCTTACGTCCAACGAGGCGCTTGAGAAGGCGGAAATCAAACCCCAAGCGGAGCCTCATCCCTCCATGCGATTCGGGAAAGCGGCTATTCGGCTATTCGGCAGCGTCCGCAGCGTCAGCCTCGGCCTTGTCGGCGTCGGCCTGCTCGCCCGCGATCCTGATGTTCGCATGCTCGACCAGCCAGTCGTTCGCGCGCAGGCGCTCGGCGGCCTCGCGCAGCATGAAGCCGCGGCCCGTCTGCTCGAGGCGCTGGCGCAGCATCTTAGGGTTCACCTGCGGGTTCATAAGATGGCAGGCGGCGTCGATGTCCTCATCGTTGAGCGTTAGGCGCTCGTGGCGGAACAGCGCGTCGAGAGCGAATCCCTGCACGAGCAGCTCGCGGATCTGCATCATCATCATCATCCCGAATTGCTGCTGGCCGCCTTGCTCCTCGATGAAGGCGTCGAGCGTCTTGCCCTGCTGCTGGGCGGTCTGGCGCACGTTGATCATCAGCTGCTCGCGCATGGCCTCGTAGATGTCGTCGGGGATGCTGCCCTCGAAGCGCTTCGCAAGCTCGCTTGCGGCGAGCTGGCGGTTGTAGTCGTTGTACTGCTCGCGGCCCTGCTTCTCGAGGCTCTCGCGGATGCTGTTGCGGAAGTCCTCAGCCGACTTGTACATGGGCATGTACTTCTGCACCCACTCGTCGGTAATCTCGGGCGTGACCTTTTTCTGAATCTCGAGCACGGTGGCGACGCAATCGACTTTCTGCGTGCACTCCTCACCCTTGTCGTTAAGGCTTGGCCCCTCGAAGGAAAATTCCTTGGTCTCGCCGACGTTCATGCCGATGATGTTCTCATCGAAGCCGTCGGGCATGTAGCCCGCGCCCGTCGTGTACGTGCGACCATCGGTGGTCAGACCCGGCATCGGCTTTCCGCCCTCGGAGCACACAAGCTTCACCTTCACGCTGTCGCCCTTGACAACAGGATGCGGATCGGCAGCAACATACTCGGCGTAGTGCTCGGCCGTCTCGTCCATGTGACGCTGGACCTCCTCTTCGCTCACCGAGAAAGGCTGCACCGTGATGGTGACGGGCTCATAGGAGGAAAGCTCGTATTTCGGCTTCGGAAGCACAACGATGGCGAAGGCGAACTCGCGATCGCGGACGATTGCGTAGTCGTGCTCGGCCTTCGGCGGGTAGGCGGGCGTGAGGTTCTTCTTGTCGATGGCGTAGGGAACAAGGCCGTCGATCGCCTGTTGTTGCACCACGGTGTCGAGGTTCTTGATGCCCATCTGCTCCTCGGCGACCTGCGCGACCGTCTTGTCCTTTTCCGGACGCAGGCCCATCTGTTGAGCAAACTGGATATAGGCGCTCTGGAGCACCTCGTTCACCTCGGTGGGCGTGGCGACGCATTCGAGGCGCAGCCTGCCGTCATCGAGCTTTCGCTGAGTTACCTTCATTTCCTCTAGTCCCCTTTCGCATGGGAATCGCCTAACTCGTCTGGGGAGATTGTAGCGCAACATGCGAGGGGTTCATCCCGCATGCGGCATGAAAAGATACCCAGATGGGCTCATGCCGGAGGGCTTATGCGGCCAGGCGGACGCCCTATTCGTTCGACTTCAGGCTCTCGACCATGTCGATATGGCGCAGCTTCGGGCGCATGGCAAGCGTCACAATCACCGAGAACACCATGGTGAGCAAAAACGCGATGATGAAGCTTGCCGCATGGATGTCGCGGCCGAACATGACCTGGTCAACCTCGGCCGTCACCACGACGAAACCCTCCATCGCGATGCCGAGCAGAAGCCCCACAAGCGCGCCGATCACCGCAAGCAGCAGCGTTTCGCGGTAGATGTACGCGTCGACCTCGCGCGATGTGAAGCCGAGCACCTTCAAGGTGGCGATCTCGCGCACGCGCTCGGTGATGTTGATGTTCGTCAGGTTATAGAGCACCACGAAAGCGAGCAGCGCCGCCGCGATCACGAGCACGACGACCACGCTGTCGACGCTCTTGAGCATGGTTCGGTAACTATCGATCGTTTCATCGTTGTAGGTGACCGTCTTCACGCCGTCGGTCGCGAGCAGATCGTCGGAGAGCGTCTCGCGCGTGCCCTCGTCTTCCACCACGTTCGCGTAGAGCGTGGTGAAGGCGGGATCCTTCCCCATCACCTGCTCGTAGAGCTCGGGCGTGAAGTACACGTAATGCCCCACGTAATTCTCCATGATGCCCGCCACGGTGACCTCGCGCCCGTCGCCTGTCGCGTCGCCCACGGCGTCCTCATCGAAGATGGAAAACGTGCTGCCAACCTTAAGGGAAAGCTCCGTCGCCAGCTTCTCGCTCACGAGCACTCCGTCGTCGGAGAGCACAAGCGGCTCATGCCCTTCGCGCGTGCGCAGCGTGTTGAAATCGCCGAAGTTGTCGGGGTGTTCGGGCACAACGATGTCGATGCGATGCTGGCTTACGTCGGAGCCCTCGTCGCCGGAGACGGACTGCGCCTGCTTGTTCTCGGCGGCAAGCCAGGTGAAATCCCCCGAGGAATCTTCCTCGACCCGATCCTCCACCTGGGTTTTCTCGTCGGCTGTGGCATCGGAATCCATGCGAACGATGGCGTTGTAGTGGTAGAGCTCGCCGTATTGCTTGTCGATGATGTCGTTGATGGCGTTTTGCAACCCCAAGCCCGTGAGCAGAAGCGCCGTGCAGCCCGCTATGCCCACGATCGCCATGATGAAGCGGCGCTTGTAGCGGAAGAGATTGCGCGCCGTGACCTTCGCGGAGAACGACAGGCGGCGCCACAGAGGGCGGATACGTTCGAGCAGGATGCGCTTGCCCGCCTTCGGCGCTCGCGGCAACATGAGAAACGCCGGACGCTCGCGCAGGGTGGACGCCGCGGCGAACCACGTGGCGACGACGGTGATTCCCACGCCGAGCCCTGCGGAGGCGGCCGTCATGACAGGGTCGATCGGGCACGGGCGGCACGGCACCGCGTAGATGATCGCGTAGGCGCCCATGATGAACCACGGCAGGAACTTCGAGAGCGCGACGATACCCACGACCGCGCCCACACCGCTCGCCACGATGGCGTAGATGAGGTATTTCGAGGTGATGCGCGCCTTGCTGTAGCCAAGCGCCTTGTACGTGCCGATGAGCACGCGCTCCTCCTCTACCATGCGCGTCATGGTAGTAAGCGAGACGAGCGCCGCCACGAGGAAGAACAGAAACGGGAACACCTGGGCGATCTGGTCGATGCGCCCCGCGTCCGACCTGAAGCTCTCGGCACCGACGTTCTTCGTGAGGTCGAGCACGTACACCTCACCCTCGGTATCGGCGATCGCGTCCACGTCAGCTTGGGCATCGGCGAGTTTCGCCTCGGCGTCCGCGAACTGCTCCTCTGCGTCGGCGCGCTGGGAGTCAAGCTCACTCGCGCCGTCTTCATACTGCGAAAGTCCCTCGGCGTACTCGGCACGACCCGACTGAAGCTGACGGCGGCCCGACCGAAGCTGCGCGCGGCCGGCATCGATGGTCGCCTGGGAGCTCGCGAGTTCGTCTTCGGCGGCGTCCATGCTCGCCTGCGCCTGAGAGCGCTGCTCGGCGAGCTGGCCCCTGCCCTGAGCGATCTGCTCGGGAACGCCCGCGGTCTGCGCGTCGATCTGCGCGATCGCGGCGTCGAGCTGCGCCACGACGTCCGTCATTCCCGCAGCTTGCGCCTGCGCGCGCTGCGCGTCGAGCTGAGCGCGCTGCGCCATGGCGGCATCGTAGCTCGATTGCGCGGCGTCGAGCTGCTCCTCGGCGGCGGCAAACTGCTCTTCGGCAGCCGCACGCTGGGCGTCGAGTTCCGCGCGCGCGCTCGCGAGCTGCGCCTGGCCGCTCGCAAGGTCGCGGGCGCTCGAGTCGATTGTCGCCTGGGAGCTCGCGAGCTGCGCCGCCGCGGAATCAAGCTTCGCCTTCGCGTCGTCGAGCTCGGACTGCGCGTCGTCGAGCTTCTGCATCGCGTCGGCGCGCTCGCGCTCGAAGTCGGCACGGCTGTCGTCTAATTCCGCCTGTGCATCGGCGCGGATGCCGTCAAGGCGCGAGGCCAGAAGGTCGCCCGAGATGCCGTTGATGCGCGCGGCCACGTCGTCGACGAGCGACTGGTACTCGTCGGTCGACCACTGCGCCCCACGAGCGCCGGCGACGGTGATAAACGCCTCGGTATAGGGGAAATCCTCCGCGAAGGCACCCTCGGGGACATAAGCGAAGGTCGCGAGCTGCCCCGACCCGAGCGACGTCGACCCCACCGAGGTCGAGCACGTGTAATACGAGGAGCGGACAAAGCCCGAGACCGTGTACTCGTGAACGGCGAAGGTGTCTTCGAGATCGGAGGTCCCCTCCGCAAGCAGGACCTTATCGCCGACGTTCACCTCAGTCGACCACACCGTGTCGGCGGACAACAAACACTCGTCGTTCGATTCGGGCCACGACCCCTCGACCAGGATGGGTCGGTTGATGTAATTCGGGTCCTCGGATTCGACGTTCAGACCGTCGTCGCATTCGCTCGCCCGCGCCTTATCGACGTCGAGCGAGTGGATGCGCGTGGTGTACTGCACTCCGTCGACCTGCGCGATAACATCCGTCTCGTAGGCGGGCATCACGCCGCTTACGCCTTCGACCTGGGAAATCTCATCAATCTGGTCATCGGTGAAGCCGAGCGTGGACACGACGCGCAAATCGCACAGGTTCGTCGCGTCGTAGTACGTGTCGCCCGCGAGCCGCATGTCGGGCCCGGTAAGACGCAAGCCCGCGTAGAAGCCGCAGCCAAGCGCCGCGATGATCGCGATCGCGAGGAAGCGCCCGAGCGAGCCGGTGATCGAGCGCGTGACTTCTTTACGGAATGCCCTGGCCATCGGCTACCACTCGATCGTCTCGGCGGAAGCGGGATGGGCGTTCTGCTCGATGGCGGCAACCTTGCCCTCGCGGATACGAATCACGCGGTCGGCGATGGAGGTGAACGCGGAGTTATGCGTGATGAGCACGACCGTCTTACCCGTACGTGCGCACGTATCCTGCAAAAGCTTCAGGATGGCCTTGCCCGTCTTGTAGTCGAGGGCGCCTGTGGGCTCGTCGGCCAAAAGCACCTTCGGGTTCTTCGCGAGCGCACGGGCAATAGCAACGCGCTGCTGCTCGCCGCCCGAGAGCTGCGAGGGGAAGTTGTCCATGCGATGCGAGAGCCCCACCTGCGCGAGCACGTCGGCAGCGTCGAGTGGGTCGGTGCAGATTTGGCTTGCGAGCTCGACGTTCTCGAGCGCCGTCAGGTTCTGCACGAGGTTGTAGAACTGGAATACGAAGCCGATGTCGTAGCGGCGGTAATACGTGAGTTCCTTCTCGCCGAACGAGCTCACCTCGCGCCCATCGAGCATGATCGTGCCCGACGTGCAGGAATCCATGCCGCCGAGCATGTTCAGAAGCGTGGTCTTACCCGAGCCCGAAGGACCTACAACCACGACGAACTCGCCCTTTTCGATGGAAAACGACATGCCATCGACGGCGGCGACCTCAACCTCGCCCATCTGATAGATTTTTCGGACATCGCGGAACTCGATAAACGCCATGCGGACTCCTCGAAATATCGTCGTTTGTCCCATTATAGCGAAACCTCACCGTTTAACGCGCTCGAGGTTGCCCAAGAGCAAAGGATAACAGGCGTCAAGAAAGAAAAAGCCCCAGGTCAAATAACCTGGGGCTTTACGATAAGCTTCAAACGCTCAGAGACGAAGCTCTATGCGTTGAACAGCTCGATGGAATCGCCTTCCTTGAGCGTGACCATAGCCTTCTTCCACGTACGGGTACGGCCAGCCGCACCGCGCATGCGCTTCGGCTTGGACTTCACGTTCAGGGTGTTCACCTTGGTCACCGTCACGTTGAAGATGGCCTCAACTGCCTGACGGATCTCAACCTTGTTGGAGGTCTTGGCGACCTCGAAGGTGTAGGTGTTCTTCTCCATCATGTCGTAGCTGTGCTCCGTGATGACGGGGCGGATGATAACCTCGCGAGGATCCTTCATTTATGCAAGCACCTCCTCGATGCGGGCCAGGGTGGACTCAGTCAGCACGAGCGTCTTGTTATCCAAGAAGTCGTAGGTATTGATCATGCACACCGGGACGATGGTGACGGTCGGGATGTTGCGGAAGGACTTGTAGGTGTTGATGTCCTCATTGCCGATCACGAGCGTCACGCGGCCTTCGATGCCGAGTGCCTTCAGGGCAGCAACGGCGTCCTTGGTGCAGGGCTTCTCGAAGTTCCAGTCAGCGACGACCATGAGCTGGTTGTCGGCGAGCTTCGCGGAGAGCGCGGAGCGCATCGCGAGTTTGACTTCCTTCTTGTTGATCTTCATCTCGTAGGAACGGGGATGCGGACCGAACACGGTGCCGCCGCCAGCCCATTGAGGTGCGCGGATGGTGCCCTGACGAGCGCGGCCGGTGCCCTTCTGGCGCCACGGCTTCTTGCCGCCGCCACGGACCTCGCCGCGGGTCTTGGTGTCATGCGTGCCCTGGCGCCACGAAGCGCGCTGCGCGCGGACCGCAAGGTGCATGACCGGGACGTTCGGCTCGATGCCGAACACGGAAGGATTGAGCTCGGCGGTGCCGGTCTTCTCACCCTTCGCGTCCTTGATATCAATCGTTGCCATATGTAATGCAGCTCCTAATCTTCGTTACTAACTACGCCATGCGCACGCGCACGATGCCGTTCTTGCCGCCCGGGATGCCGCCCTTGACGAGGATGAGGTTCTGCTCCTCGTCGATGCGAACGACCTCGAGGTTCTTCACGGTAACGGTATCGCAGCCCATGTGACCCGGCATGCGAACGCCCTTGAAGACGCGGGACGGGGTTGCGCACTGGCCGACCGAACCGGGAGCGCGATGGAAGTGCGCACCATGTCCGCCAGGGCCGCCGGCGAAGCCGTAGCGCTTGATGACGCCGGCGAAGCCTTTGCCCTTGGAAGTGCCGGTAACGTCGACCTTCTTCACGTCGGCGAATGCCGCGACGGTCTGCAGGTCGCCCGTCTTGTACTCGCTCGCGTCCTCGACGCGAACCTCGCGCAGGTAACGAACAGGCTCGGTGCCGAGCTTCTCGAAATGGCCCGCCATCGGCTTGTTGACCTTCTTCGGCTTGATTGCGCCGAAGCCCAACTGAACAGCTTCGTAACCGTCGGTTGCCTTCGTCTTCACCTGGCAAACCTTGTTCGGCTCGCACTGGATAACGGTAACGGGAACGACGGTTTCGTTCTCAGCGAAGATCTGCGTCATACCGATCTTCTTGCCAAAGATTGCATTAATCATTTAAGAGAGCCCCCTTACAGCTTGATCTCGATGTCGACGCCGGCCGGGAGATCGAGACGCATCAGGGAATCGACCGTGTTCGGGGTCGGCTCCAGGATGTCGATCAGGCGCTTGTGAGTGCGCATCTCGAACTGCTCGCGGGAATCCTTGTCGACGTGCGGGCCCTTGACGACGCAATACAGGTTGCGCTCCGTCGGCAGCGGAATAGGACCGGACACTTTTGCACCCGTCTTCTGCGCGGTATCGACGATGAGCTTGGTGGACTGATCCACGATCTCATGATCGTACCCCTTCAAGCGGATGCGAATCTTCTGATTAGCCACTTATCTTACCTCCATTAAGCTTGTCGCAGCCGCGCACTACGCGTTGCCGCCAGCCTTGCTGATAATCTCTTCGGACACGCTCTTCGGAACCGGCTCGTAGGACGAGAACTGCATCGTGTACGTTGCACGGCCCTGGGTGCCGGAGCGCAGGTCGGTTGCGTAACCGAACATCTCGCCCAGCGGAACCTTCGCGGAGATGACGACCGCGTTGCCGCGAGACTCCTGGCCGCAGATCATGCCACGGCGGCTCGGGATGTCGCCCATGACGAAGCCCATGTACTCCTCGGGGGTTTCGACCTCGACGGACATGACGGGCTCGAGGATGACCGGGTCGGACTTGCGCAGCGCGTCCTTGATCGCCATGGAGCCTGCGACCTTGAATGCAGCTTCGGAAGAGTCGACGTCGTGGTAAGAACCGTCGATGAGCTCGACGCGGACGTCTTCGACCGGATAGCCAGCCAGAACGCCCGTGTTGAGGGCCTCCTGGATGCCCTTGTCGATGGAAGGAATGTATTCCTTCGGCACGACGCCGCCGACGATCTTGTTCTCGAACTCGTAGCCCTTGCCGGCTTCCTGCGGGTACATGTTGATGACCGCATGGCCGTACTGGCCGCGACCGCCGGACTGGCGGACGAACTTGCCCTCGGCGTTGAGCACTTCGTGGCCCGGACGCTCGCGGTAGGCAACCTGCGGTTTGCCGACGTTCGCCTCGACCTTGAACTCACGAAGCAGGCGGTCGATGATGATCTCGAGGTGCAGCTCGCCCATGCCGGCGATGATGGTCTGGCCGGTCTCGTGGTTGGTGGACACGCGGAACGTCGGGTCCTCCTCGGCGAGCTTCTGGAGAGCGATCTCCATCTTGGTCTGGTCGGCCTTGGTCTTCGGCTCGACGGCGACGTCGATGACGGGGTCGGCGAACTCCATGGACTCGAGGATAATCGGCGCGCCCTCGTCGCACAGCGTGTCGCCCGTGGTCGTGTTCTTCAGGCCCACGACGGCGACGATGTCGCCGGCGGAGCAGGCGTCGATGTCAACGCGCTGGTTGGAGTGCATCTGAAGCAGGCGGCCGATGCGCTCCTTCTTGTCCTTGGTGGCGTTGACGACGTAGGAACCGGCGTCGAGCTTGCCGGAGTACACGCGCAGGTAGGTCAGCTTGCCGACGAACGGGTCGGTCATGATCTTGAACGCGAGCGCGGCGAACGGAGCCTTCGGATCGCTCGGGCGCTCGTCTTCCTCGCCGGTCTCGGGGTTGGTGCCCTTGATGGCGGGAACGTCGACGGGAGCCGGGAGGTAATCGACAACGGCGTCGAGGAGTTCCTGCACGCCCTTGTTCTTGTAAGCGGAGCCCACGAACACGGGGTTAATCTTGCAGGCGATGACGCCCTTGCGCAGGGCAGTCTTCAGCTCTTCGACGGAGACTTCCTCTTCCATGAGGACCTTCTCCATGAGGTCGTCGTCGCAGTCGGCGGCAGCCTCGAGGAGCTCCTGATGGTAGAGCTCGGCGTCCTCTTTGAACTCGGCCGGGATCTCGTCCATGGGCTCGGGGTAGGTCATGCCCTTGTCGTCGGCCTTGAAGTCCCATGCGGTCATGGTGACGAGGTCGATGACGCCCCAGAAGTTGTCCTCAGCGCCCATCGGCAGCTGAGCGGCGACGGCGTGCGCACCCAGGCGGTCCTTCATGGTCTGGATCGCATGGAGGAAGTCGGCGCCGACGCGGTCGTACTTGTTGATGAACGCGATGCGGGGAACGCCGTAGTGCTCGGCCTGACGCCAAACGGTCTCGGACTGGGGCTGGACGCCTGCGACGGCGTCGAACACGGCGACGGTGCCGTCGAGGACGCGCAGGGAGCGCTCAACCTCGGCGGTGAAGTCCACGTGGCCCGGGGTGTCGATGATCTGGAAGCGATAGGTTTCGCCGTCCTTCTTCCAGAAGCAGGTGGTAGCTGCAGCGGTGATGGTCACGCCGCGCTCCTGCTCCTGCACCATCCAGTCCATCGTCGCGGCGCCATCGTGCACCTCGCCGATCTTGTGGGTCTTGCCAGTGTAGTAAAGGATGCGCTCAGTGGTGGTCGTCTTGCCGGCATCGATGTGAGCCATGATGCCGAAGTTACGGGTGAGCTCCAGGTCGGTAGTTTTAGCCATGTTCCCTCACGCCCTAGAAGCGGTAGTGCGAGAACGCACGGTTGGACTCGGCCATCTTGTAGAGGTCCTCACGCTTCTTGACGGAAGCGCCGGTGTTCTCGGCGGCGTCCATGATCTCGGCGGCGAGGCGCTGCTTCATGGTGTGCTCCTTGCGCTTGCGCGAGAAGTCGACGATCCAACGGATGGCGAGCGTGGTGGCACGACGGGAGTTGACCTCCATCGGCACCTGGTAGGTTGCGCCGCCGACACGCTTCGGCTTGACCTCGAGGGTGGGGCGAACGTTGTCCATGGCCTTCTTGAAGACGGACAGGGGATCCTGGCCGGACTTCTCCTCGACGATGTCGAACGCACCGTAGACGATGCCCTCGGCGATGGACTTCTTGCCATCGAGCATGATCTTGTTGATCAGCTGGGTGACGAGACGGTTGTTGAACTTTGCGTCCGGCTGAGTTTCACGGCGGACTGCTGCTGCACGACGCGGCATTGAAAAACTCCTTCTTTCCTGCGCGCTTCGAGGGGGCTTTCTTATCCTCCCATTAGGCCTTTTTTTGAAGGCCCGCGCGACTTAGCGGCTTACTTATTTGGGGCGCTTGGCGCCATAGCGGCTGCGAGCCTGCTTGCGCTTGTCGACTGCGGCGCAGTCGAGGGCAGCGCGGATGACCTTGTAACGGACACCAGGAAGGTCCTTAACACGACCGCCGCGGATGAGCACCATGGAGTGCTCCTGGAGGTTGTGACCTTCGCCGGGGATGTAGGCCGTTACTTCCATGCCGTTGACGAGGCGGACACGGCAAACCTTACGAAGAGCCGAGTTCGGCTTCTTCGGGGTGGTGGTGTACACGCGGGTGCACACGCCACGCTTCTGCGGGTTGCCCTTGAGCGCCGGCGTCTTGGACTTGGCGACAGCCGTCTTGCGGCCCTTGCGGACCAGCTGGTTAATAGTAGGCAAGTTCCTTCTCCTTCTTTACTACCTGGCTTCACGCAGCCTGACCATGCGGCTGCGGGAAACAGCGTGCCTGCTGGGAGAACCTCGTGCGAGGCGCTCCCCCATTTTCATGTACGCTCAGCTGTTGCGCACACGAAAATATACGCCGCAATGCGGCGCGAGTTGGTACTATAAGGCCCGAACACCAGCTTGTCAAACGCCACGCATCCGGGCGTGTCCATTCCCTAGGGTAAACGGCGCGACCTCGGGGGATCTTTCGGTGAAATGGCTCGCGAACAGGCGAAACGTGCGCTCTTGCGGCCGGTTTGCACACGAGGGCGAGCTGCCGCGCGTCGCGCAAAGCAAAAACTTGGCCGTCTCTCCTTTTCTTCTCCATATTTCTTTTGGGGATGCATATGAAAGCGGGGCGCCTGAGGGAAGGCACCCCGAAACCATTGCGAGCCGTGATAGGGATGGATGAGCGACTCGCCCGGATAATCCAGTACTTTTTTATGGTATGCCCTCGCGTGATAATGTCTAATATATCTTTGGAATCGAACCGATAACGCAATAGCTATGAAAGGCGCGCCCATGGAACTGCTCCAACTGAAATACTTCCTCGCCGTGGCCGAAAGCGAGCACATGACCAACACGGCCAGGCAGCTCCACATCGCCCAGCCCGCGCTCACGCAGTCGATCCACCGGCTCGAGCAGGAGATCGGCGTTCCCCTCTTCGAGCGCGCGGGGCGCGGGATACGCCTCTCCCCCGCCGGCGCCTACGTCCGCGACCGCGTGAGGCCCGCGACGGAGGCGCTCGAGAACATCGCGCGCGACGCGCAGCTGTTCCAGCAAGGCGAGCAGGACGTGGTGCGCGTGGGCGTGCATGCCGCCTCCGGCGTCGCCATCGACGGCATCGCCGCATACAGCGAGCTCAACCCCTGCGTGTCGTTCGAGGTCACGCAGGATGAGCGCGAGCGGCACCGCGACGTCGTCGTGACGACCGTCACGCCGCGCGGGTCGAACGCAATCGAGGGCGCCGCGGAGAAGACGTCGTTTACCGAGCGCATCGGCATCGCCGTGCCCGCAAGAAGCTCGCTTGGAGCCGCAGCGTCGCTCGCGGACTTCACGGGCGAGCGGTTCATCGCACTTGCGGGCTCGCGGCGCTTCCGCGAGGTGTGCGACACCCTCTGCGCGCGGCGCGCCTTCGCGCCCCACGTCTCCTTCGAAAGCGACAACCCACTCGTCGTGAAGAAGATGATCGGCCTGGGGCTCGGCGTGGGGTTTTGGCCCGATCACAGCTGGGGCGAGCTCGACCCTGCGACCTGCAGGCTGATCCACCTCGAGGAGCCCGAGTTCGAGCGCACGGTCATCGTCGCGAAGACGAGCCGCTGCGCCGAGGGGTCGCAGGCCGCGCGGTTCTACGACTTCCTGGTCGAATACGTCGCAGGCCGCTGGGAGGAGTAGCGCGCAAAAGACCCCGACGACCTGCGGATTCACCGCAAGACGTCGGGGTCTTCTCATACTCGGGCGAATTTCACGCACGAGCGAGCGCGGCGCGAAAGCGCTTCCCCGCCCAGGCGCCGTCTTACGCAGCGAGAATCGGGGCCGCGACCTGCTTCTTGCGGGAGAGCACGCCGGGCATCCAGGCGCTCTCGCCGTCGTTCAAGTTCACGCCGAACACGTCGGAGACGAACTGCGTGTCGCCCTCGACGATGAACTGCGAGCCCTCGGCCAAGATGTCAGTTGCCAAAAACAGCATGAACTGATAGCCCTTGTCCGCGACGAGCGCGCACATGGCCTCGCGGATTTCCGCCTCGCGGCCGAGCACCGCCTTCAAATCGACGGTCTCGAACTGGGCAATGAACACCTTGTTGCCGCTCTTGAGCTCGAACTCCTTCGCGTCGGCACCGATGATGTCGTCCACGGGCAGCTCCGCCGGGTTCGAGCGGCACTTGAAGATTTCCAGGCCGTACTCGACCGGGTCGACGCCGAGAAGCTTCGCCGTGCGGGCGATGATCTCGCGGTCGAAGTCGGTCGTCGTGGGGCTTTTCATGATGACGGTGTCGGTGAGCATCGCGCCGAGCAGAAGCGCCGCGATGGACTCGGGGAGCTCAACGCCCTCGATCTCGAACTCGCGCGCGACGATGGCGGCGGTCGAGCCGACGGGTTTCACGTTCACGCGAATCGGCTGCGCGGTCGTAAGGCCGCCCAGGCGATGATGGTCGACGATTTCCACGAGCTCGGCGACATCTAGGCCGTCGACGGATTGAAGCGCCTCGTTGTGGTCGACGAGAATCACCTTGTCGCCCTCGACGACCGACTCGATGAGGCGGGGCTGCTCGATGTTGCGCTCGCCCATAATCCACTCGGTCTCGGGGGGCAGCGGGCCCAGGCGAACCGGCTCGTAAGCCGCCTCCTCGCCCGCGCGGCGCGCGAGCTCGTTTTTCAGGTAGGCGTACCCGACGGCCGCGCTGATAGCGTCGTTATCAGGGTTTTTGTGACCGACGACGATGATCGATGACATGTTCTCTCTCCTTGCTCATCCGCCGTGCGCCCCCGCGGGACCCCCAGCAGTCTGTTGAAAATGCCCGAACAGTATAGCGCAACCGCGCACGGCGAGCGCCGAGCCGCGGGCGCGCGGCAGGGTCGGGCGGCTTATCCCACGCAGGACTTGATGGCGGTGACGGTAGCCTCATAGCTTTCCTTCACCTGAGGGAACAGCTCGCGGGCGCGATTGAGATCCGCCTCGCCGCGCAGCGCTTCGGTGATCTCGGAGGCGGGCCCGAACAGGTTATCGAAGCCAAGGTTTTGACACACGCCCTTAAGCGTATGCGCGGCGACGAACGCCTCCTCGCCGTCGCCCGCGGAAAGCGCGGCCTCAAGGCGCGGGAAGCTGTCATCTTGCAGAAACTTGCCCGCGAAGCGCTCGACGAGCGAATCGTTCATAAGCCGCTTGACCACGCCGTCGTAGTCGGCGCCGATGCTTTCGTAGGCCTCCCTGATGGTTGTCACGAAGCGCCTCCTTTTCCGTATACAGTAAAGACGTGCCCGTTGCTAGTAATCACTTTCTCGTGGATAGGGGGGGGGTGACTTCCGATGTTGAAATCACCTGGGCGATGCGGTCCTTCACATCGACCAGGCATTCCAGAAGCAACGGATTGAACTGACCGCATTCCCCGTCCAAAATCATGCGAATCGCCTCTTCGTGCGCGATGGCATCTTTGTATACGCGTTTCGCCGTCAGCGCATCGTAGACGTCGGCGATCGAGACCACCTGCGCCGAGATGGGGATCTCGTCTCCCACGAGCCCGTCGGGGTAGCCCCCTCCATCGTATCGCTCGTGGTGCCAATGGCAGATTTCGATCGCAATCTTCACAAGCGCGCTGTCCTTGTATTGATCGAGCTTCTCGAGCATCTCGGCGCCGAGCGCGGCATGCGTCTTCATGATCGCAAATTCCTCGTCGGTAAGCTTGCCGGGCTTGTTCAAGATCTTGTCGTCGATCGCCATCTTGCCGATGTCGTGGAGCGCAGAGGCCATGGCGATCATGCTGCGCTTCGAGCCGGGGATGGAGTACTTGCCGCTCTTCTGCACCAGACGCTCAAGAAGAAGCTCGGTGAGCGCGCCGATATGGTGCACGTGCGCGCCAGACTCGCCGTTTCGCAGCTCCATGACGCCGCTCAGGACGTCGACGAGCATGCGACTGTTGCGTTCCTGCTCGTAGAACTGCTGCACGAGCAGGGCCGTCAGGCGGCGCTGCTTCGCGTAGAGGCGCACGACGTTGCTCACGCGGTGGCGCACCACGCGCGTGTCGAAGGGGCGGCTCACGTAGTCGGAGGCGCCCAGCTCGTAGGTGCGCAACACGACGTCCTCGGAGTCCTCGCTCGAGATCATGACGACCGGCGTGTCGTCGATCCAGTTGTTGCGCGCCATCGCCAAGAGCACGTCGAACCCGCTCATGCCCGGCATGATGATGTCGAGCAGCACGATGGAAATCTCGTTCGCGCGGTTTTCGAGAATGTGGATGCACTCCTCGCCGCTGGCCGCCTCGACGATCTCGTACTCGTCCTCGAGCATGTCGTGCAGGATCTCGCGGTTCATCTCCGAGTCGTCGACGATGAGCAGAAGCGGCTTGAAGGTGCTCGGCTCATCGATCTCGTCCGAATCGGTGACGACGCAGCTCTTGCGACGCTTGGCGCGGTACATGAGCTTGTCGGCCTGATGAACCGCATCTTCCACCGTGCGACCCGCCGAGAGCACGCCGCCGATGGAAAGAGAGAGCTGGATCTGCTGATACCCGGGAACCAACGACGAGTACACGCGCTCGCCGATCGCCGAGAGGCGCGCCGAGAAGTCGTCGACCGTGACCCCTTGGAGCACGGCGATGAACTCGTCGCCGCCGTAGCGCACGAGAAGGTCGTTGTCGCCCATGCAATCCAAAACCGCGTCGACGACCGTCTTGATCGCCAAGTCGCCTGCGCGGTGGCCGTAGGTGTCATTGATCAGTTTGAAGTCGTCGAGGTCCATGATGGCGATGCCGGCGGCCAGATACCGATGGCGCAGGCGTTCCTCGTAGTAGCGGCGGTTGAACGCCTTCGTGAGCGCGTCCTCGTAGAGAAGCGACTCGCTCACCGAGTCGTCCGATGTGGTGAGCGGGCGGGCGAAGAGCAGCACACGCGGTTCGCCGTCTACCTCAAGATAGCGGGCGGACGCCTTGTGGTGCACGTCCCCCATGTGCAAAAACTCGGTGCGCTCGCGCTTGTCGCGCAAAACCTCCTCGCAAACCTTGCGCATGCACGGACAGCTCGGCCCACTGAACAGGCAATACTCTTCCTTCTCGAGGCTTTGCGCGTCGAGCATCTCGGCAATCGGGTACTTCTTCCTGTATCCGACAAGCTCCTCCGCCGCCTCGTCGTAGGTCAATCGCTCGTAGCGTTTATCGTCGTCGCTCATCTAATCCTTCGCATCCCATCCCGCGCCCTGCCGCGTGCCGCATGCGCTCCCTGCGAGCCCCGCATCCGAAACGCGGCAGCCTGCTTGCGATTGTAGCGCTTTGCGTCCTTACCGTTTATCAGTAGTTTCCAAAGTTCATTCTTTCGAAATCGGGCCGCCCGGGCGCGCCGCGCGAAAGCGCGCAAGCTCGCGCACCAGCTGCTCGCTATCGAGCGGCTTGGAGAGATGCTCGTCCATCCCCGCCTCGCGCGAACGCTCGGCGTCATCGGCGAACGCATTCGCGGTCGTCGCGATGATCGGGACGCTCTTCGCGTCCTCGCGATCAAGCCCGCGGATGCGCCGCGCGGCCTCGAGCCCGTCCATCACCGGCATCATGACGTCCATAAGCACGGCGTCAAAGGCGTAGGGAGCGCTCGCCTCGAAGACCTCGACGACGCGCGCACCGTTTTCGACAAGCGTGACGCGGGCGCCCGCGCCCTCGAGGATGAACTGCGCGATTTCCCCGTTGAGCGCGTTGTCCTCGGCAACAAGGACGTTCATGCCGGCGATGGAGGGCGTCTCTCCGAGCGCCTCCTCGCACGATGCGCTATGCGAGGCGCGGTCGATCGCGAACGCGATGTCGATTGCGAACGTCGAGCCTTTCCCCTTCTCGCTTTCCAAAGAGATGGCGCCACCCATGTGCTCGACGATTTCCCGGCAGATGGCAAGCCCGAGCCCCGTTCCGCGATAGACCGTGCGCAGCTCGGGGTTTTCCTGCTGGAAGGGTTCGAAGGCGCGCTTTTGAAACTCGGGGCTCATGCCAATACCGGTGTCGGTGCAGGTTATCCGGAACGCGGCGCGCTCGCCTTCGCAGGACGTCTCGCGACAGGAAAGCCGCACCGTGCCGCCGTTTACGTTGTACTTAACCGCGTTCGTGCCGAGGTTTTCCACCACTTGCCGCAGATGCATCGGGCTGCCGATGAGGTCTTCGTGCTCGACGTCGACGTCGAGCGTGAAGGAAAGCCCCACGCCCTTCGCCTGCGGCTCGAGCACCGCCGCCGCGCCCCTCATGAGCTCGCGCAGGTTGAACGGCTTCTCCTCAAGCGCCACTTCCCCACCCTCGAGCTTGCTCATGTCGAGCATGGAATTCACCAAGTCGAGCAGATACCCCGACGCGTCCCAGACCTTCTGACGACATTCCTCCTGCTTGGCGATGTCGTCTGGGCATGAGTTCGCGATCTCGATCATGCCGCGGATGCCGTTGATGGGCGTGCGGACGTCGTGGCTCATGCGGCGCAGAAAGTCGGTCTTCGCGGCGCTCGCGCGGCGGGCCTCTTCGGCCGACGCCTCCATGCGCGCCATGTTCTGGCGCACCACCTGCATGCGCACGAGCGCAATGACGAGCAAGGCTACCACGTAGGCGACGAAAATAAGAAGCAGCGTGGTGTTGCGCATCGCGTTGATCTCGGCTTTCGGGAAGAACACGTAGAGCGAGTAGCCGTCGACGGTCGACTTCGACCCAATCCAGCTACCGTGCGCGGTCGTCACCATCAGATACCCTGTTGTCTGGTCGATTTCAGCCCCATTCGCGAGAGACTCGGCGTCGCCGACGCTTTTGTCCTCGACGGACTCAGCGTTCGTGCTGATGACGTGCGACCCGTCGGACAAGGCGATGACGCCGCCCTTCTCGATGGAGTACCCCGTGAACACCGTGGAGAGCGACAACTCGTTGTCCGATGCGGGCGCTTCGATCTTTTTCGCGAACGTGAAGACGATGCCCGGGGCGTCAGTGCGCGCGAGCGCTGCGAAGTCGTATTGGGAATCGCCGACCCAGATGCGGCTGAAGTAGACCTTCTTGGGGTAGGAGATGATGTTGGTGACGTTGTCGCCCGTCTCTAGCACCTTGCTCCAGACGGCGCCGACTTCGTCTTTATCGCCCCATTCGTTCTCAATAGTAAGGTTGCTATCGAATAACGCGATGCCGTCGAGACGCTGCTCGTAGGCATAATCCGCAAGGTATTCCTGCGTCGCGCCGCCGCGCTCGGAGATCTCGCGCGAGAGCGCTTCGGTCTTGTCGGAGAGACGCACGAGGCTCTTCGAAGTGTCGGTCGCCTGGTAGTTTTTAAAGCGGATGAGACGCTGCTTGGCGTAATCGGCGACCTCGCTTACGACCGAGCGCGTCTCATTCACGGTAATCGCCTCGAGCACGGCCCACGACGCACCCATAAGGAGCGCGCCGGCGAGAACGACGATTGCGGCAAGGCGCGAGAGGCGCCGCTTCGAGCTAGTTCGAGGGCTCATCTATACCCCCCCCAACGCCTTTTCGGCGTCGATGCCGTACGAGGAGAGGATAGCGGCGCTCGTCCCGTCCTTCGCCATGTCGGCAAGCGCGCTTGAGAGCTTTTCGGGCACGTCGCCCGCATAGTTCTTCGAAAACGCAACGCCCACCTCGGAGAGGAAGAGGCTCTCGTCGAGCATGGTGTACTCGGCGGGGTTCGCATCGACGAACAAGCGCAGGGCGCCCTCGTGCCCGCAGATGGCGTCCACGTAGTCCTTGCGCAGGGCCACATACATCTCGTCGAGCGCGGAAAAGCTGTACACCTTCCCCACCTCGGAAACCCGCGGGTCGTCGCCTTTGAGGATGACCCCTTCGGGAATGGAGGAAACCTGCACGCCGACGCGCTTTCCAGCCAGGTCGGACAGCGAGGAGATGCCGCTTTTGCCACGCACGACGACGACCTGGCGGCTGTACATGTACGGCCCCGCCCAGCGGTAGTTGTCCTCGCGGCCGGTCATGGTGAAGCTGCCCCACAGGCAATCGACCTGGCCGCTTTCGAGAATCGAGTTCTTGTTATCCCAGTCGATGGTTTTGAAGACGGGCTTGTACCCGATGCGCCGGCATGCCTCGGTCGCGAGCTCGACGTCGATGCCGGCGTAGGCGCCGTCGTCGCCAAGCGAGACGAAAGGCTCGTAGATGTCGGACCCTATGACGAGTTCGGGCAGACCGTCGGTGGAAGCCTGCGAGTCGGATTGTGGGGAACACCCGAAAAAGAGCGCGCATGAAAGCGCCATTGCCAATGCGAGCGCCAATGATGCGAGCGTTCTTCGCGTCATCCCTCTCCTCCAAATGCAAACGCGAACTCGCGAAACGCCGCGCCATTCGCTACCTAGCTCTTATGCCAAGAATCCTCAATGAGCGTATAGTTTACCCGTACTTCGCCCTGGCAACTGCTGCCTTTTTTGTGTAAACAGCGAGTTGACGTCTGTCGCGAATCGGTAGTTGGGGATGCTTGTTTCGTTCTTTGCGGCGCGAGCGGCGCGCCACCTTGTCCTTAAACCTTGAAGGAGCGCATTTCCCATGAAGACGCTTGGACTTCGCGACATCATCGGCCCGATTATGGTGGGACCCTCGTCCTCGCACACTGCGGGCGCACTGCGCATCGCACTCATGGCGAGGAATCTTTGCGCATCGGCTCCGCGCAAGGCGGAGTTTCGCCTTCTGGGGTCTTTCGCACACACCTTCCGCGGGCACGGGACCGACAAGGCGCTCGTCGCCGGCATGCTCGGGTTTGCAGCCGATGACCTGCGGGTACGCGACTCCTTCCAGTGGGCCGTCGCGGAGGGGCTCGAGTATTCCTTCGCGCCCGACGCGCAGGCCGACGACTTTTCCCACCCCAACACGATCGACATCACGGTAACCGACGAGGCGGGTTGCGTGGTCTGCGTGCGCGGCGAGAGCATCGGCGGCGGCGCGGCCGTGATTACGCGGCTCGACGGCATCGACGTGCAGATCACCGGCGAGCACACGAGCGTGGTCGTGCGCCAACGCGACGAGGCGGGCGTGCTCGCGCATATCGCGCAATGCATCGCGGACGCGCGCGTGAACATCGCGATCGCGCGCATGTTCCGCGAGCGCCGCGGGCAGGTGGCATACACCGTACTCGAATGCGACCAGATAGTGAGCGCTGAGGTGCGCCGCGCGATCGCCGCGCACCCCGGCATCTTCGACGTCCGCGTGATCCCCGCCGACAGCGCGGTCGAGGGCAGCGGCGCCGACGCGTGCGAGGGCGGCGACGGGCACACGCTCGAGAGCTTCGAAGCGCTCGACTTCACAAGCGGAAAAGAACTTGTGGCCTGGTGCAACGCTCACGAGGAGACCATTTCCCAGGCGTTTTGCGCACGCGAGGACGCGCTTGGCGCCTCACAGGGCCGCCCCGCCCACACGCAGGAGTACCTGAAGTGCGCGCTCGACGTGATGCGAACCTCGACTCTGCGCCCGATCGAGGAACCCGCAAGCTCGATGGGCGGGCTTTTGGGCAGCGAGGCGCAGCGTATGAGCGCATTCCACGCATCGGGGAGCAGCGTATGCGGCGATGTGACGGCGAAGGCGGCGGCGTATGCGATGGCCGTGCTGGAGACGAACGCGTCGATGGGGCGCATCGTTGCCGCCCCCACCGCAGGCAGCGCGGGCGTGGTGCCGGGCGTTTTGATGGCACTCGGCGAGGAGCGCGGGTTCTCCGACGGCGATTTGGCACGCGGGCTTGCCTGCGCCGCAGCCGTGGGATATCTCATCACGAGAAACGCCACGGTCGCAGGCGCGGAGGGCGGATGCCAGGCCGAGGTCGGTGCCGCGTGCGCCATGGCTGCCGCAGCGACCTGCGAGCTTGCAGGCGGCACGCCCGCTCAATGTCTGAATGCGGCGGCGAATGCGCTTTCGAGCCTGATGGGGCTTGTGTGCGACCCCGTGGCGGGGCTTGTGGAGGTGCCGTGCCAGAAGCGCAATGCGACAGGCGCCGCCGTCGCCCTCGTGAGCGCCGAAATCGCGCTCGCCGGCATCGGGAACTTAGTCGACTTCGACCAGACGGTCGACGCGATGTACGCCGTGGGCAAGAGCCTGCCCTTCGAGTTGCGCGAAAGCGCGCTCGGCGGCCTTGCCGCCACTCCTTCGGCCTGCGCCTGGTGCGAAGAGCACATGTGCGGGGACTAACCGAGCCCCCTCAAACGCCTGAATCGAAAAAAGTGGTCACGAATCCGCGTTATGCGCATTCGCAACTGGTATCCAGGTTGAATTGCAGGCCGAACGGCTATCGTTTCGCCACATTTATACATGATTTGGGGTGTAACTAGCTTATCCCGCCCCTCACTGCGCCCGCAAGGCCATAACCCGGTGCGCATAACGCGGATTCGTGACCACTTTTCGGCGATCGCGGAATCGGGAGTTCCCCTCCGCCTGAAAACGCGCAAGCGGGCGGCGCCGAGGCCGCCCGCTTGCGCGCTGCGAGTCGGATGATTTACCCGATTTTCACGATGGGAGCGTAGTCTTTCAACAGCTTTTTCGTTTGGCCGGACTTCGCGAAGCGAATATGGAGCGTGTCGCCATCGACCTTGACCACCTTACCTCGGCCGAACGTCTTGTGGTCGACCGCGTCTCCTACGGAAAAGGTGACGCTTGCGGCGGCCTTCTTGCCAGCGTTCGGGTTGGCGTACCCGCCCGAACTGTGAACGCTCGACCCCGTGTGCCCGCTCCGACCTGCGCGATTGCGATCGCCATGGCCGGCGCTTCCCGATGCGCTCGAGCGACCGAACACGCGCCCGCCACCCGCTTCGGTGCCGCTTCCCGCGATGCCTCGGCGGCTCCCGCGCTTTTCCCAGCCTGTGCCCGAGAAGCCCACGGAACCAAGTCCCGAAGTCTGGCGAAGCTCAGCGGGGATCTCGTGAATGAAGCGCGACACGGGATTCGCCGACGTCTGACCGAAAATCTGGCGTTGCTGCGCGCAGGTGAGATAGAGCACCTTGCGCGCGCGCGTGATTGCGACGTAGGCGAGTCTTCGCTCCTCCTCGATGCCCGCAGGGTCGTTCACGCTGTTCATGTGCGGGAACAGCGTTTCCTCCATTCCCGCCACGAACACGCAGTCGAACTCGAGGCCCTTTGAGGAGTGCACGGTCATGAGCGTGACGGCCTTGCCGTCTTCAGCCATGGTATCGAGGTCGGTACGCAGGCGAACCCACTCGATGAAGTCGGCAAGCGAGTCGCCGCGCAGCACGCGCACGGGCTCGGCGTCGCCGCCGATAGTGCCCTCCTCGGTCGGCGCAGCATATTCGGCGTCGTCCTCTTCATGCGTATCAGAGAACTCGTCGACGACGCCCATGAATTCCTGGATGTTCTCGATGCGCCCGCGCGCCTCGTCGGTGTTCTCGTTGGTGAGCGCGGCGATAAGCCCCGCGCGATCGACGATCATCTCCACCACACGGCGCAGCTCGCCTGAGTAATCCTGAGCTTCCTTGATAAGCTCGACGAACTCCCCCACCGCGCGTCGGGTAGAAGCGCGCAGGTCGGGGTCGAGCACGGCGAGCTCGGCACCCTGCATGAACGTCATGTCCATCTCGCGGGCGAACTGCTCGATGCGCTCGATCGTGGTCTTGCCGATGCCCCGACGCGGCACGTTGATCACGCGCTTCGCGGCGATGTCGTCGGCGGGGTTCACGACCAAGGTGAGATACGCCATGACGTCGCGGATCTCCGCGCGGTCGAAGAATTTCGTGCCGCCGACGATGCGGTACGGCACGCCCGCGCGCAGAAGCATATCTTCAAGCATGCGCGACTGGGCGTTCGTGCGATAGAACACGGCAACCTGGTTGTACGAGATGCCCTCCGAGCGGCGCTTCTCGATCTCTCCCGCAATCCAGCGGCCCTCGTCGCGCTCGTCGGTAGCCAGGTAGACGTGGATTTTCTCGCCATCCTCGGCGGAAGTGAAGAGCTTTTTCGCCTTGCGGTGCTGGTTGTTCGCGATGACAGCGTTCGCTGCGGCGAGCACGTTGCCCACGCTGCGGTAGTTCTGCTCGAGCTTCACCGTGCGGCAGTTGGGATAATCCTGCTCGAACTCGAGGATGTTGCGGATGTCAGCGCCGCGCCAAGAGTAAATTGACTGGTCGTCGTCGCCCACGACCATGATGTTCTTGTACTTTTGCGCGAGAAGCGCAGTGATCGCGTACTGCGCATGGTTCGTGTCCTGATACTCATCGACCATAATATAGCGGAAGCGGTCTTGGTAAGCCTCAAGCACATCGGGGTGGTTTTTCAGCAGCAAGTATGCATACACAAGCAAGTCGTCGAAGTCGAAGGCGTTCGCGGCGCGCAAGCGCTCCTGCAGGCGCGTGTATACGCGGGCGGCCACCTTCCCCACCGGGTCGATCGCCTTCTTTTCGAACTCATCTGGCACGACAAGCTCGTTTTTCGCCTGGGAAATGCGCCCCATCAGGGCGTTTACAGGAAAGCGCTTCGAGTCGATGTCGAGTTCGGCCATGATTTCTTTGTACAGGCGCTTCTGATCGTCGGTGTCGTAGATGGTGAAGCCCTTCGTGAAGCCTAGGCGCTCGGCATCGGCACGCAACATGCGCACGCACATGCTGTGGAAGGTGGACACCCACATGCCGCGGCAGCGCGGCCCGATGATGCCCTGAAGGCGCTCGCGCATTTCGGCAGCTGCTTTGTTGGTGAAGGTGATTGCGAGGATTCCCCACGGGGCCACGTGCAGATCCTCCACCAGATGTGCGATGCGGTAGGTGAGCACGCGCGTCTTGCCCGAGCCCGCGCCTGCAAGTACCAAAAGCGGGCCTTCCGTGCACTGAACGGCTTCAGCCTGCGGGCCGTTTAACGTGGCGATGTCTACGGGCATAGGTATCTTCTCCTGCATACTGCGAACGGGAAATGCGCGGATGCGCAACGCGGCCGCGCAAGAAAAACCTTGCGCGGCCAGCATCGATTCATGTGTCGTCCCTGCATTGTATCGCAGGCGTAGAAGCGCCGTCTCGGCAGGTGCAGACGCTGCGCGAAAGCCACAGCTTTTGTTCGATTGCGTGACGTTTCGTCCATGCAAGGCGCGAACCAGGCGCCTTTGGAGTAAAGTAATCGAAAGCAAACAGAGCTGCCGCAGAGATAGGAGCGCTTCATGGCAGAAGAGAAGCCGATCAAGATCATCCTGCTCACCGGGTATTTGGGGGCGGGTAAAACCACGCTTTTGAACCACATCCTCGCGAACGAGGAGGGCATCCGCGCCGCCGTCATCGTGAACGACATCGGAGAAGTGAACGTCGACGCGGCGCTCATCGACTCAAATGGATTTTCAGAGATGGACGGCGACCTAATTCCGCTCACAAATGGGTGTCTATGCTGCACGCTCTCCGATGACCTGGCTAAACAGCTAACTGACATCGCGAATGCCGGCAAATACGACTACATCCTCATCGAGGCGTCGGGCATCTGCGAGCCCATCCCTATCGCGTATATCATCTCCGACTTCTGCGACCAAACGAAAAACGATGGGCACGCGCCGCTCGACTTGGACAACATCGTCGCCGTGGTGGACTGCGCGCGTATGTACGACGAGTTCAACGGCGGGCGCGACCTGCTTGAGGAGGACATCGACGAGGACGACATCGAGAGCCTGCTCATCCAGCAAATCGAGTTCTGCTCGACGCTCATCCTGAACAAGGCCGATACGGTAACACCCGAGCAGATGGCCGAGTTGAAGGCGATTGTTCGCAGCCTGCAGAAAGACGCCGTGATCGTGGAGGCCACGCGCGGAGATGCCCCTATGAACGAGCTTTTGGACACCGGTCGCTTCGATTTCGAGCGCGCCTACAACTCCGCCGCCTGGGCCGAGGCCATGGAGCACCCCGAGGAACACGAAGACCCCGAGGTTTTGGAATACGACATCGAAACGTTCATCTACAAGCGCCGCAAGCCCTTCGACCTCGATAAACTCAACGAATACGCGGAAAGCTGGCCCACGAGCATCATCCGCGCGAAGGGCATCATGTGGGTCACCGAGCACCCCGACACCGCATTCGTGTTCGAGCAGGCGGGCCGTCAGATGACGATGGACGAGAGCAGCATGTTCGTCGACGCCGCGACCGAAGACGAGCGAGAGCAGGCGATTACCGAGTACCCCGAGATCATGGAAGACTGGGACCCCGAAGTGGGCGACCGCATGAACAAGATTTGCTTCATCGGGCGGCACATGGACAAGGAGGCCCTCATCGCCAGCCTCGATGCGTGCCTCGTCGATTGGCATAAGTAAGGAACCGAACCGACTTCGTCAAGTTCAAGAGGGCCCGCAGCGACACAAATGCTGTGGGCTCTTTCGTTCCATGCGGCTGCCACGTAGCGAAAACAGGAACCCGCCCGTCGGGCCGCAATCTGAGCAGCAACCAAAAAGGCCGACCCCCTCATCAGGAGTCGGCCTTCTCTTTCAAGTGATGGCTGCGATAAGCCTACTTCACAGCACCAACAGCCTTGAGCTGAAGATCGTACCACTCCAGCTTGGTGCGGTGCGTTTCCAGCAGAGCCGCCGATTGGTCGTCGCTCTTACTCTCAAGCTGAGCGATCGCCTCACGAAGCTTCGCCGCTTTACCGGTGATTTCTTCGACATCGATGTCGTTGACATCCTTTCCCATGCGGGCAAGAACCGACAGGTTGTTGTCAATCACCTGGGCGAATCCGCCGTACGTCACAAAGTAGCGCTTATCCTTGCCAGCCTCATCGAGCGTCAGCGTCAACACGCCGGGGCGGTTGGTGCAGACGAACATCTCATGGCCGGCCATAACGCCGAGGTCGCCCTCACTGCCCGGGATCTGAGCGTACTCGATCTCGCCGTGGAACAACTCGCGGGTCGGAATAGCCACCGTGCAACGGAATTTAGGCATTGGCGTTTTCCTTCGACTCGTTGTAAGCAGCGTACACTTCGTCGATGGAGCCCTTCAGACGGAAGAACTGCTCGGGAATCTCGTCGCACTTGCCATCGAGGATGTCGCCGAAGGAGCGGATCGTGTCCTCGAGCTTGACGTATTTACCGTCAAGGCCGGTGAACTGCTTAGCCACATGGAAGCACTGGCCGAAGAACTGCTGCGCCTTGCGGGCACGGTTCACGATCAGCTTCTGCTCCTCGGAAAGCTCGTCCATACCGAGAATTGCGATGATGTCCTGAAGGTCCTTGTAGTTCTGCAAAAGCTCCTGGATGCCGACAGCCACGCGATAGTGCTCCTCACCGACGATCTGCGGGTCGAGTGCGCGGGAGGTGGACTCCAGCGGGTCGACAGCCGGGTAGATGCCGAGCTCGGCGATGGAACGGGAAAGAACCGTTTTCGCGTCGAGGTGCGTGAACGTGGTGGCCGGAGCCGGGTCGGTCAAGTCGTCAGCAGGAACGTAGACGGCCTGCACGGACGTGATGGAACCGGTTGCGGTCGAGGTGATGCGCTCCTGAAGGTCGCCCATCTCGGTAGCCAGCGTCGGCTGGTAGCCTACAGCAGAAGGCATACGGCCGAGAAGTGCGGACACCTCGGAACCCGCCTGCGTGAAGCGGAAGATGTTGTCCACGAACAGAAGCACGTCCTGGCCCTGATCGCGGAAGTACTCGGCTTCGGTCAGCCCGGCGAGGCCGACGCGCAGACGCGCTCCCGGCGGCTCGTTCATCTGGCCGTAAACCAAGCAGGTCTTGTTGATAACGCCAGAGTCGCTCATCTCGAGGAACAGGTCGGTACCCTCGCGAGTACGCTCACCTACGCCGGTGAACACGGACGTGCCGCCATGCTCCTGAGCGAGGTTGTTGATGAGCTCCTGGATGATAACGGTCTTGCCGACGCCTGCGCCGCCGAACAGGCCGGTCTTGCCGCCCTTGATGAACGGCTCGATGAGGTCGATGGCCTTGATGCCGGTCTCGAAGATCTCCGTCTTGGTAGACAGCTGATCGTACTCGGGAGCCGGGCGATGGATCGGCATGTAGCCGGTCACGTCGGGCATCGGCTTCTCGTCGACAGGCTCGCCCATAACGTTCCAGATGCGGCCCAAGGTCTCGTTACCAACCGGCATCATGATCGGATGACCGGTGTCGAGCACCTCGAGGCCACGAACCAGACCGTCAGTCGAGCTCATAGCGACGGAGCGGACGAGGTTGCCAGGAAGATGCGTTTCGACTTCGAGAACGACATGCATGTCGCCCGCGAGCGTCTTCGCGTCAACCGTAAGGGCGTTGTAGATTCCCGGCATTGATTCAGGCGGGAATTCCACGTCGACGACAGGGCCGACGATACGCACAATGCGGCCGGTAGCGCCCTTGCTGGCCTCGAGCTCCTCTCTTGTAAGCAAATGTTCACTCATATTTAATCCTCCAAAGCCGCTGCGCCACCGACGATTTCCGAAATCTCGGTCGTAATGGCGCCCTGACGGACGCGGTTGTACAGTCTGGTCAACGTTTCGGCCATCTCGGTGGCGTTATCGGTCGCCGACTTCATAGCCGTGCGACGAGCGCCCTGCTCCGCTGCGGCCGAATCGATCAACGCGTAATAGAACGTGTTGCGCAGATACGCCACCATAAGCTGGTGCATAACGGTTGCAGCATCGGGCTCGAAGTCCACATCGCCGGGGATCTTCTTATCCTCGTCGCGATAGGGCTCGAGAACGTCCTCTTCCTTCGGCTCTAGGCCCAAGACGTCGGCAAAGCTCATCATGTTGATCGGCAGAACCTGCTGCACGACAAGCGTCTGCTCGGCGCCGTTCTTGGCATGGTTGAAGACAAGGGTGACCTCGTCGATCTGACCATTCTCGTGACCGAAGTTGTAGCCGTCGCCGACGTATGCGGAAATCTCCGCGGCCTCTTCGTAGGTCGGATCTGCGGACAGATCGCGGAACTCGAAGACGGGCTTTACGCCGCGATAGTTGAAGTAACCGATGGCCTTCTTGCCGCAAGCGATAACCTCAACATCGATGCCCTGCTTCTCCTTGGCCTTGATGAGCTTTTCGGCCTCGCGGAGAACGTTGCTGTTGAAGCCGCCTGCAAGCCCACGATCCGACGTGATCACAACGACGACGGCACGCTTCACCTCGTCATGCGTGATCAGCAGAGGCTCGGAATCGAGCGGGGCGTATTTCGCCGTGCTGATCAGCATGTCGGAGATGCAGTTAGCCCAAGGAAGCGCGTTGAACACGCGGTCGGTGGCGCGGCGAATCTTCGCCGCCGCGACCATCTCCATCGTGCGCGTAATCTGCTTCGTCGAGGTGACGGAGTTGATGCGCCTTTCTATGTCGTGAAGGTTGGGCATACGATACCTACCTTACACCGAAGGCGAAAACTGGGTCTTGAACGCCTCGATAGCGGCATTCAGCTCGGTCTTGGTCTCGTCGGTGAACTTCTTCTCGGTCTTGACGCTCTCGATGATGGCAGGCTTCGAGGCGTGGATGTACTCGATGAGCTCGCCGCGGAAGCAAACGACGTCGGCAACCGGGATGTCATCGAGGTAGCCGTTGCCGCCAGCATAGATGGCGATAGCCTGATCGTAGAAGGGCATCGGGACGTAACGACCCTGCTTCAGAAGCTCGGTCATGTGAGCGCCGCGGTTCAACTGGTCCTGCGTCGCCTTATCGAGGTCGCTGCCGAACTGCGTGAACGCCTGCAGCTCGCGATAAGCGGCCAAGTCGAGGCGCAGGGTGCCTGCGACGGACTTCATGGCCTTGGTCTGAGCGGAGCCGCCAACGCGGGAAACCGAGATACCAACGTTGACTGCCGGTCGCTGGCCCTGGAAGAACAGGTCCGTGGACAGGAAGATCTGGCCGTCGGTAATGGAGATTACGTTGGTCGGAATGTAAGCGGAGACGTCGCCGGCCTGGGTCTCGATGATCGGCAGAGCCGTCATGGAACCGCAGCCGTACTCGTCGGACATCTTGACTGCACGCTCGAGCAGACGAGAATGCAGGTAGAAGATGTCGCCAGGATACGCTTCGCGTCCCGGCGGGCGACGCAGCGTCAGCGACATCTGTCGGTAGGCCACCGCCTGCTTGGACAAGTCATCGTAGATGATGAGCACATGGCGTCCCGGGTTCTCCGGGCCTGCGGGCTTGCCGTCTTCGCCGTTGTAGACGAAGTACTCGCCCATTGCGGCACCGGCCATAGGCGCGATGTACTGCAGCGGAGCGGAATCGGCAGCCGTTGCGGACACGATGATCGTGTACTTCATGGCGTCATAGCGCTCGAGGGTCTCCATAACGCCGGCAACCGTGGAAGCCTTCTGACCGATCGCTACGTAGATGCAGATCATGTCTTCGTCTTTTTGGTTGATGATGGCGTCGATGGCGATAGCGGTCTTACCGGTCTGGCGGTCGCCGATGATAAGCTCGCGCTGGCCACGTCCGATAGGAATCATGGAGTCGATGGCCATGATACCGGTCTGCATCGGCTCGTGAACAGGCTTGCGGCTGATGACGCCAGGGGCCTTGAACTCGACCGGGCGGGTGCCTTCGGCCTCGATGTCGCCCTTGCCGTCGATCGGCATGCCGAGCGGGTTCACGACGCGGCCGAGAAGACCCTTGCCGGACGGAACCTCCATGATGCGGCCCGTGGTGCGGACCTGATCATTTTCCTTGATTGCGGTGACGTCACCGAGAAGAACGGCGCCGACTTCATCCTCTTCGAGGTTCTGAGCCAAGCCGTACACAGTCTTACCGTTGGATCCGACGAACTCGAGAAGCTCGCCAGCCATCGCGTTCTTCAGACCGTCAACACGGGCGATACCGTCGCCAACCTGGATGACGGTGCCGACCTCGCGGGAATCAACGCTCACTTCAAGGGAGGCCAACTGCTTGCGCAGCGCTTCGTCAATGGACTGTGCGGTAATTTCAGTCACTAGCATTCACCTCCATCTGTCTTCTTCTTGAGCACGAAGCGCGCATTGTTGAGCTGGCTAGCCACGCTCGCGTCGATGCGCTTGTCGCCCGCGCTCATAATGATGCCTCCCAAGATGGACTTGTCGATGCGTTCGCGGAGAACGACCTTCATGCCCAACTCGGATTCGGCTTTTTGCTTGATGATGTCGCGCAGATGGTCATCGAGCTCAACAACCGTGGTCACATCGAGGATGCACAGCTTGAGCTTGCTTTCCACCTGGTCTTCATAGCTCGCGCGCACCTGCGGGAGCAACTTGATGTCGCCGCGCTCGGCCATAACGGCCAGAACCTCAGTGAACACCGGGTTGCACTGCGCAAACGCCGCGCGTGCGATTTGGGCCCTCTGCTCGGGCGTGTACGCCGCGTCTTCCAGAGCGCCTGAAAGATCGACATTCGTCCGCATCACGGAGACGATCTTCTCCGCCTGTTCGCGCACTTCGAGCACGGCGTCTTGGCCGCCGGAAGTGTTCGCGGCATCGAGCATCACCGATGCGTACGCGGCGATCTTCTCTTTGGTGATGAGGCGGTTGTTAGGCATTGAAACTGCCCGCCTCGTTCACGTAATGCTCGATGATCTTGCGGTGCTCGTCGTCGTTCAGGTCGTGACCGATGAGGCGGGAAGCCACATCGACGGACAGATCAGCAATCGAACCCTGCAGCTCGGCGATGGCGGCCTTCTTCTCGGCCTCGATCGCACCGCGAGCCTTTTCGATCATCTGGGCAGACTCAGCCTGGGCCTTGTTGGTGATGTCGGCCTTGACAGCCTCGCCCGTCGTCTTCGCGTCTGCGATGATCTTCGCGGACTGAGCCTTGGCGTCCTCGAGCTGCTGCTTGTACTCGGCAAGCGTGCGCTCGGCTTCCGCCTGGGCTTCCTCGGACTTCTTGAGGGCTTCCTTGATGGTGCTCTCGCGCTTCGTGATGATTCCATCAACCACGGGCCAACCGAACTTGGCCAGCACGATGAGGATGATGATGAAGGCAACGAGCATCGGAATGAACTCATTCATGTCGGGAATGAGCACCGCGATGCCTTCTTTTTCCTCAGAAGCGAATGCGAGGGCGGGGAAAGCACATGCAAGGCTAGCTGCAGATGCAGCGGCGACACCAGCCTTTGCCAACTTCGTCTTCAGTTTTGCTTTCACTCATCCACCTTCTCTCTCAGCGTGTATTTCTAAAACGATACAGCCGATTTAGAAGATGAAGGTAAGAACGAAGCCGATAAGGGCGAGTGCCTC
Source organism: uncultured Ellagibacter sp. (assembly GCA_934663775.1). Classification (GTDB taxonomy): domain Bacteria; phylum Actinomycetota; class Coriobacteriia; order Coriobacteriales; family Eggerthellaceae; genus Ellagibacter. Next base: position 52,048 of record CAKUKU010000003.1, on the reverse strand, counting down.
AGCCAGAGCGCCGAAGATAAGCGCGTTGGTGAAGAGCTTGCCGGCGAGCTCGGGCTGACGCGCAGAGCCAACGCACAGGCCATAGCCGCAAAGACCAAGACCGATGCCTGGGCCGATGGTGCCAAGGCCGTAGCCGACAACCTTCAGGGCTGCGATAACGAGAGTCGTTTCCACTTTTCCTCCTTTTTTCGTTTCTGAGCCTTTTCTCAAAAACTGCTTTACTTATGTCTCTCGGCGTTTCTAACGGAAACGTCGTTGAAACCGAAATCGGTGCGCCCTTCGGCGCGATGCGGGCGCGGCCCGCGCGTGCTTAGTGCTCGCCCTGGGCGAGGCCGATGTAAACGGCGCTCAGCACGGAGAACACGTATGCCTGCAGGAAGGCAACGAGGCATTCGAGCGCGTACATGGCAATGAGGAACACGGCCCATGCAATCGCGGCAACGCCTGCGGGATTGGCAAACGAGATCAGATCGAGAATGAAGAACTGGGTCATGATCGCGAAGATGCCGAGGATCATGTGGCCGGCGAACATGTTGCCGTAGAGTCGAACGGCGAGGGTCAGCAGGCGGATGACCAGGGAGAAAAACTCGAAGAACCAGATGATGGGAACCATCGGCTTGGGAAGGCCCGACGGGGCGATGGACTTGATGTAGCCCCAGCCGCCCTTGGCCTTGATGCCGTAGAAGTTGAAGTACAGAAACGAGAGCAGTGCAAGCGCGAACGTGACGGACAGGGTGCCAGTCGGCGTCTTCGCGCCCGGGATAAGACCGATCACGTTGGAGATCAGGATGAAGAAGAACATGGTCGCGATGAACGGGATGTGCTTCTTGTAGCCATGGCCGATAGCGCCCTCGCCCATGTTGCGGCGAACCGCGTCGTAGCCCCATTCAACAAGGCCCGCGAACTTGCCCTCGGGGACAACCTTGATCTTGCGAACGCCCACGAGCACGCCAACGATCACAATCGCGCAGATGATGAACATCCAAAAGGTGTACTGGGTGATTCCGACGCCATTGCCGAAATCGAAGACGAGCGTCGAGTTGAACGACTTGCTGAGCTCCTCAATAGGCTCGGCAATATCGTTCAGGGGATTGCCCGTTAGTTCAAAAGCCATGTACCTCTCCTTTTTTCTACTCTATCGGCGCTTCGACAGAAACACGCCGAAGACAATGACCCCGACAACGAAGGCGGCGAACTCGGCGACCGCGAACGCGATTGCCACGTCCGGGGCGATGAGCTTGCACGCGACCATACCGACCACGAGGATGACGAACGAGGCGGCGATGGTCAAAAGAAACGGGCCGAGGAGATTCAGCGACTTGGTGGGATCGACCGTACGGATCTTCTTGATGGCGATGTTGAACGGGATGACGCTCACCAAGCCAACGAGCACCGCGACGATGATTGCTGCTGCCATGTCCTTCTTTCCTGACCCTTGCGCATACTGCGCCCTCTTAAGCCTTCCGTATAATAGCCGAATGTGGAGATACCTCGAAGACACCGCTTCAAAATTCGCGCTTTTTTCGGGTGAGCGGTAGCTTGCTTGCTTTTCACCGAAAAGGAGCGCCGCTCGCGTGTTGCAAGCGGCGCTCCTCTGATTCTTCTGCTTTCGATTTTGCGAGGTCAAGCCCCTAATTGTTCACTGGCTCGAACACTCGCAGCTTGATTCCCGCCTCCTCGAGCATCGACATGGCGAGCTCATCGGGATAGGGATTCTGGTACACGATTTCCTCAATATCGGCGTTGATGAGCATCTTCGCGCACACGACGCAGGGCTGCGTGTTCACGTAGATGGAAGCGCCCGCGATGTTGATTCCGTAGCGTGCCGCCTGAATGATGGCGTTCTGCTCGGCATGAAGCCCGCGACAGATTTCATGGCGCTGCCCCGAGGGAACGCCGAGCTGCTGGCGCAGACATCCGGTCTCGGCGCAGTGCGCAAGTCCCGCTGGCACGCCGTTGTATCCCGTCGCGAGGATGCGGCGCTCCTTCACGATGACGGCCCCCACCCCGCGCCGCATGCACGTCGTGCGCGTGGCAACCTGGTTGGCAAGCGTCATGAAGTACTCGTCCCAGCTGGGTCTTTTGTCTTGAGTCATTGGAAATCCATCCCTAACATTGCGAGAACTCGGCAACGCTCAGTCGCTCGGCAGTCCTGCTCGCACGAACAGCCCACTGGGCTGTTCGGCTCGTGCGGAACTCGCTTCGTGAGCGCCGCCGAGTTCTCTCCCATTCACCTACTTTGTCCCGAAGATGCGGTCGCCGGCGTCGCCGAGACCGGGGACGATGTAGGCGGCGGAATTGAGCCCCTCGTCGATAGCGCAGGTGTAGATGTGCACGTTGTCGTCGGCGGCGAGAACGGCCTCGATGCCCTCCGGCGCCGCAACGAGCACCATGAGTTTGATCACGCCGGCGACGCCGCGGCCACGCAGGTAGCTCACCGCCGAGATGATCGAGCCGCCCGTCGCAAGCATCGGGTCGACCACGAGCACCGTGCGGTTGGCGATATCTTCAGGCATCTTGTCGTAGTAGGGAACCGGCTCGTGGGTCTCCTCATTTCGGTACATGCCCAGATGCCCCACGCGCGCCGCGGGAATCAGGTCGAGCACGCCATCGACCATGCCGAGACCCGCGCGAAGGATGGGCACGACCGCAAGCTTCTTGCCCGACACCTGCTTGCAGTGCGCCGTGCAGATGGGCGTTTCCACATCGACGTCCGAAAGCGGCAGATCGCGCGTCGCCTCGTAGCCCTCGAACAGGGCGAGTTCTCGCACGAGCTCGCGGAACTGTTTGCACGACGTCGTCTTGTCACGCAGGATCGAGAGCTTGTGCTGCACCATGGGGTGATCGACGAGCGTAACGCGATTGATGTCCATCCGTACCTTCTTTCGACCGAGGTTCTCCTTTATTGAAGAGGGCCCGCGGCAAGCCGTGAGCCCTCCACCGTTTTATGCGATTCTAGCAGCATCGCGCCGCCTTACGGGCGCGATTGGCAAACCCGCGCCCCGATGAGCGCCCGAAGCCTAGCGCAATCTAGTACTCGATGCCCGGGTAGAGCGGATGCGCCTCGAGCATCACGTCGACCTTCTTCCTGATATCGGCAAGCTTCGCGTCGTCGTCAGCGTTGAACACCGTGCCCGCAATGCACTGGCCAACCTCGTAGAAATCGTCCTTCGTGAAGCCGCGCGTGGTTGCCGCAGCGGACCCGACGCGAATGCCGCTCGCCACGAAGGGGCTGCGCTGCTCGTTGGGGATGGTGTTCTTGTTCACCGTGAGGCCGACGCGCTCGAGCAGCTTCTCGGCGTCCTTGCCGGTGACGTCGGCGGGCGTGAGATCCACGAGACAAAGATGGTTGTCCGTGCCGCCCGACACCAGGCGCAGGCCGCCGTCGATCATGCCCTGGCCGAGCGCCTTCGCGTTCTCGACCACATGGTCGATGTAGGTTTTGAACTCGGGTTTGAGCGCCTCGCCGAACGCGACCGCCTTGCCGGCGATAACATGCATGAGCGGGCCGCCCTGCGAGCCGGGGAACACGGCAGAGTTGATCTTCTTGAAGAGCTCCTCGGAATTCGTCAAGATGAAGCCGCCGCGCGGACCGCGCAGCGTCTTGTGGCTGGTGGAGGTCACGATGTCGGCGTAGGGCACAGGGCTCGGGTGCGCGCCCGTGGCAACGAGGCCTGCGATGTGGGCCATGTCCACCACGAGGTAGGCGCCCACTTCATGGGCGATTTCCGCCATGCGCGGGAAGTCGATCGTGCGAGGATAGGCGGAAGCGCCGCCGACGATGACCTTCGGGCGGACCTCCTTCGCCTTTTCGAGAAGCGCGTCGTAGTCGATGACCTCGGTTTCCGGGTCGACGCCGTAGGATTCCGCATGATAGAGCTTGCCGGAGAAGTTCGCGGGGCTACCATGAGTGAGGTGGCCGCCGTTATCGAGGCCCATGCCCAAGATGGTGTCGCCGGGTTTGATCAGCGCGAAGTACGCCGCCAGGTTCGCGTTCGCGCCCGAATGGGGCTGGACGTTCGCGAACTTGGCGCCGTAGAGCTTGCAGGCGCGATCGCGCGCGAGGTTCTCGACGATGTCGACCTTCTCGCATCCACCGTAGTAGCGCTTCCCGGGATAGCCTTCCGCGTACTTGTTGGTGAGCACGCTGCCCATGGCCTCCATGACGGCAGGGCTCGTGAAGTTCTCAGATGCGATCAGCTCGACACTCGTGCGCTGTCTGCCCAGCTCAGCGCGAAGCGCATCGGCGATTTCGGGATCGCTTTCACCTACATATTGCAACGCCATGATATTGCCCCTTCCAGAGCCTCGTTACGTGTATGAAGCCAACTTTAGCACAATAAGGTGTCAGCGAGGTTAATTCTCAAGCGCCATGATCTTCGCGACACGACCGGCGTGACGGCCTCCGCCGAAGCCGGTGGACAAAAACACGTCGAGGATGCGCTTGTTCTCCTCCACGTCGACGAAGCGGCCGGACAGCGTCACGATGTTGGCGTCGTTGTGCTCGCGGCACAGCTCGGCGAACTGCGTGTTGATGGCGTTGACCGCGCGGATGCCGTGAATCTTGTTGGCGGCCACGGCCATGCCGATTCCCGTGCCGCACACGAGCACGCCGCAGGTCGCCGCGCCGTCTGCCACCTCGTGGGCGACCTTGGCGGCGAAGTCGGGGTAATCGACGCGGTCGTCGCTGTCGGGGCCCAAATCGTGCACCTCGTAGCCTTTCTCCTTGAGATAGGCGGCCAGAAGCTGCTTCTGTTCGAAGCCCGCGTGATCGCTTGCGATACTGATGATCATGTTCTCCACTCCCTTATTTCGCAAGGTTACTTACTTCGTCTTCGTGTGTTCCACCGCGCGGCGCCATCCCTCGAGCAGCTCCGCGTGGCGCGTGTGGTCCATCTGCGGCTCGTACACGTCGTCGGATTGCCGCAGATCGCGCAGCTGGTCGGTGCTTTCCCAGAAGCCCGTCGAGAGGCCCGCGAGATACGCCGCCCCCACCGCTGTGGTCTCCGCGTTCTGCGGGCGATGCAGCGACGTGCGCAGCATATCGCATTGGAACTGCATGAGGAAGTCGTTTTTCGACGCTCCCCCGTCGACGTTGAGCTCGGAGAGCGACACACCCGAGTCGGCCTCCATCGCCACCACCAAATCGTGCACTTGGTAGGCAAGCGATTCGAGCGCCGCGCGGATGAAGTGGGCTCGCGTCGACCCGCGCGTGAGACCGACGACCGCGCCACGAGCCTCGGCGTCCCAGTACGGGGCGCCGAGGCCGGTGAACGCGGGCACGATGTAGACGCCTTCAGTGCTCTCGACGCTGCGCGCGATCTCGCAGGTGTCGGCGACGTCATCGACAAGCCCCATGTTGTCGCGCAGCCACTGCAGAAGCGCACCGGCCATGAACACGCTGCCCTCGAGGGCGTATTCAGGGCCCTTCGTTCCCGGCGCACTCGCCGCGACGGTGGTGACCAGGCCGTTTTTAGACTCGCAAGCCTCGTGCCCCGTGTTCATCAGGAGGAAGCACCCCGTGCCGTAGGTGTTTTTCGCCTGGCCGGGAGCAAAGCAGCACTGCCCGAACAGCGCCGCTTGCTGATCGCCCGCGACGCCGCGGATGGGCACGCCCGGGAAGGCGGCAGGGTTCTTCGTCACCCCGAAATCTCCTGATGAGGGGCGTACTTCGGGGAGCATGGACGCGGGGATGTCGAACAGGTCGAGCAACCACGGGTCCCATTTCATGTCGTGGATATTGAAGAGCATCGTGCGGCTCGCATTGGTGACGTCGGTCGCATGCACCTCGCCCTGCGTGAGCGCCCACAAAAGCCATGAGTCAATCGTGCCGAAGGCGAGTTTGCCCTGCAGCGCGTCCTCGCGGGCGCCGGGAACGTTGTCTAAGATCCAGCGGATCTTGCTTGCCGAGAAGTACGCGTCGGGAATGAGGCCCGTGCGGCGCGTGACTTCCGCAGCGATAACGTGATCTCCGCACAGCTTCTCGATAATGGGCGCCGTGCGGCGGCATTGCCACACAATCGCGTTCGCCACCGGCTGACCGGTCTCGCGATTCCACACCACCGTGGTCTCGCGCTGGTTGGTGATGCCGATCGAGTCGATGTCGCTCAGTTCAAGATCGTTCGACACGAGCAGCTCGGTCAGCGCCCCGAGCTGGGAGGACAGGATATCGCGCGGGTCGTGCTCCACCCAGCCTGGCTCGGGGAAGATCTGCGGGAACGGGTTTTGCACCACGTCGACGACGCGCCCGAGCTTGTCGACGAGCATGGCGCGGGACGACGTGGTTCCCTGATCGAGCGCGACAACGTAGGATTTCGACATTGGCATCTCCTTGAGGAGCTGAAGGGCGGACGGGGCGAGTGGAGCGGGCAGGACGGGCGGCGGGCGAATCAACCCATATGACGGTCGACCCAGGCAAGCACATCGTCGTAGACCTGCCGCTTTCCCGGTTCGTTCAGGATTTCGTGGCGCATACCCTTGTAGAGCTTCACTTCGACGTCGGTGATACCGGCGCGCTCGAACAGGGCCGCCGCGCTCTTCACGCCGCGCCCCTTGTTCCCCACCGGGTCGAGCGCGCCGGCGATGAACAGGACGGGCAAATCAGGCGGGATGGCGAGCGCCGAATCGAGCGTGGCCGTCTCGGAGGTGAGGCTCGTGAGCGTGGCGTAGGCGCCGGCCGTGAACATCTGGCCGCACAGCTCGTCGGCGAGGTAGGCGTCGACAACCGCGGGATCGGTGGAAAGCCAATCAACCGGCGTGCGCGCATGCTTGACGGCCTTCGAGAACGACCCGTCAGCCAAGTTGTGGAGCAGCTTGCTGCGCGTGCGTTCTCCCTGCTTGGCGGCAACGCGGGACGCGAGCGCGTGCCCCATCTTCGACTTGACGACAGGCTCGTTTCCGGTGCCGCAGATGATGGCGCCCGCAAGACCCTCCGCATGGCGGGAGAGATATGCGCGCGTGACGTAGCTCCCCATGGAGTGCCCGAAGATGAAGTAGGGGGTCTTGCGCGAGAAGCGCGCGCTCACCGTCTTGCGCAGCTCGTGGACGTCTTCGATAAGGGTGTCTTTCCCCTGATCAAGCGGCATATGTCCCAAATCCATCGGATCGGCGACCGAGCGGCCGTGCCCGATGTGGTCGTGGGCGCACACCGCAAAACCCGCATCGACCAAATAGCGGGCGAACTCTTCGTAGCGACCGCTGTGTTCCGCCATTCCATGCACGATCTGCACGATAGCACGCGGTGCGGCGGAAGATGAGCCGTGGGTGACGACAGGCTGCCACAGCACGCCTTTGATCTGGGAAGACCGATCGTACGACCTAAAGCCTATCGACAACTTCTCAACCGGTTTGGACACGAGACCCTCCTTGAGCAGAAGCAACTTCCCCAGCAAGCATCAGTATAGCGGCCTGGCGAGCCGCGCAAGCAGGCAACCCTATGAAAGGGAATTGATATCCGCGACGGTAATGGCGCCCTCGCGCACGATCAGGGGGTGGTCCTGCGTGCAGTCGATAACGGTCGAGGCGACGCCGCTTTTGCCACCGTCGACCCCATCGGAGAGCACGGCCGCGACCCGGGCGCAAAGCGCAGGGTCAAGCTCGGCGAACGAGCTTGCGGAGCGCTCGCCCGATATATTCGCCGAAGTCGTCGCGAGTGGGCACCCCACCGCGTCGATGAGCTCAAGCGCGCAGGGATTGTTCGGCATGCGCAGACCGATGGTCCCTTCCTTCGATTGGAACGCCTCGGGCACCTCCACCGACGCCTTCACGATAAGCGTGAGCGGGCCCGGCCAGAACGTCCGGGCGAGCACGAAGGCGAAATCCGGCACACAGCGACCGAAACGGACGAGGTCGTCTTGTCGAGAAATGAGCCACGAGATGGGTTTTTTCCGATCGCGACGCTTCAGGTCGTAGAGGACCTGGGGCGTTGCGGCATGCTCCACCGAAACGCCCAGCCCGTACACCGTTTCGGTGGGAAAAATCGCCGGCTGTCCCTTTTTAAGGACAGAAGCCGTAACTGCGATCGAGTCGGAGAGACGAGCCATGAGACCACCTTTTCAAGCAGGTATCAAATTACGGGTATGTAAAATTACTGGTTGAAGATTGTTAAACCGCAGGTTGAATGTTGCTGGAGACTCTGCTTGTTTTCAACCTATAACTTAACAACCGGAATGAATCCCATTCAACCAGGGGTTTAACAAAACGGCCTCCGCTGTCTACGTTCAACACCGATGTGCACCACGATTTACGTCGTGCGTGCACATCGGTGTTGAACGTACCTTGGCTTTGGCGGCGGCGTTCAGGCTCTTGTTCTTTGCCACGGTATCTGCTCCGGTCATGGTCGGGGTTTGCAACCCGACCATTATACAGGCGGATAGAGCATGCGGGCATGTTCAAAGGCGCGAATCGCTAGATCAGGCGGCGGACGCTGCCGCGCTCGACGAGGTACGAGGAGACCATCGTCGTCGTGACGGCGGCCTTGTGCGGGTTTCGCATGCGCTCGGCGAGCAGGCTCATGGCGAGGCGACCGCTCTCGTACATCTCGATCTGGGTGGTGGTGAGGGGCGGCTCGCTGATGGCGGCAATGCCCGTGTTGCCGTAGCCGATGACCGACACGTCCCCGGGGATGGAGTAGCCCGCGTCCTTGAGCGCCCGCATGGCGCCGAGCGCGATGTTGTCGAGGTCGGCGATCAGGCACGTGGGCATCCGGAAACCGTCGGGCGGATTCGCGAGGAAGGCGGCCATGTCGCGCCGCGCCTCCTCGAACGTGCAGCCGAGCTCGACGACGGGATGGTCGGCGCCCGCGGGCCCCAGGTCGTGCACGCCCTTCCAGAAGCCGTCCAGGTGGTGCTCGAAGTTCTTGATGCGCGGCGTGCCAGCGAGGAAGCCGATGCGCTCGTGGCCCATGTCCCGGGCGTACGCGTAGGCCCGGTAGATCGACGTCTGGTCGTCGAGCGTCACCGAGTCGACCGGCTCGAGGTCGAAGTAGCCGTCGAGCAGAACCGTGGGCAGCCCCAGCTCCAGGTAGCGCCGCAGCGCCTCCTCCGTGAGCTCCGTTGCCTGGAGGAGCAGCCCGTCGGGGGCGAGGTTGCCCACGTACTCCAGATGTGCGTCCATGTCCTGGCCGGGGCGGTAGTGCACGATGGTTAGCGAGTAGCCGCGCGCCTGGGCCTCCTGCTGCACGACCTCGACGAGGTTCGAGAAGAACTGGTTCTCGTTGATGACGGCGCCGTGCGCCTTGTGCACGACGAAGGCGACGCTGCCGGCCTTCTCCACCTTGGCCATGACCCCCTCTAGCGCGCGCTGGTTGCTGTCGGCGACGAGCGCGAGCACTTTGCGCCGCGTATCGTCCGACACCCCCGGCTTGCCGTTGATGGCAAGCGACACCGCCGTGACCGATATGCCGAGCATCTGCGCTATGTCCTTGTTCTTGAGCCTCATCCCATGCCCTTCCCGACGTTTTGCTTCATGGGCATTCTACCAGACACTTAACAAAAATAAAGTTAGAACTTTATTGATGGTAAACAATTTACTCTATAGAATTACATTCAGTAAGAACTTAACGAAAGTTAAGCTACACTGTAAAGAAGATAAGAGAAAGGGTAAAGCGCGGCCTTACGCCTTCCGGGGCGGACTGGAAGGCGTAAGACATAAGCAACGAAAGCAGGAACGAGATAGGAGAAAAGCCATGGTTGACCAGTTCGTCTACGACATCCCCACGCGCATCCTGTATGGAGCGGGGTCATTGAAGAAGCTGCATGATGAGAAGCTTCCCGGATCCAAGGCGCTCGTCGCCATCAGCCAGGGCGGCTCGATGAGGCGCCACGGGCAGCTCGACGCGCTTGTGGCCGAGCTCGACGCCGCCGGAGTGGGTCACGTCCTGTTCGACCAGGTGCGCCCCAACCCCACCGCCGGCAACGTCGACGACGCCGCCGCGCTCGCCGTGGAGGAAGGCTGCGACTTCGTGGTCGCCCTCGGCGGCGGCTCGGTGATGGACGCGGCCAAGGCCATCGCCATAGTAGCGACCAACGAGGGCTCGTGCTGGGACTACGCGCCTTCCGCGTCCGGCGGGCAGAAGACGCCCGAGGCCGCGCCGCTGCCGCTCGTGTGCGTGACCACGAGCGCGGGCACGGGATCGGAAGTGGACATGTGGTCGGTCATCAGCAACGACGAGACGCAGGAGAAGACCGGCTACGCCTCGATGTACCCGACCATTTCGGTCGTTGACTCCGACCTGATGATGAGCGTGCCGCCCACCTTCACCGCATGGCAGGGCATGGACGCCTTCTTCCATGCGGCCGAGTCGGTGATCAACGTGAACGAGCATGTCGTCGGCGAGATGTTCGCGCTCAAGGCCATCGAGCTCATCGCGGAGTACCTGCCCCGCGCCGTGGCGGACGGATCCGACAAGGAGGCCCGCAACAACATGGCCATAGCCAACACCCTTGCGGGCTACTACATGCTGTGCACGTCAGAGCACACGATGGAGCACGCGCTAGGCAGCGCACACCCCGAGCTCGTGCACGGCGCCGGGCTCATCATGATCAGCCACGAGTACTTCGGCTTCTTCGCCGAGCGCAAGTGCTGCGAGGGCCAGATGGCCAAGATGGCCCGCGCCATGGGCGTCGAAGGAGCTGCGGGCGGGGCGGACTTCGTAGCGGCGCTCGACATGCTGATCGCCGACGTGAACTGCGCGAAGCTGAGGATGAGCGACTACGGCATAACCCGCGAGGAGCTTCCCGGCGTGGTGGCGAAGTACCATGAGGTGTGGGGCGGCAACAACGACGCCGACCCGGTGAAGCTGACCGACGAAGATGTGCTCGGCATGCTCGAGCGCAGCTACAAGTAGAAAGGAAGAGGACGTGAAGGCCATCACCGACAAGCACGAGATAGAGAAGGTCCAGGCGGGGCTGCTGCCGCGTCTGATCAACGACTGGGCGCTTATCACGGTGGGCACGCCCGAGGACTGGAACACCATGACCATAGCCTGGGGCTCGATGGGCGACATGTGGTGGCAGCCGGTCGTGAACTGCTGGGTCACGCCGGCGCGCTATACCTATGAGTTTCTGGAGCGCCACGGAAGCTTCACGGTGAGCTTCTTCCCGGCCGAGTACCACGACGACCTGATGACGCTCGGCACGAAGTCGGGCCGCGACGGGGACAAGGTGGCGCTGACGAAGCTGACGCCGAAGATGCTGGAGGGTGCCGTGACCTTCGAGGAGGCCGACACGACGCTGGTGTGCGAGAAGATCTACGCCCAGCCGCTCGACCCGGCCGCCATCCCGGAAGAGTTCATGGAGCAGTACTACCGTGACATGCCGCCCCATGCGCATTTCATGGGAAGGATCGCGCAGGTGCTGAAATAGCCGCAACGAGACGGCGGCGCATCGGCCCCGCCGCCCCGCGACGAAGGAGGACGTGATGAGGGATCCCGAGAAGAGGGTAGAGTCCGCGCGGGCGGCGTACGCCACGGGCGAGCGCACCTGCTCCCAGGCGGTGATGTACGCGTACGCCAGCGAGGTCGGCTTGGGCCTGTCCGAAGCGCTCTCCCTGGCGGAGGGGCTCGGCGGCGGCCTGGGTGGCAGGCAGGCGGAGTGCGGGGCGGTGACCGCTGCGGCCTGCGCCGTGAGCGCCATCGTCAACCGGCTGCCGGGCGTGTCTCGGCCCGAGGTGTACGGGGCCGTGAGCGGGATGTGCGAACGCTTTGAGCGCGAGCTCGGCTCCACGCGCTGCATCGAGCTCATGGAGGGCGGCAGGCCCTACCCGCTTTGCTGCCCGGACAAGGTGGAAGCCGCCGTGCGGGCAGCCGAGGCGGCCATCGCGGCCGCCGAGCGAGAGAGGAGCTAGGCCATGGTCGACATGACCGAGATGGAGAAGTTGCGGGCGGGGCTTCCGTACCGCTACGACGACCCCGAGCTGGTGGAGATGAAGGACACCGCGTCGATGCGCTGCGCCAAGTTCAACGCGGTCGACCCGCTCGACGCTGCCGGGCGCGAGGCGGCGGCGCGCGAGCTCCTCGGCGAGGCGGGTCCGGAGCTGGACATCCAGCCCGGGTTCCACTGCGACAACGGCGGGAACATACGCGTCGGCAGGCGCTTCACAGCCAACTTCAACGTGACCATCCTCGACGGCGCGGCCGTGACCTTCGGCGACTACTGCATGGTGGGGCCGGGCACCCTCATAGCGACGACCGGGCACCCGATAGACCCTCAGGGCCGCCGCGACCGCCTCGCCATCAGCGAGCCCATCGCCTTCGGCGACGACGTGTGGGTTGGCGGCAACTGCACCATCCTGGGCGGCGTGACCGTGGGCAGCAACGTGGTTATCGCCGCTGGCGCGGTCGTCACCAAGGACGTGCCGGACAACTGCGTCGTGGCCGGAGTGCCCGCCAGAGTGATCAAGGAGCTCTCCTGTGGGGAAGGGAGTCGGCCATAGACCAGATGTCGTTGACGTAGTCGAAGGCCTTCTTCTCGGCAGCCATGGCGGACCTTTCGGTTGGTTGTCTTTCCAACCAGTTTTTTACAACTAAGCAGGTCGTCTCGGTCGAGAATCCAACCAATGGTTTAACAAAGCGATTGGGAAAATCTTCCAACCAGCTACTTAACAATTCCAACCACTTATTTTACATACCCCAAATTACTTCAGCGTTATTGCCGTCGAGCGACGCGAGTCAACGCCCTCGCATGGGAGCGGGCGCCAACCCCCTCCGAATCGCTTCGAGAGACCGCGACGGCGCCGCGCACCGACGTGCCATGAATTGTATCACTCGCACTTTTAGGCTATCCTATTCGCGTACGACAAGGAAAGCGAGCAGCATGGGCGAGTTCTCGGACAAGGTTTACGATACGGTCAGGCGCATCCCGCGCGGCAAAGTCGCCTCATATGGGCTGGTGGCGCGGCTTATCGGGGCGCCGCGCAAGGCGCGTTTCGTGGGATATGCGATGCACGACAACCCCGAACCCTGGGATACGCAGACGCAAACCGGCATCCCCTGCCATCGGGTCGTGTTCAAGGATGGACGTATTTGCGAGGGCTACGCGTTCGGCGGCCCCGACGTGCAACAGGCGTTGCTCGAGGAAGAAGGCGTCATCTTCGCAGATGGGAGCCACGTGGATATGGGCACCTGCCTATGGGATGGCTTCTCGTCGGACGCGAGCGACTTGGAGGGAGTGCCCGAGGGCGCCCCGACCGCGCCGCCCGCCGACTTCGATTGGGCGGCCGAACTGGGAGAAAGCTGACCAGCATCCAAGTGCAACGGCGGGCAGGCGCGCCACCAAGGCAGCGAGTTCGACTGCAGATGGCACTGCAGGATTCGTTTTGAGGGCCGCGAAATGCAAAAAGCTCAAAAGTTGGTCACGAATCCGCGTTCTGCGCATTGCCGATATCTTCTAACGGACGTACTCGTAAGAAACATGCTCCGTTACTACCCATTTTCAATGAAAATGGGTAGTAACTTCGACCGACTCGAGTACATTGATTGCTATCAGAGAAGGATGTCTGCGCATAACGCGGATTCGTGACCCACTTTTCCCGTTTGAGCGTTTCAACCATGCGATATGGCGGGCGCAAGGAGCGCATTGAGCCGAAATTGCCTGCAAAGGCACCACCGTACGATTATGTCCCTTGACACATTGCCCACCATGCTCAACGTTACCCAGAAAGCGGTCGGGGCAGCAAGGTTATCGCCCCTGCGTGGAGAGGATCTGCGACGCTATCGTCTCGGCGACGCGCAGACCATCGACCGCAGCGCTCATGATACCTCCCGCATAGCCCGCGCCCTCACCGCACGGGTAAACGCCCGTTCTCGGGTCGTCATCGAGTTCCCCGCCTTGCGCGGGCGAGACATCGGCAAGCCCAGATGCAGAAGCCAACCGCGCCTGGAAGTTCGCCCCACGCACCATGCGAATCGGGCTTGAGCTGCGCGTTTCGGGCCCCGTGAGCACTGCGCCCGCATCGGCGAACCCGTGCAGCTTCGCATCGAGCAGCGGCAAGCCCCGCCCGAGTGCATCGGCTATGAAATCGGGGAGGCATTCGCGCAGGTCACACCACACGACACCGCGAGGATAACTCGGGCGCACAGGATGCGCGGCGGCATTGCGGGACGCGCGAGAGCCACGCGCCTCCCGCAAGCCGTGCGCCGCTCCCACCGAGAGGAAGTCCCCCACCGTTTGCGCCGGTGCCGCATAGGGCGCGCCGCCGTTGCGAGCAGCAAGGTCGAATGCGGCGCGCTCGACCTTGCGCTGCAGGCGAACACCCTCCATGACGTCATCGCCCGGCAAGTCGTCCGGCCGCACATCGGCGAGCAGGGCGCTGTTCGCGTTCTCGCCATCGCGGGCGAAACGACTCATCCCGTTCACGACGACGCCGCCCTCTTCGCTTGCCGCAGCGACTACTTCCCCGCCTGGACACATGCAGAACGTGTACACGCCTCGGGTACTGTCCGCGCGACCGTCCTCCCTCGCTTGGCCTGCGTCTTTGCCTGCCGGCACGCGCACCGCCATCTTATAGTCCGCCGCGCCGAGCGCCGCATGATTCGCAGCGCTTCCGTACTGTGCGCGGTTGATGAGCGCCTGCGGGTGCTCAATGCGGACGCCCATCGAAAAGGGCTTTCGCTCGAGCGCGAAGCCGCGATCGCGAGCAAGTTCGAACACGTCGCGCGCCGAATGCCCGCAGGCGACGACAATCCGCGAAGCGGGAACCGTCTCACGCGCGCCCGTGCGAGAATCTTCCAACACGGCTGCACGCACCTGCCCGCTCGCCATCTCGACGTCGGCGAGACGAGTGAGAAAACGAACCTCGCCGCCTGCGGAAATAATTCGTTCCCTGATGTTTTTCACGACGTCGGGAAGCTTGTCGGTGCCGATATGGGGTTTCGCTTGCCAGAGAATCTCGGCGGGCGCACCCGCCTGGACGAACGCTTCGAGCACATGGCGGATGTGTGTGCTTTTCGTGCCGGTGGTCAGCTTGCCGTCAGAGAACGTGCCCGCCCCGCCCTCGCCAAACTGCACGTTCGCCGCCGTGTCGAGAGCACCGCCCGCATTGAACGATTCGATCGCGGCGAGTCGCTCGTCGACTGCGGCTCCGCGCTCGACCACAAGCGGGCGCAACCCCGCCTCAGCCAGATAGAGCGCGCAGAATAGACCCGCAGGTCCCATACCTGCAACGACGATGCGCTCGTCGCCACGCACAGCCTGCGCATGAAGATCGGGAATCGTGAGGGGCTCAGGCGGAACGCGCGGGCGCACGGAAACCCCGCGCGCCGGGGAGAGCTTGCGCGCGGAGGCATCGCTTGCCAAATGAACTTCAAACGTGGCATTGAAGTGCACGTTCGCCTTCTTGCGAGCATCGACGCTGCGCTTCACGAGCGAATGCGAGACGATCTTTTCGGGCGCGATCCCCAGCGCGCGACCAAGCGCTTCGCGAGTGAGCTCCTCGGCATGCGGCCCCCGAAGCCCCGCATCGAGCGGAAGCGCGACGTTCGATACCTCAAGTGCGCTTGCACCTTCCAACACGCTCGCATCAAAGGGGACGCGCTCGGGTCGAGACGAACGCGCAACACCGCGGCGTGCGCGGTTTTGGGCTCCGCGGCCCCGACTGCAGTTTTCGCCTCCACGCGCCCCACGATTTCGCTTGTTGCCGCCGCCCGCGCCCTTCGAACTCATCTCGCTGCCTCCTCAGTCCTCCCGGAAACGATGCGGCGTACGGCAAACGCGCCCGCAATCAGGCCCGACGACCATGCCCAATGCAGGTTGTAGCCCCCGCATGGCGCGTCGACGTCGAGCGCTTCTCCCGCCGCGAACAGCCCTGGCAACGCGAGCGACTCCATCGTCTGCGGGTCGAACGCGCAGACGCGCAGCCCGCCGCGCATCACCTGACACTGGCGCGCGTCGCCTATGCCCTCGACGACAAGCTCCAGATGCCCAAGCGCATACGCCAGCGCTGGCACGTCGGCCTTCGCGATCACCGCATCTTCATCGGTCCCCGCCACACGAGCGACCACGTGCGCGACCTGGGGTAATAATGCACCTCGCAACACTTCCCCGACCGTTATCGCGCCGTCGCGGGAGGGAGACGCGCAGAGATGCTTGCGGCGAGCAAACAGCCACGGCTCCTTTTCGTCCTGCGCGATTTGCGGGAGAAGGTCGATCGAGAGCGTATCGCCCGGCTGTGCCGTTCGCGATAGGTTGAAGACGCACACACCCGAGACGCCGTAATCGCGAAACAGCAGCTCGCCCTCTTCGCGGGCAACCGTATCGCCGTCGCGCAGAAGGCTCACTACGCACTTCACGCGAATGTTGTTGAGCTGCCGGGCGATGCGCGGCGTTGCGCGCAGCGGCCCCAAAACGGGACGCATCGGGACTCGCTCGATCGCAGGCGGCATCACGACGGCATCCATGCCGCGCCCGCCGACAGCAAGCACAACTTCTTCGGCATGGGCGATCGAGCCGTCCGAAAAGCGCAGGTGGAAACGGCCCCTTCCCTGTTCGGGAGCTTCTACGGCGCAAAGCGACTTGCCGAACTCGATTTGAGCGCCCGATGCCTTCAGCGCGGCGCGCAAAACGTCGAGCACCGAAGATGCCTTGTTCGCCGACGGGTAAAGCCGCCCCTCGCCCTCTTCGCGCCACAAAAGCCCTAAGCTTCCGAGGAATCGATGCACCGGATCTGCGGCAACGCCGCCCCCGAAACGCGCGTCGCCCGCTCGGCCAAGCGAGGAAAGCCCCTCGTCGCTCGCAAGCGCGCGCAACGACTCGTCGACGAACGCGGCATTTCGGTAGAGGCTCGCGTCGATGTGGGCGTTCGAGAAGTTGCAACGGCCGTTTCCCGTCGCGAGGATCGAGCGGCCGATGCGCTCGGGGTCGGCCTCGAACAGCACGATGCGGCACGCGCCTTCGAGCCCGAGGCGCGCGACTTCGTTTCCCGCGGCAATCGCCGCAGACAAACCCGCAGCTCCGCCGCCTATGATAGCAATCGTTTTCATGGGAAAAAGTATAGGCGATGCACGGGCTTTGCGTTCCCCCGACGCGCATTCGCCTTGCAAACAACAAGGGCACCCGAAAGTGCCCATCATTTGCGCACCGATCAAAAGTCGCCTACTTCGAGGCGATCAGCGGAATCTCGCGCGTGTCTTCCTCATCGATGCTGCCGTCGTAAATATAGTGTTTCGTCTCGCGGGAAATCAGTCCCGAAAGCAGCAGAATCGCAATGATATTGGGAATGGCCATGAGCGCGTTGCCGATATCGGATATGGTCCAAACCACGTTGCCCACGCCGATCGCGCCGAGGAACGCCACCGCGACGTACACGATGTGGTACGGCAGGATGGCGCGCTTGCCGAACAGATAGGCGGCACAACGGTTGCCGTAGTACGACCAGCCGAGAATCGTGGAATACGAAAACGACACCATGCCGATCACGAGAATCGGCGTGCCGACATAGGGAATGGTCGCGAACGCGGTCGAAGCGAGCTGGGCGCCAGTGTAGAACGTCGGATCGGCGAGCACTTGCGCCTGGATCTCGGGGTGCGCAATCATGGTGGACACGAGAACGATGCCCGTGAGCGCGCAGATGACAACCGTAGACCAGAAGGTGCCGGTCATCGCGATGAGCGCCTGCTCGGCGGGATTCTTCGTCTTAGCCGCCGCCGCGATGATGGGGGCCGACCCCAGGCCCGACTCGTTGGAGAACAAGCCTCGCGCGCAGCCAAACTGCAGTGCCATGAGAATGCCCGATCCCACAGCACCGCCGAACGCGGCTTTCGGGGTGAAGGCGCATTCGAAGATGAGCCCGATCGCGTCACCGAGCTCCGGCGCGTTCATGAAAAGGATCACGACGCAGCCGCCCGCATAGGCGACGGCCATGATGGGAACGAGCTTCTCGCAAACATTTGAAATCGACTGCACGCCACCGAAGATGACGATGCCCACCAGCACCACGATGGCGATGCCCACCGCCCAATCGGGAATGCCCGGAATGGAGGAGGTGATGATGCCGGTCATGGACGTGGCCTGGACCGCAGATCCCGTGCCGATGGTCGCGATGACGGCGAACGCCGCGAACGCCACGCCGCCGACGTGAGCCCACCAAGGGCGCGTGCCGTCCTTGCGCGTGAAGGCGCGCTCCCACACGTACATCGCGCCGCCGAGCATGTTGCCCGCATGATCGCGCACGCGGTAGCGCACCGAGGCGTAAACCTCCACGTATTTCGTGGCCATGCCGAACACGCCGGTGATCCACATCCAGAACACCGCGCCCGGGCCGCCAGCGAGAACGGCCGTCGCGACGCCGACGATCGAGCCGGTGCCGATGGTCGCGGCGAGAGCCGTCGCAAGCGCACCGAAGTTCGAGATGTCGCCCTCGCCTTTGGAATGCCCGCCGCCAAGCGACATGCGAAGCGCCTGCGGAAGCTTGCGCTGGATGAAGCCCGTGCGGAAGGTGAGAAAGATGTGGGTGCCGAGCAGGAGCGCGATCATAGCGGGCCCCCACACGACTGAGTCAATTGCATTCAAGATTTCAATCATAATGACGCGGTATTGTAAGGCAAAAACGAGCCCTTCGATAACACGTTTGAGGATTAATGGGGCAAAGGCCGCGAAACGATGGATGACGGCAGCGTTAGGGCATAAAAAAACGGCCCCGCGATTGCGAGGCCGCTCGGCGTGTATGAATGTAAAAGGATTTACAGCTTCACCACATTGCTTGCCTGGAGCTTGCCGTTCTGGCCCGTGGTCACGTCGAAGGACACAGCCTGACCCTCATCGAGCGTCTTGAAGCCGTCCATCTTGATCTCGGAAAAATGAACGAACAGGTCTTCGCCATCCTTCTGGGAGATGAAGCCGTAGCCTTTTTCCGGGTTAAACCACTTAACAGTACCTTCCGCCATTTTAAAATCCTCTTCTCTTCCCCTTAAGCCGGGGAGGTAACAATGCGCGTTGCATGGCGGCAACACTCGCCCTCACCTCGAGGGCACGTGAATACTATACGCCATCGTGTCCGAAAAACCGCCCGCAAGTCGCACGAATTCGAAGCATTTTTCGAAAGAAACTTACGGCAGACTGCGGACGGACGACCGGGCCTCCTTAAAGCGAATCCTGAGCTTCCTCGAGATGCTCTAGGCGCTCGGAAGGCGAGCACGATGCCACCTCGAAACCGTACGCTGTAGCAACCGCACGAGCTTGACCTGCGCGAACTTCGGCAAGCGCCTCGTTTCCCGCGCTGCGGAGGAACTCGGCCTCCAGCTCAAGGCTGTTTGCCACGTATTCCGTGACATGCGGGTCGACGCCCGACACTTGCAGCACCGAAGCCATCGACTCGGGCGCAAGAGAGAGAAGCATCGACCCATCGAGGTCGGTCGCGTCCCCAATCGCCGTCTCGAGCATGTCCGCCGCTGCTGCTGGATCGCGACCGTCGTCAGCTCGCTCGATGCTACGCCGCATCGCCTCCATGAACTGCATGAGCAAACGCATCAGATAATCTTGTTCAAACATGACGCTCCCCGTTCGCGATGGTTTAACTGGATTTTGGCGGAACGACCCCGAGATGCTCGTATGCGCGATCGGTCGCTTGGCGCCCCTTTGGCGTGCGCACGATAAACCCCTGCTGCATGAGATAGGGCTCGTACACATCCTCAACAGTGTCGGTGTCCTCCGACAGCGCCGAGGCCAACGTGGTAAGGCCGACGGGACGACCGCCGAACTGCACGGCGAGCAGTTCCAATATGCGGTTGTCCACGGCATCGAGGCCCATGTCGTCAACCTCGAAGAAGCTCGTCGCCTGCGCCGCAACGTCCTCGTCGATGACGCCATTGCCCCGCACCTGCGCCCAATCGCGCACGCGCTTGAGCATGCGGTTCGCCAAACGCGGGGTGCCGCGGCTCCTTCGGGCGATCTCGAGCGCGCCGTCCTCGGTGATGGGGACGTTCAAAATGGCGGCTGAACGCGTCACGATTGCGGAAAGCTCTTCCGGAGTGTAGTACTGAAGGCGAAACGCGATGCCGAATCGATCGCGTAGGGGCCCCGTGAGCAGGCCCGTTCGCGTCGTCGCCCCAATGAGCGTGAAATGCGGCAAGTCAAGCCTGATTGAACGCGCGGCAGGGCCCTTCCCCACCACGATGTCGAGTGCGAAATCCTCCAGCGCGGGATAGAGCACCTCCTCGACCATACGGTTCAAGCGATGGATCTCGTCGATGAAGAGCACGTCTCCCTCTTCGAGATTGGTGAGAATCGCCGCCAAATCGCCCGTTCGCTCGATGGCGGGCCCGCTCGTCGTGCGGATGTTCGCACCCAGTTCGTTGGCGACCACCGTAGCGAGCGTGGTCTTGCCAAGCCCCGGAGGGCCGGAGAGCAGGATGTGGTCGGCGCACTCCCTGCGCTGCTGCGCCGCCTCAATCAGGATGGCAAGCGACTCCTTCACCTTTGTTTGCCCCAGGTAGTCGCGAAGGTACTTCGGGCGCAGGCTTCGGTCGAGTGCCAAATCGTCTTCCTGCAAGTCGGGCGCTACCGCCCGCTCGCGCACAGACGCGGGAGCACTACCTTCCGCGGAAGCCGCCTCGAACACCATTCCCTCTATTTGAACACCGTCCGCCATTGCGTCCTTTTCATCTAGCTAGCCGTTCCCAATCGCTTAAGGCCATATTGTAGCAGCGCCGCCTCGGTTGCGCCCTCGGGCGCCCCCTTTAGCGCCAACTCCGCCTCCTGCGATGTGAAGCCCATGGAAAGCAGCGCCTCGGTTGCGCCCTTCACCCTGTCGTCGATAACCGATTGCGCCGACGGCTCGGACAGCAGGCTTTCGAAACTCGCGTCGAACGAGCCTTTCAGCTCGAGAATGATGCGCGATGCGCTCTTTTTGCCAACACCGGGAATCTTCTGCACGAGCGCGACGTCCTGAGCGGCGACAGCATCCGCCAGCGCGCGCGGGGAGAACGTGGAAAGCGCCGCCAGCGCAACCTTCGGCCCGATGCCCGAAACCCCGATCAAACGCTCGAACGTGGCTTTCTCTTCCTCCGTCAGAAAGCCGTAAAGCGCAACACCTGTATCGCTCACCTGGAGATACGTGAGCACCGTAACGCTATTGCCAACCTCCGGCAGCTTCGAGAGGGCCGCCTGCGACATGCACACGGCATACCCCACGCCGTTCACGTCGACATAGGCGACATGCGGCGTCTTGCCCGCAAGCCTCCCCTTCAAAAACGCGATCATGGGCACTCCTTACCTTGCAAGTCCGCCGAACCCTTCATGGGTGGTGTAGCAGATGGCCGCAGCCAGTGCGTCGGCAGCGTGGTCGGGCTTCGGCACCGAATCAAGCGAAAGCAGCTGGCTCACCATATACTGCACCTGGTCTTTCTCGGCGCTGCCTGTTCCCACCACGGCGAGCTTTATCTGGCGCGGCGTGAATTCCCCAACTGCAAGATTGCTCTCCGCGCAAGCGACAAGTGCCGCCCCGCGAGCCTGCCCCGTCGCGAACGCGGCGGTGATGTTCTGCCCGAACCATACCGTTTCGATACCCACGCAAGTGGGACCGAAGCGCTCGATCACCGCGCCGATCTGCTCGTGAATCTTGCGCAAGCGCAAGGAAAGCTCGATCTGCGCGGGAGACGATACGCATCCGTAAGCGATGCATGAGAGCTCGGCGCCACGCTGCGACACGATTCCCCAGCCCGTATTAGCCAGGCCGGGATCGATCCCGAGTATGATGCGCTCGCGCGTTGCCATGGTGCTCCTCTGTATTCACAAACGTTTGTTCGGTAGTATAACATACGAGCCGCAAAATGCGAACATGCTTTCGTATTGTTTCTTTATTACATGACGAAAAAGGCGGCCCCTCTCGGAGCCGCCTTGCAATTCCATTCCCAATGCCGGAAAGAATAGTCCACAGGACTTTCCAGCCCCGCTCGACGCTTCGCGCGAGCAGGGCGCGGCCGCTCGGCCGCCTGGATGGGGAAAGAATAGTCCACAGGACTTTCCAAGCCCTGCTCGACGCTTCGCGCGAGCAGGGCGCGGCCGCTCGGCCGCCTAGATGGGGAAAGAATAGTCCACAGGACTATTCTTCTTCCAAAGCCTCGGCGATTTCGTCGGTGATGTCCATCGTGTGGTACACGTTCTGAAGGTCCTCCAGCTCTTCGAGGCGGTCGATGAGGCGCATGACCTTCTTGGCGTCTGCAACGGAAACCTCGGACGGCGTGGTCGGGATCATAGTGAGCTCGGCGCCCTTCACCTGAACGCCCTGCTCCTCGAGGCCCTTCTTCACGGCCATGAGGTCGGACGGCGAGGTGTAGACGATCCATTCCTCATCGGCGTCCTCGTAGTCGTCTCCGCCGGCCTCGGCGACGGCCATCATGAACTCGTCCTCATCGGCGGCAGCGCCGTTCGGCCCGATGGGATGCTTCTTGTCGCCCGTCTCGATTTCCTTGGCAATCATGATCTGGCCCTTGCGCTCGAACTGGAACGCGACGGAACCGGACGTGCCGAGCGAGCCGCCCGCATGGGTGAACGCGCTGCGCACATCGGCGGCGGTGCGGTTGCGGTTGTCGGTCAGCGCCTCGCAGTAGATGGCAACGCCAGCCGGGCCATAGCCCTCGTACTGGACGGTTTCGTAGTTCGCAGCGTCCTTACCGGAACCGAACGCCTTGTCGATAGCGGTCTTGATCTTGTCCTTCGGCAGGGAGTAGCCCTTCGCCTTTTCGATAGCAGCGGCGAGCGACGCGTTGTTCTCGGGGTTCGGGTCGCCACCTTCCTTCGCAGCAACAGTGATGTTACGGGAAAGCTTGGAGAACAAAGCAGAGCGCTTAGCGTCCTGAGCAGCCTTGCGATGCTTCGTTGTAGCCCATTTTGAGTGACCTGACATATACGTCCCTTCCGATAATGCAAATACCAGCCGCATAGTTTAGCACAGAGAGCAAGCTGCACAAATACCCCACAGCCCGCCTACGCGTAATTTGCAGAAGAGAAAATGTCGCCAGCGCGGCGGACCTTCGCAGCACATTCGATGCTGTACAAGCCTCTGGCACTAGCCTTCTAGTTTGGCGAAGAGGGCGCGACAGCCTGCGGCTATGTCGCGGAAGGTCGCGTCGAAGTTGCCGGTGTACCAGGGGTCGGCCACGTCCTTGCCGTGGCGCGGGTTGTCGTCGGGAAGGAAATCGAGCAGATGGACGAACTTCTTCTTCGGGTCGTCGCCGATGATGGCCTCGAGCCCGCGCAGGTTCTCCCCATCCATGTACACGAACAAATCCCACTCGCCGTACTCGTCCGCCCGCACCTGTCGCGCGTGGTGGGCGTGCGTAGAAATCCCCTGCTCGCGAAGCTTTTTCAGCGTGCCGGGATGCGGCAGCTCCCCGATTTCCTCGGTGCTCGTCGCGGCGGAGTCAATCGCGAACTTCCCCCCGAGGCGTGCCTTTCGCACAAGGTCCTCCATGACGAACTGAGCCATGGTTGATCTGCAGATATTCCCATGGCAGACAAACAGAATACGATGCACCCCTGCCCCCTTGACCTCGCTTTGCCGAAAAACACCTGGCAACCCCAATGAAATACGAGGATACCAATCTTATGTTGCGAAGCAGTTAACATGTTGTGCGAGAGCCTGGAGCGCCCGCCGCACGGCAAAGCGCGCCCTTCGAGCACCGCATCCAAACGCAGGGCCGGCACCCCCCCACGCGCGTTAGCGAATCTGCTCCACACGCATGACGTTGGTCGACGCCGCGATGGAAACGTCGTCGTCTCCGGGGATGATGGAGGGCTCATCTTCGGGTTGCCCGCCCCAAATATGGGACAGGCAACCACCTAAAATCACCTATTGGAAGATTGCCGGGAAGACGCCCTATTCGCTTTCGCCGCGCAGCCACAAGCCCGTCTTGCCGCCGTCCTTCTTGAGCAGGCGAACCTCGGAAATCTCCATGCCGCGATCGACCGCCTTGCACATGTCATACACAGTGAGGCACGCCACGCTCGCCGCCGTGAGCGCCTCCATCTCGATGCCGGTCTTGCCGGTGACTCCCGTCGTCGTCGTGATGTGGATGCCCACGCGGCCGTCCTCGCGCTCACCCTCGCGCACCGGCGTGCATTCGACCTTGGCCTTCGTGATGTTCAAAGGGTGGCACATCGGGATGAGCGAGCTCGTCTGCTTGGCCGCCATGACGCCCGCCACGCGCGCGCACGCCAAAACATCGCCCTTCGCAGCCTTGCCTTCCACGATGAGCGCCAGCGTTTCGGGGTGCATGGAGATGAAGCCCTCTGCAATCGCGATGCGCTCGGTGTCCGGTTTTTGGGACACGTCAACCATGCGAACGTCGCCCTTCTCGTCGATGTGCGTCAAATGGGTATCGCCACTCATAGTGAATTCCTTTCGAAATCGCGGCGCCAACGCGCCCAGCTGTCTAAACCCCGCAGGTGAAAGCTACCCGCCGATCTGGGACATCCCTCGTTCGGTGCCGACCTTGTCATGATGCTCGTCGGGTTTCGCGCCGAGAGCCTGCAAAAACACCGCGCGCTGATCCTCTTCAGTGCCCTCGCGCAGCGCAGTGCGCAAGTCGTATTCCACGTCGGAGAACAAACACGGGCGAAGCTTGCCATCGGCCGTCAGGCGCAGGCGGTTGCACTTGCTGCAGAAGTGGCGCGACAGCGGGCTGATGAAGCCCACCGTGCCCGCCGTGCCCGGGAAATGGTAATACTCCGCCGGGCCCCAGCCAAGCGGGCGGTCCTCCCCCGCCGGCACAAGCTCGCCGATACCCTCGGCGCGGGCGCCCTCGTTGATAATGTTGAACACTTCCTCGCAGGAGATGACGCCGTCCTTGCCCCAGCTGATGCCGTCGACCTCCGACACGTCGCCGATGGGCATGTGCTCGATGAAGCGCACGTGCAAGGGACGGTCGATCGAGAGCTTCGCGAAATCGAGGAAGCCGTCGGAAAGCGATCGCAGCGCGACCGCATTGATCTTCACCGGGTCGAAGCCCGACTCGAGCGCCGCGTCGATGCCGGCAAGCGCGTCGTCGAGCGAGCCGCAGCGCGTGATCTTGTGGAACTTCTCGGCGTCGAGCGTGTCGAGCGAGATGTTCACGCGCGAGAGGCCCGCCGCCTTCAGGTCGGGCGCCAACCGCGGCAGCAGCACGCCGTTTGTGGTCATGGACACATTGTTGATCTCGGGCATCGCCGCGATGTTGCGCACCAAATCGACAAGTCCCTTGCGAACCGTCGGCTCGCCTCCCGTCAGACGCACGCTCTTGATGCCGATCGTCGTCGCAACACGGACGGCCTGCTCAACCTCTTCGATTCGCAGGATATCGAAGTGGGAAAGCTGCTCCACGCCTTCTTCCGGCATGCAGTATACGCAGCGGTAGTTGCAGCGGTCGGTCAGCGAAATGCGCAGGTAATCGATTGTGCGGCCGTGGCCGTCTTTCATAGTGCCCTCCTAGAAGCCTATTCGCGAATGAACAGTATACCCCAAGAAGAAACCTTCTCACGAAACTGCATCTTGCGCAGTGACATTTGGAACGCACTCCCGAAATGAGCGCCCCTACCCGATCTGCGGATGGCGGACTTTCCGCAGAAGCGGCACGAAGCGCGCACAGCAGTAGGCGAAACCGGCAACGGCGAGCGCGCCTCCCACATACCCGATAAGCTCGATTCCCGCGTTCGCCGTGACCACACCGCCGAGCCATGTTCCCGTGCCGATCCCTAAGTTGTAAAGCCCTGAGTACATCGACATGGCGACCGAGCTCGCACCCTCGGGCGAGCATTTGATGACCGCGGCGTTGAACGTCACGTTGAACAGCGACGCCGCAAGCCCCCACAGCACGCACACGGCGCACGACGCGACCTCGCCGCCTGCAGCCGCCGCGGCCATCATCAGAAGCGAGGCCGCGATGCCCGCGCAGGCGAAGCGGGCGAACGTCGCAAGCGTCACGTTGTCCAGACGCGCGAACAAGAGGCTTCCCGCAAGGCCCGCCACGCCGAAGAGCACGAGCGCGAAGGTGATCGCGCCGTCGGAGAGGCCCGCGACCTGCTGGAAGAACGGCTCGATGTAGCCGTAACCCGCGAAATACCCCGTAATCACGACGATGGTGACCAGATACATGCTGATAAGCGAGCGCGTGCGCAGAAGGCGCGGCAGCTTTCCCAACGTGAAGGGCTTGCCCGCATCGAGCTTGGGGAACACGAACGCCAGGCACAGGGCGACGGCGAACGCCACGATCCCCACCGCGAGAAACGTCGCGCGCCACCCGATCGCAAGCCCCAGCATGCGCCCGCACGGCATGCCGAAGATCATGGCGACCGAGGTTCCCATGCCCACCATCGAAAGCGCGAGCGAACTCTTCGAAGAGGGCGCCACCCGCACCGCAAGCGGCGTGATAATCGACCAAAACACCGCGTGAGCTGCGGCGACGCCGATGCGCGCAGCCATGAGCATCCAAAAGTTGACAGAAGCTGCGCTTGCGAGCTGGCACGCGCCGAACAGCACGATCACGCCCAGAAGCAGCCGTTTCGGCGGCACCTTCGTCACGCAGAGCATAAGCGGCAGCGACAAGATCATGACCGCCCACGCGTACACGGAGATGAGCATGCCGGCGGCCGATTCGGTCATGTTGAAGTCGGCGGCTATGTCGGTAAGAAGACCGACGGGCATGAACTCCGATGTGTTGAACACGAATGTCGATAGCGTCATTCCCACAAGCGGAATCCAAAACCTCAGCGACACGAACGCCCACTTCCTTTCCTCGGGCGCTCCCAAAGCGCCCCATCTTCACTAAGCCGACACAGCTTACTCCATCCACCGAACAGAGCCGAGTATTTTTCTTGCGGCGGCGCAAGCGGCGTTATCATCGTGCGGCACTTTTCTGGAAGACCACAAGCACATCGGGGGCGTTTTCGCACATGAGCAGCGAGTTTCTAAGCATCCTTGGCCAGATGGCCACCCTTTTCTTCGTCATCGCGATCGGTTACATCGTGAAGAAAGCCAAAGTGATGGACGAGGTGATGGACAAAAAGCTATCGAGCCTCATCCTGAACACGGCGCTGCCGGCCATGATCTTAGGCTCGGTCCTCACCGCCGACGAGCTGCCCGGCCCCATCGACATCCTCATCACCATGGGGCTTGCCTGCGCGAGCTTCGCCGTCATGACCGCACTCGCGCTTCTCGTGACGAAGCTGCTCGGCATCCACGACGGGCACAAGGGCGTCTTCCGCTTCATGCTCACGTTCGGCAACGTCGGGTTCATCGGATTTCCCGTGCTGACCGCGATTTTCGGATCCTCGGCGCTTATCTACGGATCGATCTTCAACCTGCCGTTCAACTTCCTCGTGTTCACGATGGGCGTCTGGTTCATCGCGCAGGATTCCGGCCGCGGCGCAAAGGTGAAGATGGGGCTTAAGACCTTCCTCACGCCCGCGAACATCGCGTGCCTGGTTGCCATCGTTCTCACCTTGGCGAACGTCCACAGCGTGCCCGTCTTAGGTGACGCGGCGGAAACGCTCGGCTCCTTCACGACGCCGGGTGCCCTTTTGATCATCGGGTCCTCGCTTGCGAACCTGCCCGTAAAAGGGCTCATCGGTGGGCCGCGCCTATGGATCGCGTCGCTCGTGCGCCTGGTGGTGGCGCCCGTCGTCGTATGGGCGCTCTTCCGCATGCTGCCGATCGACGCCACACTCATCGACATCATGGTGGTGCTGTGCGCGATGCCCGTCGCCACGAACGGCACGATGCTGTGTTACCAGTACGGCGGCGACTCGCGCACCATGGCGCAGGGAACCTTCGTGACGACCGTGCTGTCGATCGTCACGATCCCGATTCTCGTCATGGCCATCGGGTAGAAGGCGAAGCACGGGAAGGCGAGGCCAGGAATGCAAGGAACCTAGCATTCTGCTGCTCGAACGCGATGCCGCCCCCTCCCCCCGCTTTCGGGCGCAGGGCATATCCCGTGCTCAAACAGTCCTCGCTTCGCTGCGGAACTGCGCGCGGGACACGCCCTGCGCCCGAAAGCGACTCTTACCCCCTCGAATAACAACGGGGCCGCCTCTCGTGATGAGAGACGGCCCCGCGCGCTCGGTTCAAGCTAACGCTACCGCGACACGAGGTAGACGCGATCCTTCGGGATGCGGATCCAAAGCTCCTCGCCCTCATGCGGAAGGCTCGCCTCATCGGCCCGCAGCTTGTCCACGCGCCAGAACATGTGCTGGTGCAGGTATTTCATCTCGTCCTCGTTGCGATCGAGGATTTCCTTCTCGTCGCGGTTGACTCCCACAAATCCCAAAAGCGCCGTGCGCTCGAAGCGCGAGTCGCTCACGCGGTCGACGCGCACGCGGTAGACGTTCTCGCCAGGGCCGTCAGCTCGCTCGAGATAGAAAGCACGCATACCGAGGCACTTGACGTCCCGGGACACCTCGCGAGACGTCTCCACCGTGATGCCCCAGCGCGGCAAGCGCACGTGATGGTCGTCCACGTATTCCGCCCGCGTCGCGTTCTTGCACCCCGAAAGCTTAATACCCGCCTGGCTCTGCGGGTTATTCACCAAGTCGTCGCCCGTACCGATTTCCATCACGTGGCCATCCTCCACCACGGCGATGCGGTCGCAGAAGCGAAGCGCCTCGTCGATGTCGTGGCTCACGTACAGAATGGTGCCGTCGAATGCATCGAACAAGCTCACGAGGTTCTGCTCGAGCACGCTCTTCAGGTGCGCGTCGAGCGCGGAGAACGGCTCGTCGAGCATGAGAATTCCCGGACGCGCCGCAAGCATGCGCGCTAAGGCGACACGCTGCTGCTGGCCGCCGGAGAGCTGCGCCGGATAGCGTTTGTCGAAACCCTCGAGCCCGAAGCGCTTGAGCTCGCACGCCACGGCAGCATCGCGGTCGGCCGCGCTCACGTCCTTGCCGATGCCCGCCGCCACGTTCTGAGCGACGGTCAGGTTCGGGAACAGCATGTAATTCTGGAAGAGAAGCGCGGTCTTGCGCTGCTGCGGCGTCAGGTCGACCTTGGGCTTCTTGCCCGGCGCCCTGTCAAAAAACACCGTGCCGTTCACGACGATCTTCCCCGAATCGGGCCGCTCGATCCCCGCGATTGATCGCATCGTGAGGCTCTTGCCGCAGCCGGACGCACCCAGAAGGCCGAGCGTCTCCGTGCCGGCGGAAAACGCGTTATGCAGCTCGAAGCCCTTGAACTTCTTGCGAATGTCTACTTCAAGGCTCATCTACTTCTGCTCCCTCTTGCGGTACTTCGTGGTGTGGTTGGACCACAGGTTGATGAACACGATGACGATCAGACTGAACACGATGATGACAAGCGTCCAGAACCACGCGGTGGAATCGTTGCCGTTCATCCACTCGAAATAGATGGCGATCGGGATGGTTCGCGTGATACCGATGTAGTTGCCCGCCATGAACAGCGTCGCACCGAACTCGCCGAGCGCGCGGGCGAAGGCGAGCACCATGCCCGCCGCGATCGAGCTCCACGACAGGGGCAGCATCAGCTTGCGGAAGATCTTCGCGTTCGACCAGCCAAGCGTGCGGGCGGCGTCGAGCATGTTGCGGTCGAGCCCCTCGAACGCACCGAGCGCATTGCGGTACATGAGCGGGAACGCCACGACCACAGCCGCGATGACGCAGGCTGCAGGGCTGAAGATCAGCGGGAAGCCGATGTCAATCCAGAACTGGCCGAACGCCGTGTTCGAGCCGCATACGAACAGCAGAATGAAGCCGCACACGGTAGGCGGCAGCACCATCGGGATGGTGAAGATGGCGTCGAAGACGCTCTTCGCGCGCGGGGAGAGGTTCAGGCAGAAATACGCTGCCAAAAGACCTAAGATGACGATGAACACGATGGCGATACCCGTGGTGCGAAGCGAGACCCACAGAGGGCTCCAGTCGAGGTTCGACAGGAACTCGCCCACGGCGGCGAGCCCCTCGGGGGCCTTCTCGATACTCACCGCGTCAGGCGAAGTGAGCTTGCCGAAGTCCCCGAACGACGGCTTCATGTAGAGGGAATTCTCCGAATCGGTGAGGTCAGACCCGTCGACGCCGATGACGCTTGCGTATACATTGCCATTGATGACCTGGTCGAACGTGAAGCGAACGCCATCTTTATCGAAGGTCGTGTCGCTTGTGAAGTACCACGTGTCATACTCGGAGAGCTTGGCAGAGCCCATGGCCTGCCCCTCGTCGAGCGCGACGAAGTAGCTTTTCAGCTGCGCCTGGTCGGATGCGCTCTGCACGTCGAGGCCAAGCTTCGCTACCGCGGCAGCGGGGACGTAGGCGACGACGTACTTGTCGGCCGCAACCACCTGCACGAATGCGCCCTCTTCCTGGCCGACCAGGTAAGAATACCCGTAATACGTGCCGTCGATCGCGCGGTTCGAGCCCTTCTGAGCACGCGAGAAATCGCCTATCGCAAAGCTTGCCCCGTCCTTCAGAGCCGCCGAGCCCTCTCGCGACACTTCGACGCCGTCTGTCGTCGCCTCGGCGCCCGACACAGACTCACCCGAAGCCGAATCGGACGTGCCCGACGCTGACGTCGCTGTCGTCGGCGTTCGCGGACTCTCGACATCGCCGAGCGCATCGTCTGCGAACGCCGCGCTCGGCAGCGCGCCAACCGCGAGCGCGGCCGACAGAGCAAGACTTGCGATAAACTTTCTCGCGCGCATGGAACCCCTTCTCCTTGCACCCCATGAACAAGAAAGGGGATGAGCGATTCGCGTCGCCCATCCCCAGATTGCTACTTCAAGACGAACCTTCTTAGCGAAGATTATACTACGCCAACTCGAAGCCCCAGTCCTGCCAAATCTTCTGAGCTTTCTCGCTGTTCAGGCACCAATCCAGGAATTCCTGGGTCGCCTCGACGTTCTTGCTGTCCTTGGTGATGGCGCCCGGGTACACGATGTTCTTGTGGGTGTTCGCGGGAACGGTGCCGACGACCTGCACGCCACCGAAGCGATACACATCGGAGGTGTACACGAACGCGATGTCGACGTCGCCGGACTGCGCATGCTTGCAGACGTTGCCGACGGAGGTGTCCAGAACGACCTTGCCGTCCTTCACCACGTCGGTGTTGTAGGAGCCGCCCTTGCCGGTGATGTCCTTGCCGGTCTTGCCCTCGTCGTCGCCAGCCGGCGCGTACACGCCAACGGTGGAGAGAGACTGAGCAGCGTAGTTGCCAGCCGGAACGGAGTCGTCGCCGACGCAGATGGTGTACTTGCCATCAGCGATGTCCTGCAGCGTGACGCCCTTCATCTCGGCGCCTTCCTTAGACACCATCACGAGATCGTTCTTGAACATGTCGACGCGTGTGGACTCGTCCACATAGCCCTTGGAAACCGCGGTGTCCATGGAGCCCTTGGAAGCGGAGATAAGCAGGTCGGCATAAGAGCCGGCGCCAAGCATCTCGTTGAGCTCGCCGGAAGACTTGTACTGGGTGTCCTTGAAGGTGACGTTGTCGTGGCCGTCCTCGATGTAGGCCTTCTGGATGTCTTCCATGGCCTTGGAGAGCGAGTTTGCGGCGAATACTTGGAGCTCAACCGGCTCGGCCTGTTCGGTCTTGGCGGTGTCGTCCTTCTTTTCGGTGGTGGTGTTGCTGGAGCAGCCGAACATCGCGAACGCCCCGACGAGCGAGAGCGCGAGCACGGCGGACAGCACCAAGCGTACCTGCTTCTTCATGCGTTCCTCCCATTAAGTGGTCGAATACGAGCCCCGCCGAAAGGCGAAGGCCCGCAGCACATCGTTTTGCGAAGCAGCTCCGGCTTGCGCGAATTCAAACCAAGCACGCATCGTCATATCCCTTTTCGATGTACCGATACTTAGGTTATTTATTTATAAGTATATAGTCAAGGAAAATCGTTGTCGTTCAGCTATATTCGCGAATACTTTTATTCTGAACGATGGTAATCAACAACATCATGGAACATAAAAGCCCCGCTTGTCCCATATTCCAACGAGGGATAAGCGGGGCTTGGGGCATAACGCAACCAGGATGAGCTACCCTTCGAAGCCCACGAGAACGCCGCCGGGCTCGCAGTAGTAGGAGCACAGGCCGCGGTTGGCGCCGATGCTGATGTCGCATGAAGGCCAGATCTCGCGAATCTTCGCCGCGAGTGCCTCGGCCATCTTCGGGTTCTCGGTGTGCCTGATGCGCACGCGGCCGCCGACGAAACCCACGGTCTCCATGTTCTCGAAAAGCTGCTTGAGCGCACGCTTCTCTCCGCGCGCCCTGTTGAGCACGCCAAGCTCGCCCGCCTCGCTCGCCTGACCGACGATGCGCACGCCGAGCACGCCCGCGACCTTCGCGACAATCGGGCTCACACGTCCGTTGCGCACGAAGTTGTCGATGCGCTCAAGCGAGAACATGAGATGCGTGCGCGAGGCGTAACGGCGCAGCTCATGCGTCAGATCGTCGAAGTCCATGTCACTTTGCGCGAGCTCATTGGCGCGTTGTGCGAGAAGTTCCAGCTCGGGGCCGGTCGTCAAGGAATCAAGCACGAACACCTTCGCCTCGGGGTGATCGAACAGGTAGTGCTTCGCGGCGGCCTGCGCCGAGTTGTACCCGCCCGAAATCTTACTCGTGAGGGCAAGAGCGACGATCTCGTCCGCGCCCGCGAACGCGGATGTCCATTCCGCGATGTTCGGGCACGACGTACTCGATTCGGCTGCCTCGTCCGAGAACGCCTCGATGAGCTCCCCCACATCGAGGTTCTCGTCGTCGGGAAATTCCCGTTCCCCCACGCGCACCTTCATCGGAACCGACACGATATCCTGCGTACCTGCGACGAACAAATTCGCCGAAGAGTCGACGACGACCCTGCGCACCATAGTTCCCCCTTGCCGCCCGTGCGCACCTGATGCCGACAGCGCTCGGTGGTTTTCCGTAGCTTATCTGTTTCGCATTAAAGGTACGCCAAACCGATTGCTGCAACAACTACAATGCCCGACAGAATGTCAGTTACTTATACAGTTACGACGTAATGTGAGGTCGATATGGATAAGCGCGTCGTGAAAACCAAGCGCACCATCAAGCGCACGCTCGTCGAATTGCTCGTGACCATGCCCTTCGAGAAGATCACCGTCACCGAGCTGTGCCGGGCCGCCGACGTAAGCCGCATCACCTTCTACACCTATTACGACGACAAGTACGCCCTCGCCGACGAGCTGTTCCGCGACGACATGGCGAAGGCCGAGGAGCGCTATCGCGAGCTCCAGGCGGAGAACAATCCGCGAAAGATTCCGACCAACAGTTATCACAACCTTTTGACCTGCATCTTCAGCGTTTTCGAACAGAGAGACGGTATCTTCATCCACTGCTCGTCGACGAAGAATCCCTACTTGCATTCGGCATGCTTCAACCACGTGGTGCGTGTCGTGGAGAATTACGTGCAGAATCACCGCAACGCGCTCGAGCCGAAATACCCCTCGCCACTCACGGCGGCGCTCGTGTGCAACGGGTTGTTCGGCATGTTCAGCCAATGCCGCGCCCAGGGGATGTCGCTTCGCGAGACGAAGAAGGTCGTCTTCGCCGCATTCGACGACCTTCTCACCTCAACCCTGTTCTCCCACAACGCGCTCATCGGGTGACGGGGAACAATGGTTTGCCGACCCCGCGCGCAAGCCCCGAAACGCACAGCGGCGATAGGGGCCGCAACCCCTATCGCCGCATGAAGGCCCCGCCCGCAAACGCCAACCGCATTCAACCGGCCACGTCAGCCGGCTTCCACCTCGATCGTCATCCTGAAGCGATCGGAGGCGTGCTCATAGCCGGTCTTCTCGGCAACATGGCGCATCGAGGCGTTGCGCGTCTCCACGTAAATCGCGTCGACCCCTGCGCGGATAGCGACGAGCGGCCAGGCGCGCAACATGGCCGCCATATGCCCCTGACCTCGGAATTCAGGGCGCGTGTAGCAGGCAATCACCGTCGCTGTGCGCTGCACGCCGGACACGCCGCCGAAGGTCGGCAGACGATCGAACACCTCGACCCCCGACATGGATGCAATCCGGCCGTCCTTCTCGATGAACAGAAACATCACGCGCTCCCCGAGGCTGCGCTCGAGATGAGCCTTGGTCTCGCTGCGAAAATGCGCGAGTTCCGCAGGCTCGGGATCGACGCCCCAGTACTCGAGCGACTGGGCGACGCGCAAGTCGCAAATGACGGGAATGTCCTCTCGCGTGGCAAGGCGCATCGTCGCGCCATCGCCCGCGAGAGCTGAAAAATCAAGTGGCATCATGTATGTCGAAAACCCTACTTTACGGTGAGGACGGGAACATCGGTGGCGCGCAGAAGCCCGAAGCTCACGCTACCGAGCATGCCGCGGATGGCGCCGAGGCCACGGCGCCCCATGACGATGAGGTCGCAGCCGTTCTTGTCGGCGTAGCGCGCGAGCGCATCGGCGGGCGAGGTGCCGGCGATCACGTCGATCACCACGTCATCGATGCCGTCGGTAAGGCCGGAGAGGTTCTCCTCAACCTTTTCCTTCGCCTGATCGAGCGCCGCCTTCACGACGCCTTCGTACTTGTCGTAGTTCAGCATACCGAACGGCACGCCGTCGAGCGAGCCCTCCGTGCCGACCTGGTCGACGCCCATGACGCCCGAGGGCACCACGTGCACGATCGCGATCTTCGCATCGGAGGCCCCAGCCAGGCCCTTCGCGTACTCGAGAGCATGTTTCGCGTGCTCAGAACCATCGTAGGGAACCATAATCTTGCTGTACAGCATGAGACGCTCCTTTCAAACGACCGTTCGCGTTATGCTCGCGCGCGAACCTTGCTCCTTCATTATACGCCGAACCTGCGCGGCGCCGTGCGTTTAGTTTACTTCGGCAATCACTTCGACTTCCACGAGCGCGCCCTTGGGAAGCTTCTCCACAGCAACCGCCGAGCGAGCCGGGCGCACCTCGCCGAAGGATTTCGCGTACTCGGCGTTGAAGGCGGCGAAGTCGTCCATGTCGTTGAGGAAGCAGGTCGTCTTCACCACGCGGTCGAAGTCGGTGCCCGCCTCGGCCAAAAGCGCGCCCACGTTCTTCATCACCTGCGCGGTCTGCTCCTCGATGGTGGCGCCCACAAGCTCGCCCGTCTTTGGGTCGAGCGCGATCTGGCCGCTCGCGAACAGAAGCCCACCTGCGATGTTTCCCTGAGAATAGGGGCCGATCGCCGCCGGCGCGCTTTGAGTGGAGATGGTTTTCATAATGTGCCTTCTTTCTTAAGCTTTCTCAGATTCGAAAAATATTGCGCTGTTTCTTGCACGCGAAGATTATAGTGATGAACGCTTATGAACCGCAGAGAAACGCAAGGAAACACAATGTCAGACGAAGTCATGCAGATGCTCACCCTGCCCGCCTTCGAGCAGGCGGCGCAGAAGGTACGCGAGGTCACCCAGGAAACCAAGCTCATCGAGAGCCCGTATTTCAGCGAGATCGCCAACAACCGCGTCTTCTTCAAGCCGGAGAACATGCAGCGCACGGGCGCCTACAAGGTGCGCGGCGCATATTATAAGATTAGCACCTTAACAGATGAGGAACGCGAGCGCGGCCTCATCACCGCATCCGCCGGCAACCACGCGCAGGGTGTCGCCTACGCCGCGCGCCGCTACGGCGTGCCCGCAACCATCGTCATGCCCGCGACGACCCCCTACATCAAGGTGGAACGCACAAAGGCGCTCGGCGCCGAAGTCGTGCTCGCTGGCGACGTCTACGACGACGCCTACGCGCGCGCGATTGAGATCGCCGAGCAGCGCGGGCTCACGTTCGTGCACCCCTTCAACGACCTGGGCGTCGCCACCGGCCAAGGCACCATCACGATGGAAATCGTGCAGGAGCTGCCGCTCGTCGACTGCATCCTGGTCCCCATCGGCGGCGGCGGGCTTGCCACGGGCGTGTCGACGCTCGCAAAGCTTCTGAACCCGCACATTAAGGTGATCGGCGTGGAACCTGCGGGGGCCGCATGCATGAAGGCCTCACTCGAAGCCGGCCACGTCGTGAAGCTGCCGCACGTGAGCACGATCGCCGACGGCACCGCCGTGCAGGAGCCGGGAGACAAGATCTTCCCCTATATCCAGAAAAACCTCGACGGCATCATCACGATCGAGGACGAGGAGCTCATCGTGGCGTTCCTCGACATGGTGGAAAACCACAAAATGGTCGTGGAGAACTCGGGGCTGCTCACCGTCGCCGCGCTGCGGCATCTCGACTTCACGGGAAAGAAGGTCGTGTCGATTCTCTCGGGCGGCAACATGGACGTCATCACCATGTCGTCGGTCGTGCAGCACGGCCTTATCCAGCGCGACCGCATCTTCACGGTGAGCGTCCTTCTTCCCGACCGCCCCGGCGAGCTCGTGAACGTCGCGCAGGTCATCGCGGAGAACAAGGGCAACGTCATCCGGTTGGATCACAACCAGTTCGTCACTACCAACCGCAACGCGGCGGTGGAGCTGCGCGTGACCGTCGAGGCCTTCGGCCCCGCGCACAAGCAGCAGATCGTCGACGCGCTCGAGCGGCAGGGCTTCCGCCCGCGCGTCATCCAAGCGCACCTGTAAGGCGCGCAAAGGACGGAGTGTAAACCCCGCCCTTTGCGCAGGGCCCGGGCGAGGGCAACTCCCCGCCCGCATCAACGGCACCACCCCACGGCAGAGGCGAACCAACGGTTCGCCTCTGCTTGCTTTTGGAAGGAAAGCGCAGCGCAATCTTCTACGCGGCGTCTTCCAAGCGCCGCTAGAACTTCATGATGCCGAGCGATTGGGCAAGCGCGGTCACGAGAATGACCACCACGAGCACGGGCGCCACATACTTCACCATGACCGACCAGGCTTTCGCCATCTTGAAGGGCGCGGAGATGCGCACCTCGTCGATAATCGTCTTCGGCTTGATGATCCAACCAACGAACACGCAGGTCAAAAGCGCAACAATCGGCATGATAACCGAGTTGGAGATGAAGTCGGCGAAGTCGAGCAGCGAGGAGCCTTCGCCTAGGGGCTGGATGAACGAAAGCACGTTGTAGCCCGAGTTGATGAAAAGCCCGGCCACCACGATGAACACGATGGTAATCACCAGCGACTTGCGGCGGGAGTATCCCGCGCCGTCCTGGATGATGGAGACGCAGGTCTCGGTGAGCGAGATCGCGCTGGTGAGCGCCGCGAAGAACACCAAGAGGAAGAAGACGAATCCCACGATGGTCGCCACTTGACCCATGTCCGCGAACACCTCGGGCAAGATGATGAACATGAGCGAGGGACCGGAGTTCTGAGCGACAGCGTCGCCCGAGCCCATCGCGACAAACGCGGCAGGCACGATCATGAGGCCCGCGAGGAACGACACGCCCAGGTCGAAGAAGCCGATGCGCGTGACGGACTGCGTCAGGGACGCCTTCTTCTCGAGGTAGCTGCCGTAGGTGATCATGATGC
The DNA here is from genome assembly GCA_934663775.1 of uncultured Ellagibacter sp. GTDB lineage: Bacteria > Actinomycetota > Coriobacteriia > Coriobacteriales > Eggerthellaceae > Ellagibacter. The sequence goes on along the minus strand of CAKUKU010000003.1, from coordinate 14,701 downwards.
CCATAGCAAGCGACAGGCTGTAAAACATCTGCCCGAGCGCGCCGATGACCAGCTCCGGCGAGAACTTCGAGACATCCGGCATCAGGTAGTACGCCGCGCCGTCGAGGGCCCCGGGCAGCGTCAGCGTGAAGATGGCGATCGCGATGGCCATCACGATAAGCGCGGGCATCAAGATGAGGTTCGCCTTCTCGATGCCGCCCTTCACGCCGCGCGCCACGATGATGAACGCCGCAGCCATGAAGATCAGCATGAAGACCGAGCTGTCGACGCCGTCGGTGATAAAGCTCGAGAAGAACGTGCCACCATCCGCCATAGCCGCAGGTCCAGCTGCAATATAGGCGAAGGCATACTTCGTCACCCAGCCGCCGATGATGCAGTAATACGGCACGATAATGAAGGGCACGACCGACGCCAGCACGCCGATGAACATGAATTTCTTCCCGAAATGGCGGAACGCGCCGATGGCCGAGAGGCCCGTCTTGCGGCCGATCGCCGTCTCAAGCAGCAAGAGCGACACGCCGAACGTGAATACCAGCACCAGGTAGGTGATGAGGAACGTACCGCCGCCGTACTTCGCCGCCAGATATGGGAAGCGCCACATGTTTCCCAAGCCGACCGCCGAGGCGGCGGCAGCCAAAATGAATGCCCATTTGCCTGACCACGACGAGCGCGATCCGGTTTTCGCAGATGCCATATGATCCCCTTTTCCCAACCAAATGCGCAGGCAGAGCGCCGCGCACAGAAAACAACTGAAGTTCGGCTATTTTACCCGAGCGAAACGAATTCACGCACGAGAGAAGGGTATTCGGCCTCGCCCTTTCGCCCAGATGCGGTATCGCGAATGCGAAAGAGCCACTCGGTAGGTCCCTCGAAAAGGCAAAAACTCGGCGGGGCACGTTGCATATGGCTAACTTTTACGCTATAAGTTAGCTGAATATAACCTTAAGGGAATCGCTTGCGTCCCTTTCGAGAAAGAACGCCCATGGCAAAATCAACCACCCCCTACCTCGTTGTCAAAGGACTCTCCAAGCACTACGGCGACGGCGAGGCCCGAGTCCAGGTGCTCGATGGCATCACCTGCGCCGTCAACCGCGGCGAGATCTGCGTCATGCTCGGCCCCTCCGGCTCGGGCAAATCGACCTTCTTAAACCTCATCGGCGGCCTTGAGGGCGCCGACGGCGGCTCGATTTCTGTCGGCAGTTGCGAGCTTACCGCGCTTTCAAGCAAAGACCTCGGCGAGTACCGCCGCCGCGAGCTCGGCTTCGTCTTCCAGTTCTACAACCTTGTGCCCGATCTCACCATCAAGGAGAACATCGAGGTCACGGCGCACCTCTCCAAGAACCCGCTTCCCCTGGAGGACCTCCTGCGCTCGCTTGGCCTGTGGGAACACCGCAACAAGTTCCCGCGCCAGGTCTCCGGCGGTCAGCAACAGCGCTGCGCCATCGGCCGCGCGCTCGTTAAGAACCCGGGGCTCATCCTGTGCGATGAGCCCACAGGCGCGCTCGACTACAAGACATCCAAGGACGTGCTCGAGCTCATGGAGCGCGTGAACCGAGAGTACGGCTGCACCCTCGTGATCGTGACGCACAACGCCGCCATCGCCCGCATGGCCGACCGCGTGCTGCGCCTGCGCGACGGGCGCCTAGCCGAGGATGAAGTCAACGCATCGCCCGTGCCCGCCTCCGAGCTCGATTGGTAGGCACCTGATGACACCTCTCGCAAAGCGGCTCCCTCGCGAGCTCAAGCACAACATCGGCAAATACCTCGGCATCTTCTTGCTCATGTGCGGCGCAATCGCCCTCACGTCGGGCTTCCTGCTCGCCGCCCACTCCATCGGCTGTCTCATCGACAACATGCGCGACGAGTACACCATCGAAGATGGCCGCATGATGACGGCGTTCGAAGCCACCGACACGCAGCTCGAGGCCGCCGAGGACGCCGCGGAGAGCGTCGGCGGCGTCACCTTCTATAAGAACTTCTCGATCGATGCCGCCATAAAGAAGCCCACGGGCGACGACGGCACCAAGCGTACACTGCGCACCTACACCCACCGCACCGAGGTCGACATCGCATCCTACTGCGAGGGAACCGAGCCCCACTCGGGCGACGAGGTCGCCGTCGACCGCGTCTTCGCCACGAACAACGGCCTCGCCGTCGGCGACACGGTCGAGCTTGAGGGCCGCACCTACACCATCTGCGGCATCATGACCCAGCCCGACAGCCAGGCGCTCTTCCCCAACAACTCCGACTTCACGGTGAACACCATCACCTACGGCGTGGCCGAGGTCTCGGGCGCCGGCTTCACCGCACTCGAGGACGCCGGCGGCGCGCCCACCTACACTTACTCGTTCACCTTCAACGACCGCGACCTCTCCGTCGCCGATCGCACCGATGCCGAAAAGGACATGGTCGAGGCCTTGACGGACGCCGATGCCCGCGTGGATGACCTTATCGACGCCGACTCCAACCAGGGCATCGGCTACGCGCGCGACGACGTGGACGGCGACTCCGCCATGTGGACGACGCTGCTCGACATCATCATCGTGATCATGGCCTTCGTCTTCGTCGTGCTCACCAACGCCACCATCGAAGAGGAGAGCGCCGTCATAGGTACGCTTCTCGCCAGCGGCTACCGCAAGCGCGAGATCGTCCTCCACTACCTCGCGCTTCCCGCCATCGTGGGCATCTTCGCGGCGGGCCTGGGGTGCGCGCTCGGCGTCGCCTTCTTCACCGAGCCCATGCGCAATCTCTATTACGGCTCCTACAGCCTGCCGCCTTTCCACGTGTACTGGAGCTGGGAGATCTTCGTCAAATGCGCCGTGGTGCCCGCCGCCGCGCTCATCCTCATCACGCTTGTGGGGCTTCTTCGCAAGATGGGAAAGACCCCGCTGCAGTTTTTGCGCCACGAGGCCAGCGGAAAGTCAGGCACCAAACGCGGACTGCGGCTGCCCGAGCGCATGGGCTTCGTCGCGCGCTTCCGCCTGCGCGTCTTTCTGCGAAACCTCGGCAACTTCGCCACGCTCTTCGTGGGCATCGCCTTCGCCTCGCTGCTTCTGCTCTTCGGCCTAGCGATCCTCCCCACGATGACGCACTACGCCGACAACCTTGAGACGAGCCTCGTGGCCGAGCACCAGTACACGCTCAAGGCCCCGCTCGAGCTTGAGGGCACAGCCGAGCAGCGCGCGCAGTGGGCAGCGCTCGACCGCCTCCAGTCCGTCGACGGCGCCCTTCTTTCCGCCGCCGAGGACGCCGAGGACGAGCTCGATGACGCGGCCGACGCGGCCCAGGCGGCGGCCGACGCCCTCGCGACCTCGCCTAACGCCGACAACATGCAGGCAGCAAGCGCCGCACTCGATGAGGTCCAGGCAAAGAAGGACGCCCTCTACGCGAGCCTCGATGACATCGCAGATACCCTCGGCTGCAACCGCGACGAGGTGATCGACCTTATCGACGACGCTTCCAACATCGATGCCGACAACGACGACATCCACCCCATAAACACCACCGACAACGGCGCCGAGAAGATCGCGCAGGCCGAGAAGTACGCCGTCTACCAGCTGCAATACGACCGCGGCGAAGGCAACGGCATCGAAACCGTGACCGTCTACGGCGTCTCGCCCAACTCGCGCTACTGGAAGGACCTAGACGTCGGCGACGGCCGCGTCGTCTTCGGCCGCGGACTTCTCGATAAGTTCGGCTGGAAAGAAGGGCAACAGGTTGACCTCCACGACAAGTACGAGGACAAGGACTACTCCCTCGAATACGCCGGCGACGATTCCGCCTGGGGCTCCAAGTCAGACATGAACGTCTACATGGCCCTCGGCGACTTCAACGAGCTCTTCGGCAACGATGCCTCGTACTTCAACGGCTACGCGAGCAACGAGAAGCTCGACCTCGACGCGCGCTACTTCGCCGGCGACACCACGCCCGACGACATGCGCGCCGTGGGCGACCAGTTCATCGGCATGATGAGCGACCTGATCGGGATGATGGTCGGGCTCGCCGTGTTCATCTTCCTGCTGTTCATGTACCTGCTGACCAAGGCCGTGATCGACCGCAGCGCGCGCTCCATCAGCTACATGAAGGTCTTCGGTTACCGCGACGGCGAGATCTCGCGCCTCTACATCCGTTCGATCACACTGTGCGTGGCGGCCTCGCTCGTGCTGAGCCTGCCCGTGATCATCGGCTCGCTCACCGCGATCTTCCGCGCGATGCTGCTCGCCTACAACGGCAACATCGAGATCTACGTGCCGTGGTGGTCGATGGCCGAATGCGCGGGCATCGGGTTTGCGACCTACCTCGTCGTGGCGCTTTTGCACACGCGTTCCATCAAGCGCGTCAGTCTCGCCGAGGCGCTCAAGGTTCAGGAATAGGAGGGCCCATGGCCAGGTCTGCAGACGAGCTCAAGCAGCTCTCCATCAAGGAATTCACCGAGGCGGCGCGGATCTACGAATCCGGCCACGCCGGAATCTACGAGATCTGCAAGGACGACTATCCGCAGATGCTCGAGGAGCTGCGGCTCGAGCCGTTCGAGGACGTGCTCGACGTGGGCTGCGGAACCGGAGCGGTCCTGGAGCTTTTGCACAGAGAATACCCGGACAAGCGCCTGACGGGGCTCGACCTCACGCCCGGAATGATCGAGGTCGCCTGCGCCAAGCAGCTCGAAAACGTCCGCTTCGTCGTCGGAGACGCGGAGGCGCTGTCATTTAAGGCGGAAAGCTTCGACGCCGTGCTCTGCTCCAACAGCTTCCATCACTATCCGCACCCCGAGAGGTTCTTCGCCGAAGCGGCGCGCGTCCTGCGCCCCGGCGGGCGCCTGATTCTTCGCGACTACACGTCGAGCGACTTCGTGGTGTGGCTCATGAACACCTTTGAGCTGCCGCTGGCGCGCCTCGCGGGTCACGGCGATATCCGGATCTGCAAGATGTCCGAGCTTCGCGCGCTCGCCGAGGGGGCCGGGTTCGACCTGCTCAAGCTCGAGGCCCAGAAGGGCTTTCGCGCCCACCTAGTTGCCCGCAGGCCAATCTAGGGGCGCCCAGCTCACTTGCACCTTGCAGCAACACCTCGGGACCCATATGCAATCGGCCCTCCTGTCCCCGACGCGAAAATCAACTATTCTGGACAAAAAGCGGTTAAGGGGGTCGCCCGGTCCCGGTAGCGCGCCACGGGCATAGCTTCAATCGGGCGATGCCAACCTGTCTCTTCAGCCCCCGTCCGAGTGCCACTCATTTTTTGCTTCACGCCCCTTGACATCACCATCGGCATTCCTATACTTATGAACAGTTGCTCATATGTTTACATGAATGAGTAAACAAAAAATCGCGAAAGGAGCCCTCATGACGGAAAGCCCCAATCACATCGTGCAGGAGGCAGAGTCTATCGTGAACGCCGCGAACGCGCCTCGCGCGAACTCCGCGGAGGCGCCCTGCACAAGCACGCCCTCCCCTTCCGAGGAAGCCTGCCCCTGCGGCTGCAATCGCGAGGAGACATCCTGCCTGTTCGACGAGATGCCCGACGAGGAGCTCCTCTACGATTTGGCCGACCTGTTCAAGGTGTTCGCCGACACCACGCGCATCAAAATCCTCTACGCGCTCATGGGGCACGACCGCTGCGTCGCGGACATCGCCGAGATCGTCGGCGCAACGCAAAGCGCCGTGTCGCATCAGCTGCGCACGCTGAAGCAAGCCCGCCTCGTGAAATTCCAGCGTGACGGCAAAAACGTCATCTACTCGCTTTCCGACAACCACGTCTACACCATGCTCGCCCAGGGCATGACGCACATCTGCGAATAATAAGGAACCGACCGAATTCCGGCTCACATAAAACCCGAGGAAAGGACTCCCCCCATGCGTAAGTCGTTCAAGCTCGAAGACCTCGATTGCGCCAACTGCGCAGCCAAGATGCAGGACGCTATCAGCAAGATGCCCGGCGTCGAGAAGTGCACCGTCAACTTCATGATGCAGAAGATGACGCTCGTAGCCGACGACACCCGCTTCGACGAAATCCTCGACGAGGCCCAGAAAACCATCCACAAGTTCGAACCCGACTGCAACATCGTCCGCTAATTCGACAGGCAAACAACAGCCCTGCTTCCTTTCAAAGTAGTTTTCTGTCGAGGAGGCGAGGCGGTTTTTGGCGACTCTTGAAAGCCACATAATGCGCGCGAAGCGCGCCGAATAAAGCATGAAAGAGCGCAGCGCATGAGGTGAAACGCGAAGCGTTTCACCGAACAGCGAAGCGGGGAGCCAAAAACCGCCTCGCCTCCTCGACAGAAAACGGACAGGCCTACCACCCATGAACAAAAAGCAGATCAAATGGCGCAACCGCATCATCGTCGCGCTCGCAATCTTCTTCGTCGTCTTCGCGGCAACGGAGTTCCTTCCGCTTGACGCGTGGCTCGGCAGCGAGACGAACGCCGTCTACCTCGAGTTCGCGCTCTTCCTCATCCCCTACCTCATCGCCGGCTACGACGTCGTCGCCAAAGCCGTCAAGAACATCGGCCACGGCCAAGTCTTCGACGAGAACCTCCTCATGACCATCGCGACCGTCGGCGCGTTCGCCATGGTGTTTTTCCCCGAAACGGGGCCGCACATGGCAGAAGGTGCCGCGGTTATGCTGTTCTACCAGGTGGGAGAGCTCTTCCAGAGCTACGCCGTCGGCAAAAGCCGCAAGTCCATCGCCGACATGATGGACATCGCGCCCGACTACGCGAACGTCATGCAAGATGGCGAACTTGTTGAGGTCGACCCTGACGAGGTGGAAGTCGGCGACGAGATCATCGTGAAGGCGGGCGAGCGCATTCCCATCGACGGCGTCGTCGTGAAAGGCGCGTCCCAGCTCGACACCGCGGCACTCACCGGCGAAGCCGTCCCGCGCGTCGTCGAAGAGGGCGCCGAGGTGTTCTCCGGCTGCGTGAGCCTCACGGGCGTGCTCACTATCCGCACGACGAAACCCTTCGGCGAATCGACGGTCAGCCGCATCCTTGAGCTTGTCGAGAATGCCTCGGAAAAGAAGGCGCGCACCGAGAATTTCATCACGCGCTTCGCCCGCTACTATACGCCGATCGTCGTCATCGTAGCGCTGATCCTCGCCGTTGTCCCGCCGCTTCTCGGCGTAGGCGCCTGGTCGGACTGGATCTTGCGCGGGCTCACGTTCCTTGTCGTGAGCTGCCCCTGCGCGCTCGTCATCTCCGTGCCGCTGTCGTTTTTCGGCGGCATCGGCGGCGCCTCGAAGTGTGGCATCCTTGTGAAGGGGTCTAACTACCTCGAGACCGTCGCCAAGGCCGAGACCGTCGTCTTCGACAAGACGGGCACGCTCACCAACGGCACCTTCAACGTCGTGGCCGTGCATGCAGAAGCGGGCGTCGACCCCGACCTCATCCTTTCTTTCGCGGCATACGCCGAGACGTACTCCGACCACCCCATCGCACTGTCGGTGAGGGCCGCCTACTCAGGCGAAATCGACCGCGGGCGCATCAAAGATGTCAAAGAAGAAAGCGGTCACGGAGTGCGCGCCCACGTCGACGAGCACATCGTCACTGTCGGCAACGAGAAGCTCATGATGGCGGACAGCATCGCCTGGAACGAATGCGAGCTTACGGGGACCATCCTGCACGTCTCACTCGACGGCTCCTACATCGGTCACATCGTCATCGCCGACGTCGTGAAGGACGACGCCGCGGAGGCCATCGCAAGCTTGAAGGCGGCGGGGGTGAAGCGCACCGTCATGCTCACCGGCGACCGAGAGGATGTCGCCCGCGCCGTCGCCGAGAAGCTCGGAATTGACGAATACCGCGCCTCGCTTCTCCCCCAGAACAAAGTCGAGGAAGTCGAGCGGCTCATCGATAGCACGTCGAGCAAGGGCACGCTCGCGTTCGTGGGCGACGGCATCAACGACGCGCCGGTGCTCACCCGCGCCGACATCGGCATCGCCATGGGGGCAATGGGCTCGGACGCTGCCATCGAGGCCGCCGACATCGTGCTCATGGACGACAAGCCCTCAAACATCGCGCGCGCCATCCGCATCGCGCGCAAAACGATGGGCATCGCCTGGCAAAACATCGTCTTCGCCCTGGGAGTGAAGCTCATCGTGCTCATCTTGGCAGCACTCGGCATCGCCAACATGTGGCTCGCCGTGTTCGCCGACGTGGGCGTCGCCATCATCGCCATCTTAAACGCGATGCGCTGCATGAGCGTGAAGAACCTGTAATGCGAAAATGAAACGCGAAAATCCGCCGCGCACAAAAGCGAGGCCGTTCCTAGATGGGGCGGCCTCGCTCGTTTTCGGGCATGCAACCTGGGATTATTCGCCTTACCGCGTACCCGTGAGCTCGAAGGGCATCGGGTCGTCTTGCCCTTTCCAATTCGCAACGTCGAACTGGCTTGTCCAGTAGCCTATCGCGCGGGTAACAAGCGCGAATCCCAAAACGCCGAGAAACGATGCGAGCACCGCTATCGCGATCACGGTGAGAAGCACGAGCATCACCGCCGCAATCACGAGCAGAAACGAAGCGTTCGACATATGCACGCCCGTAGTCGCGAACAGCGCAGCGAAAAGGCCCGCTGCAAGAAGCGCAAGGCCAACGGCCAGACAGAGAATCGCCATCGACACGGCCGAAATCACGACGAACATGCCAAGGACCCGAAGGATACCCTTGTAGTCGTGGCGAATCATCGCCCACAGACGCGAAACCTGAAATCCGGCGGACAGGCGACCGTAAACCGACATGCGCATCGTACCCGTCCACTCGAACAGCTTGATAATGAGCGCGAGGGCACACACCACAACGAACGAGAACAACGCAAGAGCGCCCGAGACAACCCCCAAAGGCGCAAAAGCGTGGTAAATCGAGTGCACGTCGCCCCAAACGAACGTGACCCCGGCAACGCTTCCCGACGAGATCACGTGCCCAAGGCCCTGGACAAGGCTCACCACCGCATAGCACACGATGGCGATAATCGCCGCGAAGAAGCCGCGCGAGTAAAGAAGCCCGTCAGAGTTCTCGAAAATGCGCTCGGGGAGCGGCGTGCGCACCCCCCATGCCACATCGCGGGCCCAGCCCCAAAGATACCCCGCAATAACAATCCAACCGAACACGGGGATGAATCCCAAAAGCGCCAGCAGAAGGATGCGCGTCACCCAGTGCGGCGACTGAACGATGTCGCTCCATGCCGTCTTGAAATACCCTTGCCGCACCGAGATGCTCCTTTCATAGTTTGCCCCACTATAGGGCATAAGCGGGGAAAGCCGCACCCCTCGTTACCGTGGCGTAAAAAAGACCCTCCCGAAGGAGGGTCTTTCGAACTGCGAATCTAAAAGAGTCGAGTTACTTGAGGGTGACAGCCGCGCCAGCCTCTTCGAGCTTGGCCTTGATTTCCTCAGCCTTGTCCTTGGCAACGCCTTCCTGGATAGCCTTAGGAGCGTTCTCGACAACTTCCTTAGCTTCCTTGAGGCCGAGACCGGTGATCTCACGGACAACCTTGATGACGGCGATCTTGTTGTCGCCGAAGCCCTCGAGGACGACGTCGAAGTCAGACTTCTCCTCAGCGGCAGCAGCGCCAGCAGCCGGAGCAGCAGCGACGGCAACGGGAGCAGCGGCGGACACGCCAAAGGTCTCCTCGATGTCCTTCACGAGCTCGGAAGCCTCGAGCAGGGACATCTCCTTCAGAGCCTCAATGATCTCTTCGCGAGTAACAGCCATGTTAGTTTCCTTTCAAAGGGGTCGGGGTCTTCCCGACCGAATTTTTTTCGTTATGCGGCGTCTCTCAGGCCGCACGAGCTGATGTTAGGCAGCTTCCTTCTGGTCGGCCACAGCCTTGGTGACCTGAGCCAGGCCGCGCGGCACGCCGGCGATGGCGGTCGCGAGACCCTGAGCCACACCGTTGATTGCAGCGGCGATGTGAGCGTAGAGCTCTTCGCGGGAAGGCAGAGAAGCAATCGCTTCCACCTCGGCAGCAGAAACGGCAGCGCCATCCATGATGCCGCCCTTGATCTGGAGAACGTCGTTGTCCTTGGCGAACTCTTTGACGGCCTTAGCAGCAGCCGCCACATCGTCACCGCAGAACACGAACGCGCTCGGACCCTGAAGCATGTCGTCGAGCGTCGGCAACTCGGCGTCGGACAGGGCGATGTGCATAAGGGTGTTCTTGTACACCTTCATGACAGCGCCCGCCTCGCGCACGTTGCGGCGAAGTTCCTGGATCTGCTTCACTGTGAGGCCGCAGTAGTTCACGACCCACACCGCAGAAGTGGAATCGAGGTCCGCCTTGACGTTGGCGAGCATTTCTTGATTCTTTGCGTTGGGCATTCGTACACCTCCTTTTCCTCAAACTCGAGTTCCGCCCCGTAGGGTGGAGCCGCGTTCGAAGAAACGAAACGACCCCCACCGTCGCAGGACAGCAGGGGTCGTCAAAGCTCAACGCTTAGATAACCACCTCGGCGGGCCGCATGTTCATGCGATTAAACCTTTCGGTGCCTGCTGTCTTGGGCAGCGGAACAATTCCATCTGATGCTACTTTAAAGCAGCTCTTATATGATACGCTTCTACACTGTGGTGTCAACGATTTTCTGCTCGGTTCCCGCCGTCTTCACACTGTCGATAGATTGAGCGGGAAATGCCGTCGTAGCAGCGTCGACGTAGGTGAAGGAAATCTCATCACCAGCCGAGTAGGCAACAATCTCGAGCATGCCGGGCAGCGGGAAATCGTAGATCGAGGAATCGCCCTGAAGCGTCACATAGTAGTGAGAATTCCCCTCGATGACCGCCTGCGCCATCGTCGCAATGATGCCCTTTGCCTGCTTCACGTCCGTCGGCGTGGAATCTCCCGTATCGACGCCGTTCGTCGCCAGAAGCGCCTCGTAGGACTTCTGGCACTCCGCGACCGTATCGCCGACCGCCACGTTCTGGTAGCGCTGGATATCGATCATCGCGAACTTCTTCACAAGCCCCGCGCTGTCCTTCAACGCCATGAAGTACGTCGGCTGGTTCGCCACATTGATGAGTAGCGGGAACGTCGCCGTGTAGCGCAAGTTCTGCACCTGACCCTCGGCGGACTGCATCGCCGACTCCTCCGTAGCGCCCGCGACCGAGTAGAAATGCGACTCCGCCGTGCGCTGGTTCACCAGCACGAATCCGACGATGGAGTTGTCGGCCGTCGCCGAAGTGACGCCGGTGTAGACCCACACGTCATCGTCTTTCGCGATGTAGTTGTAGCCAACGTTCCCGTCGGTGCCGGGCGTGGTCTGCACCACGTTCTTCTGGCCGAGCCAGCTATTGAGCCAGCCGTCCTTGTATGCGCCCGACCAGTTGTACTGCTCGATCAAAAGCTCCGCAGGATACGCGCGATCGACCCACTCGGGGACGTCGTCGATTGAAATGTCGGTGCACTCGCCCGTCGTCGCGTTCACCATGACGACGCGATCGATCGTCGTGCCGCCGAACAGCCCGATGGTGCGCGACTGAACCGGGCAGACCCACCACGGATTGCCCTCCTCATCGATCTCGAACGACTTCTCGTCAAACATGTAGAAGGGGTACTTCAACTGCACGTAGCGATCGATGTTGCGCGCAAGCGGCTCGGATTGCGAGTAGAAAATCGCATTGTCGCCGAGCCTCACGATCTGCGCGTCCTGCGTCGTCATGTCCACAAGCGCATAGGCGGGAATACCCGACTCGCGATTGGTAAGCCACTTGAACAGGTCGGCGTACCCGAGCGGGCTCACGCGAACCGGAGTGCCCTGATAGTTGATTTGGCTGTAGAGGGACGAGATCTCGAACTGGCTCACGTACTCGGGGATCGAGCCCATCTCGCGATTGCCGAGCAGAATCGCGGAGTCACGGTCGATCACCGGGATCTCCGAGTAGTTCACCTCCTGGATATCGGAGGCGAAGTCATGATCGACGGTGTCGAGCACGGTGGCGTACTTCGCCGCATTGCCCGGGAAAAGCGAGAGCGACATGATCGCGCCCACAACGCCCACGACAGCAACGACGACGGGGATGAAGGAGAGCGTCTTGAATGTCTTCGCCTTGCCCTCGCTGCGCTCGCGCTTGCCCTTTCCCTCTTTGTAGCTCGCCGAGCGGGCGCGGAAGAACAGGAACGAAGGCAGCAACACCAACACCGCCACAAACAGCCACGTGTCGACGCTGTGGATGTTAATGGGTGGATGGAACCACCAGTACGCGGCGAGAATCACAACGATGAGCACGATAACCGCAACGACAATCGCCTTCCTGCTCCACGACTTCATGTTTTCCACAATGTTAGGAACCTCTACATGTGATGTTTTCGGTCGCTGCGACCCACGGGAGGCGCCCGAATCATCTGCGCCACGCGAAGAGTCGCCGGCTTCGCCGCCGCCGAACGGCGAGCCGAACGAGTCGGTGTTCATGCCGGATTGCTTAAGCGCTTCGAGCAAAGCGTCGAGTCCGGATGGTTGCTTCAAGTGAATCCCTCCTTGAGATGGTAATTTTCCCCACTATACACGAAAATGCCCAGCCTCTCGCGAGACCGGGCATATCCGTTACCGTCCTTTTACCCTGAGGAAACGGGCTTCGCGCGCTATTTCTCGAGCGCCTTGATAAGCGCGTCGGTAAATTCGGTGCAGCTCGCCGCAGGCTTGTCCGAGCCGGTGAGCTTGCGGATGTCGCCCGTGAGGCACTCGCCCGCCGCATACACGTCAGTAACCGCGCGGCGAATGCGGGCGGCAGTCTCAAGCTCGCCAAGATGATCGAGCATCATAGCAGCAGAAAGAATCTCGGCCGTGGGGTTCGCCTTATCCTGACCAGCAATATCGGGAGCCGATCCGTGAACGGCCTCGAACACGGCGTATTCCTTGCCGATGTTCGCACCGGGAGCGATGCCCAAACCGCCCACGAGGCCAGCCGCCAAGTCGCTCGCGATATCGCCGTAGAGGTTCGGAAACACCACCACATCGAACTGCGAGGGCTCAGTGACCATATTCATGCAGAACGCATCGATGATGCGGTCGTCAAAGGCCACTCGACCCCCGTACTCTTTGGCAACCTCGCGCGCTTCGCGCAGGAACAGCCCATCGGAGTACTTCATGATATTGGCCTTGTGAGCAGCCGTAACCTTTTTACGGCCGTGCTTTAAGGCATACTCGAAGGCATATCGCACGATATCCTGCGAGGCAGTGACTGAAATCGGCTTGATCGAGATACCGGAGTCGGGGCGAATCGCGCCCGCACCTTCCTCGCGACAAAGATCGATCAGCTTACGAGCGCCCTCGGAGCCCTCCTCGAACTCCACGCCAGCATAAAGATCCTCGGAGTTCTCACGAACGATGACAAGATCGACGTTATCGTAGCGTCCGCCAGCACCCGGAAGCGACACGACAGGGCGAAGGCACACGTAGAGTCCAAGAGTCTTGCGAAGCGCGACGTTTACGCTGCGAAAGCCGGTCCCCACAGGCGTCGTGATCGGCCCTTTAATGGCGACCTTGTTTCTCTTAACAGCCTCGATGGTCGATTCGGGAAGCGGCGTACCCTCAGTTTCCAGGCAATGCGCGCCGGCCTCGGCAATTTCCCAATCGATTTTAGCGCCACTTGCCTCGACGACGCGCTGCATGGCGGCCGAAGTTTCAACGCCGATTCCATCGCCAGGAATTAAAGTCACCGCATGACGAGCCATAAGTCCTCCAATCAGTCCATCGCAGACGCGATGCCCGCAATTACGAATCAAGCATAGACAGATGAAAAGCCGCCGATTGTTACATTGCAGTCGGCGGCAGAAAAACAAGGGAGCGCGGAAAGCACCGAGCCCTAAGAAAGGTTCTCGACGATGGTCGTCGCCTTGCGTTTGAGCGCACCGCGTCCATTCGTCGAGTCGAAGCGCATGCGATCGGCAAATTCGCTCTTCACCGAAGACGAAAGCTTGCCCGTCGAAAACTCAATGAGCGCATTGAGCATGTCCTGAAACTCCAAATCGCCGTGCCAGCACTGGATGCCCTCGTCAACGAGTGGCCAAACGCGCTCAGAATTCTGCTCAGACAATGAACCGAACTTACAAAGGAAGCGCATGGCGGAAAGATGAAGCGTACCGCTTTCCTCATCGAAAAGCGCGTTCTCGGCGCCGTCGATCGCCCCATCGCAAAGAGATGCATCAACATCGCAGATACGCGTCAAGATATCGAGGCATTCCCATCGCGTTTGTGCCTCTGGTCGGTTAAGCGCATCGACGAGATTCTGGCTAAAAGGGGAAACAGCGGAAACATCCGTGAGTGAAATCGCCCCGAGAACCTGAGCTGCCTGCTGCCGAGAACGACGGGTACCCGTTGCTAATGAATCCACGATTTTACCGAGCGTCTCGCGATCGAAAATGCAGATTTTTGCAAGGTTCAGAACAGTCTCACTATATTCGGCCACGAATGTCAATCCTCTCAAATATGCACAAATTCACAGCTAGCATTATACCCGCCCATAGAGAGATGGGTGAAACAGAGCGAAGAATCAACACGCTAAGTAGGCAAACGCATAAGGCCGAACGCATCAAGAAAAGATCAGCGAGCGCGGGGGAAGCGGCATGGAAGGCGGTCGGGGCCGCAAGGATCGGGGCCCGCCGGGGCACTCGGAACGCGCGAGCGCAAAGCGAGAAAGGGCCGCGGCCCCGGGTCGCCCCCGGGGCCGCGGCCCTGCGCGATCGAAAGAAAAAGCGCCGCCCATGAGCGGAACGCCCTATCC
>CAKUKU010000002.1 GCA_934663775.1 uncultured Ellagibacter sp. | reverse complement strand
AAGCCGCCCCCCGGTGCCCCGGGGTCAGCCTTAGGCAATCAATCGCAAGCTGTCGCATAAGGCTTCGGGTGCGCCGAGTTTCCTTTGCGCGGCATCGCTTTGGTAAAATACCCCCCATGCCAAGCAAATCCCTCAAATTCCGTATGCTCCCTTCCGCCGTTGCCGTCGGATGTCTCTTCGCGCTCTTCATGGTTGCGGGGCAGAGCCTCGCCGAGGCGGGGGACTTCTCTCAGGTCGCGGGCGGCGCCGGGCGCATCGCCGTGTCGGCTGCTAAGTTCCTTCTGTACGCGGCGGCCTTCTCGTTTCTGCTCGACGCTCTGTTCTTCTGGCTCGACGGCAGGGGAGGGCTTGGGAGCGGCCTGACTATGCGCGCCGGCGGCGCGGAGACGCTTGCGTCCCGTCTGCGGGGCTTTGCGGACCGCCACGTGTTCGGGCTCTCGCTTGCCCTCCTCGCTGTCTGCTGGGGTGGCTACATCGCCGTCTTCCTTCCGGGCACGCTCACCTACGACGGCGCGCGCAGCCTGAACCAGTTCTGCGCGGGCGCACCGCTCGAGAACCACCATCCTGTGCTCATGAACCTGCTCTACGGTCTGCTCATGCACGCTGGGCGCGCAATCGGGTCGGACAATTGGGGCGTCCTCCTCATCGTCGTCTTTCAGGCCGTCGCGCTCGCCGTCGCGCTCGCCGCCGTGCTAGCGGAGTCCCGCCGCCGAGGGCTCCCCTCGGCGCTCGTCGCCGCGGCGGCGCTCTACTTTGCGCTGTTCCCCGCCTGGGGGGTGCTCGCGCAAGACGCCATCAAGGACACCCTCTTCTGCGCCGTCCTCGCGTGGTTCATGCTGCGCCTCGCCCGCGTGGCCGCGCCGCGGGAGGGCTCGCCGTGCGTGGGCGCGGGGGATTGGGCGCTCCTCGCGCTCTCGGGCGCGCTCGTCGCGCTCACCCGCAACAACGGCATCTACCTCGCGGCCCCGTCGATGCTCGTGCTCGCGATCGCACTTCTCGTGCGGAGGGGAAGGGGGTCGGGATCCTCCCCTTGGAGGCCCGCCGCGTGCGCGCTTGTCTCCGTCGCCGCGGTCTACGTCGCCCTCACGGGGGTCGTCTACCCCGCCTGCGGGGTGGACATGCGCGAGGAGAAGGAGATGCTCTCAGTCCCCTTCCAGCAGACCGCGCGCATCGTCGCCGTGCACGGGGAGGACGTCTCGGCAGGGGAGCGCGAGGCGATCGACGCGGTGCTTCCCTACGGCAGGCTGGCCGAGCTCTACTGCCCTGACCTCGCGGACCCCGTGAAGGAGTCCTACAAGCTGCACAACTCCAAGATCGAGGGAAGCTTCGAGTACGCCGACGAGCACCCCGGGGCGCTGGGGTCCTATCTCCGCGCGTGGCTCGGCCTGGCGTCGCGGCATCCCGCAACCGCGCTCACCGCGACGGCGGCCAACACCTACGCGTACTTCTACCCGGGCGAGGTGGTCGACGTCGACGGGTCGCGCCCCGTGCTTCTGGTGGGGGAGCAGATCGGCGGGAGCATCGCGGAGGCGTACGACGTGTTCTACGCCGCGCCCGCGGGCTTCGTCGCGCGCGCCTCCTCCGCCGTCCAGTCGACGCTTTCCGCGCCGGGTCTCAACTACCTCTACTCGCCGGGCGCTTACGTTTGGCTGCTCATCGTCGCGGTGGCGTACTTGATTCATGCTCGCCGGGGGTGGGGGCTTATCGTGTGCATCCCGCCCGCCATGCTCATGCTCACCGTGCTCGCCGGCCCCCTGAACGGCCACCTTCGCTACGTGATGCCGATGATCGCCGTCCTGCCCCTCGTGTGGTCGCTCGCGTTCTCGGGCAAGGGGAGGGGCGAAGACTAGCGCTTCTCGCGTTTCTTTCGCTGTGCCGCCAAGCAAAGCGCAAATGCGAGCAATGATGCGACGCTCACCGCGATGCCTGCGGAAAGGCCAGGTGTTGAATACGACAGCGCTATTTCATGTTCTCCTTCGCCCGTATCAAGAAGAATGAGCCCGTTGAGGCTTTCGATTTCCGTGGGTTCCCCGTCCACCTTGGCGGACCACCCGCTGGTTGCGGGGATGCTGATCAGCAGCTTCTTGCCGACTGGGACTGCGCACATGCCCTCGATGCGTCCGTCTTCAAGCGTGTCCGGCGCAAACCGCGCCTCGCGCATGTGGTCGAGCATCTGCGTTGCCCGTTCGATGTCGAGGCTGCGAGCGTCAAGGTCTGCATCGTCGCATTCGAACGAAAGCGACGATGCGAGTTGAACAATCACCGTGCTCCCCGCCTTGAAGTTGCCCAGGTACATGAGATTCGTATCGCTCTCGTAGCTTCGCGTCGTTTGCAGGAATTTTCCGTCGCAGCTTACCTTCGCTCCGGCGGGTGCGGCGGCAATCCATAAATACAGCGGCCCGTCCCGCTCGGGGGTTACCTTCCATGTACAGACCGTCCTGTCGCTTTCGGCCGCAAGCTCCAAGGCTTCGACTTTCGCGA
The DNA here is from genome assembly GCA_934663775.1 of uncultured Ellagibacter sp. Lineage (GTDB taxonomy): Bacteria > Actinomycetota > Coriobacteriia > Coriobacteriales > Eggerthellaceae > Ellagibacter. The sequence continues at coordinate 193,043 of CAKUKU010000002.1, read as the reverse complement.
CGGCGTACAAGCCCGATGCATCCTCGCCAGAGAGGGCGGAGACGAACCGCTCCTGGTTTTCGAAGGGGTCGCCCGACCATTCCACGTTTTCCGCCGTCTCGGGAACAGCAAAGCCCCAGCCGAGCGATCCTTCGTTGCGGTACAGGCGGAAGGAGCTCTCCTTGAGCGATGGGAGCTCGACCTCGTCTGAAACAGCTGAGCATCCTGCCGGCTCGATGTTGGCGAGGACGTACTCCACCCCAAGCAGGCTGTCGGTCAGGTACACGGGCGAGCGGTACGTCGTGATGCCGCGCGATCCGGGCAAAAGGCAGTACCCCAGGTTCCCGAGGAGCTCCTTCATCGACCCGTCGGCGGTGGAACTGTAGTGCGACAGGCTGGAATCGCCGAGCGCCAGGTACTCTCCGGTCGTCATCATGTCTGAGAGCGCGTCGACCGAGGACGCGGGATCGGTCGTGCGTATGGCGGCGACGCTTGAGGAGGCCGCGTTTTCCATGCGCACGACGTCCGCGTTGGCGTCGTTTTCTGCTTCCTTGTGGACCCCAGCGAGCTTCTCCATGTACTCGCGGTATTGCGAAACCGAGTTCGACGAATAGCCGTTGAGGTCTGTTTGGGAAAGGCCGTGCACGGCCAAAAAACCTGCACCGGCGGCGAGCGCGACGCCGAGCATGGCGGTAACTGCTGACTCTCGGGCGGTGCGGTGGCGGGGTGCGGGTTCCGAAGGGTCAAAGGGGGATGGCGCTTCGTCCTGCTCGCCCATCCGGCTTCCACTCAGCTTTATGTAATGCATTATTCCGTCTACGGCCCACGCCGCGCACAGGCATGTGGCAAATAGGAATGCGAAGTAGTAGCGTGGGTTGTACGAATCCGCCCGAACGAAGCCCGTCCAGACCATGTCGAAAGGTTTGACCAGGAAGGATATTGCGAACACCAGCAATACGGCTGCAAGTACTATCTTGCGGCGAAGCCCGCCGGCGGTTGGCAGAGCGAAGAAGGATACTGCCAACACGATAAGGGCCCATGGAACGGCAACTGCGTTTGTGGCGCCCGCAAAAGGCGCGTCGGGGTCGACCAATGCGAGCAGGAATTGGCGAGCGTCGAGGCAGCCCACGCCCTCGGCGAGCGTCGCCAGGAAGCCAGAGTTGCCGCCGAGTCCCGCCGACTGCAGCTGCTCGATGGCGACGGGGAGCAGAATAACGCAGCCGGCGCCGACGGCGAGCACCATCGTAGCGGCGAAGTGCGCAATGCACAGCGAGGCTCTCGGTGGGTCGCTGTGCGCCTTGCTTGATGCGTGATTTCCCGTCGAGGATCCGCAATCGCTCCTTAACAGCATCTCAGCGAGAAACCATACGACGCTGAACAGGCACACCATATAGCCGACGTACCAATTGCATACGATTGCCGCCGAGCAAGACGCGAACAGCATGATGGGGCGCCCCTCGCGAACCAAGCGGAATACGCCGAGCGCCGCTAGCGGGGCGAGTGCCATGCCGTCGAGCCACATCACGTTCGAGCCGTCGGTGAAGCTATACGCGGAAAGCGCATAGGCGCATCCCAGAAGCGACAGGGCCGCGCTTCGCCTCCCGACGCGTTGGATGAGCGCATATCCGCAGGTGAATGATGCTAGTGTGAGTTTAATGGGCACCAAAATCGAGAACAACTCCGCCGAGTCGGCAGGTTCAAAGAATGCCGCCAGCAGGGCGAGCGGGCTTGAGGGGTAGTATGCGAACAGGCCGAAGGTCGCGCCGCCCATTCCCTTCGACAGCGAGTAGGTCAGGTTTGCCTGCCCCGCGAGCACGTTGTGATACCAACCGTAGAACCCTACGTACTGAATGGCGCCGTCGCGCGAGAGGAACGCGTGGTCGCCGAAGGGGAAGATCCCGCACCACGCCATAGAAGCGAGCAGCACTGCCAACGTGAGCGCTGGCCCGGCGAGGTATGCGAGGAGAGGCCCAGCGTTTGCGGTTCTCGTCAAGCGGGGCCTCTTTGCATCGGGGTCGATTGTGTTCACCTTTCTGCTTGTTTGCAAATGATGCAGCTTACCAGTCATAACACCGTGAGCGATATTGTTGAGAGGCTATGTTGCGTTGTTGGAAACTGCCCTGCCTTAGTCCTCGCTTGCGTCGTCGTGGCTGACCTCAAGCGGGTCGTCCTCGATGTCCATTCCCTGCGTGTCGTCGGTCGTCGCCTTGGTCTGCGCGTTCTCCTCCGTTGAGGCTTTGAGCCGTCGGAGGATGCGGTCGCGTCGGCGGACTGCTGCTTGTCTGTCGCCTTCAGGTCCTCCTCGAGCTTCTCCAACCGGCGCTTCTCCTCTTCTTCCTCGGCCTTGTCTCGCGCGGCGGCGGCGGGGTCCTCCTGGTTGTAGTAATACGTCTGCAGATCGAGCATGGAGACCATGCGGTTCGCGGAGAATGGCTCGCCGCCGAGAAGCTTCACCGCCATGCTCACGACCGACTTCCCCGAGCTGTTCGAAAGCGAAAGCGCATAGACGTCGCCTCCCGAAGAGCCAGCTTCACCATCCCCGCCATCTGCCTGGGCTTTTGCGGGCTGGTCATCGGCGGATGTGCCCGACGATGACGCCGGGGCCTGGTCCTGGTGGTTCTTGGATGTGCCAGAAGTCGAATTCCGGCACGAAGCCCGAGTTGTCCCGCCACGGCGGACATGGTTGGAGGCAAGGCGTGGCGCAAATCGCGGGTTGTCCCCCAAGCGTCACGCCGAGAGGGAGATTCCGGCGCGGAAACCGAGTTGTCCCGCGAAAGCCGGCGGGGCGTGCGATAGCGCGCGGACGTCGGCGGGGCGGAAGAGGCCGTGAACTGGGGTTTCTTCCCAGCAGCATTTCGCACCTCGGCATAGCTTCCGATTATCAATCGAATTTCGCGGGACAACTCGGAATTCGTGCCGGTTCGGCGGGCGAGACGCTTGGCCGTCCCGTAAAAGCAGCGAGCCCCGATTTCAAGATGAATCGGGGGCTTGCCGCTCGGCCATAAACTCAGACATAGCGAAGATGGATGTGTCGAAGTCCATTCTTCAAGGGGGTTCTATCAATGGATCGCACCTTGCCCGCTTAACCGGTATCAATGACAGAATTGCCGAGGGGGTTAGCCGGATTTACCTCCTTCAGAACGACATCGACGGCCGCCCGATGTCGTTCGGCAATTCTTTCCTTCGAAGGTGCGCCCCAATTGTGGCGACCCTGCGACGGCGCCCATCGCGCTTCGCGGCGCTTATGCATGTCTCTACGTGCAGGGCAAGGGCAGGGAGCAGAAAGGCGACTTCGTCGCGCTGACGGACTCCGCGGCGCGCCCGATCTACGCCTACCTGTCGATGCGCAGGGGACTGGGACAGAGGGGCCGCTCTTCGCGTCGCTGTCGAACAAGACCATGGGGCAGCGGCTGAAGACCCGCTCGCTCCGGGAAATCATCAAGCGGGCGATGCGCCAGGCGGGCTTCGACGACGATCGTCTGACGACGCACAGCCTGCGGCACACGGCGGTCACGCTGGCTCTCCTAGGCGGGGCGAGCCTTCAGCAGGCGCAGTCGATGGCGCGCCACACGAACATCAACACGACGCTCGTGTACTCTCATAATTTAGACCGCGTCTCCCAGGCAGGCGAGTTTGCGGTCGATCGGATGCTCGAGTAGGGTTGCCCGACCTGCGGAGGCGCAGGCTGCGAGGATGCGCGCGAAGGGTTTTGGCTTCACCATGCCGGCTGCGCGCCGGTCGGGGACCTGCCAACGTGGAACGAAAATGGGCCGAGGATTCGATCCGTCGGCCTATTTCGCGTGCGCGTTGCGCCGATGCTCGGCGCTAACGCTTTTGACTATGGTCTTTATCGCGGCGGGCGCGGGCGGCTTCCCGGCATTCCCGGACGAGCGGGGCGAGCGGCTCGCGGTCGCCCGGCGAGTTGAACAGCTGCATGGCGGCTCTGCCGCCCGGGTCCCAGCCCGCCTCGACCCGCTCCCTGAAGTCGCGCGCGGCGGCGGGGGAGGCGAGCCTGAGCTCGAGCAGCTCCTTCACGAGATGCGTGCCCGACGGCGTCGTGTAGCCCTGGCCGTACGCGATGATCGCCATGGACTGCTCGCCCGGCGGCCGCTTCGCCGTGAACCCGACGTCCGTCCCGTTCTCGAGGTCGCAGGTGCCCTCGACCAGGTCGTTCAGGGCGTCGGCTTCGATGTATTGGTATTTCGGTGGCCGCTGCGAATGCGCCTCATCAATGTACGAGCGCTTCACTGTCCAGTCGCATCCTTGCTCCTCAGCGAAGCTCTGCATGGCGCCTATCAAGGCGACCGATTGCTCGCAGTGGACGCCCCACCTGTTTTCGTCGCATTGCAGGAGCGGCTCTGCGCTTAAAAGTTCCATCTCCTGCTCCGGCGGCACCTTGCGGACGACGTCTTCCTCAAGGCAAACGCCGAGGGTTCTTCGGTTGTCCCACAGCATGTGCAGCGTGCCGGCGTCGTCGATGTGGGCGACGGTTCCCTTCGCGCCTGGCGATATGGGGGTATAAGGGTCTTTGCATTCGATCATCTGCACCCGGTCGCCGGGGCGGAAGCCGCGATGCTCTTCTTTCATAACGATCACTCCGAGTGTTTGCTGTGCGGTAGCCCATCTTCTTCACCTATAGGCACATGGAACCAGGTCGAAACAAGAGATTGTCTTGTCAAGATGGCGTGATTAGGCGCTTCAGAAGGGTATGCGCCTCTATTCAGTTTTGCCCAAAAGTGAGGAAAAATTCACTGGAAAGTGATTTTGAACTGTGGTTATGTCGATTAGGTAGCTATTATGCAGATGCTGCATCGGGCTAAGGAGGCTGCAATTGCCCGCAATCGCGCATTCAACTGCGATATCGAAGATAATCAAGAGCTAACGTCGAATGACTCGCAGAAGCGGCGAGAGAAGGCGTCGATGGAGGTACCTCGAATGAGGAAAGGGCATGCAATAAGAAAGAACGCTGCACGCTAGACAACTTCTGCATTGATGAGTGTTCCGCCTTGTATGGACGGAACGCCTATATGGCATGGGTTGGGTATTCCGCGATTGCCTCGAGAGCAATACGAGCTAGCGCCTCGCCGACGCTTAAGCGGCCAGCTTTATTCCGAAAATAATTCGAGGAGTTTTTCCTTCTGGCGCTCCCCAAGGCCCCCGACCCGTCGACTTTCGGCAATGCCGCATTCTTCCATGACCTTGGCTGCCTTCGCCTTGCCGTATCCAGGCATCGCTTGGATGAGGTCAATCGCTCGCATGCGTCGGACGGCTTCGTCTTCGCTCTCGAGCACGTCCGAAAGAGCGATCTTCCCTGCGGCAAGCTTCTCCTTGGCTTCCTTGCGGATAGTGCGCGACTGTCTCGCCTTTTCAAGGGCGGCGGCGCGCTGCTCGGGTGTCAACGCCGGGATTTTATTTTCGGCCATGATTATCGACTCCTTCGGTATGTCCCCCTAAGTGAAATGGAGGTAGCGCCTGCAGCTGATTATAAAGAGGTTGCTCAAAGGATGTGTGTGATTTGACAGCTAATGAGGTGAAATAATAGAGGTAAAATAAAGAATGGCGTTTAACGCTATCAATAAACGGGGGAAGTCATGCGCAATTTACCAAATGGCGACTTTAATAAAGGCGCGTTGTTGGATAAAGCAGAATTCAAGTCATTTCCAGAAGTGTCAATCACGGAAATAATGTGGTGGCTTGAGGAACGAGGCATGACGATAGCTCGTGATGGGCTTAGCGTAACGCGTCGCTTCAACTGGGTTACAGTATATCCGTCTGAGTCGTCCGCGGAGTCAATGATCGATTCGAGCAAAGTATTGACGGTTTGCGATGCTCTGGAATTGCCCAACGCGATTTCAAATTGCCCATATGGTTTTTTCCTTGTGGTGGCAAAGAAGGTCGAGAGGACTCGAAGCGGGGATGGGAAATCGAAATGCGCCTTCGTCGAAGCTGAAGACAAAGCGAGTGTCGAGCGCGAGGTTCTCACTCTTTTCCAGAAGAATATGATATGGGAAACGAAGCTGGACTACCTTGTGTTTAGGGAGTCGCGCCTTGAGTCGCTCATCGAAGCGGGAGAGATGGCCTTCAGAGGTGCGTTTCTGTGCATTACCGATACAGGATTCAATCTAATCGCTTGCTCGCATTCAATAGAGCCTCCATCGTCTGCCTACAAGGAGTTGGTTCAAACAGGATCATATTGCAATCAAGAGGCCGAACGGTTGAAAGCCCTTGTGCTGAAGAGCAAAATCAAAAGGGAGGTTTTCTACTGCCCGCCAACAGAGTGGAACGAGTCGGTATCCGTACACTGCCCGCTTTTCATCAACGGGGAGTACACGTTCCATGTGACGATGGTTGATTCCCCGAATGCCAATTTAGCTTGCCTCGAGGATCGGTTCATGAAGTTCGTCTCCCGTGTTCGGTTCACTGCCGAGCGCTTTTGGAACAAAAAACTGCCAGTGAAGTCTGCCTGCCATAAAATCTTGATAAGCGTCATTGAGGGAGAGCGTCGAAGCAGGGCACAAGCATCGAAGAGCAGCTAGAACAAAGCGGCATTCCGATAGGCGCGCTGTATCGATTGATGGCAATTCCCTTGAAAAACGATGTGAGCAAGTCGTTCATGGACCGTCTTCGGTTTGCTGTCGATGGCTTGAATAAGGGGAGAAACCATGCGTTCGTTTACAAAAGCAATCTCCTCGTTCTTTTCTACGGTAGCAAAGAGTTTCCGCGCGAGTCGTCTCTAACTGGCATCGTCCAGCAATACGACGAATGTGTTTACGGCGAATGCTCGTTAGAGGCCGGTGTTTCCCAGGTGTTTGACGACATAAAAGACATCAAATGGGCCTATATACAATGCGGCGAAGCCATCAAACATAAAGGGGCGATGAAGCAAGCCTACCCGGCAGGGTACACCGCTTTTACCAAGAATGCATGGCCGTGCTTTCCATTCGACCACGCGCTGTTCTTAATGGTGTACGAGAAGGGCATCGACGAAGAATTGCTCAGCTTCTCTTTCGAGAATAACCTTCTGGGGAGATTCGCAGGCGACGACAATGCGCTGAGAAGAACGGTTCTGGGTCTTCTTTGGAGATACATCTGCAACGATGGCAACGCTACCAAAACAGCCGAAGAGATGGACATGCATAGAAACACCGTTCTTTACCACGTTAGAAAGTTCGAAAGCCGATTCGATCTATCTCTCGACTTGCCGATGGTCAAACATCGTGTTATGGCTGACTGTCTGCATTATATGGCCCAAGAGGCGATATGTTGATTTTTTGCAAGAAGAGCGAAGGCGCCCAGCTTGAGCTGGGCGCCTTCGCTCTAGGGGAATATGCGGAAGAGGAGTGCGCAAGGAGGATTTTTGGCGGGGTGCGCGGGCTACTCTGCTTCCTTCTTTTGTGAATAGGCACTTGTCGAACCTGAAGACCAGTGGATGATAGGGCGATTTACCTGTTCGATAACGTAAGGGCAATGGGGAACGCCCGCGGGTATAAAGAGCACCGCACTTCGATCGATGGTAATCCACTCACCGTTGACCATGAATTTGATAACGCCTCCCAAATCTGTTGGATCGTCGGGATTCGATCCAACGAAGCCGATATGTTCATCGAAGTCATGCGTGTGGGTCTCCTGCATCATTCCAGTGCTCTTATAGAACCACGTGCAAGTGAAATAGGGAGCTCCGGGAATGACTTCAGAATTCAATAAAATGACATTGCGTCGAACAACCTCGTTGTTCTCGTCGACATTGTCGAAGTCGAGAGAGTAGGACGACAGATATTTGCTCTGGCTCATGCTTGTCTCCAATCGGTTGGAAGTGGCAGGCGGTGAAAATTACCTGATTTGCTGATATGAGGTCGCGTTTCCGCCCGACCAGTGGATGATGGGTTTGTCGACGCGCTCGATAACGTAGGGGCAATGCTTGACGCCGGCGGGAACGAACAGGATGGTGCTTTTGTCGATGATGACCCATTCGTTGTCAATCATGAAGCGAACAAGCCCATTGAGGTTCGTTGGGTCTTCGGGGTCGGACCCGGCAAAGCCGAGATACTCATCGAAGTCGTGGACATGGGTTTCGGTCTTCGGGTCGCCCGGGCTGCAGTACCAGGTAATCGTGAAGTACGGAGCATTGGGAAGAACGTCCCCGTTCAGAAGGAGGATATTCTCGCGGAAAATCGACCCATCCTTTGTCAGCTGAACGCCGTTGGGCCTCGAGTACCGCGAGACATAGTTTTCTATATTGCTCATAAACCCCTCCCTTTTCCATCTTAATCCTTGCTAGGAATATACCGAGGAGAGCGGGCGGGCTGCAATTGTCGAGAATGCCAAAAACAGGGCGATATTTCTCCCCGTCAGCCAATAGCGCGATGGAGGTTGCCTTCTATACTTGATTCATATACGTCGATGAGTGAGTCGGGAGAGTATGCTATGCGTCAGGCGTTTTGGAACAAGCGCTTCGTATCTTGCCTAGCTCTCCAGGCGCTGTACATGCTGTCATTCAACATGATCACCCCGCTTATCGCTCAATATGTCGTCTCGCTTGGCGAATCGGCGGCTACAGCGGGCCTCATTGCCGGATTGTTTTCTTTTCTCGCTCTGCTCTTTCGCCCCCTTGTTGGCTATGCTGCGGACAGGGTCGACAAAAAGCTCTTTCTTGAAGTCGGCATTCTGACCGGGTTTCTTTCCCTTATTGGATACGGGTTTTCCCAGACGGCTTTTCTCGTAGCGGTTTTCCGCGTGCCCCATGCGTTTGCGCTTTGCGTGCAGACAACAATCATAACGGTCCTATCCATTGAGTTCGTTCCCTCTGACAGGGCTGCGGAGGCGGTCGGATACGTCAGTGTAGCTTCGATGGTTGGTATGACGTTAGGTCCTTCACTCGGGGTCCTCCTAGTGCAAGTTTTCAACCACCAGTTCTCCTTCTTCCTTGCGGCTGGAGTCATGTTGACTGGTTCGATGCTGGCGATCATCCTTCCAAAATCTCCGCCGCCCCGCAAATGGGGAGATCGAATCACTTTGACGGAATGTGTCGACATGAAGACGCTTCCGCTGTCTGTCATTGTGGCGTCCTTCGCTTATTGTGCTGGTTTGACGACGAGCTTTATGGTCCTTGTCGGCGAAGAGAGGGGAGTTGCCGGCGCCGCAGCCGTCTTTTTCTGCGTAGCGTCATTTGGCATGGTCCTTGTCAGACCCGCTACGGGTAGGTACGCCGACGGGCATGGCGTGAAACTCCTTGGCTGGGTTGCCTTCTCTTCCGAAACTCTTTGCATGGCAACCGTTGCTTTGACCTCGTCTTTCGCTGGGATTGTCGCAGCCGCTGTTTTTCGCGTCTTTGGACAAGGAATAGGTCAGTCATCTCTTCAGAGCCAAGCATTGAAGGACGCGCCAGCGGAAAATCGCGGTCGCGCAAGTTCGACCTTTTACATTGGTGTCGATTGCGGCCAAGGCATGGGCGCGATTGCCGGCGGCTGCCTGGCTCATTCCTTCGGGGGCTACAGCGCTTCATATGCCAGTGGAGCGCTTGTTTTGTCGCTCGGTTCGCTTGCGTTCGCAGTCTGGCTGCGCAAGCGCAGGTTAATTCTGGGAGCACTCCAGCAGGAAAGGGATGGTGCCTTGTATAACAGAGGCGCACGATAATGAAAAGAGGGGAAATGGGAAATTTCGATCATGTTTTATCTCCGTTCTCGTTCGGAAAAGTGTCCGTCAAGAATCGCGTGGAAATGGCCCCGACGGGGTATAACATGGGGCTCTTCACAGGCGAGGGCACGGAGTCGATGGTCGCCTACTACGAGGCACTCGCGAAAAGCGGGGCGGCGGTGATCACCATAGGGGAAACTCCTATAGACTTCGGTTACTCCCAGACGTTCCGACCGTGCCTCAACCTTGGTTCCGATAATGCCATACACTACCTTTTCCGGGTGAACGAGGCTGTCGCCCGCTATGGGGCGAAACTGTCAATAGAAATTCAGCATGGCGGCAGGTCGATTCGCTCGCGGAACGAGAACATCGCCCCATCGGCTCTGTACGACGAGAACGAGCTGTTCGCTGCAAAAGCTGAGTGTCGTCCGCGGCGAACCATTCTGGAAATGGACCAGAGGCTTATTGATGAGACTATCGAGAGTTTCGCAAATGCCTTCCTGCGTTGCAGGAAAGCCGGCATGGAGATGGCGATGCTCCACGGAGCGCACGGCCATCTGCTCGCTCAGTTCCTCTCACCCTACACGAACAAGAGAACCGACAACTACGGGGGGCCTCTGCGCAACCGCGCTCGCTTCGCCATCGAGGTTCTCGAGGCGATTCGCGACAAAGTCGGCGACGACTTTGGCATTGAATACCGAATCAGCGCCGACGAGCTAACGCCTGGAGGAATGCATCCCGAGGAGACGATTCAGTTCGTAAAGATGATAGAAGACAAGATAGATCTTCTCCATGTCTCAGCCGGCATGTGCAGCTCCGATAAGACGATGCGCTACATGATTCAGCCTATGTACATGCCCCATTGCGTCAACGTTCATTACGCGGAACAGTTCAAAGAAGAGCTCGACGTTCCGGTCGTTGCCGTTGGATCGATTGCGACGATGAGGGAAGCGGAGGAGGTTATTGCCTCTGGGAAGGCCGATATGGTCGCCATGGCCCGTGCGATTATGGCTGGGGGGCAAACGGTCAATAACGCCAAATATGGGAAAACGGAGGACACGCGCCCGTGCCTGCGCTGCTGGACGTGCAACATGCATTCGGGTAAGGGTGCTCCCGTTCGCTGCGCGGTGAACCCGAAACTCGGGAAAGAGATGATGCTCTTGCGGATCCCCGAGAAGGCCAAGGCCAAGCATGTGGCGATTGTGGGCGGGGGACCTGCGGGCATGCAGGCCGCTCTCTCTGCCGCGGAACGTGGCGTCGAGTCGGTGATATTCGAGAAAGATTCTCAGCTCGGAGGAAAACTCGTCTTGGCTTCGGCCGTCGAGTACAAGCAGGATATCCGCCGCTACCTTCGCTGGCTGATCTCTCAGGTTGAGAAGAATCCGGCTATAGAGGTCAGGCTCAATACTGAGGCGACCCGCGATCTCGTCGCGGAGGTGGATCCCGATGCGGTTATCCTGGCAGCTGGCTCCGAGCCCGTCATCCCCCATTTTCCCGGCGAAGAGCTCAACAACGTCGTTTGGTTTGGGGACGTAGACAAAGGTGACGTTCCCGTAGGCGATGAGGTAGTGCTCATCGGAGGCGGTCCGAGCGGGGCGGAGACGGCCTTGCAGCTCGCCCGCGACGGCAAGCGGGTCACGCTCGTCGACAGGGGCTCGGAGAAAAAAGCGGTGGGTCGCTGGATCAAGAGCCTCGATCTCGAATTGAGGGAATCGGGAGTCGAGCTCGTGTTCGAGCACCAGCTCGACAGCGTGACTGAATCGGGAGTCGTCCTCATGGACAAGAGATGGCGCCGGAAGGCCGTTGCCGCCGACACGGTCATCCTCTCGCTCGGATTCTCGCCGAATAACGCGCTCTCCACCGAATTCGAGGGAATCTCCTCCGACTTATACAGAATCGGAGATTGCGAAAGAGTGGCGAACGTCATGAAGGCCGTTCATGACGGCTTCAACGTCGCCAGCCTGCTGTAAAAGGAGATGCAGTGAAAGAATGTTTGAACAACGAAGGCGAGTACGGTAAGTACATCCTCCAAGAACTAGTGTTGCCGGCGGTACATGCGACTCCGGACGCCATCGCGAAATACGAGAAGGCTGGCAGGAAAAGGATTCTCTGGATGGACGGCAGCGTCCTGCCGGCTCCTTTTCAGATAAACACTGCCTGGTACTACTCCGCAAATCACGAGTACATGGATAAATGGGTCGTGGAGGAGGGCGAGAAGGGGATGATAGGTAAGCCCCACGTCCACGATGTCGACGAGCTTCTGTGCTTTTACGGATCGGACCCCTACAATCCCTACGATCTTGGCGGGGAGGTTGAGATTTGGCTGGAGGGGGAGAAGCACATCTTGACCAAAAGTTCGTTGATCCTCATTCCAGCCGGGGTGTTGCATCTTCCGCTGTACGTCAACAAAGTCGACAAGCCCATATTCCATTTCTCGTTGCTGCTCGACCGCGAATATGGGTTCAAATGCGAAAACGGGGAAATATTCAAGGCGAATTAGCTTGTCGTGCCAAAGGCGCTTTCTAGTAGATGGTCGCGCTCTGAATCCTTGGGCGAGAACTCGCCCAAGGGCAGGGCGCGATTTTCGTGTCATGGAGCAATCAATCGGCATTCGGTAGCTTTCTTATGGTGAGAGGCGAAAGAGCTGGCTACTGTTGGCCGCGCTATATTTTTGCGCGTTTTTTGTTCGATTGGGCAATTATCGACCCTTTGGACAGCCCTTATCATGAATGCATCGAACGGAAACTTTGGGCTGCGCATTCGGGTTCGGGGGGAAGATGATGGGCAACACAACGGTGACCAAGATTTTGGAGAATAAGGGCGGGCTACGGTACTCAATCAGGATCTTGGTTCTGGTGGGCATTGCGATGATTTTTGACGGCTTCGACTTCATGATTGTGTCGTTTACCATGCCTCAGATAATGGCTGAAATGGAGTTAGGTCTTCTCGCAACGGGGTCATTGTCGTCGTTTAGCGTCATTGGGATGCTCGTCGGAGGGTTCTTCGCTGGATATCTGGCCGACCGGTTCGGACGAAAGCATGTCCTGAACGTGAGTATCATGGTCTATTCGCTCCTCACCATCCCGATCTTCTTCGTCCACACCTTCGATGCATTCGCGGTTTGCCGAATCGTCTCTGGTATGGGCGTGGGGGCGGTGATTCCGCTGAGTGTGACGCTGGCGTCTGAATACGCGCCGACTAGGCATCGAGGAAAGTTCGTCACGCTCACCAAGATGTTCATGATGTTCGGCTGGGTTCTTGCGGGACTGGTGGCCATGTACGTGGTGCCTCGATTCGGCTGGCGGTTTTGCTATCTGATCGGCGGGTTCCCCTTTGCTTACGCAATCGCCATGTACTTTCTCGTTCCCGAGTCGGTGCATTGGCTCGTCCGCAAGGGCAGGATGGAAGAGGCGGCGCGGATTCTCAACAAGATCAACCACGGCCTCGATGACCCGCGCGAGAAGGATTACACGGCAAGTGAGATTCACGTTCCCGCCGAGGGCTCTGGGGCGGAGCGGCAAGGGCAGCTCAAGGCGCTTGTATCGAGGAAGTATCTGAGGGTAACGCTGGGCATTTGGCTGGTTGCCTTCAGTACGTGCGCGCTGTCGTATGGGCTCACGAACTGGATGCCGACGGTTCTCGTGCATAGCGGCTACTCCGTCTCGTCGAGCTACGCTCTGACGACGCTCATGAACTCGCTCGGTTGCTTGGGCGCCGTGTTTGCTGGGTTCATGGCGGACAAGGTGGGGCGCATCAGGAGCACGTACATCGCCGTCGCGACCTCCGTCTTCGCCGTCCTGTTCCTCGTGCTCTGCGGGTTCGGTCTCGGTTTGATGGTTCCGTCGGTGATCGTGATGGGGTTCGCAATTAACTACGCGTTCACCACGCCCCAGCCGATTACGATCGAGGTGTACCCGACTGAGATCCGAGCCACGGGGCAGGCTTGCACAACCACGGTGGCGCGCATAGGGGGCATCCTTACTCCGATGCTCATCGGGGGATTGATGCAATCCGGCATGACTTTCGCCATCGTGTTGGTGGTGTTCGTAGTTCCGCTGCTCCTTACGTTGGTCTTCACGAGGGTTCTTATTCGCGATGAAACGAGGGGACTCGTCATCGAGGAGCTTGATGAATAGCATCTTAAGCCTAAGTTGGGGCTTTTGAGTTGAAAACGAGCGTTAGAGAGAGGAGAGGAAATGAAGAAAGGTTGGAAGACCGAGGAAAACGGGGAAACCTTGATCAGGACTTGTGGCTGGTCTCCTCCGGGATGCCATCCCACTGGGTGTGGCATGATTCTTCATGTCAAGGATGGGGAGATAGTTAAGGTCGAGGGTGACGAGGAGCACCCCATCTCCCAGGGTCGCCTTTGCGCAAGGTGCATGGACCTCGTCGAGTTCGAGAACAGCCCCGACCGTATTCTCTACCCGATGAGGCGTGCCAAAGAGGATCGCGGCAAGGACAAGTGGGAGCGCGTCACCTGGGACGAGGCTCTCGACATCATCTACGACGAAGTCCATAAGATTTGGGACAACTATGGACCGGAATCCATCTTCGTGTCGCAGGGTACCGGACGTCAGGCGAGTATCTACGGTCCCCCGCTGGCCAACGCGTGCTTCAAGACTCCGAACATCTCGTTCATGATGTCCGGATCTTCTTGCTACGGTCCCCGCACGGTTGTCGCCGACTTCCTTCTGGGCGCGGGCTATCCCGAGCTTGACTACGCTCAATTTTTCGAGGATCGCTACGATGACCCCGAATACGAGCTTCCGAAGTACATCATCCTGTGGGGCAAGAGCCCGCTTCAATCCAATCCCGATGGCTTCTATGGGCACGCTATCGTTGACTTGATGAAGCGCGGTAGCAAGATTATCACCATCGACCCCCGCTTGACTTGGCTCGGCTCCCGTGCTGCCTATCATTTGCAGCTTCGTCCAGGCACTGACGCGGCTGTGGCTCTTGCAATGCTCAATGTTATCATCGGGGAAGACCTCTACGACCATGATTTCTGCGAGAACTGGGTGTTCGGCCTTGATGAGCTCGCTGAGCGCGTCAAGGATACGACTCCTGAGTGGGCCGAGGAGATTACATGGGTTCCCGCCGACACGCTTCGTGAGGCGGCAAGGGCGTTCGCGACGAACGCGCCCTCGTCGATCATGTGGGGCCTCGCGTTCGACACGCAGCAGAACGGCGCCCAGGCTGGCCAGGCCATGCTCGCCATCGCCGCAATCTGCGGCTATATGGACGTTCCCGGCGGCATTATCCTCGCGCTACCGTCATCCTTCATGGGACGTTGGCGCTTCGAGACTAGTCAGTACGTGGACAAGGAGGTCTTCGCGAAGCGCATCGATGCCAAGGAGACGCATCCCGCCTACGCGACCGGCCCCATGTGCCACCCGGACTCCATCCTCACCGCGCTCGAGACTGAACAGCCCTATCCGATCAAGATGACCTACTTTTACGGTTCCAACCCGATCTCGCCAACGTGTTACGCGGAGCCTGAGCGCTGGTACAACGCGCTCATGAAGTGCGACTTCAACGCCGCCCACGAGGTCTTCATGACGCCGACTGTCATGGGCGTGTGCGACCTCGTGCTGCCTCTGGCGGGTTTCGCCGAGCAGGATTCGGTCGTACTTCCGCATTTCGGCCGCAACACGCATTTCATCGGCGCCATCAACAAGGCAATTCAGAAGGGCGAGTGCAAGTCGGATATCGAGATTGACATGCTCATCGGAAAGAAACTCAATCCCGAGGCGTGGCCGTGGGAGACTGTCGAGGAGTTCTTCGACGCGCAGATCCACACCCAGTACGAGTGGGGATTCAATGAGCTTCGTGAGGAGGGATGCCACCAGCAACATCAGGTCTACCGCAAGTATGAGAAGGGCCTGCTGCGCCCCGACGGCGAGCCTGGCTTCAACACGCCGACCGGCATGATAGAGGTCGCTTCCTCCATCTACGACGACTTCGGTGAGCAGGACCTGCCGTTCTTCATGGAGCCCGCCATGAGCCCTTACTCGACGCCAGAGCTCTACAAGGAATACCCGCTCGTCCTTACCACGGGAGGGCGCGACTTCGTTTCGTTCCATTCCGAGCACCGCCAGCTCCCTGCGCTTCGGGCATGCACGCCCGACCCGTTGGTAACCATCAACCCGAAGACCGCCAAGGAGCTCGGCATCAACAGCGGCGATTGGGTCATGATTGAGAACCCCCTCGGCAAGTGCTGCGAGCGCGCGCGTGTCTCCAACGAAGTCGACGAGCGCGTCGTCCATGCGACGCACGGTTGGTGGTTCCCCGAGCAAGAGGGCGAGGCGCCGAACCTGTTCGGAGTCTGGAAGTCGAACATTAACCGCCTTATTCCCATGTACAAGGTCGGCAAGCTCGGCTACGGGGCTCCGTACAAGAACGTGCTGTGCAAGATCTACAAGGTCGACGACCCTAACGCCGCGATGGAGGATCCGGCGGGTTACGTGCCCCGCGACGACCGCGGGCCAAACAGCTGGCCCGATGCTGGTGAGAAGTCTCCTTACATCTACGAGAACATCCATCCGGGTGAGTAACCCCAACACATTCGAAAGGAGGCAGGGTTATGGATTACGCACTGCTGATTGACTACAAGTACTGCACCGGTTGCCACACTTGCGAGATTGCCTGTCGTCAGGAAAAGGGAATCAAGAACCTCGATGAGTGGGGAATCAAATTCGCCGAGTTCGGTCCCCAGAAGCTTGACGGCGAATGGTATTGGGACTACGTGCCCGTCCCGTCTTCGCTTTGTGACCTGTGCGCGGAGCGGATTGAGGCGGGGAAGAAGCCCGCATGCGTGCACCACTGTTTGGCAAAGTGCATGGAGGCCGTTCCCCTCGAGGACGCCGGCAAGCGCATGGCCGAGCTCGGCGGCAAGGGCGTCGCCGTTTTCCTGCCGTAATCGTCGGCAAACGCCTCGGGCGGTCGCTCCCCGATCTCGCCCGAGGCGTCGTTTCAGTTTACGCAAGAAGGGAGACCACCATGGCCTACAGTCCTGACCAAAAAGACGTCGAGGGGATCAACGAGCTCAAAGACCAGGCGCCGAAGGTGTGCCCGAACTGCGGCAAGCCTCTTCGCAAGATCGTGACGAGCCGCGAATTCGGCAGCTTCACGACGAAGTGCCCTTGGTGCAAGACGAAGTTCGAGTTCAAATCCGACGAGGAATAGCCTTTAAGCGGTTCTTCGATGTTGGAGAGGCGAGGATCCATGGCTTACGGATGTCGAAGCACGTGTGACAACTGCAGACCGAAATACGTCGATTGCCCGAACTGCGGCACTCGGAATTTCCTGGTTATGGGCAAATGCAAGAAATGCGGCGCGGAATTAACAGCCGAAGCCAAAGATGAGGCGATTGCCGAATGGCAAAGGAAGGCTAAGGATAGGCCGACTGTTGCATGTTATTCGGCGTTGCCTCGCTCTCCAAAGTGATATTCAATGCGATTAGGAGTCCGATATGTGTTTTAGACCACCAGATGCAAGCGGCGGATTGGAATGCCCCAACTGCGGCAAGAAGATCAACTCCACCAACGGCGTGCTGCCGAAGAAATGCCCTTTCTGCAAGACTTCATTCGAGGGGCTTGGAGAGGCCCCCGCTCCCAAAGCCCCTTCGGCTCCCGGAGCTCCGGAAGCGCCGAGCGTTCCCGGCATGCCCGCAGTGCCGACCGTGCCGGGCGCGCCAGTCGCCAAGCCCAAACCGAAGATTCCCGGCATGCCCTCTTGATGACGGCACCAATCCTCGAAAAGCAGGCGCGCGGGCTCCGATAGCAGATAACGCTCGCTCAACCGTCTCCACGGTCCTCTTCATCGAGGCTGCTCAAACTGATTAAACGTAGTTAGCCAGGAATCTATTTTCACTTACCCTTCTTTGCATGCGTCCTTATGGGGAAGTGGGCGTGTGCGCTCTCTGTTCATGTCAATCATAAGGGGACGAATATGAGTACCGCAATCTCCATCGCGCTTACCCTTGTCCTTCTGGCAATCTTCATCGTTTGCCTGGTCAAGAATGTGAAGCCGACAATCATCGTTCTGATGCTCACCGCCTTGCTCGGCGCAATCTTGTTTACCGTCTTCAGCGGGGGGCAGAGCCTCCTAGGGGACAAGGGGACGGGCAATGCGTTCCTTGATTGCTTCGAGTTATTCCAAAGCACGTTCACCAAGCAGATGTCAGGTGCCCTTCTGACGATTCTTGCCGTTCTCGGCTACGTCGGCTACATGAACAAAATCGGCGCATCCGATCGCTTCGCGTTGATCTGCGCCAAGCCCTTCACCAAGCTGAAGAACCCGTACATCCTTTGCTCGGGCGTCATCTTGCTCGTCTTCATCTTGAAGCTCTGTATCCCGAGCGCCACCTCTCTCGCTGCGCTTATGTTGGCGACTATGTATCCGGTACTCCGCGCCGCAGGTTGCTCCGCTCTCACGTCGGGTTCCTGCATCATGATAGCGACCGGCTTCATCTGGGGCCCCGCAGACACGATGACTGCGCAGATTTTCTCTGTGTCGGGTATTCAGGCGATGTCTGTGCCCGAGTTCTTCGCGGCGTACCACGTTCCGACCATGGCTGTCATGGTCCCCTTCGCGATGATCGCCTTCCCGATTTACTCCATGATCTGCGATAAGCGTGCGGCGAAGAAAGGCCTCACCGTCGAAGGTAACGCCAGCACCGACGTCGAGATCGCTGTCCCCGATTGCCCCGCCTACTATGCATTGTTCCCGATTTTCCCGCTTGTTTTCGTGGTCGTCTTCTCGAAGCTCGTCCTCGGTACGATCGTTCTCAGCGTTATCGGCGCGGTCTTCGTATCGATTATACTGACCATGATCATCGACCTCATCCACACTAAGAGCTTCAAGACATGCTTCGAAAATGCGAACAACTTCTTCCTCGCCATGGCTGACTTCATGCGCAATGGCGGCTGGCTCATCATTCCGGCCGCGATGTTCGCTACTGTGCTCAGCTCCATGGGCGGCCTCCAGGCTATCGCCCAGCTCTTGTCGAACGCGGGCGGGAACGGCTATCTTATCTGCGCCGTCGGCTGTGTACTTTGCATGCCGATCATCATTTGCTGCGGGTCAGTCACCGCGACGATTGCGATTGCTGCTCCTTTGATGACGAGCATCGCCGCCGTAACAGGCATGGACGTCAACGTCTGCTTCATGGCTGTTCTCGTGATGCTCGGTGTCTCGTCCTGTATGTGCCCGGTTCATCCGCAGACGATCATGGTCAGCACGGCAGCCGGTGTCGATTTGATGACGCTGATCAAGCGCAACGCGCCGATCGCGTGCATGGTTATCGCTGCGGGCATTATCGGCTGCTTCATTCTCTGCTAAGGCTACGACATCTGCCAAGACGCCCGTTTTCCATTGTCCTGGAGGGGGAGCAGGTCGTTTCGAGCGATTTTGATCGGAGGAGCAACACATGACAATCGACTACAACGAGGATTTGGCCTTCGTTTTCGCGAATTTCTTCAGGGACGCGAAATACGAAGACCTTTCGGAAAAGCATACTGAGAAAATCAAACAGCAGGTCATCGATTTTCTTGGCTGTGCCATGGCCGGCTACAACTACCCTGGACCTAAGCAGGTCCGCGAATTCAATCTGCGCAACGGCGGTACGCCCGAGGCGCATGTGTGGGGTTCTGGAACGAAGATTCCCGTGGCTTACGCTGCGCAGTCCAACGCGACAGCGGGCCATGCGCTAGATTTCGACGACGTCCACGACCTCGTCATGCATCCGGGTGTCATCTCTGTTTCGACGTCCCTGGCTCTCGCTGACTACATGGGCGGCATGACGGGCAAGCAGCTGATGCTGAATGTGGCCCTCGGTGCGGAGATGCTGCTTCGTATGAACCGCGGGTCCGAGCCGGGGACGCCCATCCCCGACCAAGGATGGCATACGACGACGCTGAACGGGAACTTGGTCGCTGCGAACCTAGCGGCGAACACGCTTGGCCTCGATTTCATGCAACAAGTGAACGCAATGGGACTAGGCCTGCATCAGGCTTCCGGCACGGGGCAGGTCACCAAAGATGGCGGCTGCGCAAAGCGCGTTGGCCCTGGATTCGCCGTCCGCAATGGAATCATCTCGGCACAGCTCGCGCAAGCGGGCGTCACTGCCGGCTACCATGCGCTCGAGGGCAAGGAAGGCTATTTTAGGCAGTATCATCGCAACGATTACGACCGCGATCTAGTCATCGAACGATTGGGGGACTTCTGGTTCGCGGAAGGCGTTCTCTGCAAGCCGTATCCGTGCTGCCGTGGAACGCATGACTTTATCGACTGCGGCATCTATCTACACGACAACTACAATATCGACCCGCACGAAATAGAGAGAATCGATATCAAATCGGGCAAGGGCACGTTGAACCTGCTTGGCCTCCCGCTCGAGGTCAAGGCCCATCCCAAGACCCCCGTCGACGTCCAATTCAGCTCATCCTGGGGCGCGGTCTGCGGGTTGGTTTACGGTCGCGCGACTTTGGCAGAGTACGCCGACAGCGAGACTGGCATCTGGAACCCGATGCTTCGAGAAGTTGCCGACAAGATCAAGACATTCGAGTACGATCCGCGCTGCGACCCCAAGGATGTCAAGAAATCGCCTTACGAAGGAGCCGTCGTGATCGTTACCATGAACGATGGCACAGTTTACGAGAAGTACTTTGCCGAAGCGATGGGGTCCGAGGAGATGCCGCAGTCGTACGATGATGTAATCAAGAAATTTCGAGGCAATGTCGACTATGCTGATTCGACGCCTTCTGCCGGGAGCGTAGAGAAGATGATCGAAATTTGTTCCAAGCTTGATGAATGCGAGGACGTTCGAATCCTAAATGACCTTATGACCTGGGAATAGTCCTTGCGTTTTTGGGGCCGTTAGAAGCTAATCGACAGTGCTCCGCAGATGCCTGTTTTTTGCGGAGCACCTCCTGCTGTTTGAATGAAGAGATGGGAATCTCGTTTTTAGAAGAGGAATTAACAGTGGTGGGGAAGCATGTCCAAGGTCATGGAAACCCGGACATCGTCGCTTATCGATACCCAGTGGTGGAAAAGGGGTCACGAAAGCGTATTCTGTCATAAACTCATACGGGCCATTCTGGAAACGGAGCGCATCTATTTATCATGCCCGACCTTATTGTACGAGGCTTGATCAATAAAGCCAAGCTATTCGACAAGGACGATATGGCGGGTGCCGCCGACAACTTTGGCGTCGAGTGGATTTGGAACCTCGAAGCTGGCGGGTCAATGGAGGTGCGCGGCTCGAAGTTCATGGAGGATGCGAACGATTGGCGCGACCTGGTCACGTTCCCCGATGTCGACCCCTGAGAATGGGTGGGAAGCACTGAAGAAAACGTCGATGTCGCCATGGTCGACGAGGATTTGACGGACGCCATCGATGAACATCTCATGGCTTTGCCGGACGCGTGCATCGACACCATCAATCATATCTGCGAATACAATGACGGGAAGGTTGACGGGTTCTATTTGTACGATGACTGGGGCGGCCAGAAGGACGGCTTCTTCCATCCCGATGTTGTCTGAAATCATATCGTTCTGACGATGCGCAAGGTGACTGACCGCATCCATGAATTGGACCTGGGCGCGCCGTATCCGAGAACGTATCCGAAGACGAGCAGCGTTCGTCGGTGCGCACTGCAGGAAGCCCGGCATGACCGATGGCTTCTTCAAGTACGATGGCGCGCTTCTGTCCGACGCTTACCACGAAGAGCCGTATAAAGAGTTCCGTAAAGCAAATGCGGTATGGGGGGTAATCGATTTTCGTAAAAGATAAGCTCAATCTCGGGATGTTGCTCTGGGTAGCTTACCTATTCAACCGGTATTTGTATTGCATTATGACTGACTCGATATGGAGCTACTAAAATGCTGCAAGCAGACAGCGGAAAGGGCGGATATGGGTTACTTCACGGGCAAAACCATCATCATCACAGGCGCAGGTTTCGCCACGCTTAAGGACGGGTCGGCCGGATCCATTGGGTACGGCATCGCGACCGCGTTCGCGAAGGAAGGCGCGAACCTCGTCATCACGGGACGAAACGTAAAGAAGCTCGACGCCGCAAAGGAAAGACTAGAGGCCGAATTCGGCATCGAGGTGCTGACGGCGCAGGCCGACGTAAACGCCCAAGCCGACAACAAGGCCGTGGCGCAGGGCGTCGTGAACGCCGCGATCGAGAAGTTCGGGCGCATCGATGCGCTCGTCAACAACGCGCAGGCATCCGCTTCGGGCGTGACGCTCGCCGACCACACTCCCGAGCAGTTCGACCTTGCTATCTATTCTGGCCTCTATGCCGCGTTCTTCTATATGCAAGCGTGCTACCCGCACTTGAAGGAGACAAAAGGGTCCGTTGTCAACTTCGCGAGTGGCGCGGGGCTGTTCGGCAACTACGGGCAATGCGCCTACGCTGCCGCCAAGGAGGGCATCCGGGGTTTAAGCCGCGTGGCCGCCACCGAATGGGGCTCGGACGGCATCAACGTGAACGTCGTGTGCCCGCTCGCCTGGACCGCGGCGCTCGAGAACTTCAAGGACCAGTACCCCGACGCATACAAGGCCAACGTGCATATGCCGCCGATGGGCCACTACGGCAACGTGGAAACCGAAATTGGGCGCGCGGTCGTGCAGCTGTGCGGCCCCGACTTCCAGTTCATGAGCGGCGAGACGATCACGCTCGAGGGAGGCATGGGGCAGCGCCCGTAAGCTTCAACAGCTTAACGATGACATACTAGAAAAGTGGCCGATTCGATATAGTTATTGAATCGGCCACTTTTATTATGGTTTCACTTTATTTTGCCAAGTCTAACTCACACTCGATAATTGTTGTTTTTAATGGTATACCTCCCTGTAAAGACGGCGTCATAAGCTCGTCGAAGATGCCACAACGGTTCTCCTGCTCATTTTTTTGGGCGGTATCATGCTCCGGCTTGCGACAGCCACGATTTCTAATGAAGTATATCCCCTTGCAAAGACGGAAGCGCCATGAGTTCTTCGAAGATACCCCGCACCTTCTTCTCGGCGCGGGGGAGGGTGGCGTAGTCGCCGGAATCTTCGCAATCGGGTTCGCCGCTCGCCTCGGTGACAAGCCGGGTTGCCCATTCGTAGCGGCCGTTTTCATTCAGTCGGATGATGGCCTCGAAGTCAAAGCGGTAGCGATAGACGCCGCAAAACCAGCTGCCTTCGGTCACTTCCTGCCATTCGGTCCCGTCGAGCGGTGCCGGTTGTTCCATTCTGTTCTCCTATGAATACGTGTGATGCGCGCGAGCGAGGCGCGCGACGCCGAGGTCCGAGCTCCTAGCCAGGATTGAGCTCCTGCTGCTTGCAGAAACCCTCCTCGCATCTTGAGTTCCCTCGATTCATTTTCGCTCATTTCGACAGGGTTGCATCCTCGTGTGGGCGATATTCGGTGAAATAACGGCGCTTGTTCGCTATTCAAACAAGAACTTTTGTTCGATAATGAGCCGTATGGAGCATTATCGAGTCAGAGATGGGGTACAGCGGCGCATCCACAAGGAGTACGTGGATGTGGTCGCCCATTTCACGAAAGGCGGCAGCTTCGAGCCCATCGCCGTGTGCTGGAAGGATGGCCGGACCTTCCCCATCGACGAGATCGTGGAGACGGGGGTCTTTGGCCCGCTGAAGCACGGGAAGGAGGACTTGAAGTACCGGATAAGCTTCGGCGACCACGAGACGGAGCTCTACCTGGAGCGGCACGAGGCGCGCCCGATGAGCGGGGAGCCCGAAA
Organism: uncultured Ellagibacter sp.; assembly: GCA_934663775.1. Classification (GTDB taxonomy): domain Bacteria; phylum Actinomycetota; class Coriobacteriia; order Coriobacteriales; family Eggerthellaceae; genus Ellagibacter. The sequence goes on along the minus strand of CAKUKU010000002.1, from coordinate 169,674 downwards.
CGCTGAGGTGGTGGGTGTTCGCCTTCGATCGCAAGCCGAAACCGAGGAGGGGATAGAAGGAAGTCGGCGATCTTAAAACGCATGCGGCGATAGGTGCCGATTGTTTGCACACCTGCGTATTTGCCGATAAGCGGGCAACGAACCGTCCAACTTGCAAGGAGGCTCGCATGTCCTCGTTCCCGACGATAAAACCGGGCGACCCCCAGGGGCTCGTGTTCGAGAGCTTGCCAGAGCCCGCCGAGTCACTCTTGTCGTGGTCCGACTTCCGCCTTCGAGAGGTCGAGCCGCTGCGCGTCGGCGACGACGGGGAATCGAGCCCCAACTACCTGATCGAGGGCGACAACCTCGCCGCCCTCATGCTGCTGCAGGGGACGCACGAGGGCGCTTTCGACTTGATCTACATCGATCCGCCGCACAACACCCGCAGCAGGGCGCTCACCTACTCGGACGATTTTACCCGCGCGGGCGACGCCTTCCCCCCATGCGAAGTGGCTCGCCTTCATGGAGCGCCGGCTCCGCCTCGCCTGCACTCTGATGTCCGACAGCGGATCGATATTCATCTCCATCGACGATCGCGAGGCGGCGGCCCTGAGGCTCCTCTGCGACGAGCTGCTTGGCGAGCGCAACTTCGTGGCGAGCATCGTGTGGGAGAAGAAGGCCCATGCGCAAAACGACGCCCGCTGGCTCTCCGTCAATCACGAGAGCATCCTCGTCTACGCCAAGGACAAGCGTACATGGCGCCCGAACTTTCTCCCCCGCACCGCGGAGATGGACGCGGGCTACCGCAACCCCGACGGCGACCCGCGTGGCGCATGGCGCGACGACAACCTGCTCGCCAAGACTTACAGCCCCGCGGGCGACTATCCCATCGAGCTGACGTCCGGGCGCGTCGTTTCCCCTCCCAAGGGGCTGTGCTGGAGGGTGTCGGAGGCTCGATTCCGCGAGCTAGTCGCGGACGGGCGCATCTGGTTCGGGCCTTCCGGCAACAACGTCCCGAGGCTGAAGAGGTTCCTGTCGGAAGTGCGCCCAGGAGCGGTATGCAAGACCGTGTGGCGCAAGGACGAGGTCGGGGACACGGGGGAGGGGACGCGCGACCTGAAAAAACTTTTCGACGGCGACCTCGTGTTCGCCAGCCCGAAGCCCGTCAGGCTGATCGAGCGGATCATCGAACTAGCAACGAAGCCCAACAGCCTCGTTCTCGACTTCTTAGCCGGCAGCGGCACGACGGGTCAGGCCGTTATGGAGCACAACGTCGTCCACTCCGGCGATCGGCGCTTCGTGCTCGTGACGAGCAACGAGAACGGCATCTGCCGCGATGTCGCCTACGAGCGTTGCCGAAGGGTCATCGAGCGTCAGGGGCTCCCCGAGAGCCTCCGCTACCTGCGCGTGGAGGACGGCGCGGGCCCTTCGCCGTTTTCGAGTGAGGGGTGACCTGAAGTGAAAAGGCCGTACGGCGAAGACCCGCACACTCCCTTCAGCTAATCCGTATGCCAGCGGCTCGGGCTGGTCGACCTCCAGTGCATCCTCATGAAGGACCGCAAGACGTTCTCGGCGCTCGTCGAGACGATCGAGCTGCGGTTGGGCGTGTCGGTCCCGTTCAAGGCCTACTTCGATGACGATAAGCTGCGGGGAAAGTGCCTGATGGCGGAGGGGCTCGGCATCCCATTCTACCTGTTCGCGCATCGGGAGGGGGGGCATCCTGCGCTACCTGATCGAGCGGATCCCTGGGTCGGACGGGGCGCGTGACAGATTCGTGCCGTACGGGCGGTTCGTCGGCGAAGGGGATTTCATCGAGTGGTGGCGCAAGAACAAGGGGGTGCGCCAAACGAAGGGCAGGCGCCCTGCATGGCAAGAACGTCTTCGCGACAGCTACTTCGAGCGGCTCTTCAGGGAGAACGGCTTGAGCGGCGGCGGGAATATCGACGGAATCTGGTTCGACAAAAACGGGGCTATAGGAGCCGTGGTGGAAATCCTCAACACGAGCGCCGAACCGATCGAGACGTACGACCCCCCCGATACTTCAAGGCAGACTGCCATACATGGACTCCATGCGCTCAGCTCGCGCGTCAGTTGGGCGTCCCTCTGCATCTGATGACATTCGAGAAGAGCGGGGAGCGTCGCCTTTACGGCTTGGCGACGATCGCGAAGGTGACGCCGAAGAGGCTCTTCTACCACGAGGGGAAAGCGCCTTGTCAACGATTGGCTCATATGGCCGAAGAGGCTTCGCGCTACACGCATGAGGGAAAGCCGGTCCCAATCATCGCTCGCAACCCGTGTTTAGAGCGGTGAAGCCCAGTGTGTCGCCGAGCGGGAAGTGGATTGGCTGTATTTTCTTGGCCGAATTGGGGCGGTATCGTTTTCCTGTACCAACAAGCCCTTCGTGCGAGCTCGAGGTTCCTTCCGCAGTCTATGGGGCACGAATAGGCGAATGTGGGTCGATTCTCCGAGACGTGGGCGGATGCTCGATCGAATGCCCATTCTTACCTTTCGGGAGAGCGGTCGCGCCGCTTCGGGATTTCGTGATCGGCGGGCACGATCTCGGTGCTGGGGCGGTTGAGCCTCGAAAGATGTTTGCGGTTCATCGCCGCGATGGGGTCAAGCTCCGCATCGCCTTTGCTCGTCTCACTGGGCGCCCATTCCTTGAAGGCCTGCACGGCGGCGTCGAAGCTGAATGGCGGGTCGAGCGGCTCCCTTTTCTCCCCTTGGGGCGTGATGTCCAGTGCCTTCTCCATGGCCTCGAACTTCTCGCCGAGCGTGCCGTCCCTCTGGATGAAGAGGACGTCTTTCCCTGACAGGTCGGTGGCGATGAGCGCCGTCCTGCCCGGCGCATCGAAGTCGAGGAACGGCCTGCCGTCCTTCTCGAACAGGATCGTCGACACGTGGACCTGCGCTTCCGAGCCCTTGTCGCGGAATATGACGGTGGCCTGGTCGCCGTAGTCCGGCCCCAGCGGGTTGAACGAGCTTGAGAAGCCCATGGAGACGAGGGTGGCGGACATGTCGTTCTCGTAGATGCAGTCGAGGTCCGGCTCGGTGCCCTCGCGATGGATGTAGGGCGTCAGCGTTTGGCCTGCGTTGGCTGGCGGCTTGCCCGGCTCGCCGTTGCCGCTTGGTGCCCCGCCTTCCCGGCTGTTGCTGCGCGCCTGCTCGGGGGTGGCCGTCTCCCTGCTCGCCTTCCATCGGTCGCGCCGGTCTCTCAGCCCGTCGGCGATTTGCTGCGGCGTTACGTTCTCGATCCGGCCGGCTTCCACGAACACAGGGGGCTCACCTGCGGGCGCGGTGTTCTCGAAGCGCTTCAGCGTGATGTCCCATCCCTCGGGGAAGTGGATGTCGCGCTTGCAGCGGGGCGTGCCCGGCTCGCCGAAGGAGACGGAGGGCTCGTAATTCGTGTGGAAGTGATAGCCCGACACATCGACCCGCTTGCCCTCGACCTCGATGAAAGTGCCTTTGGCGAGCTTGATATCCCAGAAATCCTCGTTCGTCTTGCCGTTGGTGTGCTTCGTGACCTGCCAATCGTGCACGTTAATCCAGGGCGAGTTCTCGTAGCTGCGCTTCAGCCGGCCCTGGTCCCGCCTTGCCTGAGTGTCTTCCATCTGATGCCGCCTCTCCGTTCATCGATAGGCGCCCTTGAGCGTTGCATACTTATCGGCAGCATCGGCGCTTCTGAAACGCTCGCCGGCGAAGTGGGCGCGCATTCGTGCCCGTGGCGAGCGACGAGGGCGGCATCGGCGGGGGAGGTCGCCTACGAACGTTGCCGAAGGGCCTCAGTTATTCGCCCGCTATATCGTCTTGCGGGATGAAGATCGTGTCGTCCTCGCCCCATCCGACGGCGATTGAAACATCGGCGATATATGCCTTGCCGGCCTCCAGCACCTCTACGATAACGGCCTTCTTGCCGTTCTTCAGCTTCACCGCGTCGTTATAGGTTTATAGCCATTCGCTCCACCGCCCCGACATCATCTGTCCATGCAAAGTAAAGGGACATCTCTTTCAAAGCAATCCCGCTTTGCGATTAACCAGCTTTTGCTTTCTTCGTGTCACTCCTTCTCGATGATCACGGCGTTGCCGTTTGCTGTGACGCAGAAGACGTAGGGGAGGTAAAGCGTTCCGCCGCCGGCGTTTACGGTCTCGGGCTCGAGCGTGATGTAGTCGAAGTCCACGCCGATGACGGCGTTGCAGCCGAGGTCGTAGGCGGCCTCCTTGAGCTCCTTCAGCGCTTGGCGGCGGATCTTCACGAGCGACGCGCTCAGGGCGTCGCCGACGTTCGTCGCGGTTGCGAAGATGCCCTCGCGCCCGCGGGGGATCTCGATCACGTCGTCGCCTGAGATGTATCCGGAGTATTTCGTGATTCGGTACCCGTCGAAGCTGAAACCGGAGGTGATGAGCATCTGCGCCATGGCGGCATTCTTCTCGGCTTCGTATTGCTCCTCGGTCCGCTTCTTCTCGGCTTCCGCCCTCTCTTTCGCGGCCTTCGACTCTTCGCGCTCGGCGCAGTCTTCCTTGAAGACCCGTATCAGATCGTCGAAGTCGTAATCGTCGTCGATGTCGATGTCCATGAACCCTTTATAGGATATGTCGTTCCTCTTCACGAACTCCTTCAGGTCCGCCTCGGGCACATGGTAGCGCCATGCGATTTGGCTCAACTTCATGCCAGTCTCCTTCCGTCGCAGCTTAGAGATACTTCAACGCTTGCGTGTTTCCGGGGTCGATGTCGAGCACCAGGTTGGCGTACTTTCGGGCTCGGGCGGGCTCCGCCTCGCATTTCGCGAGCAGCCTGGCGACGTCGTCGCCAAGGGCGATGCGCGTGTCTCCCTGCCCTGCCGCATCGTCCTTCTCCAAGGCGTACCTCGACCCGCAGTAGCGGCATATCGCCGTCTTGCCCTCGTAGTCGAACTCGTTCCCGCCGCATCTCTCGCATGCGATCAGTTTCACAGCGCTCCTCTCCGCGATCCGATCGGCTTTATGGTTCCGAACCGTTAACCAGTCAGTAAGCAATGTATCACAACCAAGGCATCTAACGATGTGGCTTGCGAGGCGGATGCTCGCCCTCGGCTCTCGGGCGCGCCGAATGCGCCAGGATGCAGCGACTGACTGTGTCCCCGCGCCCATTCCGGTAGTAAAATAGCGGAAACACCGCAAGCGGGAAGGGAGCGACATGAACACCGGGGAACACGTCGTAAGGAGGTGCGGCTCGCGCCTCGTCGCCGCGATGATCGCCATCCTCCTCGGGATGACGGTCTGCGCCTCCGCGCAGGCGGCGTTCAACGTGCAGGCCGCGTTCGCGGCCGAGGGCGCCTCGACGGAGTCGCTGCAGCAGGGCGGCGTCGAGCTTCAGGCCGACATGAACCGGACCGTCTGGTGCTCGCGGACGGGGAGCAAGTACCATTACATCCCTTCCTGCTCGAGGATGAAGAACCCCACCGAGATGACCCTGCAGCAGGCGATCGACTCCGGGAGGCAGCCCTGCTCGAAGTGCGTGCGCGAGGCGCCCACGCCCGATCCCGCGCCGGCTCCTGAGCCCGACCCGACGCCGGCCCCGGCCCCCGAGCCGCAGCCCCAGTACCGCGGGTTCGTCGACGTCCCCGCAGGCTCGTGGTACGTCGAGAGCGGCGTGTTCGACTACGCGCTCGACAACGGGCTCATGAAGGGGTACGGCGACGGCTCGAACAGGTTCGGGCCCGACGACTCGATCACCCGCGCGATGGCCGTCACCGTGCTGTGGAGGATGGCGGGCGAGTCCTCATGCCAGGCGGCCGATTTCGACGACGTCGACTACTCGGCGGGCTCGTGGTACAAGGACGCCGTCCGCTGGGCGCGGGCGAACGAAATAGTCAAGGGCTACGCGGGCACGAACAACTTCGGCCCGAACGACCCCGTCACGCGCGAGCAGCTCGCCGTGATGATCGCGGGGTCCGCGAGCTCGATCTCGCACGTCGACGTCTCGAGCACGGGCGCCGCCCTCTCGGCGAAGCCCGATGCGGCCTCCGTGAGCGCCTGGGCACACGACGCGGTCGCCTGGTCGGTCGACGAGGGCATCCTCGGCGGAGCGGCGACCATCGACCCCCAGGGCACGGCCACCCGCTGCCAGGGGTGCAAGATGTTCTCCCTCGCCCACAAGATCGTCAAGGGTGAGAGCGGAAGCGATTGAAGGGCCCGGGTCCACTTCATCGACGTCGGGCAGGGCGACAGCGAGTTCATCGAGCTGCCTGACGGCAAGACGATGCTCATAGACGCGGGGCCGGTCGAGAGCGGGGACAAGGTCGCGAGCTACATCGCCGGGCTCGGCTACTCGCGCATCGATTACATCGTCGCCACGCACCCCCACGAGGACCACATCGGCGGGATGGCGCGCGTGCTCGGCAGCTTCGACGTCGGCGAGATCTGGATGCCGTGCGCGACGTCGAGCACCGCCACCTTCGAGGGGCTGCTCGACGCGATCGCCGACAAGGGCATCCCCGTCCACGCGGCCGAGAAGGGGAGGATCATCTTCTCGGGCGGCGGCGCCTCGGCGACGGTCCTCTCGCCTTCCGAGACGTCGTATTCCGATCTCAACGACTGGTCGGTCATCCTCGAGCTCGACGTGGGGGTGAGGTCCTTCCTCTTCACGGGCGACGCCTCATCCAGCGTCATCGGGAGGGCATGCAACCGCCACATCGACGTGCTTAAGGTCGGGCACCACGGGTCGAGGACCTCGACGACGCAGCAGCTCGCAGGGGCGCTCTCGCCGGGCTGGGCGGTCATCTCGGTGGGGGCGGGCAACTCGTACGGCCACCCGTCCAAAGAGACGCTCTCGGCGCTCTCGGGGGTCGCCCACCTGCTCCGAACGGACCTCGACGGCACGGTGGCGCTCAGCTGCGACGGCGAGACGATACGCCGGGCGGCGTAGGGAAGGGGAGGCATGGACGGCTCGATTCGCGTCATCGACCGCATAGAGGGGGGCATCGCCGTCCTCGTGGGCGACTCGGGCGAGAAGGCGGAGGTCCCTCTTGCAGACTTGCCCTCAGGCGCGCTTGAGGGCTCGTGCCTGCGGCCGCATGGGCGGGGATTCGCCCTCGACGAAGACGAGGAAGCCGCCCGCAAGCGGCGAATCGAGCGCAAGCTCAACTCGCTCTTCGTCGATTAGCGGCGGAAAAATCGGCTCGGCTTGCCTATTGCAACGAGCGATTGAAAATAAGCGAACGGAGGGGAAGCATGGGCGATGTGGCGGAGATCGATTGGAAGCTGTTCCGCAAGGGGCTTCCCGGGTGGCGGGAAAGCTACATGGAGAAGCTCGTCGGCGAGTACATGGGGATGCCGAGCGGCGAGGGTCTTGCTTCCGAGAGGTTCTGGGCGCTGGAGAAGCGCGTCAACGAGGACAAGGGGCGCCTGGGCGTGATGATCCGCGATGTGCGTCGCAGCACGATGCACTATGAGATCGCCCGCCTGGCGCAGGACGGTGTCATCGCCCCCGCCGACCTCGACGGCTTCACCGAAGACCTCAAGCGCTACGTTCAACGCTGCCTCGAATGAGAAGGCGTAGGTTCCAGTTTCTGCTCAGGCGATAGAGAAAGAAGGCCACCATGCTCAAAGTCGAGGCGACGCCCCATTTCGGGGGCATCTTCGTGTCAGGCGATTTCGACGACATCGACAAGCTCTACGATGCGGTGTGGGAGGTTGCCGCCCCGATCGCGGGCGACGACGGGTATAGCGACCCGCTGCACTTCGCTGCCGTGAATGTGCTGGGGCTTTGCTATGACCTGCGCCATTGCTACATGGGGGACAGGGAGGTCATGCTGCATGAGAACGGGGTCAGGCCCGGCGCGCGGCTTGAGGGCAAGGCGATCCCGACGAAGAACGTCCGGTACGGCGTGAGCATTCTATGGACGGAGGCGCTCTTCGACTGCGCGATGCTGAGGGTCCTGTGCGAGCGGCGCCAGCGCGAGTTGACCAAGGGCAGGCGCAGAAGCGACGGCGTCAGCGCCCAGGCGAGGTACGACGTGCCCGTCAACCACGTGGTGCTGTACCAGTCGCTGGTCTACGACGCTCTCGCGCAGGCGGTGTCCCCGAACCTCCACTCGCGCATCATGAGGCTCGTGACCGAGGCGGACTCGATTTTCCGGAGCTACTGCACGCAGTACCTCGAGCAGTTCGACGCGGAGTTCGCTCGCTCCGACGAGGAAAAGCGCCGCAAGCTGCTGGGCCCGACGATGAAGCGTATTCTCGAGGGCGGGGAGGACTACGACGAGTTCTGCCGCGATATTCGTGCATTTGCTGCCGAGCACGACTGCCCCGTCGAGCACGTGTCGGTCGATGATGGAGGCTGGCCCGACGAGATTGATTGGTAAGTGAATGTAGGGAAGACTTATCTCTGCTATGGATCATTTTAGTTGGCAGAGGGTTGTTTCGTTGCATAGCCAAGTCCTGCTGAGTGTTATTCAGGTTTCGAGGATTATGCTTGGTGCGCTCTTTGGGTGACAACATGAAAAGCGGTTGATGAGTCTGTTGATAAGAAGCGTATTCGTCAATAGGCGCTTTATCGGCTATCATATCTGCGTTAGGTTTAAGGCGATATTAGGGTTTTCATGGCTAAGCAAAGCGGACAAATTCGGGCTCTTGAGTTTTTTTCTGGTATTGGACTAGCTCGTGCTGGAATGAGCGCTGCTGGGATAAAAACCGTGTGGGCCAACGACATCGATGAAATTAAACGCAGATTATATGCTGCTCAGTGGGGCGAAGATGACCTGGCTTTCGGCGATGTGTTCGACGTAGATGCTGATACGGTCCCTGAGGCCGATGTCGCTTGGGCATCGAGTCCCTGCACCGATCTCTCGCTTGCAGGCAAGCGCGGCGGTCTTGTTGACGGGCCAGAATCAAGGGCTTTTTTCGGATTTGTTGATGTTATCGAGCACATGGGAAATCGCTCCCCCCGTGCAGTGGTTCTTGAAAACGTTTGCGGACTTTCATCATCTCATGAAGGCAGTGATTTTCGCACTGTCGTTATGGAGTTCAATCGACTTGGATATTCAGTTGACGCATTTGAACTAAATGCTCGAAGGTGGGTTCCACAGTCGCGCCCGCGTTTGTTCATTGTCGGCGTTAAGGATCCTATCAGCGGCGGCGAGATTGATACCTCTATACGTCCTGATCGGGTTGCTTGGATTCATGCTGACCCCGAATTAAAGACACATGTCACGCCAGTCGAGAAGGCACCGGCACTTCTTTCGAGTGGTTTTACGGACATAACGGAAAAGCTAGCTGATTCTGACCCTCGTTGGTGGGACGAGAAGCGCTGCGAGGCATTCATTGATTCTCTGAGCAGCATTCAGCGAGAGCGATTTGAGTATCTGAGGAATGCGAATGAACTGGTTGCTCGGACGGCATATCGTCGTACTAGAGCGGGAAAGCCTGTCTGGGAGATGCGCGAAGACGATATTTCCGGCTGCCTGCGTACCGCCCGAGGCGGTTCCTCCAAGCAGGCTGTCGTGTTTATCGGCAAGGGGAAAGTACGTATGCGCTGGATGACCGGGCTGGAATACGCACGATTGCAAGGCGCAAACAACTTTAACCTGAAGGGTTTTAAAGAGTCGCAGATTCAGTATGCTTTTGGCGATGCCGTTGCGGTTCCAGCGGTGACGTGGATCATGGAGCAAGCCATATTGCCTGCATTGAAGAAGGGCTGATCCCGTGATCAATAATGATAAAAATGATGTTGTCGACTTGGCTCTCAATGCAGCTGTGGATTGGTATGAAGGAAAGCGTAGCAAGAAGGGTAATGTCAACACAAATATTATGTGTGTTGGGCTTGCTGTGGCGGAGCTTCTAAAGAACAGCTTTCCCTTAACGGACAAGATTGTAAAATCCGAAAACGATAGTCAGGTTCGCGGGCTAAGCGGATCTATGGTGTCGCGTATCTTGAAAGATTACGGTGTGGAGCAGGAATTCACGTCTGAAGGTGGAAGAACGTCCCGAGGATCACTTCCTGCGGCGCAGGAGCTGGCGGGCATTCTTAATGGACTGTTTGCTGAAGGGCTGATGGAGAAAGACCGCATCGCAGTGGCCAAGGAACTGCAGAACTATTTCGTGCGGTGCATCCAAATAGACTACTTCGCTAAGCAGCGCATGAAGATAGACATCGACCCAAGTAAGCCAGTTTCGGCTATCGTTGCAGATATCTTGCGTGCAGCGTATATTCGTCCTGATCAGCCAACCGGAATTGTGGCACAGCATCTCGTGGGTGCAAAGCTAGAGCTACGTTTTCCGAATCTGGATATCGGTCGCGACAAGGCCAACGCCGCAGATCAGCAGACGAACCGTCAGGGGGACTTCCAACTAGGCAGCACAGCATTCCATGTAACGGTGTCGCCGATGCAAAAGCTGGTAGCTCGGGCGCAGGAGAACATCCGGGAAGGCTACCGGCCAGTCATGCTTGTGCCATACGAAAAGGTGCAGTTTGCCACTGGCCTTTTTGAATCCGAAGGACTAGACAGCCGCGTTGGCGTTCAAAGCATCGAATCGTTTGTTGGAACAAATATCGAAGAAATGGGCGAATTTAGCTCAAGCAGTATACGTGAGTGCATTGCCCGTTTAGTCCGACGGTATAACGAGCGCATCTATTATTGCGAAACTGACAAGTCGCTTATGGTCGAAGAGCCTGAATGGATGATTGGAATCGTAGGAGAATGGGACGCTTCCAAAAGATGTTATGCTCTCATCTCCTTCAGCGAATGTGATGCTGGCGACTAACAGACCGTCCAGGGCATATTCTTTCGCGCACTAGTATGGCTTGCTCCTCATCAAGGATAAAGCAAAGCAAGGCTAAGGTTGCTGGCGGTTATGGTAGATATCGCTAGCAACCTTAGCCGATTTAGCCGCTGGCTTCGCCCAATGATTAAAGCAATCATGCGGACGGACACCCAGAAGACTCAAGCTGGCCATTGGCAACATGAAGAAAAATTCCTTTCGCCACCTCATTTGCCATTATTGCAGACTTTGCAACCCTTGATGTACCGCCAAGCCGCTCATATACCACTAAGGACTCGTCGATGGCAATTCCGATGTCTTCATCCGTCAATGAATCAACTCTCATGTTTGCTAAATCCCCGAATGATATGTCAACCTTTTGACACAGCAGAATAGCGGCACCCATCACCACATAGAATCTTATGTCGCTTATCTGGGCCCTGCTCAGTCCAGGACGAACTTTCGTAAGGCGTGAATTAACTTTCTTTCCCAATTGCGCAGCTTTAAGATAAGCTTCAAGATTACCATTCTTCTTAAAAAGTTGATTGTATTTCTTGTCTTCGGAAAGCAGGGTCGAAGGTCTAGCCCTCGCTTGGTCGGGCTGAAGAAGAATCGTAGACATTAGGCACTGCGCCAGGAATGATATGCTCACAATTTCTTCGGGTTTCTTACCTTGGTTCTTATAGAAATTCTTACGCCTCTCATAGAACAGATTTTGGGACTTCATGTACATCTCGATCTGCAAATGAATCGGATCCGTAGCTCGCAGGGAAGTCTTTTTTACCTTTGTTTGGCTATTGGTTGCCATGATTACTTTGTTTCTTGTTTCATCATCCTCCGGAACGAGAATTTTCACCATAACATTGCGATTGTCCTTTTCCGGCGGCGTGACTTCAGAGAGGTAGTTATAGATTTCATAGGATGTTTGCAGTCCATTGACGATTCTCGGTTGCTCCATCCGAATTTCGCCACCAGTTGCTTGAACGGCTTTTGATGCTAGTATTGTCACGCCGTTATTGAGCCACCAAAAGTCTTGCCTCTGCGGCGATTCAAGAGTTCCTCTGATGGCTTTGTTGACTTCGACTTTTCCCTCATAGTCGCGGATATTAGCTTCAAACAGATATCCGCGAAGCCTTCCGTTGTCGTCCGTTAAAAAGGAGTAATAGTCGTCAAGAGCGACAAGTCCGAATACGTCCTGCCGTTTAGGAACGGGAGCATACGCGCACGAGAAGCGAATCAGCAGCTCTGCTTCGTCCGGGGGAAACCACATCTCCATAAGCTTATCTGCGCCGACAAGCTCACACTCGCAAGTGAATAGCCCGGCGTTTACAATCGACTCGACGTAAGATGGTAGGCTTTCCTGCTGAATGCGAACGCCATCAGCAACTTGGTCAGCATTTGCAATGTACACATACTTCATATTGGTCGTCGCGCCCTTTCGAGCCGCATGCGATATTACCTCTCGAATTCGGGAAAATGCCTCCAACAACCGAGGAGAGTACTTGTTCTTGAAATCAGTGATGTCGTTGTCAAACGTAAGGAGATCGCTGCTTACATCCTTCCACTTTAGGAAAACGTCCTCCGCAAACGATGGGGTCTTTTTGCTTTGGATAACTATGATTTCAATCTTCGATGAGCGCTTTATGGCTTTTTCAACGTCAACATCTTCGCCCACTAAAAGCTCGTTACACAGAATATAGACGGCATCGCATCCGCCATCCCTGGATCCTCCAACTATGCCAAGAAGGATTTCGTCGTCATCGAGATTGTAAGAAGCCATATATCTAGATGCAGCTGCATATTCGAAGTATGCTCCTTCGGAATCAAATGAAGACTGCTCTTTAAATTCCTCTAGAATCATTTGTTGGATTAGAATTTGGTTATTTGTTTTCCCTGACATCTTCAAGCCATTCTTGTTACCGAAGTCTATTGATTCACAAATTGCTATATTGACACATTATTAAGATAACCCTACTCGAACTTGACATTCTTTGCCTCGATATAGACTTCATCATAGAGATACGAAGCAGAGTACTCGGTGCCGGGATACAAATTTGGGTTGCTCGTAGATGACGTTTTGATGCTCTCCACGTCCTTGGCGATATTATCCCTGTCCTTTCCAGATACGAGAACGTTTGCCAGGTCCTCAAACATCACTGCAGCTTGCTCCTTGTTCTGGACGTCGGCATAAGCTCTGACATCTGTATATCCCGTACTCCTTCATAATTCGCAGCTTTTGAGATTTCATTTAACCCTCTTGCATAACCCCTCTTGTATAACGTACAAATGTACGATTGAAAGCGACATAATGCCGATTATCAATGAACTATATAATATAGTTATCACTAACGACGATAACTAATCCATGAATGCCTTGAATTCAAGCTGTAACGTTATCTCATGCCGTGACGTCAAATTGATACGCGCTCGGCGTCGAGCAAATGGCTTGCAGCGCATGTGGCGCATCGGCGACATCACGATGAGGTTACCCTTGCTCAGAAGCGACAGCTTCTTCCCTGAGTCGTCGGTGAGCGCTACCAGTACATAGACCGCACCATTTCCGTTCATGCGCTACAATCAGAAACTGAGATTGGGATTGGGGGGCGAAGTGCGAGAGACTACCGCTGTGGCCATGGGCCTTATGCTGTACTGGCCAATGCTGCGTTCGCCCTATTTTCAGAATCTGTTTTTCGCCTCAGCTTCGACTTCCTTCGCTGGGCGCGAGGCGTATGCCGTAGCTAATATCCTCATAGCGGGTATCGCGGTTATCGCATTGGGCGGAGCACGTCGTTCTTCGCGCCGCCCGATGCAGCCAGTGCCTTCGGCATTCACGTTTCTTGCCGGTTTTACTTGCGCAATCGCCGCCGTGCTGCTTCTGGTCTCCGCGCAGCTTACGTCGTCGCTCGCTTTCGCCATAAAACTTGCGGGAATCGCCTTGTTCGCCGTCAGCTTTTCAGCAATCACCTTTGGATGGTTCTCCCTGCTGCTTGCCAGCTGCAGAAACTGGGGTTTCGTCGTCGCGGTGTCTTTCGCTGCCTCCTTCGCGTCGGTGGGTATCGAGTATCTTCCCAATGGCGCAGTCCAGGCGTCGCTTGTCGTGTTCCCCCTCGCTACTTCCCTGTTCCTCATGATTGCGAATCGTCTCGCAAAACAGCCCAAACGGAATCGCGTTTCTGCACCCTACTCTCCTTCTATCCCAGGCGTTGACGGCATCGTTCTCGCAGCAACGTGCTTCTGCCTCATTGCAAGCGTGCCATCACTCTGCCTGTTCGCGCCGACTTCCGGGTACATGCCCACGTCGGAAACGCCGAAAACGTACATTTTCTCAGTGCTCGTATCTGTCGCAATGGCGGAGGTTATGAAACTGCACAAGCCGTTTCCGGTCAAACAGGGCATCGTTTTGATTATCCTGAGTGCGATTCTCATTGTGGGCTCGCTCGCCCTTGCCTCAACCGATAATGCGATGCCGGTCGCAGCGACTGCCCACACCTGTCTCCAGTTTGCCCTGTTTCTCGCTCTTCTCTCGTTTTGGCGAGAAAAGCAAAACGGTGGACTTGGCGGGGCGTCTACGTTCCTCGCGATTACATCCTTGCTCGCGATAGTTTCTCGGTACCTGCTTCCCATCGCGTTTCCCAAGGGCTCGTCTGAAACCATCTCTGCGATGCTTGGAATGGCGTCGATCGTCATCCTGTCCATAGCAGGAATGTGCCTTGCTCTTTCCGCAATATTGCGTCTGCCGTCGATTAAGGACGGCATGTCGGCAACGGATGCCGACGCGAAGTCCCGAGAGCTAACTCCCTTCGTAATCGGCGAACCGAAAGCGCCCTTCACCGTATTGTCGGATGCCTCGACTCAGCCTGGGACACAGGGGGTCGACGAGGCGCTGCGCGCTTGGCTGGAAGACGCTTTCCCCCTTTCGCCGCGCGAGACGGACATTGCGCTTCTCGTGGCGCGCGGGTACACCGTCAATCGTATCGCTGAAAATCTGTGCTTGGCGAGCGGAACGGTGCAAAGCCATATGAAGAGCATCTACCGCAAGCTCGATGTTCATTCGAAGCAAGAAGTGATCGATCTCGTTCAATCGCAATCGGTCAATCATTAATCTTTCGTTGACCTGGGGCTTAAGTAAATTACCATATTTTATGGGTAGACCGTTCGCCCCCGTTTTCCTACCTTTCGTTTCGTGCGAGGGGATACGCACAAAACGAAATCGAAAGGGGAACATCATGGAAAACACAATGACTCGAAGGGATTTGCTCAAAGCCGGCGCCTTCATGGGAATGGCAGCTGTCGGGGCTGGCATGGTCGGTTGCGCGACGCAAACAAATACGGCGGCAGCGGCGGAACCTTTTAACGACACGAGCAAGGCGGCAGCAGGGGTTGCATCCGCTTCCCTCGCCGAGGCGACGAGCGACAACGTCCTCGACGTTCAGGTAACCGACCCCACCATCAGCGAGATTCAGGGAATCGTCTATAAGACGGTCAACAATGCAAGCACCACCACCAACCTCAAGCTTGATCTTCTCCTACCCTCAGCGGGCGAAGGAGAGACGCTTCCGCTCGTCGTGTTTGTGAATGGCGGCGGCTTTACGAGCTCGAACCCTCAGGGCAACATTGTCCACCGCATGGCCTTTGCGAAGGCGGGCTACGCCGTAGCATCGGTGCAGCATCGTGTTGTACCGACCGTCAAATTCCCCGAACCCCTGCTCGACGTGAAAGCGGCGGTGCGTTGGCTCAAAGCGAACGCTGGCACATACAAGATCGACAAGAGCCGCGTCGCCGCTGTGGGCAACTCCTCGGGCGGGTACTTCGCGACGATGCTCGGCGTAACGGGCGATATCGCCGATTTCGACAAGGGCGACAACGGTTCCGAAGACTCGAAAGTCAGCGCCGTTATCGATCTATACGGCGTGTCCGACTTGACGCTCATTGGCGCCGGGCTTTCCGATGAGCTCGAGCAAGGGCACCATTCCCCTGCGACCACCGAGGCGATGTTTGTGAACGGGACGGCGTTCGGCGACAACAAGGGGGCGTCCGTGTTCGACACGCCCGACACCGCGGCGCCCGCGAGCCCCTTCACCTACATTGATGGGACCGACCCCGCGTTTCTCATCTTGCATGGCGACAAGGACACGCTCGTCTCCCCCGTTGCCAGCATGGAGCTGTACAAGCGCTTGACCGATGCCGGCGTCGAGGCTGACCGCTACGTCGTTGCCGGCGCATCGCACGGTGGGCCGCTGTTCAACCAGCCCCAGGTGATTGATATCATGGTCAACTTCCTCGATAAACACCTGAAGGCCTAGCAGCCTAGACAGTTCATGCAAGCCAGCTGCTACTGCGAGCCGCCGTCGCCTTGCGCCTGCGAGCCATCGATTTCACCGTCCACGGGGACTGCCTTTTGCCAACGTGAGGCGACGGCAAAAAGAAGAAGATGCCCGCTTAGATTTCCTCTGCGAGAAATCGTGAGCGTAAAAACAACCGTGCAGCAACGAGAAAGCTCCCGGACTTTTCCCATCCGCTTTGAGAAAAGTCCGGGAGTTTTCCTATTCCCTTCGTCGCGGAAGGCCAAGGGGCCCTCAAGCTTTCGTGCCCGAAAACTTAACACGGATCAGTTTGCCCAATCGGCGCAATCCGCCCATCGCTTTTGAGGTGCACGAAAGCGCAGGAGGCGAGCGAAGCGGCCCGCGCGATCGCTATTTGAACCTGCAGAGCGCAAGCGCGACGACGCCGAGTGCGCTCGTCGCCGACACGACAGCCGCGCAGAAAATCCATTCCGCCATCGCCGGACCAAGCAGGATGGGGACGAGAAACGATCCCAAGAACTCCCCCAGGCTCTGCACGAGCATGAAAAGGCCCACCATCGCCGGCATGAGCGCCTTGCTGCCCGCAATCTGCGGCAATGCCGTGAGCGACAGGACGGGGACGCCGTAGCCGACGAGGCCCATGAGGAGCGCACCGACCCACAGAAGCGGCCCTGACTGCGTCATCATGAGAAACGTCGCCGGGATGGATGCGGCGAGAGCGACCAGGTAGAGCGGCTTGGTCTTGCCCGTCCTGTCGGCAATCTTGCCGAACAGGGGCGACGAGGCGATGGCCAGAAGACCGGGCAGCGAGCTTGCGAACCCGGAAAGGGACGCGTCCATCCCCGATTGCTGCAGAAACGTCGGCGTGTAGCTCAGAACGGCGAGAATCTCGATGTTGAACACCAGGTAGGCAAAGAGGAAGAGCGCAGGGCGCGGCGCCAGGAGCGACAGGTACGCCCTGAGACTCGCCTTCTCGCCGCCGACCTCCTCGAATGTCGGAGCGGCAACGGGCCTCATCTTCCGCATGAATATGGCAAGGGCCACGGCGGCGATGGCGACGAGCGCGGCGTAGAGAAGCCACGTTCCCCTCATCCCTAGGGCCTCGAATACGGCCGGGGTCGCCGTGGACCCGATGACTGAACCCAGGCAGATCCAGAGGGCCCAGATTCCGTTCGCGGTTCCTTGGTTGTCGGGCGAGACGTACTTCTCGATTGCAAGAGGTGCCGCAACGGTGACGAGCACGAACGCGATGCCCTCGATGAGCCGCGACGCGATCAGGGCGAGAGAGCTCCCCGCCGCCGCGCCGATGGCGCTGCCGAACACGATGACGCCGCAGCCGAGCAGCAGAACGCGCTTCGGCCCCATCTTCTTCGCGAGCGACCCAGCGGGGATGGAGAGGAAGATCCCGACCGCGGTGAACACGGACATGAGCCAAGAGCCGGTCGAGGACGACATTCCGTAACTCTCCATCAGCGGGCCGAGAATGCTCGGCACCTTGTACTGGACGATGGTGATCGTCGTGCCCATCGCAAGCAGCAAGATGCTGAAAGCGAGATACCTTTCGGGGTGGGAAACGGACTCGCCGCTCTTGGCCTTCTTTTCCATCTTCTCTCCGTCCATAGAAATGCGCCCGCCTTCGCGGCGGGCGCATGGCAATCGATCATCGGGGCGCCCGCACTCCGAGCCGAGAGCGAGCGCCGCAGGGACTCCGGTCCTACGCCTCCGGCGCGGGGGCTGCCTTCGGGTCGAAGCCGCTGATTGCGGTGGCGGCTTTCATGGCCAGCGGAAGGCTTATGAGCTCGACGATGTAGCCGCTCGCGATGAGGAACGGGTACACCATGGTCCACGATGCAATGGTGCCCGCCATGCCGCCCGTCTGGACGTTGTTGAGCCACGTGCAGATGAAGCTGATGGAGGTGACCATCACGAGCGCGAGGACGGCGACGCTCACGAAATGAGCGCCGACCTTGTTCTTGATGTGCAGCGCGGCGGCAAGCTTGTTGCCCCACGCGAGCGCGGGGACGAAGTCTCCGATGAACATGCCGACGCAGAAGCTCTCGACGAGCGAGACGAAGAAGCCGAGCGGCGTGAGGATGGGGAGCGCCTCGTTCCCCGGGATGTGCTGCACGGTCAAGAGGACGTAGAAGCTCAGGATCGCGCACATGATGACGTTCATGATGCAGTTCACGATGCGGCCGAAGCCGCCGGGGCCCTTGAAAGTCATGATATCTCCTTGGTCGAACGATTATAGGGGCTGCTATTCGGCGAACTGCCCGAGGTCGCCCGATATCGGGTTGTAGCGGTTCGGCTTGGCGAGCTCGCCGTAGGTTGCCGGCTTGCGGTCTTTGAGCAGGTCCGAGCCCGCCATGGCGTAGAGGCGGGACTTCAGGATCTCCCCCTCGACGTCTACGTCGGCGACCGCCATCCCCTCCTCGAAACCGGTCGTCGCGCAGATCTGCATGGGATTTGGGCCGATGATGCGGCTGTGCCCCATCTCGAACTTGCCGCTCACGCACGAGTCCATGAAGAAACACATGTTCTCGAGCGCTCGGGCGAACGAAAACACGTTGCCGGCGCGGAAGTCGTTGTCGTCCTCAGACGGCTCGATCGAGGGCCACGCTGTCGGGCAGAGGAGGATCTGCGCGCCCTTGAGCGCGAGCGTGCGGGACACCTCGGGGTACGCTTTGTCGAAGCAGATCATGAGGCCGATCTTGCCGAAGCGGGTGTCGAACACGGGGTAGTCGCCCGAGCCCGAGTAGAACATGATGCGCTCCGTGAGCGGCTGGTGCACCTTGCGGTACTTGCCCACGAACCCCTCCGGCCCCACGACGACGAGCGTGTTGTAGAGGGCGTCGAAGCGCTCGTGGCTCTGCTCCGCCATGCCCCACCCGATGTAGATGTCGAGCTTCTTCGCCATTTCGATGAAGTGCTGCGTGCTGTCGCCCTCTGGGATGAGCTCCGCGACATCATGCTGGTATTTCGCGTCGTCGGGATTGAAGATGAACATTGGGTTCTTCGGCACTCCCCCGAGCGCGAGCTCCGGGAAGAGGACGAAGTCGGCGTTTTGCGCCGCCGCCTTCTCGACGTAGGAGTCCATCTTCGCGCGGTTCGCCGCCTTGTCGTTGACGAGGTCCATCGCGACGCTTGCGAGTACTGCCATAGTGCCCTCCTTGTTGCATTATTTCCTATAATTGTGTAGATAACCAAATGTGAGTGCGCACTAATTCGATGAGAAGAATATATTCCGATATAATCAAATCGGCAATTAAAAGCAGTGCGAGCTCAGAAACTGAGCGAAAGCGCGAAGTCGAACACGAGAGGGGCGCCCCATGGTCCGTTTAAGCGCAGGTGAGAAGAAAAAACGGCTCATCATCGGGGTATGCAAGAAACTGTTCTACCGCAACGGGTACGTCGGCACGACCTACGAGGACATCTGCCGAGAGGCGGACATCCCTCCGGGAACGATCACATACCACTTCGACGGGAAGGCGGGAATCGCCACCGCGATCGAGGTGGAGTACGAAGCGCAGAACAAGATATACATCGAGAAGATGTGCGGCGACCTGTTCTCGAAGACGCAGCTCGCCGTCATCGAGAACTACCACATGTGGAAGCGCATTTACGAGGACGGCAACATCAGGCGCTTCCTCTGGGAGATCACGAGCGAGCGCATCCCGTCGAAGTCGGTGCACGACGTCGTCGAGTACTACTACAGGTGCGTGATGGAGGACCAGGGCATCGAGGGCATCGCGCAAAACGAGCTCGACCTCATCGTGGCCGCGCAGCTTGGCCTCTCCGACGCCCTCGTCGGCCGAACGTCGGCAGAGCCGGAGAGGTTCACCTACGAGGAAGTGGCGCACTTCGCTACCCGATTCTTCCTGCGGCAGGTCGGGATGAGCGACGGGAAGATCGAGGCCTGCATCGAAGACGGGAAAGAGATTTTCGACCGGCTGCCCATAGACAACCGATACTACGTGGACTTTCGCTACGACGACCGGTATGTCGCGAAGCTGCCCAGAGTGGAAGGATAGCAAGGCTCTGGGACGAAGACGGCGTGGCACGCGGCGTCGTCCGCATCGAATGCGAACCCCTCTAAGTTGCTGCGGCTGGCTCAAACGGCAAGCATGCATAAAAATAGCCGAGGGTGGTATTCGTCACACCTTTGCCGCGAACACTCTCTAATCCTTGCCCTGCACGTGATTGCGCCTGGGCGCATTTCGATAGCCGAGAACCAGGTCGATAAGGCTTTGCTTGGAATGCACTCCAAGTTTCGCGTAGATGTTTCGGGCATGGTAGTTCACCGTGCCGGGAGCAATATAGAGCTCCGACTGAATGCGAGCCGACGAGTAGCCGCGGGCAAGTAGGCGAAGGACGTCGCGCTCTCGCTTCGAGAGGCCATGGTGCTCGGCGACGGCATCGCATTTCTCCTCGAGCGTGGGCTCGGCTGAACCGCTCTCGCCAGCCAGCGACGTTTCTCCTTCACTCCCCCTCAGCACATCGCCCGCCACGTCATCGTCGGATTGCACCCCGTCCACAGCGCTGTCCGGCGCCTCACCGGAAGACGTGGTGCCCGAACCGCCTTTTGCACCTGGACGATGACCACGGACAAAGCGATGGTGAGCACCTCGATGCCGATCAAGACGACGAAGAGCGACGCCTGGGAATTGAAGAGCGCACCGTACGCGAAGCCCGCATAGGACGCAGCGTACCATCCGATGCTGTTGAAAATAGTCGCCACAACGCGCACGAGACAGTAGGTCTTCAGGGCGTCGAGCGAGAAGAAGTCCGCAAAGCCGACCGCGACGATGAACAGGAGCACCTCGATGCCTAGCTCGCCGATCGATACGAACTGCGCCATCGGGGCGATGCTTCCGAGCGCGAAGAAGGGCACGGCGACGACAACGAGGAAGCAGATGGGCACCAAAAACGCCGAGACGAAACCTTGGCGCGCCGTCCGGAAAATCGACACCCCACTTATAAGGAGCGGAATAAACGCGGCTAAAGCGTAGAAAACGAACGTGTAGTTACTGACGAGGGAAAAGTAATCGAGGAACCCCGAGGCAAGGTAGAACACTGCGAACGGGAGCAGGAGGATGAAGAAGTTGAACGGTCGATCGCGCGGACCTTGCCCAAGATCGTCCTGCGGCCACGGTTTGAGCCGCACCATATGAAACATCATCCCCGCCACGGCCGGCGCGACAATCGTGGCAGCGCGAAGCACGTCTCCCGGCAGATACATTAGCGTCGCGCAAACGCCGATGGCCATCGCCATCAACAGGGGGAAGCTGCTTATGGCGACGCTCAGGCCCACCCTTCGGTACGCCACAGCCCATTGCTGGGTCGCAACCCCGGAACCAAGTCCAGTAAGGACGCCCCCTATACCGACAGAGACGAAAACAAGGGAATCGGGGATATCGGCCATGAGGATGACGGGTCCAACCGTCATGAGTAGCGGAGATGCGATTTTTACAGAAACCGAGGTAAGAAAGCGTACCCGGTCGAAAGGGAGAAAGGCAATGGCCACAAGCGTTGCGCACATAACGAAGGCGCTTATCGTGTACGAACCGCTCATGAGGGAGACGGGGGCAGCCGCCTCGATTCCCGCCGTTTGCGCGTAGAAGAGCAAGTATATCCAGGAGACCAGGAAAATGACGCCCGTGTAGACCGGCGGAACGCCGATAAACGCCCTGCTCTGCATATCGATCCCCTTTGACGTAGCTCTGGCCTTCGGTCTCGATTCCCCTCAATCAAGCCAACTCCCATTATGAGCCTGGAAGAGTCGAAATACCTGTTCAAATACTTGAAACCATAAGCACCTTATGGGCAGTTCAATAACAGCGGCTGAAATGCTTACGGGCGAAACACGCATCGTTGAGGGGGCAAACCATACCAATCCGTATATTTCGAGCGGGGCAGCGCGCCCCCGGCGAGAGTAGCCTCCCAGACGTAAAAGCCGGCCTCAAGGAGGGGCCGGCGCGAAAAGGAGGGATCCGTCATGGAACTCAACATCAGCAACGGGAGGAAATGGCTGGCATTCATCGCCCTGGCCCTGTCCTCCATGTGCACCTTGGGCGATATGGTAATCAACCCCATCGCCGCAGCGCTCTACGAGGCGTTCGCCGGGCAGTCCGAGGCGCTCATCAACTTCGCCATCACCGGCCCCGCACTCGTGGGCCTGCCCTTCGGCATCCTCGCCGGCATCCTGTGCGACAAGATGAACAAGAAGACGGTCATGATTGTCGGCTTCGCCATTTTCGTCGTCTCCGCCTGCTTCGGCGCCGTGGACAACCTTCCCCTGTTCGTGACTCTGCGCTGCTTCGCCACCGGCGTGGGCTGGGGCATCACCAACACCGCCGCGCTCTCCATCCTCGCGGTCATGTACACCGACGAGGCCGAGCACGGCAAGTTCGTCGGCTGGTACAGCATGGTCATGTCCGTCATGGGCGCCATCATGGCCGCCGTCGCCGGCATCCTCGCCGTCAGCGGCTGGCAGCACGCCTTCTGGACGTATTACATCTCCATCCCCGTCCTCGTCATGCTGATCGTCTTTCTCCCCAGCATGAAGCCAGTCGCCAAGTCCGAAAACGCCGAGAGCGGCTCGAAGGAGGAGACCGTCGAAGCCGGTTGGTGGAAGCCCCTCATCCCGTTGACGGTTCAGGTGTTCTTCATCGCGCTCGGCTTCTTCGTCTCGCTCTACATGCCCGCCCTCTACGTTACCGACGCGGGAATCGGCGACGAAGCGTTCATCGGCGTCCTGAGCTCCATCTCCACGATTGCGACGGGGATCATGTCCCTCGCGTTCGGTGTTCTGTACGCCAAGTTCAAGAACGCCGTCTACCTGCCCGGCGTGTTCGTCATGGGCGCGTGCTACATCGTCATGAGCCTCTTCCCCAGCCAGATGACGGCAATCGTGTGCATCGCGCTGCTCGGCCTCATGTGGCCCACCTACTTCTGCTACTTCTACACCCGCTGCACCGAGCTCGTCCCCGCAGCGAAGGCCGGCACCGCGACCTCGATCGTCGCCCTCTCCGACGGCCTCGCCGCGACCGCCTGCTCCTACCTGATCACCGGCTGCATGGGCCTCATGGGCACCAATGCCGTCGGCGCCTGGATCGTCCCGGGCATCATCTTGCTCGCCGCCGGCGTCGTCTCGCTCGTCGCCTACATGGGTTCCAAGGGCAAGAAGAACGCCTAGGGGCATTCCAGCTTGCTGAACCCGAATCGGGCCTTGAGCCGTCGCTCAAGGCCCGGTAGACCTCGAAGGGGTCGGCTCTAACTGCCGGTCCCGGTTCCTTAGGAGAACACCATGCGCTACGCAGACATCGTCATCAAAAGCTCATCCATCTTCACCGCCGAGACCCTGGACACCATCGAGGGCGCCGTCGTCATCAGCGGGAAGGAAATTGAAAGGGTTTGCTCCGCCGAAGAGGCCCAGCGATTCGTCGGACCTAACACGCAGGTCCTCGAATGCGGCGACAGGCTCGTCTGCCCGGGCTTCAACGACGCCCACACCCATTTCATCCAGAACGGCGTCACGAAGGACGCCAGCTACACGCTTTCGCTCGAGGGGATCACCTCCAAGGAGGACGCCCTCTCGGCAATCCGGAAGTTCGCCGACGAGCATCCGGACAACAAGTGGATCGCGGGGTGCGACTTCAACTTCGACGAATGGGAAGAGCAGCCCACGAAGGAAATGCTCGATGAAGCCGTGCCCGACCGGCCCGCCTACTTCGCCTCGTGGGACATGCACGTCGGCTGGATGAATTCCAAGGCTCTCGAAGCCATAGGGTACACGAAAGACACCCCCGATCCAGAAGGCGGCGTCATCGTTCGCGACGAGGACGGCAATCCAACGGGCATCGGTAAGGAGCCGCCGGTAAACGACCCCGTTTGGGGCATGGCGAACCTTGCCGCGAACATGGACCGAGCGCTCGACAACGTGATTTCGGAAGCGCTGAGCTACGGCGTCACCGCGACGGGCTGCGTGTGGCCTTACGGCGGCATACCGGAAGACGACAACATCAGGGTATTCCAGACGTTTGAGAAGGAGGGGAAGCTCCCCATTCGCGTGAGCTGCTTCCTCAAGATGGAGCCGGGTCTCGCCAACCCGAAGAAGTACGAACCGCTCATGCGCTCGGAGCACCTGCGCTTCGCCGGCCTCAAGCAGATCACGGACGGCGTCTGCGAGGCCCATACCGGATACCTCACCGAGCCCTACGCCGACGATCCAACGACCTGCGGCGAGCCGGCCATCAAGTACGACGACCTGTACGCCATGGTCGAGGAGGCCGACGCGAACGGCTATCCCGTCCGCCTGCACGCCATCGGCAACGGAGCCGTGAAGCAGGCGCTCGACGTGTTCGAAGCGGTGCAGAAGAAAAACGGGCCGAAGCGCTTGCGCAACACCATCGAGCATATCGAGAGCTGTCGCCCCGAGGACATCGGCAGGTTCGCGGAGCTCGGCGTCGTTCCCTCCATGCAGCCGATCCACTCCGTCCTCAACGTGGACGGGTATCCCAAGCTTCTCGGCGAGAAGTGGCGCCCCTCCATGTGGCCGATCAAATCGATCGTCGACACTGGTGCGGTCATGGCCTTTGGCACCGACGCACCGGTCTGGAACCTCAACCCCATGGAGGGGATCTACGCCGCCGTCACGCGCCGGCAACCGTGGGACGGCTATCCGGAGGGCGGGTTCGTCCCCGAGCAGCGCATCACGGTGGCGCAGGCGCTGCAAGCCTACACCTACGGCTCTGCGTACGCAGAGTCCTTCGAGGGCCGCATCGGCACGCTGCACGCAGGCAAGCTCGCCGACGTCGTCGTGATGGACAAAAACCTACTCGACGCGTCGCCCGACGAGATTCTCCACGCCAAGGCGCTCTACACCCTCATCGACGGCAAGGTCGCCTACCAGGCCGAAGGCGTCGACTTGAGCAAGTAGCTTTTGAAACGGCGCTGGCCGCATCTTCCCTGCGGCCGTCGCCTCCGATCGCGCGCGGGCGCTTCGCAGCCTCTCCTCCATCGGCGGCGAAGCGCCGTGGAGCGCTATCCGGCTCTTCCGCCTATCCCCTTGGGAGGAGCCGGGGACCCCCCTTCCGCGCCGCGCCTCCCTCGATGCGCGGCGCGGTCACCCCAGGAGCGGAGCCTTGGAACCGCTCTGACCAAAAGGCCAGTTGCAAGGGGGCCGGAAGCCCCCGCGAACTGAAAGGCGCACCCATGACCGAATCCTCAGACCTGCCGAAGTGGCGGCTTGCCCTCTCCCTCGCCGCGCTCTTCCTCTCGTCCATGTGCACGATGGGCGACCTCGTGGTGAGCCCCGTCGCCGCCGACGTCTACCAGGCGTTCGCGGACTCCCCAGAGTGGCTCGTCAACCTCGGGGTCACAGGACCCGCGCTCTTCGGGCTCCCTTTCGGACTTGCAACGGGTGTCCTCTGCGACAAGCTCGACAAGAAGAAGATCATGGTCATCGGGTTCGCCGTGTTCACGCTCTCGGCGGTTTTCGGCGCGGCATGCGAGAACGTCTACTTCTTCGTGACGATGCGCCTTCTCGCGACAGGGGTCGGCTGGGGCATCACGAACACAGCAGCCCTCTCCATCCTCGCCGACCTGTTCTCCGACGAAGCAGAGCACGGCAAATACGTCGGCTGGTACAACTCGGCGATGTCGGCCATTGGCGCCCTGCTCGCATACGGCGCAGGCGTCTTGGCCGCAGGATCGTGGCAGAACGCCTACGCGATGTACCTCATCGCGATCCCAGTCCTTGTCATGCTGGCGGTGTTTCTGCCGAGCTTCCCTCCCACGCGAAGCGTTGCGACCTCGGTTCAGGAGGTCAAGGGCGCGTCGGCGAGCTCGGTCGCCGCGCTCGCCCGGGGGCTGTTCCCTTTCCAAGAACGAGACGTCGCGCCGCGGGGATGGTGGAAGAGGCTCGCCGCATTGTCGATCCAGGTGTTCCTCGTCGCGACGCTCTATTTCGTCATCCTCTACTTGGTGGCGCTCTACGTCGCCGATGTGGGCGTGGGCAACGAGGCGTTCTCCGGCATGCTCATGTCGATCATGACGATAGGGACGGCATTGAGCTCCCTTGTTTTCGGGTTCTTCTACAAGAGGTTCAGAAACAGCGTCTATATCCCCGCGCTATTTGCGATCTCATTCGTTTTCCTCGCACTCGCGAAGTTCCCCATCGCGCCCGTAATCGTAGCAGCCCTCGCGATCGCGGGACTCGCCTGGCCGTTCTACTTCTGCTACTTCTACACCCGCTGCACAGAAATCGTGCCCTCCACGAAGCAGAGCACGGCCACGAGCATCGTCGCCGCGGCCGACGGTCTTGCGGTCACCGCAAGCTCATTCTTGCTGACCGGGACGATTGCGGCGACGGGGGGAAGCTGTCTGGACGCCTATCAGGTGTTCGGCTTTACTATGCTGGGGATAGCCATCGCATCCTCCCTGGCGGCGATTGCCCGCGTGGCCAGAAGGAAAAGCTCCGCCAGTTTCGATACCACTCATACTCTCATCAGGTGAATGAAGGAAACTTCTCGCCCTTCGCCCGTTTAACGACTTCCCTGAGCGAGCGGGTCTTCAGCCGCCGCCCCATGGTCTTGTTCGACAGCGACGCGAAGAGCGGCCCCTCTGTCCCAGTTCCCTGTGCATCGACAGGTAGGCGTAGATCGGGCGCGCCGCGGAGTCCGTCAGCACGACGAAGTCGCCTTTCTGCTCCCTGCCCTTGCCCTGCACGTAGAGCCATGCATAAGCGCCGCGAAGCGCTCGACCGCCGAGTACCCCGCTCCCAAACGCAAAGGAGGCCGCCTGGTGGGGCGACCTCCCGTTGCACGTGTTCAACTCTCTCGGCGCGGACGCACTAAACGATTTTCTTCCCGAAGACCGCCGCAATCTCGCGCAGTTCCGCCACCAGGTCGGTGAACTGGGCGGGCGTGAGCTGCTGCGGGCCATCGGAGAGTGCTGCCGGCGGGTTGGGATGCACCTCGATCATGATGGAATCAGCTCCGACCGCCACCGCTGCCTTCGCGAGCGAGGGCACAAGATCGCGCACTCCGGCCGGGTGAGACACGTCCACGCAGATGGGATAGAGGCTCTGCTTGTGGATAACGGGCACGGCCGAGATGTCGAGCGTGAAGCGCGTCGCCGTCTCGAACGTGCGCAGGCCGCGCTCGCAAAGCACGACGTTGTCGTTGCCCGCCATGGTGATGTAGTCGGTCGCGGCGAGCCACTCGGCGATGGTGCCCGCGAAACCGCGCTTGAACAGCACCATCTTGTGCGAATCCTTCGTCACCTTACCGATGTTCTTCAGCAGGCTGAAGTTCTGGAAGTTGCGCGCGCCCACCTGCAGGCCGTCGACGTAGGAATGGACCATCTCGCAGTGCTCGGAGTCCATGACTTCCGTGAGCGTTTTCAGGCCGTATTTCTCTCCCCCGGCCTTCATGATCTGCAGCGCTTCCTCACCAAGGCCCTGGAAGCTGTGCGGATTCGTGCGCGGTTTGAAAGCGCCGCCGCGAATCCAGTGCAGGCCGAGGCCCGCGATGCATTCGGCGACTTCGTTGAACTGCTCTTCGCTCTCGACGGAGCACGGGCCGGCGAAGATCGCGATCTCGTCGGTGCGCGTGCCGTAATCGGGAAGCTTTTGGGATACGGGTTTCACTTCGCTCATACGGACGGGGTCTCCTTCATAACCTTGAGAATCGCCTCGTAAATCTCGCGCAGGTTCTCGTTATACAAAGGTCCCTCGTTATAGGAGTTCACGCGAGCGAAGATTTCCTCCTCGCGCTTGGGATCGTAGAGCCCCATGTGGGCGTCGGGTTTGAGACCGCGGATCACGAGCGAATGACCTGCGCGCTTGTTCAGCAGCGCGACGATTTGCTGGTCGATCTCGTCGATCTTCGCGCGGTGCGCTTCGATTTCCGCAAGCGACTTGCTTTCTTCTGGCATTGATGGTTCCTCTCATGCCTCAATAACTTTAACGAGAATCTGCCCTGATGGGGCCACTCGTGTGCTTGACATGATAGCAAAAGAGAAGCCGCGGCTAACCCGAAAGCGGGTGAAATGGAGCGGCGAGTAGAAAATCCTAGCATTTGGATAGGTCTCGCGCCGCCCGCTCTCGGCAGCCCGCCGCCTGCGGCCGCATGCAGGCTCGCAGTCTTCCCGCGTGCTTCTGCTACAGCGTGCGGAAGCGGCTTCGAAGGAGCCTCATGTGCTCTTCGTTCATGATCTCAGCGCGTTGCTCCAGGTAAAGGACCATCTTTTCCTGGTCGCGCGGGAGGACGCCGTCGAAATGCACCATGTTGGTGTCGTGCCCGGCCTCGATGAAGGATGTGCATTCCGAAAGGCCTGCGATGAAATCGCGAATCTCGAGCACGATCTCGCGTTCGGCTGCCGGGACGAAGGCGCCCGATGCCACATCTCGCGCGAGGTCAGCATTGTCGAACACGGTGAGCGTCATGATGTTGATGCGTAGTGGGTTGATGCGCGAGAAGACCTCGGCAGACGCGCGCGCCGCCTCGGAGCACTTCTCAGCGCCTGCGATGCCCGCCAGGTAGAAGAGCGTGTAGCCGATGCCGACCTTGTCGAGCCGCGCGCATTGCTGCTCCAGGTCAGCTGCGGTATGTGGCTTGCGCATGAACTTGAGCGCGGGATCGTAGGCGCTCTCGGCGCCGATGGAGAGCCCCTGCACCCCGAGCCGTGCCCAGGTTGCAAGGTCCTCGTCGGTCGCGGCCTTCACGTCCGCCACGCGGCAAAAGCCGCCGATTGTCTTCACCTCGGGCAGCTTCTCGTGAATTCGCTCGAGCAGCGGAATGAGCACGCCGCGCGGCATGCCGAAGGGGTTGCCGCCGTAGAGGTAGATACGCGAGGGCCTGCGCACGTAGGAAGCGAGCTCGTCGAGGTCGGCCTCCACCTCTTCGAGCGGTGCGGGTCGATAGTCCTTCCCCGGCTTGCGGCACAGCGAGCAGAAGCGGCAGCGGTTATACGAGCAGCCGATTTCCGCCTGAAGGATTCCCGATGCCATCTCGTAGGGCAAACGATGCGGCGATTCGACGTAATGCATAAGGTCCTCCCAGCTCTTGAGGTAGTCCTGTGGTTTCCTGCGGCGGCGCGCAGTTTCCCCAGATGAACCTTGGGTTTCCCGATCGGCCCTCGGTTTTCCGCGGCCGGCCCATGGCCCTTTCGGCTTTTCGGCCCTCCGGTCCACTATGGCCGTCATGCTTCATTGTGCTCCTTGTTCGTGGTCGCACGCAAGGAGCAATACACCCACCGCCTCTTTCCGCCTCACATATCGACGATTTTGTCCGTGAAGAGTCGATTCCGGGTAAGAAGACGTCCGGAGCGGGCGGTCGCGGGCGGCAGAATGGAACACACCCCCTCGTTGGTGGTCAACTGAGAGAGTTGTGCGCTGCCATTTTCGAGAATAATTCGATTCGCTTTTCGCTGACCTGGTGTTTTAATTTTAGAAGGTGTTCCAGACGGTCGTGAAGGGCTCTATCGAGCGAAAAAACGTCGCACAACTCGCTCAGTTGACCATCGACTTGGGGTTTGACTCCATCCAACAGCCCCCAACCAGGTTTTGGCTCTGTCCCTCGGCCCCAATCAGGGTTTCGCTCCGCCCCTCGGCTTCCACGTTGCGAACGTGATGCTCTCCCAGCTGAGCTCCATCCCCACAGCCCCAACTAGCGGTTTCGCTCCATCCTGCGCCAACTAAGGGTGTCCTACAAGCTCCACGACCTGATGCCGCGCACGGTGATGTCCTTCGCGCCGAAGAAGCTGCGAAGCCCTAGTTCCACCTCGTCGTCGTATTCCATCCCGCGCGCCACGAGGACGCTTCCCAGCTCGCCGTGAAGTTCGACGCAGCCCTTCGCGCGCAACTTGTCCGCCGCCGTGTCATCGACGAAGCGCGTGGCCACCTCCGACAGATCGACGCAGCAGCCGCATGCGCTTGCGTGTTCGATGGCGATATGGCGCCAGCCCTTCTTGCGCATGTACGCCGCAAGCTTGGGCGTATAAGCGACTCGAGGAATGTTCGGCTGGGATTGCACGCCGGGCGCCTACGGAAGCATGCCCATGGTCTCGAAGGCGAAGTAAGCAAGGACGAGCACGCCCACGATGATGCGGTAGATGCCGAAGGCGGTGAAGTCGTTCTTCTTGATGTAGCCCATGAGGAACTTGATCGAGATAATCGACATGACGAACGCGGACACGACGCCTGTGGCGAGCACGGCGATCTCGGTCGTGGTCATGGCGACGCCTGCGAGAACGAACTTCGCAGCCTTCACCGCGCCCCAGCCAAGCATCACGGGGATGGCCAGGAAAAATGTGAACTCGGCCGCCGCGGTGCGCGAGCAGCCGGCGAGCATGCCGCCGATAATCGTGGCGCCCGAGCGGCTTGTTCCCGGGATGATGGCGAGCACCTGGAAGAGGCCGATCTTGAGCGCGGTCTTCCAGTCGATGTCGTCGACGTCGGTGATCTTGAACAGCTGCTCCTCCGCGCGGGCGTCGAGCTGCTCGCGCGTTGCGTGCGCCTGGGTGTCAACGCGCGCATGCTTGCCGCGCGGGCGAGGGCCGGAGAGCGCAAGCCCTGCGCGGGCCTCCTGGAAGCGGCGATGGTTGCGGCGCTCGAGCGCGATGAAGATGACGCCGTACAGGATGAGCATCGCGGCGACGCAGACTTTGTTGTAAAAATGCTCGTTCACCCAATCGTCGAGCGCGAAGCCGAACACCGCCGCCGGAATGCACCCGATGACGACCATGCCCCACAGCCGCCAGGTGCTTTTGCGCTGTGCCGGCGTCTTCTTGAAGCTGAAGGGGTTGAGCTTGTGGAAGTACATGATGATGACGGCGAGGATCGCGCCGATTTGGATGACCACGAGGAACAGGGCGAGAAACTGGTCTGATACCTGCAGTTTCACGAACTCGTCGATGAGGATCATATGTCCGGTCGATGAGATGGGCAGCCATTCGGTGATGCCTTCGACAATGCCCTCGAGCAGGGCTTTCAGGATTTCGATAATCATGTATGAGCTTTCGTGCATGCGCGATGCGCTGTTTGTCGCGCTCGGATAGGACCTATCGATTCTACCGAAGGTTGCCCGCCGCGCGGCGAAACAGCAAGAAGGGCACACACTGGCAAGTCCCCGGGCGTGCGACAGCAGCGAGAAGGGGCGACGCTAACGAAACGGATGACGGCGAGCGAGCCCCGGGGCTCTACCCCATTACGCGGTAGAAGCAGGTGGTGTTGCCCGTGTGGCAGGCGGGGCCTGCGGGCTCCACCTGCGCGAGCAGGCAGTCGGCGTCGCAATCGTAGCGCAGCTCGACGAGCGCCTGGGTATTGCCCGAGGTGGCGCCCTTGTGCCAAAGTTCTTGCCTACTGCGGGAGAAAAACCAGGTCGTGCGCTCATCGAGCGTCAGACGCACGGATTCCTCGTTCATCCACGCCATCATGAGCACCTCGCGGGTCTTTGCGTCCTGCACGATGCAGGGAATGAGTCCCGCGTCGTTGTAAGTGAGGTTGGGGATGTCGACGGTCGTTCCCATAACGATAAGGTTCCTTTCGATTGGGAGTCCGCACGCCCTAAAGGCGCACGGGGATGCCCTGCGCGCGCATATATTCCTTCACCTGGCGCACAGTCATCTCGCCGAAGTGGAACACGCTTGCGGCCAGCACGGCATCGGCCTCGCCCTCCAAAATGCCCTCGGCGAAGTGCTCGATCTTGCCGACGCCGCCGCTCGCGATGATGGGGATGTTGACCGCCCGCGCCACGGCCCGCGTCAGGGCGCAGTCGAACCCGTCGCGGCTGCCGTCGCGGTCCATGCTGGTGAGCAAAATCTCGCCCGCGCCGCGCTGCGCCGCCTCTTGCGCCCACTCGACGGCGTCGATTCCCGTTGCCTTGCGGCCGCCGTGGACATAGACTTCCCACTTGTTGGGGTTGTCTGCCCGCCGCTTCGCGTCGATCGCACAGAGGATCGCCTGCGTGCCGAACGCGGTCGCCGCCTGCGTGATGAGCTCGGGGTTCGCAACAGCGGCCGAGTTCACCGACACCTTGTCGGCACCCGCCGCGATCATCTTGCGGATGTCGGCGACGCTTCGAAACCCACCACCGACGCAGTACGGCAGATGCAGGTTCTCGGACGCGTGGCTCGCGAGCTCGACGGTGGTGGCGCGCTCGTCGCTCGTCGCCGTGATGTCGAGGAAGACGACCTCGTCGGCGCGCTGCTCGTCGTAGCGCTGCGCGAGCTCAATCGGGTCGCCCGCGTCGCGCAGGTTCACGAAGTTCACGCCCTTGACAACGCGCCCGTCCTTCACGTCCATGCAGGGGATGACTCGCTTGGCTAGCATGGCCTACTCCTTCGTAGCCGCCGCGCAGGCCGCGACGCCTTCCTCAACCGTTAAGGTTCCTTCGTATACGGCGCGGCCGGTGATGACGCCCTCGATGGATGCGGCGACGGGCGCGAGTCGTTCGATGTCGGCTACGCTCGCCACGCCGCCGCTGGCGATGACAGGATGCCCGAACGCCTCCGCCATCTGGACATATGCCTGCACGTCGAGGCCCGTTTGCATTCCGTCGCGTGCGATGTCGGTATAGACAATGTGCTTGAAGCCGGCGGCGCCCATCGCGCGCGCGAGGTCGGTAGCGGCCACGCCCGAGCCCTCGATCCATCCGGAGACGGCGACTTCCCCGCCCTTCGCGTCGATGCCGGCGGTGAGCCTGTCGCCGCCGACGCTCTCGACAGCTGCTCGCGCAAGCTCGGGGTCGTTCACGAGCGCGGTGCCGAGCACCATGCGCGCCGCGCCCACGTCCGCAAGGCGCTCGAGGGTTTTAAGCGTGCGGATGCCGCCGCCGATTTCCACAGAAAGCGAGGTCTCTCGTACGATGCGCTCAACGATGGCGATGTTTTCGGGCACACCCGTGCGCGCACCGTCCAAGTCGACCACGTGAATCCAGGTGGCGCCTTGAGCCTCGAAGCGGAGCGCCTGGTCGACCGGATCGTCGTTGTAAACCGTGACCTGGGAATAGTCGCCCTTGGCAAGACGCACGGCACGGCCTTCCAGGATATCGATTGCAGGGAGAAGGTACATGTCTCTGCGTTCCTTTCTCAATACGGCGGGCGCTTAGCCGCGGGCAGCTATCGCCACGAAGTTCGCGAGCACGCGCGCGCCGGCGTCGGAGCTTTTCTCGGGATGGAACTGCACGCCGAAGGCGCGTTCGCCAAATTGGACAGCGCTCGTGAACCGCACGCTGTGGGCGGTCTCGGCGATGGTGTGGGAACCCGTCGGCGCGATGTAGGAGTGCGTGAAGTAGAAGTATTCGCCAGGCGCTATGCCGTCGAAGAGCGGGCAGGCGAAGGCGAGCTCGCTCCCTGGTTGCGTGGTGGGGTCGGGGAAGGCACCGCCCGCATTTTCCGAGTGAAGCGATGAAAGTTCGGGTTCAGCCTGTCCCCCATCGAGCAGTGCGGCGGAGCCGGGGGAGGTGCCGCGCGCAGTTCCGCAGCGAAGCGAGGACTGTTTGAGCACGGCGCCTTCCCCGGCTCCGCCGCACGGAGGGAGTGCAGCACCCCCTGCGCATGTAGGAACCTCGATCGTGTTCCACCCGACGTGCGGAACCTTGAACGCTTTCCCCTGCCCATCGCAGCGCGGCATGGCGACGACGGTGCCTGGCAAAAGCCCCAGTCCGCACGCGGGGTTTCCCTCAGGCGCGCCCTCGACACCGTGCTCGAACATCAGGTGCTCGCCGAGGCAGATTCCCAAAAACGGGACACCTGCGCGCACGCGGTCGTGAATGACCTCCATCTGCCCGAGCTCGCGCATTGTGGCGGCCGCATCGGCGAAGGCCCCGACTCCCGGCAAGACGATGGCGTCCGCCTTGGCTATCTCGGACGCGTCTGCCGTGATGAAGGCCTCGCCACCTGCTGCGATAAGACCGCGCTCGACCGACTTCAAATTGCCCTTCTGGTAATCGACTACCGCAATCATTCGCATCTCCTACAGGGCGCCCTTGGTCGTCGGCAGCGCATCGCCCATGCGCGGGTCACCCTCGACCGCCTGGCGCATCGCGCGCGCCACCGCCTTGAACATGCCCTCGATCACGTGATGGGTGTTCTCGCCCGCGAGCTCGCGGATATGCAGCGTCACGCCCGCGTTCGCGGCGAAGGCGATGAAGAACTCCTTCGCGAGCGTCGCGTCGAAGAACCCCACCATGACGGGCGGGACGTCGGCTTCCCAGAAGAGTTGGCCACGGCCCGAGATGTCGACGGCTGCCAGGATGAGGGCCTCGTCCATGGGCAGGGCGATTGAGCCGAAGCGCCTGATGCCGCGCTTGTCGCCGAGTGCACGTGCGAAGGCCTGACCTGCGACGATGCCGACATCTTCCACCGTGTGGTGGCCGTCGACCTCCAGGTCGCCCTCCGCGCGCACCGACAAGTCGAACAGCCCGTGTCGCCCGAAGGCGGTGAGCATGTGGTCGAAAAAGCCGATGCCCGTGTCGACGTCGGTCGCGCCCGTGCCGTCGAGGTCGATCGAAAGCTCGATGTCTGTTTCCTTCGTCGTGCGCGCGATGCGCGCGGTTCGTTCGCCCATGGGGTCTCCTTCCCCGTCGTTCTACTTCGTCGCGATTTCGCGCAGCGCGGCGACGAACTCGTCGTTTTCCTCTTCAGTGCCTACTGAAACGCGCAGGCGGTTCTCGAGCATCGGCGCATGGGAGAAGTCGCGCACAAGGATGCCGCGCGCGTAGAGCGCCTCCCACACCTTGTCGGCGCCGTCTATCTTGAAGAGGATATAGTTAGAATCCGAAGGATACACGGTCACGCCCGGGATCTTCGCCAGCTCCTCGAGCATGCGGTCGCGCTCGGCGATGATCGCCATGATGCCGTGCTCGAACTTCTGGCGCTCGGAATACACCTCGCGCGCGATGGCCTGCGAGACGGCGTCGACCGAATACGGCTGACGCACCTTCAAGAACTCGCGGATGACGTCGGCATTTCCCAAAATGTAGCCCATGCGCGCGCCCGCAAGCGAGAACGCCTTCGAGAACGTGCGCAGGATGAGCAGGTTTTTGTGCGTCGCGAGGTAGGGGCGCATCGTCGTGCGCGAGAACTCGAAGTACGCCTCGTCGACCATGACGAGCGCGTCGGTCGCGTTCAGAAGCTTCACGAGGAACTCCTCGTTCGCGAGCTTGCCCGTGGGATTGTTGGGGCTTGCCACGATGACGTAGTCGATGTCGCCTTCGGCCACGCGCGCGAGCACCGTCTCCTCATCGATGGAGTAGTCGGGCAGGCGCACCACGTCGACGACCTCGGTGCCCGTGAGGCGCGCGTTTGCCGCGTACACCGAAAACGTCGGCGGCAGGTTTAGAAACTTGCGCCCCGGCCCGCCCCAGGCGAGCGCGATGTTGAACAGAAGCTCGTCGCCGCCGTTGCCCAAAAGCACCTGGTCACGGTCGAGCCCGTTCGCCTCGGCGATCATGTCGCGCAGGTCGTTGGCCAGAGGGTCGGGGTAGCGATTCAAAGGCACCTTGCGAATGGCGCTGATAATCTTCTGCCTGATTTCGCCCTCGACGTCGCGCGGGTTCTCATTCGCCGAAAGATACGCTTTCGCGGGCAGGTACTTCGGGTCGTAGGGCACGAGCCCCTGTAGCTGCGGCGCGGATTGCCGGACGCTATTCAAGGCTCTCACCTGCATCGACTTCGGTCGGCTTGCCGGCAAGCTCGTTGCAGCGGAGCTCGACGGACATCGCGTGCGCCCAAAGCCCCTCGTGGCGCGCGATCCGCATGACCGAATCGGCGTCGGCCGCGAGCGCTTCGGGGGTGTATTGGATGATGGAGGACTTCTTCACGAATTCCTCGGTCGAAAGCGGGCTCGCATAGCGCGCCGTGCCGCCCGTGGGAAGCGTGTGGTTGGGGCCGGCCACGTAGTCGCCGACGGCCTCCGGGGTCCATTCGCCCAGGAAGATCGCGCCCGCGTTCTTGATGGATCCGAGCAGGTCCATGGCGTTTTCCACGTGCAGCTCGAGGTGCTCGGGCGCGATCACGTTCACCGCCTGCACCGCGGCTTTGCGATCGGCGCAGATGGTGATGAGGCCGTGGTCGTTAAGAGAGGCCATGGTGATCTCTGCGCGAGTGGAGTGCTCCACGTGGCGGGCGATGGCGGCCTCGATCTTGTCGGCGTATTCCTCGGAGAAGGTGACAAGGTAGCACGCGGCCAAGGGGTCGTGTTCGGCTTGCGCCATAAGGTCGATGGCGACAAGCGCGGGATCTGCCGTCTCATCGGCTACGACGCATACCTCGGAAGGGCCTGCGATCATGTCGATTCCCACATCTCCCGACACGATCTTCTTCGCGGCGGCGACATAGGCGTTGCCGGGGCCCGTGATCTTGGCGACCGGCTCGATGGTCTCGGTGCCGTAAGCGAGCGCGGCGATGGCCTGCGCGCCGCCGACCGAGTAGATTTCGGTCACGCCGGCGATCTTGCAGGCAGCGAGGATGGCGCAGTCGAGCGAGCCGTCTTTGGCGGGCGGTGTCACGCAGGCGATGCGCTCGACGCCTGCGACGGAGGCGGGAATGGCGTTCATGAGCACGGTGGACGGGTAGAGCGCGCGCCCGCCGGGCACGTAGATGCCTACCGATTCAAGCGGGGTCACCTTCGCACCGACGATGGCGCCGTTCTCGCGCGTGGCGATCCAGCTCTGCTGCTTCTGGCGCTCATGGAACTCGCGGATCTGCGCGGCGGCGTGCTCGAGCGCGGCGACCGTCTTCGCATCGCACCTGCTTGCGGCCTCGTCGATCGTCTCCTGCGGCACTCGGAAGTCCGCCACCTCGACCCCGTCGAACTTGCGCGTGAAGTCGCGCAGGGCCGCGTCGCCCCGCTCGCGCACCTCCTCGATGATCGAGGTGGCAGCCGCAATCGCGCCCGCGTTGAACGCGCCCGTGCGGTTGATCTGCGAGCTTTTGAACTGCTCGCCTTCCTTCAAAATAACTCGACGCATGATGTGCTTCCCTTCTTATATGGTAGGTCGTTTTGTCGGTATCGGTAAGGTTTCTATACGTTTGCCTTCGCGCCCGGCTGGTCGCTTCCCGCGATCACCGTCGCGTCCCACAGGCCCTCTTCAGCACCGCGGCGCAGCTTGTCGGCAAGCTCCACCACGCGCGGGTCGGTGCGAAACGCGCACGGGTTCGCGAAGAAACGCGCCGTCGAGGCGAGCACTTCGTCCACGATGACCAGGTTGTTCTCGCGAAGCGTGCGGCCCGTCGCCGTGATGTCGACGATGCGCTCGGAAAGCCCCGTCAAAGGCCCGAGCTCGATGTTGCCGTGCAGCTTCACGATTTCGACCTGCTCGCCCTTCTTGGCGTAGTACGCCTCGGTGATGCGCGGGTATTTCGTCGCCACGCGAATCGACCCGCACGTGCGGTAGCGCGCAGCCACGCGCTCGGCGGCGCCTTCGGGCTCGGCCACGATGAAGCGGCAGGCGCCGAACGCGAGGTCGGCGAGCTCGACGGTGCCCGTCGCAGCCTCAAGCAGCGAGT
Organism: uncultured Ellagibacter sp.; assembly: GCA_934663775.1. Taxonomy (GTDB): domain Bacteria; phylum Actinomycetota; class Coriobacteriia; order Coriobacteriales; family Eggerthellaceae; genus Ellagibacter. The sequence continues at coordinate 132,142 of CAKUKU010000002.1, read as the reverse complement.
CCTCGCCGCAGATGCCGCAGTCCGCCGCGCCGAGTTCCACGAACACGGGGGCGTCCGAGGGGCGCACGATGATGTACTCCACGCCGGGGTTGCGAATGATGAGCTGGCGGCCCGGTTCGGCAAGCCCCGTCGTGTCAAGGCCGCACGCCGCAAGGCACGCGATGGAGTCGGGATTGAGCGAGCCTTTGGGCACCGCGATGCGAAGCGGGCGGTCGCCCTTCGCGTCGGCGGCTGCCGCGGCGAGCGCTTGGTCTAAGTAGAACGCGAATCCCGCGGCGGGGCGGCTCTCGCCGTAGGCGCCGATGGTGTTGTCGTAGCGCCCACCCGATCCGAGCGGCGCGCCGAGCGCGGGCGCATAGGCGACGAACACGATGCCTGTGTAGTAGTCGAACGAGCTCATGACCGAGAAGTCGACGAAGATGCGGCTTCCAAGCCCCTTCTCGTCGAGCAGCGCAAGCGTGCGCTCCAAATCGTCGAGCCCGTCCTGGCAGCCGAGCGGCGCCACGACCTCGCGCACGCGCCCAACCGCCTCTCGCCCGCCGCGAACGCTTGCGAGCGCGCGGATGGCCTGGGCGAACACGGGAGCGACCCCCGCCTCGCGCGCGCCGTCGCCCGTGAGCTCGTCAAGCTTCACGAAATTGCTCGCATGATAGGCGGAAAGCACGCCCGCCTTCCACGCCTCGTCGGCGCCGCTCCCCGCGAGCAGTGCGCGCAGAACGCCCACCGTGGCGACCGAGATGCGAAAGTTTCCCACCCCGACGCGCTCGAGCGACTCGGCGAGCAGTGCGATTACCTCGGCGTCCGCCGCAGGCCCCGCCTCGCCGATGAGCTCGACGCCCACCTGCGTCATCTCGCGTGCTTCTGCCTGCGGGCGGCCCTCCGCCTCGCGGAAGACGCGTTCTTGATAGCGGAAACGGAAGGGCCCTGGCTGCCCTGCGAGCCGCGTGGCGCACATGCGCGCGATCTGCAGCGTCACGTCGGGGCGCAGCGCGAGCAGGTCGCCGCGCGAGTCGAACAGCTTGAACGGGGTCCCCGGCACGCGCCCGCCGGCGTTCATGACGTCCATGATCTCGAGCGTGGGCGTTTCCACGGGAACGTAGCCGTTTCTCGAGAGCAGCTGCTGCACGTCGAACGCGGCTTCCTCGCGGCGCGCTGCCTCATCTGCTAAGACGTCGCGAAACCCCGAGGGCGTTGTGTAATTCACGGTCGTACCTTCTCCTTCGTCATCGTGCGGCAAGCTGAGCTGCGGGCATCTCCCGCCCACGACATGAGGTAACTCATTGTAAACGCTCGCAGCCTCTCGAGTATTGCGTTTACGTTACTTGCATCGTTTCGAGACCTTGTGGTTTCTCTACCTGTCTCGTTCGAACGGCTTACACTTTACCACAGTAGAGTGATAAAGCAAGGACATTATGGCCAACGGCACAGCACATTCACGAAGAACGGCTTGCGCCCAACTACAAGAATCGTCACTTTGCACAGTCGTTGCTCAGGCAAGGTTTCATACAGCCGGAAGAAGGCGAGGAAGATCAGCTGGGCCAAGCTGTGGAACTCACAAGCAAGAGCGCTCCATCGGGGCCTGGTTTCTCGGTAGGTTTTCGGACGCACCCTCGGGCTTCGTCTTCCTTTGGTTTCTGTCTGTCTATCTGCCCCTACTGCTCGCTCTGCTTCCCGACCTTACAGCATCTCGATGAACGCCGCGATGCGCGTTTCGATTTGTCCTAAGTCTCCCTGGGAGTAATCGGTCTCGAGCTTCATGTAGGGAATGTTAGCATCCTCACAAGCGCGTGCCATGAGCGTGCTTTCCACATTGAAGGTGTGGCACGCGATGAGCACGTTCTCGATTACACCGTCTACCTGGTATTTCTCGCACATGGCCAGGGTGTTTTCCATGCGGGAGCCGTTCGGCGTCATGACCGAGCAGTTGATATTCAGATAGCGGTCGGAAATGGCGCGCAGGATGTCGGGCGCATTCTCGTCGATGAGCATGCGGTTGGTGCGCTCGCCTGAGCAGTCGTCGGAGCATATGATGACCCCGCCGTTGTTCTCGATGGTGCGGCCCACCTTGTTGATGACGCCGCCCATGGGGCATCCCGTGACAAGAATGCGCTTTGCGTCCTTGCTGATGGGGCTCTCGCCTCGCTCGCTTGCGGCGCGCTTCTCGGCTACAAGGGCCTCGATTTTCGCGGCGTAGTCGTCGATGTCGAAGCTGAACGTGGACGCTTGGATGGCGGAGAGAATTTCCACACCGCCCATCGCGGGCGGGTCGAATCGCTGCAGGTCGTACATGTCCGCAAGCGCGCGGCGCAGGCGGTTGCGACGTCGCACGGCATGACGTAGCGCCTCGTCGGTGATCTTCTCGCCGTAGAATTCCTCCAGATGCTCGCAGAACAGCCGCACTTCCTCGTACCACATGTCGGCCTCGTACGGGCGGCCCTGACCTTGCGGCAAATGGAGAACGTAGGTCTGCTTGATGTCGTTGAGCAGCTCGTACATTTTTTTCTTGCCGTCACAGGTCGTTTCCCCCACGATCATGTCGGAGAAGTACGTGAACGGGCACTTGTCGGTCAGCGCGAAGCCGTAAGTCGACTTGATGAGCGGGCAGAGATTCGCGGGCAGCACCGTCTCAGCTGCGGGAATGGTCTCATCCGACATGCCGCACAGCGCGACCGATGCCGCGCCCGCCGCATCGATGACCTCAAGCGGCGTATACGAGCAGAGATACCCGATAAGTTTGCCGCCCGCCTGTTTGTAGTCATGCACCTTGATAAACGATGCCTTGCGCTGGTCGTTGAACTCCTCGAACGTGCGCGGAAGCGCAATCTCGGTCATAGTCTTCCTTTCCTCTTCGGCTTACCGTTCGTGCTTGTTTGCCGCCTGCCGCGAGCTGCCGTTTGCGAGCCACGAACGCGCCCGCCGTCCGTTGCCTTCCACCTGCACCCCGCCGCTTTCGGTCGCTGTGTGCTACTTCTCGCTTTGAAGCCTCGACGCCGCGATGGCCGCGCCGATGGCGCCCGCGAACCGCGCGTTCGGCTCCGTTTGGACGTGCCTGCCAAGCGCCGATGCGAGCCGCTCCACAAAATAGGCGTTGTCGCACAGGCCTCCCGTGAGGAACACCTGCTCGCCCGGGACGCCCGACGCCATGGTGGCCACGCGCTCCACGACAGACTCGATCACGCCGTTCGCGATGTTCTCTCGCGGCTCGCCTCGGCCCACAAGCGATATAACCTCCGATTCGGCGAACACGGTGCACATGCTGGAGATGGGCGTGGGCTCGCCTTCGCGGGCCATGTCCGCGAGCTGCTGCTGGCTTACGGCCAACCGATCGGCCATGATTTCGAGAAAGCGCCCCGTGCCGGCGGCGCACTTGTCGTTCATGAGGAACTTCTTCACCTTGCCGCCCGCAAGCTGGATGACCTTGGTATCCTGCCCGCCCACATCGATCACCACCCCGTCGTCGCCGAACAGAAAGGCGGCACCCATGCCGTGGCAGGTTATTTCGGTCACTACCTTGTTGGCGAAGGGAACGGCGATGCGGCCGTAGCCGGTTGCGACCACCGCGTGCGGCATGTCGAGGAATCCCCGCGACGCGAGGTACTCCCCCGCCGCTGCCGCCGCTTCGACGCTCGAGAAGCCCGTGGAGCGCACGTTCGTGTCGACAATCGCGCCGTCGTCGTCGAGCACGGCGATCTTCGTTGCCGTGGAGCCTATGTCGATGCCTATGCCGAGCACGCCTGTCCCTTTCTCGCTTTAAATGCCCTTCGCTTCCCGCCCACTATGCAAAGCGGGGGCCGCCGCATGATCGCGGCAGCCCCCGCTTTCGGTCTGAATGAGATTGTACCGTGCGATGAGTTACCCTGCAGCTTCACCCGCCGAGTCGCTGCGGAAATTCGGGCGACCGCCCACGGCGTTCGCGTTGAAGCGGCCCTCGGTCTTCGAGAAGAACACCTGCGTTACCATGAGGTCCTTGATGGTGACGCCGACGGCCCCATGACCTCTTTCTGGTTTTCCCCTCGTCGATTGACGCGTTGAGCACATCGGCCTTTTTCGAGGACTCCAGAGCCATGAATTCTGCGCGATCCATTGTCAGCCTCCCTCAATACGGCGCGAGCAATCTGTACCTTAAATCACAAGAACTGGAGCCCTTTCGTTTAAGGATGTTTCCGTTTCCCGATAGTTCGGGAATAACCTATTTCAGACCCACGTAATCGGTCTCGATCGCCTCGTCGAGGTATTCTTTCACGGGCGGCTCGCCGAAGTCGCGCACCTCCTCAAGATGCCAGCAGTCGGTTTTCGGCATGCCGGGAATGCTATCGGCGACGAAGACGGGGTCCTTGCCGGCCTTGCGCTGCGCGGAATAATCATCGAGCGCGGCGAGCGCCCATTTGCCGAGCAGCAAGATCGCGATGAGGTTCATGATCGCCATGAGGCCCATGAAGATGTCAGCCAAGTTCCACGCCAGATCGAAGCTGTTCGTGGCGCCGTAGAAGATGACGAGCAGGCACACGATGCGGAAGACCGTGAGCAGCGCCTTGCTATCGCCCTTGATGAAGCGCAGGTTGCTTTCGGCGTAGAAGTAGTTGCCGATGAGGCTCGAGTACGCGAACGCGAAGATGGCGAACGTGATGAAGTGGATGCCCACCTCGCCGACGGAGTTGTTCACGGCCATCTGAACGAGCGGCATGCCGTTGAGGTTCGCGGCGGCTGCGGGGTCCTGCACGTAGAACACGAGCACCATCATCGCCGAGCAGGTGCAGATGAGCAGCGTGTCGATGTAGACTGACAGGCTCTGCACGAGGCCCTGCTTGACCGGATGGGAGACGCTTGCGGTGGCGGCGGCGTTCGGTGCGGAGCCCATGCCGGCCTCGTTGGAGTACAGGCCTCGCTTGATGCCGAGCATGACGACCGAGCCCGCGAAGCCGCCGAAAATCGACTGGAAGTCGAACGCCGAGGAGAAGACGAGCGCGAAGACCTGGGGCAACCAGGTGATGTTGGTGATGGTCGTCCAGAGCGCGATCGCGATGTAGGCGATGGCCATGATGGGAACCACGATCGACGTGATGACGCTGATGCGCTTCGTTCCGCCGAAAATGACGGCGGCGGTCATCACGGCGAGCACGATACCCGACGCGATGGCGGCCTTCGGCATGGACTCGCCGGGCAGGTAGTACTCGAGCGCGCTCGTGGCGTTGAACGCCTGCAGGCCGTTGAAGCCGAACGCGAAGCACAAGATCAGCAGCACGGAGAACAGCACGCCGAGCCCGCGGCTGCCGAGCGCCTGGTGGATATAGTATGCGGGGCCGCCGCGGAACTCGCCGTCCTTGCCGCGCACCTTCCAGATCTGCGCGAGCGTGGACTCGATGAACGCAGATGCCGCGCCCACGATGGCCATAAGCCCCATCCAGAACACCGCACCCGGGCCGCCAGTGGCAAGCGCGGTTGCGACGCCTGCGATGTTGCCCGTGCCCACGCGGCTCGCGGTCGATACCATGAGCGCCTGGAACGACGAGATGGAGCGTTTGCCTTCGACATGTTTCTTCTCGGTGATCTGGGTGAACATGTCTTTGATGTAGCGGATCTGCACCGCCTTGGTGCGGATGGTGTAGTAGATGCCCACGATGACGAGCAGGGCGAGCAAGATGTAGGTGTACAGAAAACCGTCGATTTGCCCGCTGACGTCGATGAGCCATGCGTTGAAGTCCATAGGTGCCTTTCCCCAGATAATCCCAACCAAGTTATCGCGCGTGGGCTTGGTTGCCGCCGCGCGATGCGAATTTACATAATACTGTAATTTCGCGAGAAAGTATGCGACGACATCAGGCGTTTTGCAGGAGCGAAGAGGCGCAACGCGCGAATTGCGTGCAAGACAGATGTGGTAGCCTGCGGGCTTTGCTCCAGCGATTCAACCTTAAAACAGAGGCACTTTCCCCCGCAGAAAGTCTTCGAGGGGAGTATTCCGATCGCCAACAATTATCGGGCTCGCCTTCGGATAGGTTTTGCAGAATGCGCCCATGCCGCTTTTGCTTACGCGCCCGCTTTTCACCTCTATCGCGGTGATATCTTGCGCTCGCCTTAGGACAAAATCAACTTCCAAGTCGCCATCGCGCCACCAGTAAAGGTCGAAGCCGTCTATCGCCGAGCGCGCGATAAGGTATGCGCCAACCGCTGTCTCAACCAGATGTCCGTAGAGATCCGGGTCTTCGAGAAGGCTCCCTTTTCCGTGCCACATCGAGGTCATGAGCGCGGGGTCGTGAACCATCAACCGTGGTGAAGAGGCTTTTGCTTTTATAGGCTTGTCGTCAAACTTCTGTAGGCCGCTTATCATCCCTGCTCCTGATAGGAGATCGAGGTAGTGCTTGATGGTGTCGGTGTTGCCCTTGTCGTCGAGCTGGCCGAGTATCTTTCGATACGACAGCTCTTGCGCAGAGTATTGCGCTCCGAGTTCGAAAAGTGCGCGCATCAACGCAGGCTTTCTTACGTTTTCCATCTGCAAAACGTCTCGTGAAATCGTCGACTCGACGATAGAGTCTCGCATGTATTCGCGCCAGCGGTCTTCGTCGCCCTTAAGGATCGCGGCACCAGGATATCCACCGAATTCGAGATAGTCGGAAAGGTTGTAGTCGAACGCTTCGGACATTTCGGACAGGCTCCAATGTGTTGAACGCAGAAGCTCATATCTTCCTGCCAGCGATTCGGAAAGACCACTGCCGATAAGCAAGCTTGATGAGCCTGAAAGGATTACCAAAAGCGGAACATCGTTCCAGCTATCCTCATCCCATAGCCGCTTGACGGTTTGCGACCACTGGGTAACTTTCTGTATCTCATCAAGGACGAGCACCGCTTTAGCGCCCGAGATTGCCATATTTCTTGCTTGGCGCCATTCCAGCTCGATCCAATCGGCTCCAAGCTCGATTGCACTGTCCGCGCTTGCGACGCGAACGGGTAGCCCAGCTTCTTTGACGGCCTGCTTGATTGCTGTAGTTTTGCCGGTCTGTCGAGGCCCCATAACGACCTGGATGAACGAGCGGGGTTCGTAGAGTCGTTTTTCAAGCGTTCGCGATATCTCTCTTCTGAACATGTTCATCCTATCTATCATTTTTGCCAGTTAAATCTATCAAAAATGATAGTTTTATCTATCCAAAATGAAAAGAGGGAATTCAACGTATTTGTGCAGAATCTAACTGAAGCTGAGGTGCAGAGGCACAGTCCAATCGGCTCGTTTCTTCTGCTTCGCCGAAAACGCCTTGTCGTGGACAAAAATTGTCGAATTGTGAGTCTGAAGCGGGCTGACAGGTGGCTTCTTCTTTCTTTGCCCTACGTTTGCCCTGGTCAAAATCGTTCAAGAAAAGTTAGGCTAAGAAAACTCCTCACATATCGACGATTTTTGTCCACGGCGGGCTCGTTTTCGAAAAGATAGCCGCGGAGGGGCGGGTTCGGCTGACGTCGGGGCGAGATGCACGCGGAGGAGGCAGGCTCAGTTGGCACCTGGAAGCGAGATGTCGAACCAGAAGGCGGGGTGGATGGCGCTTCCGTGGGGGTTGGGAAGCCGCCTCCTCCTACCTTTTCACCTGCGAATTCGAGGCCCTTGCGACGCTCGGACCCCGAACGAGAACAGCCCTCGCCTTCCCCGCTGCGGCCTTATGCAAGCAGCTTTCGGCCTGAAGCCTCGATGCTATCGAGAAGCGCTTCGGCGCCTTCCCTCGTGTTGTCTTTCGCGAACACGTAGAGCTTGATCTTGGGCTCGGTGCCGCTCGGGCGCACGATGGCCTTGTTGCCGCCTGCCAGGCGAAGCTCGACGACATTCGCGGGCGGAAGCCCCGTTCCCGCGTCCTCGTAATCGATGACGCCCTCGACGGTGAGACCGGCGACCTCGCTTGGCGCCTCCGCGCGCAAGCGCTCCATGATCGCTGCCATAGCGGCAGCCCCCTCGGCGCCGGGGTACGACACCGACACGGTGCGGTTGAGCCAGTACCCGTGCTCGGCGTACAGGTCGCGCATTGCGTCCGCGAGGTTTTTCCCCTGCAGCTTGTAGCTCTGCGCCATCTGACAGATGAGCAGGCTTGCGTTTACGGCGTCCTTGTCGCGCACGTGGTCGCCCGAGAGGTACCCGTAGCTCTCCTCGAAGCCGAAGATGAAGCGGTCGGCCTGCCCCGCGTCCGCAAGCTCGGTGATGATGTCGCCGATGTATTTGAACCCGGTCAGGCAACGACGCAGCTCAAAGCCATATTTCGCGGCGAGCGCATCGACCATCGCGCTCGATACGATCGTGGTAACGGCGACTTTCTCGGCCAGGTCTTCGCCGCGATCGGCGCGCATGCGGCAGATGTAATCGAGCAGAAGCACGCCCATCTCGTTGCCCGTGAGCAGCAGGTAGTCCTCGCCATCTTTCACGGCGACGCCCACGCGATCGGCGTCGGGGTCGGTCGCGAGCAGCAGGTCGGGATGCACACGCTCGCAAAGCTCGATGCCCTTTTGCATCGCCTCGCGGATCTCGGGGTTGGGATACGTGCAGGTGGGGAAATCGCCGTCGGGGTCGCGCTGCTCGGGGACGACGGTGATGTCGGTGACGCCCGCGCGCTCAAGCACGGTAGTCACGGGAACGAGCCCTGTGCCGTTGAGCGGGGTGTAGACGAGCTTCAGGGGCGCCTTTGCGACCTCGTCGGCGCTTAGGTTGCTTACTGATTTCGACAGAACCGCGTCGAAGTAGCGCTCGAGCACCGCGTCGTCGATCCAGGTGATGTCGCCTTTCGCAAGCGTGGCGTCGAAATCGACTGACTTCACCCCCGAGAAAAGGTCGGTGCCCTCGATTGCAGCCGAGATAGCAGCCGCTGCCTCGCTCGTTATCTGGCAGCCGTCGGGACCATATGCTTTGTATCCGTTGTAGGCGGCGGGGTTATGGCTTGCCGTCACACACACGCCGCCCGAGCAGCCCAGGTCGCGCACCGCCCATGAAAGCGTGGGAACAGGGGAAATGCGCGGATACACGTATGCGTGCACGCCGTTCGCCGCGAAGATCGCCGCCGCCGTGCGCACGAAGAGCTCGCCGTTGTTGCGGCTGTCGCGCGCGATGGCGACGCTCGGGTTCTCGAAATGCGCGTTCAGGTAGTCGGCAAACCCTTGCGTGGCTCGCCCCACGGTGTAGACGTTCATGCGGTTCGTGCCGGCGCCGAGCGTACCGCGAAGGCCCGCCGTGCCGAAGGAGAGGTCCTGGAAGAAAGCGTCGGTGAACGCGGACTCATCCCCTGTTTCTACCGCTTCCTTCATGCGAGAGAGCTCGGCTGCGAGGTCGGGTTCCGTCACGTTTTCGATCCATCGCGCCATTTCGGCTTGCATATCGCGCGCGTTCACTTCTGCTCCTTCTTGTACGCGCCGCGCCCGAGGAAGGCCCTCGGGCGCGGCGATCGGCGTGTTACGTTGGAAGGCCCTGTGCGCCGGGCCCTATTCGGCGAGCTTCTTCGCGAGAAGCTGGTTGATGACCTTGGGGTTGCCCTGGCCGCGCATCTGCTTCATGCACTGGCCGACGAAAAACCCGATGACCTTGGTGTTTCCGTCCTTGTAGCGCGCCACCTCGTCGGGGTTCGCGGCGATGACCGCGTCGACGACGGCCTCGATCGCGCCGGTGTCGGACACCTGCTTCATACCGCGCTCCTCCACGATGGCCGCAGGGTCTTTGTCCTCGTCCATGACGGCGGCGAAGACCTCCTTGGCCTGCTTGGAGGAGATGGCGTCCTCGGCGAGCAGCCCGACAAGCTCGACGGCGCGCGCAGGGGAAAGCGGGCTGTCGGCGAGGTTGGCATCCTCGTTCGCGTTCTGCCAGCCTGCGATGTCGTTGATGACCAGGTTGGCGACGGGCTTGGCGAGCTTCTTCGCGTTTGCGCCGGCGGCTTCCATGCACTTCTCGAAAAAGCCTGCGGTCTGCTCGCCTTCCACCAGCTGACGGGCGTCGTATGCCGACAGGCCGAACTGCTCGGCGAAACGCGCGGCCTTCTGGTCGGGCAGCTCGGGCAGCTTGGCGCGGACGCCCTCGATGAACTCGTCGGTGAGGTCGTAAGGCGCCAGGTCGGGCTCGGGGAACAGGCGGTAGTCGTCGGCGGTTTCCTTCACGCGCATGACGATGGTGTGCTTCATCGTGGGGTCCCAGTGGCGCGTTTCCTGGTAGATCTGCCCTCCCTCCTCGAGCACCTCCGCCTGACGGCAGATCTCGTAAGCCAAGCCGTCGTGGAGGTTCTTGAAGGAGTTCATGTTCTTGAGCTCGGTCTTCACGCCGAGCTTGGTCGACCCGCGCCGGCGCAGGCTGACGTTTCCGTCGCAGCGCATGGAGCCCTCCTCCATCGAGCAGTCGGAGATGCCGATGGCGAGGAAGATCTGGCGCAGCTTCTGCATGAACAGGCGCGCCTCCTCGGGCGTGCGCAGGTCGGGCTCGGTGACGAGCTCGATGAGCGGCGTGCCCGCGCGGTTGTAGTCGACAAGGGAATGCGTGGCGCCCGCGATGCGGCCCTCGTCGCCGCCGATGTGGACCATCTTGCCTGCGTCTTCTTCCATGTGGATGCGCGTGATGCCCACGTGCGCCGTGTAGCCGGTGTCGGTCACGGTGACGTTCTCGTAGGAGTCGCCCGCGCCAAGCCCCGCGATGTCGGTGCGCTCCTTCGCCGCCGGGCCGTCGACGTCGAGGTCGAGATGACCGCGCATGCAGAATGCCACAGGGCCCTGCGTGGTCTGGAAGTTCTTCGCCATGTCGGGGTACATGTAGTTCTTGCGGTAGAACATGGAGTGCTTCTCGATGTCGCAGTTCGTGGCGAGGCCCGCCAGCACGATCGACTCGATGGCGGCCTTGTTCGGCACGGGAAGCGCGCCCGGCAGGCCCAGGCATACGGGGCAGGTGTGCGTGTTGGGCGCGGCGCCGAATTCCAGCTTGCAGCCGCAGAACATCTTCGTGGTAAGGGTGGTGAGCTCGGTGTGGATTTCCAGGCCGATGACCGCTTCCCAATCTTGCAATACTTGCTCGAGCTTCTTCACGCTACTCGCCTGCCTTTCCGTCCGAGAATTCGGGCGCCACGGGGGCGGGGCCGTATTCCTTCTCGAGCGCCATCGCGACGCGGAACATGTTCTCATCCTTGAACTGGGGCGACATCAGCTGAACGCCGATGGGCAGGCCGGTTTCGCGACCCAGGCCGCAGGGCATGCTCATGCCGCCGTTGCCGGCGATGTTGAGCGAGATGGTGAACACGTCGGAGAGGTACATCGTCGCGGGATCGGAGATTTCGCCGAACTTGAACGCCGTGCGCGGGCTTGCGGGAGCCAAGATGACGTCGCATTTCTCGTAGGCGCGCGTGTAGTCCTGCGTAATCAGCGTGCGGACCTGCTGCGCGGGATAGTAGTACTTCTCGTACACGCCCGACGAAAGCAAGTAGCTTCCTAACATGATGCGGCGCTTCGCCTCGGCGCCGAACCCCTTCGCGCGGCTTGTCTCGTACTGCCCGCCCAAGTCCTTGTGACCCTCGTCGCACAGGCCGTAGCGAACCGAGTCGAAGCGCGCCAGATTGGAGAAGGCCTCACACGGGCCGAGCACGTAGTAGGCGCTGATGGCGGCATCGACGTGCGGAAGCTCGACCTCGACGAGCTTAGCGCCAGCAGCTTCGAGCTTGGCAGCAGCCTCCAGCGTGCGCTCGCGGACTTCAGCCGTGAGGCCGTCCGCTTCCATGAACTCCTTCACGATGCCTACGCGCATGCCGGCGACATCTTGTGTGCAGGCGGCGCGGAAGTCGGCTTTTACCTGCTGCGACGTGCAGTCAAGCTCGTCATGGCCGCAGATGGCGTCCATGACCGTCGCCGCGTCTTCCACGCTGCGTGCGAAGGGGCCCACCTGGTCGAGCGAGCTGCCGAAGGCTACCACGCCGTAGCGCGAGACCATGCCATAGGTGGGCTTCACGCCGACGATGCCGCAGAAGCTCGCGGGCTGGCGAATCGACCCGCCCGTGTCACTGCCGAGTGCCACGCAGGTTAGCCCTGCGGCGACTGCTGCAGCGGATCCGCCCGACGAGCCGCCCGGCACACGCCCCAGATCCCACGGGTTGTGCGTGGGGCCGAAGGCGGAGGACTCGGTGGAACTGCCGAAGGCGAACTCGTCCATGTTGAGCTTGCCTAAGGGGATGCAGCCTGCGTCGATCGCGCGCTGCACGCACGTGGCCGTGTAGGGAGACACGTAGTCCTCCAACATATGAGAGGCGCAGGTGGTGTGCGTGCCTTCCTGGTTCATGTTGTCCTTGAAGCCGCACGGGACGCCGGCGAGGGGCCCGAGCTCGTCGAACGTTCCTGCCGCAATCGCGGCGTCGATGCGCTCGGCTGCGGCGAATGCGGCCTCCTCGGTGAGCTCGAGGAACGCGTGGACCTTCTCGTCAGCGGCCTTCACGTGCGCAAGCGCCGCCTCGGCGACCTCGTGCGCCGTGAAGTCGCCCGCGCGCAGGCCCGCTTGGATCTGGGCGATGCCCATGTCGGTGGAGAATGCCATTAGCGATCGCCCCCTTCGCCTAAGATGGACGGGATAAGGAAGCTGCCGTCTTGCTGCTTGGGTGCGTTCTCAAGTGCGACTTCCTGCGTGAAGCTTTCGCGCTCGGTGTCCTCGCGCATGACGTTCGAGAGGCTTCCGATCGGGTGGAAGGTGGGCTCAACGCCGTCGAGGTCGAATTCGGTGATGGGCTTCAAGGTGTCGATGATGCTGTTCAGGTCAATCGTCATCTGAGCGAGCTCATCGTCGGTAAGCCCGATGCGCGCGTAGGTGGCGATATCGCGCACGTCGCGTTCGGTAAGATGTTGGGTCATGAAAGCGTCCTTTCGTGCATATCTCCAGAATGATAGCAAAGGACGGCCTCGTTGCGGCTGGCAAGAACGCGAAGTCACCCGTTCTTAACAGCTTCGGATTGAAGGTGTTTCCGCGTCAGCTGCAATCTTGCCCGTCGAAGGCCCCTTCGACGGGCATCGCCGCTTTCCGGACGCTTCAAACTCCTAGTTGCAAGGATGTGATTTATCCGCAACCTGATCCGCAGCCGAGCCTTCTTTCCCCATAAGCCATCGAGCGATATCGATCACTTGTATCCCTTCGTAGTCGGTGGCCTCATGCTTGGTGCGCGCAATGACCATTTTGGGGTATGCGTCACGAATTGCAAGCAGCGGCGCTACCTCCCGCTCAAAGGTTTCTTGACGCGAGATATCGTCGCTCACCTGGATATACACACGCTCGTCGCGGCGGACTGCCACGAAATCGATCTCCTTTTTGTAGAGCACGCCGACATAGATTTCCCAGCCGCGCCTTAAAAGCTCCATGGCCACCATATTCTCGTACACGCGTCCGAAGTCGAGCTTTTTCGTACCCAGCTTGGCGTATCTGATCGCATGGTCTGCTAGATAGTATTTATCGCCCGAGGTGAGATACTTCTTGCCCGCGACGTCGTAGCGGCGCACTCGGTAAAACGCGAAAGAGTGGCAAAGGTAGCCAAGATACTGAGCGAGCGTCGCCACGGAAATGCGTGTACCCGCAGCATCCAGCGCAGCCGCGATCCCATTGACTGAAGCGATGTTGCCAATGTTGTCCATCAGAAAATCGCACGCACGCTCGAGTTGCACTTTATTGCGGACCCTGTGCTTCTCCTCGACATCGCGCAGGATCAAAACGTCCAGCACGTTGGCGATGTACCTGTAGCGTGCTTGTTCGTTGGGATATAAATAGGATCCTGGCATTCCGCCTTCTCTCAGATATCGGTCGAGCGCCGCATCGGGGTCGGATATTTCGTAATAGGCTGAAAACTCCGACAGGGAGAATGGGAGAACCTCAACTTCATATGTTCGGCCGCGGAATAGCGTCGCCAAATCGCTCGAGAGCAAAAAGGCGTTCGAACCAGTGAGATAGATGTCGTATTTGCCCGATGCATGCAAGCTGTTAATCGCCTTTTCGAACCCGATGCAGGTCTGCACTTCGTCGATCATGACGACGTTCGGGACACCCTCGCAATAGCTTTCTTCGATATAGCGGTGCAGGGCGTGGTATTCCGCGAGCTCCTCGAACTCAAGAAGGTTGTAATTCACGCGAATGATGTTGGCGTTCGGGTTCGCCTCACGCATGCAATCGGCGAGGGATTCCAAAAGCACGGATTTTCCGCACCTGCGGATTCCGGTGATTATCTTGATATCCGGTGTGCCCACAGCGTCGAGAAGCATTTTCATATACTGAGGTCGCTCGATAATCTTCATATCAACATCAATTCATTAAATAAATATTGGATACTGTCATTTTTATTTGATAGATTCTATCATGTATTAAACATTAGTGCATTCTCTAATCATGAACTTGTTGCCGCGATAGTCCCAGAACACGAAAGAAGCGGACGGCCCTGAGGGAAACCGTCCGCTTCGCAGAAATCTTGCGCGATGTTGCTGAAAAGCGCGCAGTCAAAGTCCGTTTCCCTAGCGCTCGTAGTCCATGTCGCGGCTTTCCTTGAAGAACGCGAGCGCGACAAGCGAGACCACTGCCATGCCGGCGAGGTAGAGGCCCACGGCGCCCAGGCCGAAGTTCATGACGAGCGCGCTTGCGATGGTCGGGGCGAACGCGCCACCCACGATCGCGGCGAGGTTGTAGGAAAGGCCGGCGCCCGAGTAGCGCACGTTCGCGGGGAACAGCTCGGGCAGATACGACCCGCACGGGCCGAACACCGAGCCCATGCACACGAAGCCGACGCAGAGAAACGCCATGACTCCCGCAACGGTGCCGCTTCCGAGAAGCAGCGGGCTCACCAGGCCGAACACAAGCGTTGCCGCGGTTGCGACCACGAGCACCGGCTTGCGGCCGCGGCGGTCGGCGCAAAGGCATCCCACCACGATGAACGCGGCGAAGAAGAACACGGCGATAAGCTCGAAGCCGAGATACTGCGGCTGGGAGAAGCCGAGCGTGGAGACCCCGTACGAAAGTGACCAGGTGCCGAGCAGGTAGAACAGCGTGTAGGTGATGCTTACCGCACAGGTGCCCAAAACGACGCGCTTCCAATGGTGGCGAAGCTCGAGCAGCGGCGCCTTCGACACGCGATTCTCAGCGGCGGCCTTCTGGAACACGGGGGTTTCGGTCATGCGCAGGCGAACGACGAGCCCGACAACGACCAGGAGGATGGAAAGCAAAAACGGGATGCGCCAGCCGAACGCGACCATCTGGTCGGTCGTGAGCATGGTGTCGAGCACGAGGTTCACGCCGTACGCGCAGGAAAACCCGATCGGAGCGCCGAGGTTCGGGAAGCTGCCGTAGAGCGCGCGCTTGCTTGCGGGCGCATTCTCGGTCGCCACGAGCGCGGCGCCCGACCACTCGCCCGCAAGGCCTACGCCCTGAAGCGCGCGGCAAACGCACAGAAGCACGACCGACGCGGGCCCGAGAACGTCATATCCCGGGAGCAGCCCCACGACAAACGTTGCGATGCCCATCATCATCAGCGCTGCGACCAGGGTTTTCTTGCGACCCAAACGATCGCCGAAGTGCCCGAACAAAAGCGAGCCGAACGGACGCGCCAGAAACGACACGGCGAAGGTGACGAAGGCGAGCAGCGTTGCGAGAACGGGGTTCGACTTCGCGACGTCGGTGAAGAAGATGAGCCCGAAATAGCTCGCCGCCGCGATGGAGTAGCAGTAGTTGTCGTAGAACTCGATGGCCGTGCCCACCATCGACGCGGCGACGATTTCCGCCGTAGAGTTTTTCTTCTTGGCAAGCGGCTTCGCCCCTAAAGGCAGCGTGCCCGCCGTTGCAGTGCTTGACATGGTTTCCTCACTCGCTTTCTCTTGCGTGGTTTCGATACGCAGCCTGCCGCGGAGTAGGCGGCTGCTTGGGAAAACGACGGCGGAAACGAGAGCAACGGCGCGAGTGGCGCACGGGTTCGGAGTAAATAAAAAACCGGAGGCGTTTTCTCAAACAGCCTCCGGCTTCCATGGACCGCAAGCTGCCCGATTAGGGTTCGGGCAGCCTAAAAACAAGCAACCCGAGCCCTAGATAATCAGGCTCATAATTCGAATGGTATGCATGTTTGTGCTGGTCAACGTATCTCCTTTATCGACGGCACCCTTCGATGCCCGTGCTTGGCGCGCCCTTTCGGCTTGTCAGCGGCATCTATAATCGTCCTCTTCGCCCAAGAGTCAATGCCTGGGTTAATTTCGTCACATTCCCTTCACGTTTGGGAGTGCGAGAAGGGACACACGTCGGCGCTTATCATGCAGGGTCCTATCGAACTATGGGAATGGAGGGCGGGGCGCGTCGTTAAGGTTCCTGTCAAACGATGGCGATAATCGAACGACCCCGGTCGTATAGGCACCTAGCGAAATGCGGAGAAAATCAAGCGGTGTCAGCCGTATAGGACCCTATCGGTTTTCGAATGCGGAGATTTCGTCCAAGAAGGCGTCCCCGTAGCGCTCGAGCTTGGTCTGTCCCACCCCGTTCACGGCGAGGAACTCGTCGTCGGTTCGCGGCATGCGATCGCACATGTCGCGCAGCGTGGCGTCGGAAAACACCATGTAGGGGGCGATTTCCTGCTCGCTCGCGAGCCGTTTGCGCAGCGCACGCAGGCGTTCGAACAACTCGCCCGACCCCTCACCTGCCGCCTGGCCGCGTGCGCCCGTGCCGCTCGACCCGAACGCGTGCGCGCCGCCGCTCGCAATGCCCCGCCGCTCGCCCTTTCGCGGTGCCCTCTTCATGAAGAGGGCGAACTCTGGAGTTGCGGCCGCAAGGTAGTTCGGCCCAGCACCCACCTTCGGGAACCTTCCCTCCGAGATGTCGAGATAGCGTCCCGCCACCAAAAGCTCAATCACGTCCTTCAGATGCGTCGCCGATGCCTGCGAAAGCGAGCCGTAGACGGCGGTGCCGTCAAGCCTGAAAGACGTTATCTTCTCGTTTTTCGCCCCGCGTAGCACGTCGGCGACCATTCCCTTGCCCCATTCGCCGCGAAGCTCGTGCACGCAGCGCATGACCGCGCGCGCCTCGCTCGTCACGTCGACGCACTCGAAGGCGCCTTTGCAATTCCCGCAGTTTCCGCAGTTCGCGGGGCCGTCGCCCTGCGACATGTTCTCCCCGAAGTAATGCAAAAGATATTCGCGCAGGCAGCCGCAGGTCAGGCAATACCCTTCCATCGCGGCGAGCATGCGCCGGCGCGTCTGGCGCACGGTTTCGGCCTCTTCCGGCGAAAGCTCCTCGTTGCCCGTTTCCTGTTCGATGAAGAAACGGCAGGTGGAAAGGTCCTTCTCGCTCCAGAAGAGAAGGCATTCCGAGGGCAGGCCGTCGCGCCCCGCGCGGCCTGCCTCCTGATAGTAGGCCTCGATCGAGGCGGGCATGTTGTGGTGGATCACGTAGCGGACGTTCGACTTGTCGATGCCCATGCCGAACGCGTTCGTCGCCACCATGACGGGCGCGTCGTCGCAGATGAACGCCTGCTGGTTGGCGGCACGCTCGGCTGCGGGAAGTCCCGCATGGTAGCGCGTGGCGCGCACGCCCGCGGCGACGAGTGCGTCGCAGACCGCTTCCGTGTCCTTGCGCGTAGAACAGTACACGATTCCCGAATCGCTTTCGTGCTCGAGGGCGTAGGACGCGATGCGGGCGATCTTGCGCTTGGGCTCGAGGCGCTCGACAGCGAAGAGCAGGTTCGGGCGGTCGAACCCGGTGACGATGCGATAAGGGTCGCGAAGCCCAAACAGACGCACGATATCGTCCCGCACGCGCTCGGTAGCGGTCGCAGTGAGCGCGGCGACGGCGGGGCGGGCGGGCAGGCTGTCAATGAAGTCGCCGATCATCAGGTACGACGGGCGGAAATCCTGTCCCCATTGCGATACGCAATGCGCCTCGTCGACGGCAACGAGCGGAATAGGCGCCTCGCGCGCGAACGAGAGAAATCGCTCGTCAGTTAATCGTTCGGGAGCTATATAGATAAGGTCGAACTCCCCTGCCTGAGCGCGTTCGATCACGCGACCCTGCGCCGTAGGCGAGAGCGTCGAGTTCAAATATGCCGCATGAATGCCCGCTTGCACGAGCGCGCGCACCTGATCGCCCATAAGCGACACGAGTGGCGACACGACGATGGTCGCGCCCGAGGTGACGAGAGCGGGAATCTGGTAGCATACCGACTTCCCGGCGCCGGTTGGCATGACGGCAAGCGCATCGCGGCCCGAAAGAAGCGCGCCGATGACGCCTTCCTGACCAGGGCGAAACGCACCGTAGCCGAAATGCCTCCGCAGCGCGGCGAGCGCCTTATCGGGAACGCCGCCCGCCCGCGCGCTTTCGAGTTCGCCCGATGTCGTCATCATGCGTCCTCGCTGCGCGTCACTTCAAAGCGCGCGCCGTCGTACGTGTTGCCTTTCGGGTCGTCAACCCAGGTCAGGTAATCACCGGTCGGCACGATACGATAGCGATAGCTCACCGCATCGCTATCGCCGTAAAACGTGACGCGAAACTCCACATTGCCAAACGACCGATACGCCGCCGCATCGGCCGTCTCGTCGGCGCCTTGCTCGACGGGCACGGCGAAATAGACGTATCCCCCGCCCGCAATCTCGCTCAGCTGATAGCTGGCGGCATCTTCCCAAACGCCGCTCGATTTCCCCACGCGAACGCCGTCGGTTAGAGGCTCGATCGATATCGAATCGCAAGCGCTCGCCTCGCTCATACCAATGTTGAGGCAGATCACGCGCCCCGATACATCTCCCTGGCGGTAGACCCCGCCGAGGCTCACCACGCCGGACACGATGTTTCGCGTATCGCCCGTGCCCACGGCGTTCTTGAAAAGCTGCAGGTCGCAGTCGGAAAGCGTTGGCGCCTTGCACGAGGCGAGCGGAAGCGCGCAGCATGCGAGGCACACCGCAATCGCAAGGAGAACAACCCGCTTCACTACCCCGCCTTTCCGTGGACGCATTCCGACAAGCGCACCCCTCGAATGGGGCACGTGCGCATGATAGCAGGAATATCCCCATTCAAGCTCAATTTGTTGACGCGACGTCACGTCCACCACGGCAACGGGGTCTCGCGCGTGCCCCTCTGTCAGTCTATGGGCGTCGTCTACTTTCTGCGGCGGCGGATGCTGCGGATTACGAGGGCTGCAGCGACGATTGTGGCGCATCCGCCGAGAGCAAGGGCGAGGACGACCGAGGCATGGCTGGGCGAGGTTTCCTCTTCAACCGTCAAGGCCATTGCAGGCTGCACTGCATCCGCGGACGCATCCGCGGAATCGGGCGAGGTTGCCGCATCGGCGGGCGCTGTCCCCTCGGCGTTTGAGTCGCTGCCTGCTCCGATAGGCCCGCTTGAAGAACCTGGGCTCTGCGAGGAGCCGGGCTGCAAATCCCGACCAGGGGTATTGGGGGAAACCGGCTGATCGGGGTTGTCCTCGCCACCCGAGTTGTCGGGCGCTGCGGGGTTGTCAGGGTCCGCCGGCTCCGACGGGTCGGAAGGATTATCCGGGTCCGTCGGCCCCGTGGGGTTGTCGGGATCTACTGGTCCAGCGGGATCGTCTGGCGTGGGAGGATTATCGGGCTTGCTGGGATCGCTCGGGTTGTCGGGGTTGTCGGGGTTGTCGGGGCCGACGGGGTCGATTGGGTCCCTCTCCTTCACGGTCAGCGTACCAGGGTTGACGGTCGTTTCGAAGTTCGGGTTGGACACGTTCGCGCCGATCTCATACGTACCCGCAGGGGATGACTTATCCGCCTCGCACGAATAGGCAACGGATACGTCCGTCGTCGGTGCAGGGCTTACGAGCGTGGATGTGAACGCGGGGTTCTCCTCCCCCGCAAAACGCTCGGCGTCGTGGACGACTACAAGCAAAGGGGCTGGGGAAACGGTAACGGTAAGCTCGACATCTTCCGCCGCCTCGTAATTGCGGGACGCTGCGGCATGCGCCATCACGCGCGCGGTGCCCGCCGATGTGATAGCGGCATAGCTACCCTGAATCGCAATCGGGCTCGGCGCGCCGTCTTTGTCAGCGACGACTTCGAAGGTGATGGGTGTCATTGCAGTGTTCTCGAACACGATTCCCGTGCTTCCGTAGGTTGCCGAGTATTCCGTCTTTCCTTCGATTTTCTGCGAAGCGCGCGAAATCGTATAGCTCTCCGACTTCGAGCCGCTCAGGTTCGGGTTCGTCGTGGACGCCGTCGCCGTGTAGCTGCCAGCATCGATAGGAGCCCTGTTGCTCGGCCCATATTTCGTGCCATTCGCACCGCGATAGGTTATCGCGTAGTCGGAATCTGAAAGACCCGGGGCATTCACGCTCACCCCATGCGCTTTCCCGTCGTATTCCGCATTTTCGGCAATAATCTCAAAGTCGACGAATTTTCTCGAGATCGAGAATATCGCTGTCGCAAAGCCGACGTAGTCGTCTTTGTTAAGCGTCGCCTTCACGCGATAGGTGCCTGCATCAGTGGGCGGCGTGCTGCTGGAATAATGCGTCTCTCCCGTCCCCATATATGTATAGGAAACGAAGCTTTCGAGGTCGGTGGAGACACCCGCTAGCGAGGGGCCTTGCGGCTTCCCGCTATACACGAAGGAATCACCCGAGAGGGCAAGTTCAACCTTCTTCGGTTTCACGACAATCGTGAAGTGAGCCTTTGCGGTTTGCTGCCGAGCGTTTGAGCTGTCAGTGCACACGATGTCGAAGCCGTAAACGCCCGCGGCCTTCGCCGTGCCCGAAAGGAGCAAATCGCCCGTTCCTCCAATGGCAAAGCTAATCCCTTTGGGGAGCTTGCTTCCCTCGGCAAGTGCATACGTGTAAGGAGCCGTTCCACCTGTTGCGGATGGGATCGTCGCACGGTATTCATCATGCGCAGTTGCCGCAGGAAGGGCAGCCGAATTGAACACGAGCGCCTCGGGCTTCGCTTGGGAAACAGTGGCGCGATCAGAGCAAACCGTTGTCGTGGTACCCAGATACGACTGCGTGACTCGGCAATAGTATGTGCCAGCATCAGCATAGCTTACGGTGAGCGTTTCTTTCGTCGCGCCTTCGACGGCTTCGGCCTGCTCCGCCCCCTCAACGCGGAACCACTGATAGCTAAGATCGTGGCTTGCTGCAGCTCCGCTCGATGCTGCCTCGTGGTCGCGCACGCTTTGCGCCGCGTCGGCCGAAATTGACAGGGTTGTGCTTTCCCCTTCGTGCACGGAAGCGTTTTGCGGCTGCGCGTTAATCGCAGGCGCATCCGCCTGAACGAACGCGAAGTCCAGGCCAAGCGATGCGTTGACGTTCTTCAAAATGAGCTGATAGGGCCCACCGCCGTAGTCGGAGATATCCAGGTTGGCCGCGGCATCGGCCGCCCCCGCGCTCGCAGTGCTCACGTGGTCAAGATAGCAGTTCTCACTCGGCGTCGCCGTAAACGATGCGCTTCCACCAGGCATAACATCAACTGACGCAGGGTCGACGGTGCCACCTTCCGCCTCCGCCGTCACCGTATACTTCGGAACCTCCCTAAAGCGCGGCACCACCTTCGCATCCGCCTCGGGGTAGAACGTCCAGGTGGCATCGGTGCTAAGCGGCTGTGCGACCTCCGATTCCCTATCGGCGTAGTCGTACCACCCGACAAATTCATACCCGTCGTAAGGCTCGGCTGAAAGCGTGACCGCGCTTCCCGGTTCCACCTCGTTCACAAGGGCATACCCGCCTTCGGCGTAGTTGGTCGACCCCGCAACGCAACCGCCCTCACGCGGGTCGATGGCAACGACTTCAATCGTTTCCTTCACGTAATACGCCGTGAAAGTCCTGTTGGCGTATGCGGGTCGTGCCATGACGGGGCTGAACCCGACGGGCGCCCCTGCCTCGTCGATCCAGCACTTGAACTTCCAACCCGGGTAGGGAATCGTGATCATCACCGACGCCGAGTTGTACGAAGTGCCGGTTCCCGGGATGACCATGCTGAAGCCCGCGCCCTCGGGATAGGTGGCAACCTGAGCGTCAAAGCCGGTCTCGTAGAAAATGGCCGTCAGGCGCGTGTTCTCGCGCGCGAGGCCAACATGGATGGCGCTGTAGCTCACGATGGCGCCCGCGTCGTCGACCCAATGCGAGAAGTGCATCCCCGGGAAGGGAACGGCCATCGCCACGAACGGGTCTCCTGCGTCGACCTCCGCCGAGGTGCCGACCCCGAAGCTGCCGGTCATAAACGCAAGGCCCCTGAATATCGAGCTCTGCGTCACCGATACCTCGACGGGCTTATCCGCCGCGAACTGCGCGTAGTACACTACGTCGGCGTTCGCTTCGAATTCCCAGATGGGGTTGCTGTTCGCGATTACGTCGCCAGCCTCATCAAGGCTCCAGCCGACGAAACGGTATCCCTCGCCAGCGACAGCCTGCAACGTCACTTTATCGCCCGAAGAATACGCGCCCGTACCGCGCACCTTGCATCCGCGCGAGCCCATCTTGCCGGCGACGACCGCTTTCGCCGCAACCGACACCTCGTAGGGATCGGCGAAGCATGCGCGAAGACAGAGCTCGCCATTGTCGATGTCGGAAAGCAAACCCTCGTCGAGCGTGAGCCAGCAATGTGCGTCCTTGCTGAGAAGAGTCGCCGCATCATCGCCGCCAAGGCCGCTCGCGGTGGCGCCTGCCGCCTGGCTGCCTTCGTCAGGTTTCTCATCTTCGGGCGCCACCACATACCAACCCGTAAAGCGCTTGCCGCTCGTTGGCTGGGCATTCAACTCGACCGTGTCGCCGAAGCAATACGTCCCCTCGCCCTTGAGCACGCCCGCGCCTTCGGGGCTTGCGCTCAGGCTCACCCGATAGCTATCGCGCGTGAAGAAGGCCACATAGGCGGCGTTGTCCGAAACGGCAACCGTGACCTCGGGCAGCGCGCTTATCACGTTGCCCTGCGCGTCCTTCCAACAATCAAAGGTGTAACCTGGCTTGGCGACGGCGATAAGCGTCGTGCGGTCGTCCTTCCCGAAGGCGCCAAAGCCGCTTGTGTAGCCCGCGTCCGCGGGGGACGCGATGGCGCTCACGACATAGGAGCCCGTGCCGAAAACGGCCGTCAAGGTAACATCGCCGCACACGGTGAAACTATAGGTGGCGCTCGTGCTCACGCAGATGCCCTCGGAATACCATCCGATGAAGGAGGCGCCCATATTCGGAGTTGCCGTGACCGTGGCCGTTTGACCTGCGGCGTAGGTGCCGGCGCCTTCCACCGTGCCGAAACCCTCGGCGACGTTGGCGGCCACCGTGAACTGTCTTGGCTCGAAGACCGCGCGAAGCGTCGCGTTCTCCCAGGGAACGAAATGGTATTCGGCGTCGGTGCTCAGCGTAGCTCCCTTATCGTCAACCCAGCGCTTGAACACGTAGCCTTCGCGCGCATGGGCGGTAAGCGTCGCCGTGCGCCCCGCGCCGATATCCCCTGCGCCCTCGACCCAACCGGCGTCCGCGTTCTCAACGAGAGCGCCCTCCTCGTCGGCCGTGACTGCCGTCGCCGCAACCGTGAAGGCTTGCTCCTTGAAGTGCGCCACGTGGATGTGGCTGCGCTCTTCCCTGCAGGTGAACTCGGGCTCCATCGATTCGAGCTTGCCCGATGCGGTGTACCAGCCGACGAAGGCGTACCCCGGCGCTGCCGTGGCCTTCAGGGCGACGTCGGATCCACGGTCGGCGAACAGCCGGCTCGCCGTGACCATGCCGCCCTCCGAAGGGCTCGCCACCGGCAGGCACACGACGTCGAGGGGCTTGAACGCGGCGACGATCGCGCACTTTCCCGAAATGGCGGACGCCTGCGCCACCAGGGTGCACTCCCTCTCAGTGCTCATGAGTATCCCGTTTTCGTACCAGCCCCAGAACAGGAAGCCCGGGTTCGGCTCGGCTGCAAGATGCAGCGTCTCGTCAAGCGCGTACTTGTCGGTGTCGGGCTTCACTTCCTCGCCGTTGCAGGTGACCTTGCCGCCCCAGTACGCGTCGGCGGTAATGATGACGTCGGGCCCCTTCTTGAACACGGCGGTGTACGTCTCGTTCTCCGTCGCGCATACGCGCAGCTCAGCTTCGGGATAGTGCTTGCCAGAGGAATCTTCCCAGTAGGCGAACCAGTACTTGTCGTTAGGCGTTGCCTTGATGGTGACGTGACGGCCGTAAGGCACCTCGATCGAGCTCATGCCGGGGTACCCCTTGATCTCGACTTCGCCATGGGGGTTTATGCCGGGGAGAAAGCCACCGATTTCGACGCCGATCTCGCATTTCTTCACGACGTAGACGGCCCGCACAAGGGTGTCGCCGTCGGGGATGAGCTCGAGATGCGATTCGTCTGTGCCCATGAGCACGTCGGTCTCGCCGCGATACCAGCCCTTGAAGGTGTACTTCTCACGCACATCCGCAGAAAGGCTTGCGGAGAGCACGGTCGGCTTGCCCACGACGCACACGCCGTCGCCTGTGACGGCGCACTTCCCCGCGAGCTCGGCTTGAGGCTCAACCCTCACGGTGACCTGGCATTTTCGGTTGAACTTAGCCGTTAGGTGCCTGTCAGTTTCGGCAACGAACGTGTAAGTGGGGCTCTTTGAAACCTCGGCGACGCCCTCAAACCAGCCGACGAAATCGTAACCTTCCCCGGCGGTTGCGATGACGGTCGCCTCCGCGCCGTGCCTGACAACTTGCCTGTCGGGCGAGGCGTTGCAGCCGGTCACGACGTCGGCTGCCGCGCCCTCGACCTCGATGGAGGTGGTGATGGTCTCTTCCTTCTCGAACACGGCGGTCAGCTTCACGATGTCGGGCGTAACATCGGTGATGGCCATCTGCATATGCGGCAGAGTCGATCGCTCGATGCCGTCTTCTTTCCAGCAGACGAAGCGATACCCCGGGTTAGCGATGGCATCGAGCTCGGCGACGGTGCCCTCGAAGTGCACGCCGCCGCCTTTCACGATGCCGCCCGCCTCAGGCTGTGCGGTGGCGATGATTTCGGCCGTATGGTCGCCCTTGGGCTTATCGGGGTCACGGTCGTGCTTGTGGTGCTCGAATATCTCCTCTATCTCTTTGAGGGCTTTCCCACCGACTTTCACGAGGTCCTCGATGGTTTCGGCTTCCCCGACTTCGACGATAGCCGGGATGGCGATCGGGTTGACGAACTCGCCGAAACCGCCAGCCGTCGAGGCCACGATGGCCACGCCGAGCGCCGCGATGAGGGCGGCTTGCAGCGCGATAAACGCCTCATGTCCATCCGAGGTCTCGCGGAAGTGGGCTGTGAGCTGGGTGTCTCCTTCAAGTGTAAACGTGTAGGAGCCATTCTCCGCAACGGGAACCTTGTTGCCCGCCGCATCGGTGACGTAGTCGAGCACGTAATAGGGAGCGGGAATCGCGACGACGGTGACGTGCGATCCTATGCCGTAGAGCCCCGTGGTGACGAAGGAACCCTGCGGGCTTCCGTCCTCGGTGGTGCCGTCGACGGAGAGCACGACGCTCGCCTGCGTGGCGCAGTACCAGGGGGTGATTTCGACCTGCGTTTGCCCATCGAAGTTAGGAACCGTATAATCGCAGGTCAAGCTGTCGCTAATCAGGGTCGTGGCGTCGCCTTCGCCCTCGTACCAGCCGCGGAACTGCGCGTTGTCGGCGGTGGCGTCGAGCGCGACGGTCTCGCCCGGGCTGCGGTAGCAGTTGGTTATGGTGGGCGTCACGTGGGCATAGCTCTCGGAGGCGTCGGTCGACTTCGCCGGATTTACGTGCACGGCGACATCCTTCAAGGCGAAGCGCGCCTCGACGCTCATATTCATCTCCGGCTTGAACAGGCACACGCGCCGCTCGCTCAAGCACACGCCCGTTTCCTTGTCATACCAGCCCACGAACTCGATGTCGTCATCGAGCATGCCGAGCCGTTCGGCGTCGAGCGCGACGAGCTGACCAGCGAAGAGGAACCTCGAGCCCGAAACGTTCGGAACCTCAACGCCCTCCATAAGCGCTCTCCCGCCTAAGTCGATCGTCTGCGAGTAATCGACATGCACCGCAACTACCGGGTCGATAGGCTTGCCGGGGTCGGGGTCAGGCTGCTCCTTTTCCCTGAGGATAGCAACGGGATCGCCCTTTCCCTCCACGGTATACGAAACGGTCGCGGAGTTCTCGCTCCCGACGATCAAGTAAGCGCCATCCGAATAGGCCCAATGATCGATTGACCATTTCGAGGAATCGTAGTTGCACGTGATCGTCACCACCTTGCCGGGATAGGTGGCGAACGTCTCTCCGTAATTGCAATTGTCGGCAACGATAGAGAACGTCACGTTTTCGACTTCGCTCCCATTCGCGAGATTGAGCCGCGCCTTCGGGGAAACCACGATCTCGTCGGCGAACACGGCAGTGAGCACGATGGAGCGCTCGACGGAAAACTCGTACGTTTCCTTCTCGGAAAGAACGTTACCCTTCTCATCGGCCCAATAAGCGAAAAGCCTGCCGTCGAGCGTCGTTTCGGCGCTCACCGTGCACGTAGCGCCCGAAGCAAACTGGCCGCCGCCCGTCGCCGCTTCCCCCAGCTGGGCGGTCGGACTCTCCACGTACACGGAAAGCGCCGCGCTCCCCTCTTCTTGCAAAAGGCCTGATGAATAGGCACTACGAAGATGGTCGCCGTCGTTGTAGGTTACGCGCACGGGAGCGCCGTTGTCGGAAGCCTGGAAGGTCGACCCGTTATCGGGGCTGAAGGAGAAGAATTGGCTGAACGCATAATTGCTCGCAAGGTCGGCGTAGTCGAAAGTGTGCTGCGTACCATCATAGTTGAACTTCACTTGCATGCCGCTAAGGGAAACAGCGTCCCCTTTTTGGTACACAAGCTTGCTTGGATCGCTTACGACGCTGATAGACAGATAGCTTGAAGCATCGTAGGGCAAGTCGTAATTGCATGCTTTCCAATCACGCTTGACTTCGCTATCTTGATACAAATCGAGCGAACGTGCGGGAACGAGAACTTTTATAAAGCCATTCGGGAACGTCTGGGAATCGACAAGCACCGCATGGTCGCACTGGAAGTACACGAAGCTGAGCTTGGTTTTGGCGAACGCGCATTTCGGAAGCATGGTGATCTTAGAGTCACGCGGCAAAACAAGCCCGCCGCTCATGTCAGCTTCTTCGAAGCAGTGCTCCCCCAAACTCGAAACGGTTGTGTTGGTTTCAAGCCCCGAAAGACGAAGGTTCTTGCAGCCCAAGAACGCGTAGGCGCCAATGGAGGCGATTCGGGTATTTGTCGCAAGTCCCGTTTGGCTCAGCTTTTCGCACCTCATGAAAGCATACTCACCGACGGACGTAACATGCGTATTCGTCCCAAAACCGGTGTCGACGAGGCCATAACAATGCTCGAAAGCGGAGTCCCCGACAGATTCAACCGAGCGATTTCCGGCAAGACCGGTGTCGACGAGGTCGTGGCACTCCTGATATGCGCCGACGGGGATACTCTTCAATCCCTCCACATGGTCCAAGCCCGTCGAGACAAGACCGCTTCCGTAAAAGCAATTGGAACCGATTGACTCAATGGTTGCAGTTTCTTCGATAGTAAGGCTAGTCAGCTTCTCGCAATAAGAAAAAGCGTCCCTGTCGATAGATTCGATATGCATACCCGATAGGCTTATCGACGAAAAGTTCTCGCAATCGAAGAAAGCATACTCGCCAATAGATTCGAGGGCCTTACTCTCAAACCGCACAGACTGAAGATAGGTAGAGCTGTAGCACAACCTCTCGGGAATCGAAGTCGTTTGAGAATCGACGATAAGGCTCTTGACTTCCCATGGGTTAACAGAATGCGATTTGGAATCCAACTCGTCGATTGACTCCTTGAGATTGCCCGATTCGTCGCATTCGTACACGGAGCCGTCTGGCATAAGCTTGCCGTATTCGCATATGGGACGAGCTTGCGCGGCACCGTCCGGTACGCCCAGGGCTGTTGAGCCATCGGATGCGTCCGCATCACCGGAATCGTCAGGCTGAGCCTTGTCGGCGTCCGTTTTTCCGCCTGCGGAATCAGAATCGGAATCGCCCTCGAACGCGGAGTAGGCGCCTGCAGCCGAATCGCCTTCACCACCAGCGGTATCAGCTTCGAAGGGGTCGGCGTCGCCCCCGGTCGAGGCATCGGCATTCACGGCCTCGATGGACGCAGCGTAATCCTCCGCGGCATACGACGCATCGCGGGCGATGGGGATGAACGATACGACGAGCGCAAGGGACAAAAACACGCGCAGGGCGATGTCAGAGACGGGGGCCTTCTTCACGAGTTTTCCTCCCTACCGCGAATTCGCAGCGTTAGGCGCAGGCGAACATTTTGCCGATAGTATACAGGATGCTTAAGAAGAAGCCCAGCATGTAGGGCATGGGGACAAAGGCGTTGGCTCCGCTCGCTTCGAACGCCCCGCTTCTCGCTGAAACGAAAAAAGCTGCGATGGAAAGGTCGTTTCCATCGCAGCTGGAGGGAGAGAACGTGCAAGCTTTAGGCTTCGGGCTCCTCGTTCTTCTTGATATGCATCGGCTTCATGATGTAGCGATACGCAAGCGCCGCCACAGCGCCGCCGACCAGGGGCCCGATGACGTACACGCAAATGGTGTCCATCACATTGTTGCCGAAGCAGATGGAGCCCCAGCCCACGCATGCAGCCCACAGACGCGGCATGATGTCGCGCGCAGGATTCAGGCCGGCGTCGGTCAGAGGGCCGATGACGTTGATGAGCACGGTGATGGTGAGGCCGATGAACAGCGGGGCGATAAGCGCGCTCGGCTTGCCCTTGTTCTCATCGGAGGTCAGGCTCAAGATCACAAGACAGAGGATGAATACGCCGAAACCCTCGGCGAAGGCGCCAACCATCATGGGCACGGTGCCGTTTGCGGTGTTCGGGAACACTTCGCACCAGATGGTGGCCGCGCTGCCGATGGAGTTCGTGGACATGGTGAGACCGTTGTTGGAAAGGTTTTTGGCCACCGAATCGCCGAACATGAGCCACAGCGCGCCCGCGGCAAGAAACGCCCCGGCGCACTGGCCGAGCAGGTAAGCGGGAAGGTCGCGCACCTTCATCTTGCCCGCGAGGATCATGGAAAGCGAGACGGCCGGATTGAAGTGGGCGTCGGAAAGGTTGCGGGTAATATAGATGCCGAGCGCGATGGCGATGCCCCACACAAGCCCGACTTGCCCGGGGCCGGTGAGTGCGCCGAACAGCGTTGCCGTGGCGACGGCGCCGATGCCGAGGAAGCACATAAGGAAGGTACCGATGAGCTCACCGGTGAATTGCCTTGCGAATTTCATGAGTATCTCTTTCGTCCGATACGGAATAATCCTGACAGCAACGCTCGAATCCGAGCGCAATCCCCCGCCGACTATTGTGAGCAGAGTAATGGATGATGTCAAGTATTAGCAATCGATAAGTATCGATAATGGAAATATTGCACCTCGTCGAATATCTGCTTGACTTTACGTGACTTTTACCGAAACACCGCTATAATTCCATACGCATTCTCTCGTTTTCTACTGCTTAATCCCTCAAATGACAGCAGTAGCAGGGGAAACGATGCTGTTGCAATCATTTGCAGGGAATCGAGGCCCTAGAGAGAGGGTAAATAGAAGTGAACATTAATAGACGCTCATTCCTCAAGGCGAGCGCCTTGGGGTTGGCTGCGGTGGCAGCGACGGGGGTGACGCCGTTTACCGCCGTAGCCGATGGGTCCCACAAGCCGAACCAAACCGGCAAGTGGACCGCAACCACCTGCCAAGGGTGCACTGCCTCCTGCCCTGTGAAGGTGTATACGCAGAACAAGCGTATCCTTCGCATCACGGGCAACTGGAACTGCACAGCGACGGGTGGCAAAATCTGTCCGAAACCGCATCTCGCGATCCAGCAGGTCTACGACCCCGACCGCATCAAAACCCCGATGAAGCGCACCAACCCCGAGAAGGGGCGCGGCGTCGACCCGGGTTTTGTGCCGATCAGCTGGGACGAAGCGCTCGACACCATCGCCGACAAGCTCATGGAGCTCAAGAAGAACGGCGAGACGAAGAAGCTCGCCTTCCAGAAGGGCCGCTCCACTGGCGTGGGCGACGTCCTCTACAAGAAGTTCAACATCCTGTTCGGCACCCCGAACTACTTCGGCCATGGCGACATCTGCGCCGAAGCCGAGAAGATGGCGAACTGGGCGACCGAGGGCGCGTTCGCGTACCACAACTACGACCTTACCAACACGAAGTGCTTCCTCATGTGGTCGACCGACCCCATCTCGTCGAACCGCATGTCCGGCTGGGCGTCGAGCGTGTGGGGCAAGGTCATGGACGGCGCGAAGATTTACGTGATCGACCCGCGCCTGTCGGCGACCGCCGCGAAGGCCGACAAGTGGCTGCCAATCATCCCCGGCACCGACGGCGCGCTGGCCTGCGCGATCGCACACGTCATCCTGACGAAGGGCCTTTGGAACAAGAAGTTCGTGGGCGACTTCAAGCAGGGGCCGTGGAACTACGAGCTCACCGACAACTACAACAACAAGACGAACCTGTTCAAGGCCGGCGAGACCGTCGACGAGTCCAAGTTCGAGTACAACCAGGGCTACGGTCTCGTGCGTTGGTGGAATTTGGCGCTTAAAGACGCCACCCCCGAATGGGCGGCCGACATCTGCGGCATCGAGGCGAAGGACATCACCGAGGTCGCCACGCAGTTCGGCAAGTACGGCGACGCGAGCTGCTCATGGCAGTCGCCGGGTACGAACATGCAGGTCCGCGGCGTGTACGGCGCCATGGCGGCGAACGCGCTCAACGGTCTGGTGGGCTCCATCGAGACGAAGGGCGGCGTGTTCAGAAGCGCTTCCGCCTCGACGGCAAGCCTGCCCGACCACAACCACTTCCGCGACGGCAACGCCCGCAAGGCCGCCAAGATGAAGGCGATCGACGGGCGCATCCGCAAGGACTTCCTAAACTACAACGGCAAGGCGATCCACTCCAACGAGACGTCGAGCCGGCTTGCCGACGTCATCTTGCAGGAAGACGGGCACTACGAGGACGGCAGCTACGAGATCAAGATGCTCATCAGCTACTGGTGCAACTACTGCTTCAGCTCCACCGGCGTGCAGCGTTTCGACAAGGCGTACGCGAAGGTGCCGTTCTACGTGAACATCACGACGATGCCGTCGGAGTCGGCCATGTTCGCCGACATCCTGCTTCCCGCGAAGCATTACATGTTCGAGCGCTGGGGCTTCATGAAGGCAAGCCAGGGCCTCTACACCTACATTTCGGTGCAGCAGCCTGTGATCACGCCCTTGTGGGACACCAAGGCCGACGAGACGGAAATCGCATGGGAGCTCGCCGTGAAGCTCAAGGAGCGCGGTTTCTCGAACATCTACAACTACTACTCGAAGGCTTTCTGCGATCCCGAGACGGGCAACTGCCCCACCAACGCGGCCGAGTTCGCCGAGATTGCGGTGAAGATCATGACGGCGCCCGCCTGGAACGGCAAAAACGCCAAGCAGGGCACCGACCTCGGCAGCTGGCGCAACTTCTGCTCGAAGGGGTGCTTCAACTCTAAGAAGATGGGCTATAAGAAGCATTGGGGCAGTTTGGGCCACGATACCGGCAAGTTCGAGTTCTTCTCCGAAAGCTTGAAGACCCTGCTCGAGCAGGTGGCGACCCAATACAAGTGCGACGTGAACTCCGTCGTCGAGTCCATGGGTTTCGAGGCGCGCGACGGCTTGGCGTTCGTGCCGCACTACGAGACGCCCGTGCGCTACGGCGACGAGAAGACTTACCCCTACATCTTCGAAGAGCACCGAGCGCGCCTGAACCTGGAAGGGCGAAGCGCGAACTGCGTGGGGTATCAGGAGTTTAAGGACACCGACCCGGGTGATGTGGCCTGGGACGACGTCATCAAGATCAACCCGTCCGACATGGAGGATCTGGGCCTTAAGACCGGCGACACCGTCGAAGTGACCTCCCCGCAGGGCTCCATCACCGTCCACGCGAAGGCGTGGGAGGGTACGCGCCCGGGCGTCGTCATCAAGGCGTACGGCCAGGGGCACTGGGCCTTCGGCCATGTTGCGGCCGCCGACTTCAAGAACTTCAAGCCCCGCGGCGGCAACAACAACGACATCCTCCCCTGCGACTGGGAGCGCTTGAGCGGATCGACCGCGCGCCATGGCGGTCTGACCCGCGTGAGCATTAAGAAGGTGGAAGCGTAATGAAGACGCGCTATATCATGATCATCGACCAGCACAAATGCGTTGGCTGCGCCGCATGCGAAATCGCGTGCAAGATGCACAACGAGGTGCCGACCGGGGTGTTTCTCACCCATCACATCGCTTCCACGACGGGCAAGTTCCCGAAGACGAAGTACTCCTACAAGATCACGATGTGCAACCATTGCACGAACGCGCCGTGCGTCGAGGCGTGCGCGACGGGCGCCATGCACAAGGACGAGTACGGGCTGACGGTGGTCGATTACGACAAGTGCATCCGCTGCGGCCTGTGCGCGACGGCGTGCCCCTACGGGCAGATCACGCCGGCGCCGGAAAACACCGCGGCGTCCGACATCGCCGCCGTCGAGCCCGCGATCGAGGGGTGCACGGCCTCGGGTGCCGAGCTGAAAGAGGCCATCGGTGCGGCGTACCCGTGCCATGACCCCATCTTGGACGACTACGATCTGCCGATGGTGGAAGTCGGCGCTCCGCTCAAGTGCCAGATGTGCAAGCAGCTTGTCTACAACGGGGACAATCCCTACTGCGTGGACGCCTGCCCTGCGGGTGCTCGCGTGTTCGGCGACGTGGAGAACGTGTACGACTCCACGCTCTACGACCTGATGCAGTCCTACAAGATGGACACCCTTTTGCCCGAAGAGGGCACCGAGCCCGCCGTGTACTACATGCGCGAGTTCCACAAGACCTGGTAAGACGTATCATTGCACGTACCGTGAGGAGGCAGGGGCGCTTTTCGCCCTTGCCTCCTTTGCGCGAAATCGGCGAGCAGACACAGGAGAGACGACACCCATGAGCAACGACATCGCAGCAGACGAGCCCACAGACGAGGCGCCCGAGGAAGCCGCGCGCCTGGCCGCGGAGTGCCAAGCGCCCGCATGCGCACCCGAGGCTGAGGACGAGGACGCCTACGCAGCGCGCCCCCTTCCCCACGTTGCACCTGCAGCACTGCTTGAGGGGCTCGCCCGCCTGTGGGAGTATCCCAAAAACGGCGACTCCGTAAGCGCAGAGCTTGCGCGCATGAGGCAGGATGCGGCGCTTACGAGATACGAAGATGCCCTCTGCGGCCTCGAGGACGCGTTTCGCGCTTACGAGAAATCGACGGAGACGGTTGTGGGCGCTCACCTTTCGCAACTCGACTACACGCGCCTGTTCATCGGCTCGTTCAAGATGTACGCCCCGCCCTATGCCTCGTACTACCTCGACGGCGCCGACCAGATCTTTGGGCCGACCGCCGTTGCAGTGGAGGACCTCTATGCCCAGTTCGGACTGGAAATCAAATCCGACGAGCACGACATGCCCGACCATATTCGCTACCTGCTCGTGTTCATGTCGCTTCTCGCGCGCGCCTTCGAGCAAACGGGCAGCAGGGATATGGCGCTCGCCTACGAGGATTTCAAGCAGGAGTTCCTCGACAGTTGGAGCGCTGAATTCTCCGAGAAGGTCCATACCTACACCGAATACGCCTTCTACCCCGCTCTCGTCGATTTCACGTTGGCGTCGGTGTAGAGTCGACATGCTTTCGAACAACGAACCGAGGAAGGTAATGAAGGGCCGATCTGCTCGCATGGCGCTCGACGGCGCCCTGACCATATTGCTCATCGCATCGATGCTCGCGCAGCTCACCGGCGTGATTGCGCACGAGATCATCGGCGTCGTGTTCCTGCTCGCCGTCGTCGCGCATGTCGTGAACTCGTTCTGGTGGATGAAGACGGTCGCAGGCCTTGTCGAGAACGCGCACGTGAAAGGGGGCCAGCTCGCGCTGTTCGTCGTCGCAGTGCTGCTTGGTGTCGCAGTCGCGGTGCTCGCGGTCAGCTCGGTGCCGATCAGCCGGCTGCTCTATCAGGTGGGGCTTGCGCCCAAGGTCATGAGCAGCATGTGGCTTGCCATCCACAAGGCGAGCGCGTTTATGCTGTGCATCCTCGCCGTCGTGCACCTCGCGATGCACTGGGTGAGCATCTTGAAACATCTGAGCATCCCCTTCGACCCGAGTAAGCGCAAGGCGATCGGCGTGGGAGTGAAGGCGGTCTCCTGCGTCGGCGTTGTGGCGCTTGGTGTCGTCGGGTTCAACTCGCTTGAGCTGTTCACGGGGTCGGGCGAGGACGCGGACGGTGAAGGTTCGCGGGAGGGCTCGACGTCTCAACCTGCGTCGGGCAGCCAGGCCTCAAGTGCGAGCACGTCCCAAAGTGGAGGGTCGCCCTCGGCTGCGGGTGCGTCCGAGGGCCGGGCCTCGGCATCGTCGTCGAGTGCATCCGCTGATGCCCAGCCCTCAAAAGTCCAGGCCGACGCCGGGGACGGAGAAGCCGGCTCTTCGGAAGGCGACGCCGAGGCGCTCTGCCCGTTGTGCCACAAGCACTGCCCGCTTTCCGACCCGCAATGTGACAAGCCCTATCTCGCGGGGCTCATCGCTTCGTAGCCTCATTATCGTCAACCCCGTTCGCACGAAGGATTCCCATGCAACACGCTACTCTGCCCACCATGCGCCGACTCGTTGCGCTTGCGCTCTGCGCCCTTCTCTCGTTCGCTCTCATCGGATGCGCGAGTGAGGAACCATCTGCCCAGACGCAGCCCCAGACCCTCGAGATCGGCGAGAACAGCGGCGACGTCTATGCGCTTTCGCTCTCGAACAGCTCGGGGAAGTCGGTCGTGAGCATGGCGGTGAAGCTTCCCGGCGACGACTCCTTCTCGGCGAACCTCATGAGCTCGGATGCGCACTTGAAAGACGGCGAGGATGCCATCGTCTATATCTCCCGGCAGGCGAGCGACGATGGTACGTACGTCATCGACCTGAAGGTGGTTTTCGGAGACGGCGGCGTGAGCGTGCTGCACCACCTCGACTTGGAGGAGTTCAGCGCGGCAACGCTTCTTCTCAGCGGCAAGATCGGATACGTCACCTACCAGGGTAAAACCGCGAACCGCATGGTTTCCACGCTCGATCTGCAGACGTATTACTACAACTTGGAGGACCCCACCGCCGCCGCGCGCGACAAGGCCGAGGAGGAGGAAGAGAAGCGCCGTCTGGAAAAACTCGAGGAGGACCTGAAGGCGACCGAGGAGCAGCAGTCCGCCGACGCGGGCACCTCGTCTGATGGCACGAAAGCCGCAACCGAGGAAAACGCGCAGACCAAGGCGACGACCGACGACACGCAGGGAATGGACATCGAGGACGATCCGCTCGAGGTCAGCCACGAGGATTCGAGCGAGGATTAGCGCCCGAGACGCAAAATGATGAGGGGAGGCTGGGCTTAAGTGACCGGCCTCCCCTTTTTGCATTTGCGCGTGTTGCGGGGTTTGGCGGTGGGGTCGGCGGCCTGTCCCCGCCGCCGAGTGCGTTCGCCATGCCGCCGGGCGCACTCCTTGCGCCGCTGCACGCGTCCCGCCCCGTTGTCGGACGCACCCGCAGTACGATGCTTTAGCGAGGCAGGAACGTGTCGAGCTCGCGGTCGAGTTCGGGCAGGTGCTTCACCGAAAGCCCCGAGATGAGCTTGCCGCGCGCCATGACCATCTTCACCTGGCGCAACGCCTCCAAGTTGTCGAGCGGGTTCTCGTCGAGCACGATGAGGTCGGCGGCCTTGCCCACCTCGATCGACCCCGTCTCCTCGTCGAGCCCCAAGATGCGCGCATTGCCGAGCGTTGCGGTGTGGAACGCGAGCTTGCGCGGCGCCCCGACGATGCGCTCGAAGTACACGACCTCGCGCCACATGTCGTAGTGCGTGACGTAGGGGCATGCCGAGTCGGTGCCGAGCCCCACGGGGATGCCCGCTTCAAGTGCTGCCTGCGCCGCATGGACGATTCCCTTGTAGACGATGTTGCCGTTGACCTTCTGGATTTCGGTCGAGTGGGTCTTTTCGGGATCGAGCTCGACGAAGGGAAGCGCGGGCGAGACCGTGCAGGTAAGCGACGATTTTCTGCCGACGCCGTTTTCCTTGAACAGCGCGATGAGCTCGGGTGTGAGGTCCGCGCCGTGCTCGATGGTGTCGACGCCCGCCTCAAGCCCCACGCGCACGCCTTCCGCGCTCTCGATATGGGCCGCTGTCGCCATGCCGAGCTTATGCGCCTCGTCGACTGCCGCCGCCGCGATCTCGGGCGACATACGCAAAACGCCCGGCTCACCTTCCTTCTCCGCATCGAAGACGCCGCCTGTGATGAACAGCTTCACGAGGTCGCACTTGCGCGCGAAGCAGTCGCGGACAATCTCGCGCGCCTGCTCGGGAGTCTTAGCGATATGGGCGAACAGTCCCGCGCCGTGACCGTTCGGCACCGTGACGCCGACGCCTGAAGTGAGCAGGCGCGGCCCGGGGTACTTTCCGGCGTTGATCGCGTCGCGCACGTCCACGTCGGCAAAGCCCGGGTCGCCCACCGAGCGCACCGTGGTCACGCCGCTCGCGAGCTGCTGCTGCGCGTGCTTTTTGATGATGCGGCGCAGGTACCACATGCCGATCGGGTTTCCCACCACCTTGTCGATAAGATCGCCCGCAGCGCCGGCGCTCGTCGGCTTGCCCGAGCCGCAAAAGTGCACGTGCAGGTTCACGAGGCCGGGCGCAAGGTAGGCACCCTTAAGGTCGATCTCCTGGGCGCTCGCAGGCGGCACGATTTCTTCCGCCGCACCGATCGCTGCGATGCGGCCCTCGTCGTCCACGACGACGGTGGTGTTCGGGCGCGGCTCCATGTCGGCAGTGCCGTCGAGGACGGTTGCGTGGGTGAAAACGTAGGCCATGGGATTCTCCTTAAGAGCGCGGCTGCTTGAGCTTTCACCTATTGTATCGTGTGCCGTCTCGAATTACACCCCATTTGTTGAATATTGCGCTCCCGTTTCCTCGCGCCTGTCGCTTCGTTTCCTACGACTTGGTAAAAAAGGTTTTACGGCGCGTCCTTTGGCCACTTTCAGCACGGGCGTTCGGGTACAATCAAGCCGAAAGATTGATTCACGGAAAGGCAGCCCGATGGCTTCTTCAGATAACATGGCCGACCAAGTTGCAAACGCTGCGCAAAACGCCGTGAAGTCGAGCGATTTCAGCGACCTCCAGTCGACTATCGAGCGCGTTGCCGGCGCCGCCGCTGAGAGCATCGGCCGCGGGATCGCGCAGGCGTCCGATGGCATCCGCCGAGGTCAGGAGCAATACGCGCTCATTCAGGAGCGCAAGCGCAAAGAGGAGCTCATGAACCTGCGCTATGCGAGCGCCACGACTCAGCGCGGCGGCGGCATAGCGCTTGTGGTCGCAGGCGTCGCCGTGGGAATTCCGCTTGTCGCCATAGGGCTTATCATGCTCCTCATCAAGCTTGCGGCCGCCGTGCCGTTCATCGCCGCAGGTGCCGTGCTCGGCGGTGCGCTCGTGTTCGCAGGCGCTCGAAAGATCCGCTTCGCCGGCTCCTTCGATCGCTACCGCAACGTCATTGGCCTGCACGAGTCGTACAGCCTGAAAGAGCTCGCTCAAAGGGGCTCCGAGAGCGTTGCGGATGTGCAGAGAAACGTGAGGAAGATGCTCGCGAAGGGCATGTTCAAGCAGGCAACGCTCGACGAGGCTTCGGGTCTGCTCCTCATGACCCCCGAAGCCAGCGAGAGCCACGAGCGCGAGCTTGCTGAGGCGCGCCGTGCTGAACGCCAGCAGGCGCTCGTGCAATCCGCCAGCTCGAAGGAAAGTGCCCCGCTCACCGCCGAGCAGCAGCAGCTCTTAGACCGCGGCAAGGCGTTCATCGCGGTCATCCGCGAGGGCAACGACGCCATTCCCGACGAGGAGACCTCGCGCACGCTTGACCGGATCGAGCACGTGGTCACGGCCATTCTCGACGCTGCGGCCGAGAACCCCGAGCTCATCGACGATCTGGACAGGCTCCTCGACTACTACCTGCCCACCACAGTGAAGCTGCTCGAGACCTATCGCGAGCTTGATTCTCAGCCGATTCAAAGCGGCAACATCGTCGACTCGAAGCGCGAGATCGAGAAAGCGCTCGATAGCTTGAGCGTCGCGTTCGAGAAGCTGCTCGACTCGCTTTTCCGCGACGTGGCAACCGATGTGTCGTCCGACATCACCGTGCTCCGCACTGTGCTCGCGCAGGAGGGCCTCACCGAAAGCCCGTTTGACAAGGCCCGATAGCCAAACCCCTACCGAAAACGGGCGAGCATGCGTCCGTTAGGACCCAAAGAAAGGTATCGTCATGGAAAACAGCACCGAATCGAAGGCAACGCCCGAGCTCACGCTTACGCTCACACCCGAGCTCGACGATGCGCCCGCTCCTGTTCTTTCCGCCAAGCCGGTGGAGGAGCTGGCGAAAAGCGAAGGCGACCTCGCGCTCGACGACTCCATGCTCTCCGATGACGAGAAGAAGATGGTCGAGTCATTCTCCGAGCAGATCAACGTGCGCGACTCGGCCGCCATCATGCAGTACGGCGCCGGCGCGCAGAAGAAGATGGCCGATTTCTCCGAGTCGGCGCTCGAGCGGGTGCGCACGAACGATCTGGGCGAGGTGGGCGATCTTATCACCGGCGTCGTCAACGAGCTGCGCGGGTTCAATGCCACCGAGGAGAAGGGGCTGTTCGGCTTCTTCAAGCGCGGCGTCGACAAGGTGCAGTCGCTTCGCACGCGCTACGACAAGGCCGAGGCGAACGTGAACAAGATCGTCGACCAGCTGAAGGACCACCAGATGACGCTCGTGAAGGATGCGGCGACGCTCGACAAGATGTACGAGCTGAACCTCACGTACTTCAAGGAGCTCACGATGTATCTGCTCGCGGGCAAGAAGAAGCTCGCACAGGTTCGCGAAGGCGAGCTCGTCGAGCTTGTCGAGCATGCCCGCGCCACCGGCCGCGCCGAGGACGCCCAGGCCGCGCAGGACCTCGAGGCCATGTGCACGCGCTTCGAGAAGAAGCTCGGCGACTTGGACCTCACCCGCACCATCGCCATGCAGACGGCGCCGCAGATTCGCCTCGTGCAGAACAACGAGATCACGCTCGTCGAGAAGATCCAGACCACCATCGTGAACACCATTCCGCTGTGGAAAAGCCAGATGGTGCTTGCGCTCGGCATTGCGAACGAGGCCGAGGCAGCCCGTGCGCAGAGCGCCGTCACGAACATGACGAACGATCTGCTCAAGAAGAACGCGGAGATGCTGCACACCTCGACCGTCGAGATTGCCCGCGAGTCCGAGCGCGGCATCGTCGACATCGAGACGCTCAAGAACACCAACGAGACGCTCATCAAGACCTTCGACGAGGTTATGCAAATCCAGGCGGAAGGCCGCCAGAAGCGCGCCGAGGCCGAGGCGGCGATGCGCGAGATGGAAGCCGAGCTCAAGCAGAAGATGCTCGAGATCCCGCGCGTGTAGCGACGGGATGCGCGGGGGCGCGGGTGCGTAACGCAAGGATGCACGAGGGCGCGGGCGACACGTGTACCCGCGTCTCTTCGTCAAGAAGCTTGCTGACAGCGGGCACGAACGACTTGCATTGCCCGTGCCCCTGCGATAGGAAGCTTGTTGGCGGCAGGTGCGATTGCCGAAATCCTCTATGCCGCCGACGCCAACAGGGGCATGCCCGCGGGAGCGAATGCCCGGTATTGCCTGCTTACGCTTGTGTTCTGCGACCGGTCGAATGGCATAGCAGGAAAGAACACCCAATACGAATTGGGCGTTCTTTCTCGATTTTGGCTAGCCGTGGACAAAATTGATCGATATGTGAGGAGTTGTAGGCGGCAAACTTCACGCTGCAATTTCTGACCTGCGAAAATGCTCACGGCGAGTCGGCCGATAGCTTCTTCTGCCTCAGAATGGCTCACAATCCGACGATTTTTGTCCACGCCACCCCGATTTTCGAGAAGAAGATCCGACAGGGGTTCGTAGCTGGTGGCGCCTGTCAATCGGATTCTACCCGTCAACCGTCCCGCTTTCAAAAAGGGACGCTTTCGCGTCCCTATCTTGTTATACGTTGAACTTGAAGTGCATGACGTCGCCGTCTTGCACCACGTATTCCTTGCCTTCCTGGCGAAGCTTGCCGGCGTTGCGGCAGCCTACCTCTCCGCCGAGCTCCACGTAGTCGGTAAAGCTCGCGGTTTCAGCCTTGATGAAGCCGCGCTCGAAATCGGAGTGGATGACGCCTGCAGCCTGCGGGGCCTTAGCTCCAATGGGAATGGTCCATGCGCGCGTCTCGGTCTCGCCACTCGTGAAGTAGCTCTGCAGCCCGAGCAGCTTGTACGCCTCGCGGACCAGGCGTGCCAATCCCGACTCGGAAAGCCCCATAGCCTCGAGGTACTCCTTCGCCTCCTCGGGGTCGAGCTCGGCCAAGTCTGCTTCCACCTTCGCCGAAATGGGCA
This sequence comes from uncultured Ellagibacter sp., assembly GCA_934663775.1. GTDB lineage: Bacteria > Actinomycetota > Coriobacteriia > Coriobacteriales > Eggerthellaceae > Ellagibacter. The sequence goes on along the minus strand of CAKUKU010000002.1, from coordinate 91,716 downwards.
CCGGCGCGCATCCGTCGATTTCGGCCAAATCGGCGTCGAGCGCGTCCTCGTCGACGTTCGCGATGTAGAGGATCGGCTTCATGGTGAGCAGGTGCAGGTCGTAGATCGCCGCCTGCTCGTCCTCGTCCAAGCCGAGCGTGCGGGCGCGATGGCCTTCGTTCAAGCCCTCGAGCACCTTCTTGGCGACCTCGAGCTTCTTCACGCCGGCTTTGTCGCGCTTGGCCTCTTTCTCCAGGCGCGGGATGGCCTTGTCGAGCGTGCCGATATCGGCCAGGATGAGCTCGGTCTTGATCGTCTCCACGTCGGACGTCGGGTTGACCTTGCCGTTCACATGCACGACGTCGGGGTCGCTGAAGAAGCGCACGACCTCGCAGATCGCGTCGGTCTCGCGGATGTTCGCGAGGAACTGGTTGCCCAGGCCCTCGCCCTTGCTCGCGCCCTCCACCAGGCCCGCGATGTCGACGAACTCCACCGTTGCGGGAACGATCTTGGCCGGATGGTCGATCGCCGCAAGCGCGTCGAGGCGCGCGTCGGGCACGGGGACGATGCCCACGTTGGGCTCGATGGTGGCGAAGGGATAGTTCGCCGCCAGCCCGCCCTTGTTCGTGAGCGCGGTGAACAGCGTGGACTTGCCGACGTTCGGCAAGCCGACGATTCCGATGGAAAGCGACATGGAAGCTTCTTTCTCACTCAAAAGCGCCGCCGCGAAACTCGCGGCGGCGTGTGTGCAGTCAGTTCGATTCATGATACCACAGGCCGTGCGCAAACGGCCGAGACGTGCGCCCTACCTCGCGTCCTTATCGCGCACGAGGACGCCCTGCGAGAACACTTGACGTACGTTGTCGGGCGTGGACAGGTAGAGGATGCGGGCAAGCCGGTCGATCGGCTCGTCGAACACGCCGAAGCCCGTAAGGTCGCTATCGGGCCGTTTCACGTCGATGACCTGCAGGTCGAAGGCGCGCCCCGGTTCGAAGGTCGCAAGCGGCAAGCCGAGCGCCTCGGCGCCGCCTGCGGTGGCGAGCCAGAACGACTCCACAAGGGACAGCCGCGTGCCCTCGCCAAGCCCGCCGCGCTCCTCGGGCGGGAGCTGCGCGTTCACGCCAGTCTCGAGCAGGCGCGACACGAGCACCGCCTGGCGGATGTTCTCGTACATGCTCGGGCTGTAGCCGCCTGAAATGTCGGTGCCGAGACCCACGTGGATCCCCTGCGAGCGAAAGCGCTGGACGGGGGCCACGGCGCTCGAGAAGTACGAGTTAGCCGTCGGGCAATGGGCGACGGCGACGCCCAGCTCGGCGAACATCTCGCCCTCCTCCTCGGTGAGGTAGGGGCAATGCGCCATGATGGAGTGCTCGCGTAGCAGGCCGAAATCGCGCAGGGCGTACGGGTCGGTCTTGCCGAAGCGCTCGAGCACGACGTCGTGTTCCCACTGGCCTTCGTTGCAGTGCGTCTGCACGTAGGCACCTGTGCTTTCGGCCAGATTGCCCAGGCCACGAAGCACTTCGTCAGTGCAGCTGGGAATGAAGCGCGGCGTGATGACGGGCCAGGCGCCTGCGCGGCTTTTCCGCCCGATGGCCTCCACCTCGCGGATGAGGGTTTCGGTGTCGCGCACCGCCTGCTCAGGCGATGCATCGCGATAGTAATCCGGGTTCGCCTGGGGGTCGTCCATCACCGTCTTGCCCACGAGTGCGCGCTGGCCGCGCTCGGCGCAGATTTCAGCGAGCGCCACCGTTGCCTCCAGATGCGCGCTGCCGAGGTACACCGCTGTGGTCGAACCTCGCGCAAGAAGCTGGTCGACCAGGTCAGTGTACACCTCCTTCGCAAAGTCAACGTCCGCGAACTTCGATTCCAGGGGGAAGGTGCGCTCATCAAGCCACCGGTAGAGCGGCTCGTCGAGCGCGAGCGCCGCTTGCGGCCACTGAGGCGAGTGGACATGGATGTCCACGAAACCCGGCAGCCCGAATCTACCCTCCCCCAGCTCGTAGAGCGTGCCGGCCTCGCGGGCCTTCGCGAGCGCCGCGGCTTGGTCGGGGTCGTCATGCGCGATGACGCGTTCGATCGCGCCGTCTTCTCCTACTTCTATGAGGGCGCGCTCCAGGTACTCGAAGCTGCCGTATTCGGGCGCGTGGAAAAATGACCCGTAAAACGCCCTCGGTTGCGTTGCCTTTTCCATCGCGCGCCCTATTCCACGACGCCCTTGATGGGGTCTTCGATCTGCAGCGTCATCACGTTGATGAAGCCGTGGTCGGTGATGGCGTACGCGGGCAGCGCCGCCAGGCAGATGAAGGAGAGGAACATGAACGGGATGGAAATGATACAGCCGCGCTCGGCGCAGGCGGCGTTGAGCGCGCTCTTCCGCGCGGCGAGCTCCTCGCAGGAGAGGTCGGTGAGCAGGCCGCAGACGGGGTATTCCACGCACTCGATGACTTCCCCGCCGTCGACTAGGCACTGCCCGCCGCCGATTTCGATTATGTGGTTCACGGCGACCGCCATGTCCTCGAAGTTCGTGCCCATGACGATCACGTTGTGGTTGTCATGACCGACCGAGGAGGCGATGGCGCCGCTCGTCATGTGGAAGCCGCCCATGAACGCGCGGCCGACATTGCCGTTGATTCCGTAGCGCTCGACCTGCGCGATATAGAGGACGTCTTGGGAAACGTCGCAGGCCACGTAGCCGTCCTTGCACTCGAGCTCGACCTCGCGCGGCTGCGTGACGGGGATCCACGGGAGCGTGTCCATGCAGGTCACCTTCACGCGCTTGGCGCCTTCGGGGGCGGCGATCTTGAAGCTGTCGGGCGTGATGGGGTTCAAGAGCTTCGTGGTGTTGAGCAGGCAGGGGTCGTGGGTTGCCTTCTCGTAGTGGACGAGCAGCTCGCCGTGGTCGACGACTTGCTTGCCGCGCGAGAAGACGCTTACGACCTGGAAGTCCTCGGCGGTGTCGCCCGAGACGATGTTCACGTCGGCGCGCTTTCCGGGTGCGAGCGCTCCGATGTCGGTGAGCTCGAAGGCGCGCGCGGCGTTAATGGTGACCATCTGAATGGCCTTCGCGAACGGCACGCCAGCTTCGAGGGCGAGCTTCAGGTGATGGTCAAGATGCCCCGTCGACGCCAAATCGCAGCAATGCAAGTCGTCGGTGACGATGCTCATCATGGAGGTGTCGATGTCCTTGTCGACGATGCATTTCAGCTGGTCGGAGAGGGTGCGAGCGGCGGAAGACTCGCGCAGCATGGCATGGACGCCCGCGCGTGCGCGGTCCATGATGTCCTCGGCGGAAAGCCCCTCGTGGCAGGTGGAGATGCCGGCGGCGACGCATTTGTTGAGGTCCTTGCCCTTCATCTCGACGAGATGCCCTTGCGCGGTCATGCCCTTCATCGAGGCGACGTCGTCGAGCGATTCGAGCAGATCGGGCAGCTCGGCGAGAACGTAGGGTCCGACGCATTCGGAGATGCCCACAGCGTCGGGGCGCTTCAGCGCTTCGCGGATGATCTCAGGATTGAACTTGCCTCCGCTCGTCTCGAGCGCAGGCGAGAAGGGCACGTGCGATGGCACGACGAAGTACAGATTGAGGTCGGTGATCTCGTTTTCCTCAAGCACGGCCTCGATGCCGGGAAGACCAGACACCACGCCGACTTCGTGAAGGTCGGTCATGATGGACGTGGTGCCATGCTTGAGCACGGCTTCCGCGAAGGGGCGGATGGCAAGGTCGGAGCTTTCCGGATGGATATGCCCGTCGATGAAGCCCGGGGTGATGAAGGCGCCCTCGGCATCGATCGTGCGCGTGCCCTCGCCGATGCAGTAGTCGACGTCGCCGACCGCCGCGATAGTTTGGTTGCTAATCGCCACGCCGCCGTCATAGATCTCGCCCGTGTAGACGTTGACGATGCGACCGCCCGTGATGACCACGTCGGCCGGCTTGGTTCCACCTGCAACGCTCAGAAGTTCCCTGTCCATCTGCTTTCCTTTCGCGTAACCGATCTCGTCTTCTAAAACGCAAAAGCGCACAGAGCTTTTCGCCCTGCGCGCTTATCGCCAAGTGAAATATGTCGTGTCGCTCGAAGCCCCGCACGAAGATGGCGCGATTTCCCCGTTTTCCCATGGGAATAGAGGGGCACGGAGGCCGGCATGTGAGCCTTTCCTGGTGCTATGCAGGGGAAATGCACTGCCTCGACGCTCCTTTTCGCCCAACGACATGGGCGAACTATATCACGCCTGCGCTTGCAAGTCCACGCGTCGCTGCGGTTCGCGCTGCAAACAAGATGCGCCCCCGAGCGCGCGAGAACGCTCGGGGGCGCATCTTGTTTGTGCGTGCGAGGGCGCGGGGCACGAAGCTTCCCGGCGTGCCCGCGTTAGTTCATGCGCTCGAACACGAGGTTGCACACGGTTCGATCGCCGCCGCCGATGCCGGTGGATCCCGCCGTCGACTGCGCGAACGTGTGGAGGCGGTAACCTTCGGCGTACTGCTGGTTGCAAAGCTCCTCGATTTCGGCGAAGTTCTTAGATCCCTTGCCGACGAACTTCTCCCTCAGGACGACCTGCATAACGCGATATTGGCCTGTTCCCGTGTTGATTTTCCCAGCCTCGTCGTTAAAGCTGCCCATGACGTTGTCCATGAATCCCATGTCGGCTCCTTTCGTTGGTCAACCCCAGCTAGGCTGGTCTTTACATGCAAAATAATACCAACGAGCTCGGCAACCCTATGTCTCAAAAGAGGGACATTAGAAGACCTCCTGGCCAACGCTTGGCAGCAATTGGCTTCCCAGTTTTGACGAATCAAGGGGCAAACGTCAAACCAACGAGAAAACTCCTTGCGACGCTCATTGCGCAGACTCTTCGCCTCGATATGACGGTGATGGACCCGCCGCCGTGGCCTGAGCACCCCGATGCCCCCGAAGAGCGTTAGGAGCCTATAGGAGACTCCATTCCTCTCGACCCAGATATGTGAAGTGTTCGGTGCGCACATCGCCGACTAAAGGGCAATCGACGCCTTCCTCGGTATGATGGAAAGTGAACCCGCACTTCTCCTGGACGCGCTTCGACTTCTCGTTTCCGTCGTAGTAGCCGCACCAAAGCGCCGTGCAGCCGAGGTCCTCGAAAGCATGCCGTTGAATTTCGCGAACCGCCTCCGGGATGTAGCCGCGGCCCCAGAACGGGACGCCGATCCAAAAGCCGATCTCCATCTCCGTAGGCGGCGCGGCGACCTGGGTCTGCTCAGGCGGGATGAGGCCGATGCTTCCGATAGCTCGCCTGTCCTCTTTTAGGCACACTGCGTACGTCTCCTCGGCGGAAAAGACGTCGCGGATGATCTCCCGGCTGTTCTCGACGCTCGTATGAACAGGCCACCCTGCAACGGGGCCCACCTTCGGGTCACTGGCATAGCGATAGAGGTCCTCCGCATCGGATTCCCTCCAAGGACGCAAGAGCAATCTTTCGGTTTCTAACATCATCGGTTACCCCCTCGCAAACCTTTCCATCCGTTCGTCATCGATTCTTTTGAAGCATTTCCTTGTAGCGCTCACCCCACGCCCACATGGCGTCGAGCACGGGTTTGAGCGATGCGCCCGTCTCGGTGAGCGAATACTCCACGCGCGGGGGCACCTCCGCGAAAACCTCGCGATGCACGATGCCGGCATCCTCCATCGCCCGGAGATTCGACGTGAGCACTTTCTGCGAAATCTTCCCTATAGAACGCTGCAGCTCCTTGAACCGCATGGTTCCGTTCAGACTCAGGTCTCGCAAGATGAGCACCTGCCACTTGTTGCCTATGAGCGCAAGCGTGGTCTCCACCGGGCAAGCGGGCAATTCTTCAAGCATCAAAGATGACATATGGACCTCCTTCACATTTTATTTTCGCAGGTAATTAACTATAGTTTCTACTTGGTGCCTATAGCACATTATTGTGCCTACTTACGTATTAACACCGTTCACCTTACAGTATGGGCTATCGGGAATCAAGCGCGACACCAAGTCGCACGGATGAAAGGAAAACTATCATGACCAAAAAGATTGCAGTCGTCGCAGCCAACGGCAAGGCCGGCCAGCTCATCGTGAAGGAGGCCGCTTCGCGCGGTGTGGATGTCACCGCCTTCGTGCGTGGCGGGAACAGGACAAGCGCCGAGAAGGCCGTCGTCAAGGACATCATGGACATCACGGCCGCGGACCTTTCGGGCTTTGACGCCGTCGTTGATGCGTTCGGCGCCTGGACGCCCGAAACGCTCGACCAGCACTCGACCACGCTCGCGCACCTTTGCGACTGCCTCTCCGGAACCGATACGCGCCTGCTTATCGTAGGCGGCGCGGGCTCGCTCTACGTCAACCCCGAGCACACCGTGACCGTCTCCGACACGCCGGATTTCCCCGACGCCTTCAAGCCGCTGGCGGCGGCCATGGCCAAGGCGCTCGAAGAACTGCGTGCGCGCGATGACGTCAAGTGGACCTACATCTCGCCCGCGGGCGACTTCCAGGCAGACGGCGAGCGCACCGGCGGTTACATCCTCGGCGGCGAAGAGCTGACGCTCAGCGCCGATGGAGAGTCGGTCATCAGCTATGCCGACTACGCCATCGCCATGGTCGACGAGATCGAGTCGGGCGAGCATATCCAGCAGCGAATCAGCGTCGTGCGCAAATAGCCAGGTTGAACAGGAAACTCGAAGAGTGCCGGGGCGGTGATATGCCGTCCCGGCTTCCGCATGGAGGGAATGAGGTTGAAGATGTCCATCTGCATTGAAGGCGAGTATTTCGATCTGGGGCAGCGACCGATCTTCCGCAAATCGTTTACCTTGGGTGGCGCCGAGGCGAATGCGCGAGCGTTCCTTATCGAAGATAGCTGCATCGGTTGCGGCATCTGCGCCGAGAAATGCCCTGAACTGTGCATCACGCCCGGCAGCCCCTCCGTCATCGACCAGTCCCACTGCCTGCGCTGCGGCATATGCCAGGAAGCCTGCCCTGTCCAGGCGATTGCGAAACTATAGGATGGACGCCATGGAAACAAAAGGATACCTGCAAGCGATAGCCAAGCTCAAAGGCGCAATCGACACGGCCGACGCCATCGTGGTCGGCGCGGGCGCCGGGATCTCAACTGCCGCCGGGTTGACGTACTCAGGCGAGCGATTCAAGCGTTACTTCGGCGATTTCATCGAGAAGTACGGCTTGTGCGACATGTACTCCGCAGGATTTTTCCCCTTCCCCACAAAAGAGGAGCGCTGGGCCTACTGGAGCCGCCACATTTGGTACAACCGCTACGTGAATCCCCCGAAAGACACCTACGGCAAACTGCTGCGTCTGCTGGAGGGGAAGGATTTCTTCGTCGTCACCACCAACGTGGACCATCAGTTCCAGATGGCGGGCTTTCCCAAGAAGCGCCTGTTCTACACGCAGGGCGACTACGGCCTGTGGCAGTGCAGCGTGCCGTGCCACGACAAGACGTACGACAACTACGATGTGGTGAAACGTATGGTTGAAGAGCAGCACGACATGCGCGTTCCGACAGAGCTCGTGCCCTTTTGCCCGCGCTGCGGCAAGCCCCTGTCCATGAATCTGCGCGCCGACGCAACGTTCGTCGAGGATGCCGGCTGGCGAAGCGCCGCCGAGCGCTACCGCGAATTCCTGGAAGCGAACCAGAACGGCAAGGTACTCTACCTGGAACTCGGTGTGGGCGCAAACACACCCGTCATAATCAAGTACCCGTTCTGGCGCCGCACGTACGCAAACCCTGAGTCAACCTACGCGTGCGTCAACCTCGGCGAGGCGTATACCCACCCCGACATCAGCGAGCGCTCGGTGCTCGTCGATGCAGACATCGACCAGGTCTTGAGCGACCTTACGGGAGAACAAGATGGACATCGCTAGGAAGACGAAGCTGCTGAGAGCTCTTGTTGCCGACCTTTGCAGCGAGCGGGCTCTCGATCCGCCGGAAACAGAAGACGCCGATGAGCTGTGGGGCGCATTTCGCGCGCTCGTGAACACGCGACCGCCGACTCCCGCCGCTACCGGATGGCTCTCGATGCAAGACGAGCTGCTGCAGAGGATAATCGCAGATGCCGGCATCAGCACGCTCGACGATGCCGCACCATCGCCAAGCAACCCACGCCTTCGTCTCTGGCGCGGCGACATCAGCACACTTGCCGTCGATGCCATCGTGAACGCCGCGAACAGCCAGCTCCTCGGTTGCTGGGTGCCCGGCCACCACTGCATCGACAACGCCATTCACACATTCGCTGGGGTTCAGCTGCGCGCCGAGTGCGCCCGCCTCATGGACGCGCAGGGCCATGAGGAGCCGACCGGCGCGGCGAAGATCACGCCCGCCTTCAACTTGCCCGCCAGGCACGTCATCCACACCGTCGGGCCCATCGCGAATGGATATCCCGCAGACTCGCATCGCGAGCAGCTCGCATCGTGTTACCGAAGCTGCCTGGACCTCGCCGCAAAGTACAGCCTGCGATCAATCGCCTTCTGCTGCATCTCAACCGGCATTTTCGGTTTTCCGCAGGAAGAGGCAGCGGGAATCGCCATTCGAACAGTGCGCGAGTGGCTCGAAGAACGCGAGTCGGACATGGATATCGTCTTCAATGTCTTCGACGATCGAGACGAGGCGCTCTATCGGAAAATCCTCGGGATTGCATGACGCCAGGGAATCCTATGGCGCTTGGAAAATGTCCTATCAGCGGCGCAATCGGGGGCGGACGCGCCGCGACAATCTGCAACTGAATTATAATCCGCAGGAGAGAACACCACTGGGCGCCACGAGGAAAGGGCAACTTTGAAGCACAAGTGCAAAGTGACGGTCATCGACAAGAAACTGTTCCCGGACCTCCAGAAGGAATATCTCGCAGACCCCGAAAGCGGTCCCTGCCCCTGCTTTGAGGTGGGACAGGAATACCTGTTCGAGCGCGAGCCGGGGAAGGACGACTTCTATCACTTCGGGCGAGAACTCAACCCGCCGTTCCCCTGCGCGGAGGCCTGGGACGCCATCAGCCGCTACATCTACACGGCGCTTGCAGGCGGCGCCATCATGAAGAATTGGATTAACGACGAGCGCGTCATGATCGCTTGTTGCAACGACGGAACCCGCCCCGTCGTGTTCAAGATCGAGCGCATCGATGTTCCGGAGAGCGCCGAAGACGAGGCGTATCTTGCGACCCATGACTTCAGCTGCAGCAAGGAAAATGCATACACGGGATAACGCCAACTTGCGAATCGACAGCCAAGCTCGCGCACCAGCGCCTGGTCGCCGCGCATTTCCCTCTACCCCTGCATGCGCGTCTCACCGCGAAGGCAGCGCAAAGAGGAAATGCCGTCCGCAAGCTTGCGAGCGCTCAACCAATGCGAGATGCTCTCTTTCCGCCAAAGGAAGGCCACGATCGTTCCTTCTCGCTACGCTACGCTACGCCTTCCAGGGTACTTTTCGCGATGACGTCATTCAGGGCTTCGTGCAGCTTGTCGAAACGCTCGTTGGGGTCGTCCGAGCCGAACCCGGCGGCGTATCCTCCCGACTCGTGGGAGCCTTTGGTCGTCTTGACGTTGATGTAGTAAGACGGCGCGTCGAGCACCTGATCCGAAACCTTGATCACTTCGGGAAGGTCCATGAAGTCGACCTCGCCGATGACGCCGACGACGCCTTGCCAGTCGGTCTTCGAGATGGACAGTCGCTCCCTGCTGAGTTCTGCCTCCTCAGGCCAGGGGAATTCTTCCCCCACATGGGAGAGATCGGTGTCCGGCGCAAGAAAAACATGCGTGAGAGACGGCTCGGGCTCGAACACGTAAGCATCGAGCGTGTTCACGTCCCCGCCAGTGTGCACAAGGACGATTCTCGTGACTTCGCAGCTTTCGTTTTTGGCCTCGCCACCCGAGAAACACCCCGCAAGGGCAAGGGCTCCGAACAGGCCCGCAACCAGCAACGCCGCCATGAGCTTTCTCATCTTGCCCCCTCGTCTTGCGAAATGCCCCTCGACTTCCCCGCCTTTACGCGCGCCTCCCGAACTGCTCAAGGATATCGTAGCAGCGATTCGTCTCGACGTGTGACGAATCGGCGTTTACCGCAAAAATCAGTAGTTTTTACCGCTTGCTTGCGCATGAGGTGCGTTAATGCAAACTTTAGCGCTAAGGTAGGTGTTTGACTGCCCGCAAGCACATCGGTTGGGATTGCCGCAGGCACCTTCTAGGGAACGATTGGTATAAGTCAGGAGTCGTACATGAGAGACATACGCGTCAGTGACATCACGATGAGGGAAGCAGCTGCCTCGAAGGCGCTTTCCCTATCCTTCAAGGAAAAGCTTGAAATCGTGAAGATACTCGACCGTATCGGCGTCGCCGCCATCGAGGTCGAGGGCATCGAGTCCTCAAAGGTGGACGGCCTGCGAATCAAGTCGATCGCCTCCCTCGTGAAGAACAGCACGCTCGCCGTGCCGGTGAAGATGGACGATGAGAGCATCGAGGCGGTTTGGAGCGCCGCGAAGGGCGCGCAGCATGTCCGCCTGCAGGTCGAGGCTGCGGTGAGCCCCTCGTGCATGGAGTACATCCAGTGCAAGAAGGCCGACGCGCTCATCGACGACGCCGCCGCAGCCGTTGCCAAGTGCGCCGCTCTCACCGACGACGTCGAGTTCGTGGCCATCGACGCCACCCGCACCGATGTTGCCTATCTGGCGAAGGTCATCGAGGCCGTCACCCGCGCCGGCGCCAAGAGGGTGACCGTGTGCGACGCCGCGGGCTCCATGCTGCCCGAGGAGTTCGCCCAGTTCATCGGCGACCTCCTAAAGGCCGCTCCCCAACTTGCTGAAATCGAGCTGGGTATTTCGTGCTGCAACAACCTCAACATGGCAGACGCTTGCGCTGTTGCGGGCGTCATGGCAGGCGCTTCCCTGGTCAAGGCGACGTCCTACCCCATGGGCGTCGTCGCGCTCGACAATGTGGCGAGAATCCTCGCGGCGAAGTCCGACGCTCTGGACGCCCAGTGCCACGTCCGCGTGACCGAGCTCAAGCGCGCCATGAACCAGATCGCGCGCCTGTGCTGCGAGGACCGCTCCAAGGCGGCCCAGTTCACCGGCTCCGTTTCCGAAGCGGTCGAGGGAATCGTGCTTACCGCCGGCGACGACCAGGACACCGTCATGCAGTATGTCGAGCGGTTGGGCTACAGCCTCTCCGACGAGGACGCCGCCGCGGTGTTCGAGGCATTCAAGAAGATCGCCGCCAATAAGGAGCGCGTGGGCGCGACCGAGCTTGACGCCATCGTGGCATCCGCCGCCCTGCAGGTGCCCCCCACCTATATCCTTGAGGGCTACGTCATCAACGCCGGTCTGAGCTTCAAAGCGACCTCCCACATCTCCCTGCGCAAGAACGGCGAGGTCATCGAGGCGGTTTCCTTGGGCGATGGCCCCATCGACTCCTCCTTCAAGTCCATCGAGTCGGTTGTGGGCACACACTACGAGCTCGACGACTTCCGCATCCAGGCGGTCACCGAGGGCCGCGAGGCTATGGGCGAGTCCATCGTGAAGCTCATCGCCGACGGCAGGGTCTATTCCGGTCGCGGCATCTCCACCGACATCGTGGAGTCCAGCATCCGCGCTTACATCAACGCGCTCAACAAGATCGCTTACGAGGAGCAGAACTAATGAAGCTTTCCTTTTCCACCCGCGGCTGGGCCGACCACTCCTGGGACGAGTTGGTGAACACCGCGCTCGAGATGGATTTCTCCGGCATCGAGATCCACAACCCCATCATCAACGCCGTCTTCACCGGCAAGGGTGGCCCGCTTGAGCGCTACAACACCCAGGCTACCGCCCGCACGTTGCGCGACAAGGGCTTATGCATCCCCGCGCTCGATTCTTCCGTCGACATCTCGGCGGGCGAAGAGCGAATCCAGGCCGCCAAAGACCTCATCGACCTCGCTGCCGCCGCCGGCGTCGAGCGGGTCGTCGTCGTGGCGCAAAACGATGATGAGGACGCTATCCATGCCGCCCTGGCCGAGCTCGTGCCCTACGCGGAAGCCAGCGACGTCGTCTTGCTGATCGAGTCGAGCGGCATCTTCTCCAGCACCACGCGCATGGCGGGCATCATGGACCGCTACGCGAGCGACTATTTGGGCACCTTGTGGGATGTCCACAACGTCTACCGCACAGGCGGCGAGACCCCCGCGCAGACGGTCAAGAACTTAGGCGCCTACATCAAGCACGTGCACATGCGCGATTCCGACGACGACGGCAGCTTCAACCTGGTCGGCGAGGGAACCCTGCCCATCGACGAGGTCGTGCGCGCCCTGTCCTCCATCGACTACGACGGCTACGTGTCGCTGGAGTGGGACCCTGCATGGATGCCCGACCTCACCGACATGGAGGTCATCTTCCCGCACTTTGTGAACTACATGGAACAGTTTGAGGACACCCGCGGCAAGCGCCGCACGCTCTACCTCAACCACGACGGCACGGGCGAGTACGTGTGGAAGAAAGACGAGCTCATCGACTTGACCTTCCCGCAAGTGCTCGACAAGATGGTCGAATGCTTCCCCGACCAGTACTGTTTTAAGTACACGACGCTCGATTACACGCGCACCTACGAGGAGTTCCGAGACGACGTCGACACGTTCGCTCGCGCGCTCGTCTCCATGGGCGTGAAGGCCGGCAGTAAGGTCGCCATCTGGGCCACCAATGTGCCCGCGTGGTACATCACCTTCTGGGCGGCCACCAAGATCGGCGCTGTGCTCGTCACGGTGAACACCGCCTACAAGATCCACGAGGCCGAGTACCTGCTGCGCCAGTCCGACACGCACACGCTTGTCATGGTCGAGAGCGCTCTGGATTCCAACTACCGCCAGATCATCAACGAGCTGTGCCCCGAGATCGCCGAGACCAAGCCCGGCGAGCAGCTGCACTGCAAGAAGCTTCCCTTCCTACGCAACGTCGTGACCGTCGGCTTTGAGATGCCCGGCTGCCTCACCTTCGATGAGGCCATGGAGCGCGCCGAGCTCGTGCCGTTGGAGAAGATTCAGCGCATGGCCGCCGACGTTCGCCCCGACGACGTCTGCAACATGCAGTACACCTCCGGCACCACGGGATTCCCCAAGGGCGTCATGCTCACGCACCGCAACGTCGTGAACGACGGCAAGTGCATCGGCGACCGCATGGGCCTGTCCACCGCAGACCGCTTCATGATCCACGTGCCCATGTTCCACTGCTTCGGCATGACCCTGTCGATGACCTCGTCCATGACGCACGGCGCGACCTTGTGCCCGATGCCCTACTTCAGCGCCAAAGCGTCGCTGCACTGCATCACGCAGGAGAAGATTACCGCCTTCAACGGCGTCCCCACGATGTTCATCGCGATGTTCAACCACGAGGACTACCGCAAGACCGACTTCAGCCACATGCGCACGGGCATCATGGCCGGAGCCGGCTGCCCGCCCGAGCTCATGAAGCGCGCCGCCCAGCCCGACGAGATGAACATGACCGGCATCGTGTCGGTCTACGGCCAGACCGAATCGGCCCCGGGTTCCACGATGAGCGCCTGGACCGACCCGCTCGACCTGCGCACGGAGACCGTCGGCTACGCGTTCCCGCACGTCCAGTGCAAGATCATCGACCCGGAGACCGGCGAGGAGCTGCCCAACGGCGAGGTCGGGGAATTCTGCTCGCGCGGCTACAACATCATGAAGGGCTACTACAAGATGCCCGACGCCACCTTCAAGACGGTGGACGAGGACGGCTGGCTGCATTCCGGCGATCTGCTCATGCGCGACGATCGCGGCTGCTTCGTGGCAACCGGCCGCCTGAAGGACATGATCATCCGCGGCGGCGAGAACATCTACCCCAAGGAAATCGAGGACTTCGTCATCACTCATCCCAAGGTGAGCGACTGCCAGGTCGTGGGCGTGCCCGACAAGAAGTACGGCGAGGAGGCCATGGCCTGCATCATCCTCATGGAGGGCGAGTCCATGACCGAGGCCGAGATCCGCGAGTTCATGATGAGCAACATCGCGCGGCACAAGGTGCCTCGCTACATCAAGTTCGTGGACTCCTTCCCCATGAACGCCGCCGGCAAGATCCTCAAGTACAAGATGAGGGAAGCCGCCGTTGAGGAACTGGGGCTTCAGGACGTCGTGAAGAAGTAACCTGTATCGAGAACGACCGTTTTGCGGGGGCCGTCATGCGCGCCCCCGCTTGCGTTTGGCACCATTGCCGGGGAGAGGGACTAAAAGATGAGCAACTACGTAACGGTTGACGGCAACGAGGCTGCGGCCCATGTCGCCTACGACTTCACCGAGGTGGCGGCGATCTACCCCATCACGCCGTCCTCGCCCATGGCCGAGCACACCGACCGCTGGAGCGCCCAGGGTCGCCTGAACATGTTCGGCCAGCGCGTGCAGCTGACCGAAATGCAGTCCGAGGCGGGCGCTATCGGGGCTATCCACGGCGTGCTGCAGGCGGGCGGCCTGGGAACGAGCTTCACTTCGAGCCAGGGCCTCATGCTCATGGTTCCCGTGCTCTACCGCATCGCCGGCGAGCGCCTTCCAGGCGTCTTGCACGTGGCGAGCCGCACGGTGGGCACGCACGCCATGAGCATCTTCGGCGACCATTCCGACGTCATGGCGTGCCGCGACACCGGCTTTGCGCAGCTCAGTTCGGGAAGCGTTCAGGAAGCTGCCGACATGGCGGCCGTTGCGCACCTCGCCGCCGTGAAGGGCAGCGTCCCGTTCATGCACTTCTTCGACGGTTTCCGCACTTCGCACGAGCTCTCGCGCATTGACATGCCCGATACCAAGGAGCTCACCGCGCTCATGGACACCGAGGCGCTCGATCGCTTCAGGGCGCGCGCCTTAAACCCCGAGCATCCCATGCTGCGCGCCACCGTGCAGAACGGCGACGTGTACTTCCAGGTGCGCGAGGCGAACAACACCGCCTACGACGAGCTGCCCGACGTGGTCGAGGGCATCATGGCGCAGGTCGCCGGCGTGACGGGCCGCGAGCATCACGTGTTCGACTACTACGGCGCGCCCGACGCGACCGACGTCGTGGTCGCGATGGGCAGCGTTTCGGGCACCGCGCAGGAGGCATGCGACTATTTGAACGCGAAGGCCCAGGCTGCGGGCAGCGGCAAGCGCTACGGCTTCTTGCAGGTGCACCTCTACCGTCCCTTCTCGGCGAAGCACTTCTTAGGTGCCTTGCCCCAAAGCGTGGAGCGCATCGCAGTGCTCGACCGTTGCAAGTGCATGGGCTCGGCCGGCGAGCCGCTCTTCCTGGACGTCTCGAGCGTTATCGCGAACAGCGAGCGCGCGGGCAAGGTGCTCGTTGTGGGCGGGCGCTACGGGCTTTCCTCCAAGGACACCGATGTCGCCCAGATTGTCGCCGTGTTTGAGAATCTTGCTGCTGACCAGCCAAAACGCGGCTTCACCATCGGAATCAACGACGATGTGACCAACCTGTCGCTTCCCGTCCGTCCGCTCGATGGCTTCAAGGACGCCGACACCTACAGCTGCAAGTTCTGGGGCTTAGGCGGCGACGGCACGGTGGGCGCCAACCACAACACCATCCGCATCTTGGGCGACTGCGCCGACCTGTTTGCGCAGGCGTATTTCGAATACGACTCCAAGAAGTCCTTTGGCGTGACCAAGTCTCACTTGCGCCTCTCCAAGAAGCCTATTCGCAGCACGTATTATGTGAAGCGCGCCGATTTCGTCGCCTGCCACAACCAGAGCTACGTGCGCCAGTACGACATGGTGCAGGAGGTGAAGCCGGGCGGCACGTTCCTTTTGAACACGGGCTGGACGCCTGAGGAGCTCGACGCCAACCTGCCCGGAGCAATGAAGCGCTACATCGCAAACAACGGCATCCGCCTGTTCACCGTCGACGCGGTCGAAATCGCGCAGCGCGTGGGCCTTGGCAGCCATATCAACACGGTGCTCCAAGCGGCGTTCTTCAAGATTTCAGGGCTCATGCCAGTCGAGGAGGCACTCGACTACATGAAGGACGCAGCGCGGAAGACCTACGCGCGCAAGGGGGACGCCGTTGTGGCGAGCAACGTGGCCGCCATCGAGGAGGGCGCCCAGAGGTGCGTGGAGGTCGCAGTCCCTGCGAGCTGGGAAAACGCCGAGCTTGACGCATGCGCAAACGACGAGGGCCTGCCTTGCGTCGTGACGGGGATCCTGCGTCCCGTGAACGCCCAGAAAGGCGACGAGCTTCCCGTGAGCGCGTTTGCGGGCTACGAGGACGGCGTCATCGACATGGGCCTCACCGCTTTCGAGAAGCGTGGCATCGCCGTCACGACACCCACGTGGAAGGCTGACGCCTGCATCCAGTGCAACCGCTGTGCCTTCGTGTGCCCCCACGCCGCGATCCGCCCCTACCTGGTGAGCGAGGAGGAGGCCGCCACCGCCCCCGCCGGGTTCGAGACCGTCGCGCTCAAGGGCGGCAAGAACCTGCCCGACGGCATGCGCTTCACCCTTCAGGTGAGCCAGTTCGACTGCACAAGCTGCGGCAGCTGCGCCGACGTGTGCCCGGCAGACGCGCTTTCCATGGAGCCCGCCAAGCTCACCGACGCGAGCCGCACGCTGTGGGAATACGGCCTGGAGCTTGCCGACAAGGGCAGCGTGTTCGATCCCTACTCGGTCAAGGGCTCGCAATTCAAGCAACCGCTCCTCGAGTTCTCAGCAGCATGTGCGGGCTGCGGCGAGACGCCCTACGCCAAGCTCCTCACCCAGCTGTTCGGCGACCGCGTGTACTGGGCAAACGCCACAGGTTGTTCGCAGGCCTGGGGCGCGCCCTTCCCCGGTATCCCCTATACCACAAACAAGCGCGGTTTCGGCCCTGCGTGGACCAACAGCCTTTTCGAGAACAACGCCGAGCTATCGTTAGGTCTCTATCTTGGATCGACCCAGCAGCGCGCGGCCGAGAAGGCGCGCGTCGAGAAGCTTTCGCAGGTGACCACGTGCAGCCTGGAGAACCCGAAGGAAGGCAAAGGCGACGCACCCGAGCCCGCCGCCATGGAAAAGGTCAAGGCTGCGTGTGAGTCCTATCTCGCCGCTTTCGACGACTTCGACACCTCGCGCGCGGCCTCCGATGCGCTCGTGGCGGCAATCGAGGCTTCGACGGGTTCGCTCACCAACAGCGCCAAGAAGGTGTGCGAGGAGGTCCTCAAGTTCAAAGATCAGCTGGCTAAGAAGACGTTTTGGATGTTCGGCGGCGACGGTTGGGCATACGACATCGGCTTTGGCGGGCTCGACCACGTGGTCGCAAGCGGCGCCAACGTGAACGTGCTCGTGGTCGACACCGAGGTCTACTCCAACACCGGCGGCCAGAGCTCGAAGGCCACGCCCGCGGGCGCCGTCGCGCAGTTCGCGGCGAGCGGCAAGAAGACCGGCAAGAAAGATCTGGGCGCAATCCTTATGAGCTACGGCAACGTCTATGTCGCCCAGGTGGCGATGGGCGCCAACTACAACCAGCTCGTCAAGGCGCTCAAGGAGGCCGAGGAATACGACGGCCCCTCCGTCATCATCGCTTACGCGCCCTGCACCTCGCATGGTCTGAAGTGCGGGATGCGCGACGTCCAGGGCGAGATGAAGCGCGCGGTGGAAAGCGGCTACTGGGCGCTGTACCGCTACGACCCGAGCAAGGAGCACCCGATGACTCTGGACTCCAAAGCGCCCACCATGGACTACTTAGAGTTCGTTGCGGGCGAGAACCGCTACGCCTCGCTCACCAAAACCTTTCCCGAGGAGGCAGAGCGACTCTTCGAGCGGAGCAAAGAGGATGCACTGCGTCGTTTCGACCGCTATCGCCGCATGACACAGGATTAACTGCCAGCGTCCAGCGACTGCCCAGACGGCGCGAGGGTGCGGCATGTGCTCGCAGTCCCCCGCGCCGTGGCTGGCGACGCCCGCGCGGCATGTGCCCCGCCCCTTGCCCGTTCGCTGTGCGGAGCCGTCTATGGCGCTGGTCTCCCTTCACCGCGCGGGCGTCTTTCCCTTTACCGCATGCCGCGCGGATGGCACGTCATGGCTAAAACACCTGATGAGAATACTATTCGAACAAGCGTTCCAATTAATGCTTGCCAATTCGGGGGTTCTTCGTCTATACTCCGAATGCACCCGTTGACGGCTGGTCCGTCTTTTTTAATGGGAGTTTTGGGGGCGGCATCGGCTGCCTTTGCTTCTCGAAGCGTGTCACAGAATTCCCCGTCATACACGGCATGGGGGCGGCGCCGGCTGCCTTTGCTTTAAGCGGCTTTCCAAGCTGCGGCGTGTTACATGACCGTTCGCAATACCGCAACAACTGAAGATGAGGAAACGTTGAGCAGGAGCGGCATCGCTGAGCCTTCGTGCGCATTCTTTCCCGTCATGCAACCCGCATGATGGTGAGCGCGCGTTTGGCGTCGAGCCTTGCATCCTCTGCCCTTAACAATCCTCCGGCGCTTGGCGCCATTCGAAGAAAGGCACGGCATGAGCACTTCGGTCTACCCTCCCCAAATCATTGAGGAAACTAATCTCGGCATCCAGCGTTTCGACATCCGCGACGCGATGCTCGCCGCCCGCGAGCTCGAGCTTTCCGGACTCGTCGACTCGGAATCGGTGGCGGTCATCATCCGCGGGATCCTCTATCTGCAAAAGGTCGACCCTACGGCACCCATCACGCTTTTCATTAACAGCCCTGGTGGCGAGGTGAGCTCGGGTCTGGCGCTCTACGATGTGATGCAGGCCACAAGCTGCCCCATTCGCACCGTATGCCTGGGACTTGCGGCGAGCATGGCTGCGCTGCTGTTCATCGCCGGCGACACGCGCGACATGCTGCCCCACAGCCGCGTGATGGTCCACGATCCGCTCATTTCGGGCGGTGTGGGCGGAAGCGCCCTTTCGGTGAAGGCGCGCGCCGACGACCTGATGCGCATTCGCGACATAACAGCGCAGGTCATCGCTCAGCATTCGGGAATGGACCTCGAACAGGTCTTCAAGATCACCGCCCGAGACACCTATTTCGAGGCGGAAGACGCAGTGGCGGCGCACCTTGCCGATCGCGTGATAAGCACGCTGTAGCGGCGCCGTGCGAGGGCATCGAGCCTGCTTGGACCGCGGGCAGGCTTAAGCTTGCCGCCACCCGTTCGCCTCCTTCGCCGCCCATTCTTCACTCGCCCATTTCCCATCCACCGTCAACTCTCAACCTGAGGAGCAGTTTATGAAAGCCACCGAATTCAACACCATCGCCAAAGGCTCCGCGTACAACAAGCTCGCGCAAGCTTTCTCCGCCGCAAAGCCCGGAAGCGCGCCTGCCTGCAACCCGCAGCGAAGCGCCTACCAGGGAGAAACCTTGCTTTCCGCCAACCGATCCGTCAGCTGCGACACGTGGCGAAGCGGGCTGAACAACAACGTTCTCGTGCTCGGGTCGTCGGGCGGCGGGAAAACGCGCAACCACGTCAAGCCGAACCTGCTGCAATGCCAAGGGTCCTACATTGTGCTCGATTGCAAAGGCTCCCTCTATCACGAGGTGGGCCCATACCTTGAGGAAAACGGCTACATCGTCGACTGCATCGACTTCAACGCCATGGACGGCACCATCGGATACAACCCGCTCGACCACATTCGCTGGTGCGAGGGCCGACCGATGCAGCAGGACATCATCTCCATCGCTTCGGCCATCTGCCCTGTTGACGAGCATGCAAGCGACTCCTTTTGGCCGCTTGCTGCGGCGAACTACCTCACGGCCTATATCGCCTACGTGCTCGAGGCCCTGCCCGACGACGCGCAGAACATGTCGTCGGTCATCCGCATGTTCGAGCTCGCCGTCGCTCGGGCGGTCGACCCGCTATTCACTGACCTGCAGAAAGAAGACCCCGGGGCTTATGCGCCCGCGCTGTACAACCGCGCGAAGGCCACGTGCGGTGCGGAGAAGATGCATGCGAGCATCTTGGGAATCCTCGCGGCCGACCTCGTGCCGTTCGGCTTCGAAGGCGTCATCAGGTCGTACAACAATCCCCGGCAGATCGACTTCAGCAGCTTCGGGCGTGAAAAGCGCGCACTGTTCGTCACCATCGACGACATGGATCGAAGCCTCGACATGCTCACGAGTCTCTTCATCCAGCAGGCGTTTTCCTCCCTGTGCCGCTCGGCCGACCGCGATTTCTCCGACCATCGGCTCCCAGTGCCGGTGCGCTTCGTGCTCGACGACTTCGCGAACCTGCGCCTGCCCCACATCGACGACGTGCTCTCGGTTATCCGCAGCCGCGAGATCAGCTGCACGGTGGTGTGCCAGACGATAAGCCAGCTCGAAGCGCGCGAAGGAAGCTCGGATCGAGCTTGATGAGCAGCAGCGCAAGAAAGAGGAAGACCGCATGCTCCGCGAGATCGAAGAGGAGCTCAACGTCAGCTTCGAGGAGCTCGAGATGGAGGACTTCGACGAGCGCAACATCGCCTAGTTGAATCCCTTCGAAGCACCTAGGCAGTCTTGTCTATTCGATCCGCCCAGCACATGGCGGCCAAACTCAGGAGGCCACCAATACGAGCGCTATCAGGGCGAAAACAACCAGTACGTAGACGGCTCGCATGATGTCGCGCGTTCTCTTCCCGATTCCCAGGTCACGGGCAAGGGACTTCGTCGCGATGCCGACATGCCAGGCAAGCGCGGCAAGAAGGAGCAGAAAAGACACCCTCGTCTGATGGGGAAAGACGGGAAGGCTGCCAGGGCAAAGGATGCAGAAGAGATGTACGGTGATCGCTGCCGCCAAAACCGCCCCCGTCGCCCACTTCAGCACGAAGTGGCGCTTCTTTCGAGAACTCGGCGGTCGCTCGGGATTGGTCAGCATCAAGGCGGTGGCGCCGACACTTGCGAGCACGTGCGCTCCCGCCGCGCCGAGCATGATCCACACGAGCCATGGTAGGCTGTTGGTCAGGCCTTCAACAAAAAGCGATGCCGTCCCCAGCGTAGAATGCGCTAAGAAGAAGACGGCGATCGCCGAGGCAACGAGCGCGTTTACAAGACGCAGCTTCTCCGCAGGAGTGCTCGCGCGCCTCATCGCAGGGTCATAACGGGTACTGGCTTCTGAACTCGCGTTTTAATATCGCGCGGTACCTTGTGATACCGTGGGGCATCCCGCGGGACAAAGCCGCCAGCGATAAAGCAAGAATTACAGCCTCCGAACATTCTGTTCGGAGGCTTTCATTTATCGAGTCGCTGCCCGAGAAAATGGTTTGATTGCCCCTTCCGCCTCTTCAGGGCGTCACCGTAGAGTACTCGACTGCCCATAGATTGCGACAAGGGGTGTCAAGCTTTCAGCGGCGCGGACTGCGGTGGTGGGCAAGCGTGGCAAGGAAAGCGGAATGGGGGCTGGTGATTATGGGGCAGAGTCGGATGATTTGCCTCAATTGCTAGAGGAATGCATCTCCCCGTTTGCGGCGGCATCCCGAATTGGGCTCCCTAAGGGCCGCTCCGAAGCGCTTGGCCACCTCATTTCTACCTCGTTTGGAGCAATGAGGCAAGTCCGTGGTCAACTGGACGAGTTATGCGACGTTTTTCGCCCGATTATCCCCTTCACGATCTGGTTCGGGGCATCCTTCGAAAGCAAATCCCCAGGTCAGATTAAAGCGAGTTGGATTATTCTGAGAAATGGCAGCGCACAACTCGCTCAGTTGGCCACGAACTCGGGGTTGTGCTCCCTGGAGGGGTAGCAGTGCGCAGGGAAAAGTGGCAGAAAGAATCGAGCGATTCGGATCTCGTATGAGAAAAAGCGACCACATCTTTCATCGGCCGGAGCGCGAAAACGTCGGCTTTCTGCAATCGTTTAATCGCCTATCGCGCCTGCCCGCGAAAAGATAGCGATTCTAAAGCCAAGACCAGAAAAGTTCAGCATACGAGGCAAATCTTGGCACGAAAACCGCGGTATCCCACGGGGAAGACGGGGGCGGCGGGGCGCCTTCGAATTGGACGACTCCCTGACCTGTGGTTTCTTCTTGAGGTGAAAAAATAACCCGCGAGGGAACGCAGAAACGGAGCCTTCGTCGTGGGATACCTCGGTTTTCGTGCCAGAATCTTCCCGAATCGATGTACTAGTTGAGCTTGAGAACGCCTCTGGCGCGACGCTCCTCAAGCAAGCGGTTGGCAGCTTGGAGTATTGCGGCATTGCGACCCGCCCAGACTGCCGCAGCACATCGGCTACCGCCAGGCTGGGCTTGCGCACGGCAAAACAATTCTTCTTCCGTGGATGCTCAACTTCACTTTCGCCCTGGCGCTTGTCCGCCATCGCTTACACCCTCACGCCTGTCCGCCTTCGCCAACGCCCTCGCACCCGCACGCCTTCGTGCGCAATTCTCCCGCGGACGCGCCCCTCTTCGCGATTGGCGATATACTGGAACCCTACGCAATCGCCAAGCCCACCAGGCTGCAAAGGAGTCATCTCATGAACGATTTCGGATCCATCCGCGACGCTGTTTCCCGCGTCGCACCGCGCTACGCCATCGCGAAGGCCGCGGTATTCTCGCTTTACGCCTCCGACCAGGCACGCACGGGCGGGGACGCCTGCCTTCTGCTCGACGTCGGATGCACCTTCTCGCGCGCCGACGCCGCGCAGTTCCGCCGATTCATCGCCGAGGATCTCGGCTGTACGGTCGACGTGGTCTTACGATCGGCGCTCACCGCCGAGGACTTCGCCCGTGCGGAAACCGAGGCCCGCGTGGTGTACGAGAACCCCGACGTGGTAATCGTCTCCACGCCCGACACCCGCGCCCAAGCCGCTCCCCCGACCGCGCCCAAGCCGCCCGTCCGCTAGCGCCCATTTGCGCGGCGTTTCCGCAGTTTTCGCAGAAGAAGGCTGCACGTCATGCGCTTTCGCTATCATAGAACCCTACCCACATGAGAATCGCTGCGCGCAAGCGCACGACATCGATATGAAGGAGCTTTTGCATGTGCGGAATCTGCGGATTCACCCAAGCGACCAGCGCTGACGCCCCCGCGCTCAAGGCCATGTGCGACATCATGGCGCATCGCGGGCCCGACGGCGAGGGCCAGTATCTCGACGCGAAAAGCGGCATCGCGCTCGGGCACCGCCGCCTCTCGCTCATCGACTTGGCGAACGGCAACCAGCCCATGGTTCGCGCGACAGGCGAACGCGATTCGGCCATCACCTCCCCCGCGCTTATGCCCGATGGCACGCCGTGCGGCACGCCCGAGTCCATGCTCGCGAAGGGCGATTTCGCCATCGTGTTCAACGGGGAAATCTACAACTACCAGGACCTTCGCGCCGAACTCGAGACGCAAGGCTGGCAGTTCAAGACGAAATCGGACACGGAAGTGCTGCTCACGGGCTATCTCGCATGGGGCGAAGGCGTGCTCGACCGACTGCGCGGCATGTTCGCGTTCGCCATCTGGAACCGCGCGACGCGCGAGCTTTTCTGCGCGCGCGATTTCTTCGGCATCAAACCGTTCTACTATACGCAGCAGGGCGGGCGGTTCATCTTCGCGTCCGAAATCAAATGCATCCTTGAGCACCCCGCCTACACCCGAGAGCTCAACCGCGAGGCGCTCGAGCAATACCTATGCTTCCAGTTCAGCGCGCTGCCGGAGACCTTCTTCAAGGGCATCTTCAAGCTCGCGCCCGCGCACTGCATGACCGTGCACGCCGACGGCTCCATCACCGAACGCCGCTACTGGCGCCCCGAGTACCACTTCGACGAGAACCGCAACCGCGAGGACACCGCGCGCGCAATCGACGAGGTCATGCGCGACAGCGTGCGCTATCACAACGTGGCCGACGTCGAGGTCGGAAGCTTCCTGTCGTCGGGCATTGACTCCAGTTACATGGCGGCGTGCCTCGCGAAGGAAAACCCCGACATCAAGACGTTCACCGTGGGCTTCGAGTGCTACAAGCAGGCGGCGGCGAACAATGCCGAAGGCGCCGGCGGCAAGACCATGCGCGACGAGATTTCTTGGGCGCGCGAGCTGGCCGACGACCTGCATATCGCCAACACTGACAAGTACATCGGCGAGGAGGAATACTGGGCGAGCCTCCCACGCGTGCAG
The DNA here is from genome assembly GCA_934663775.1 of uncultured Ellagibacter sp. Lineage (GTDB taxonomy): Bacteria > Actinomycetota > Coriobacteriia > Coriobacteriales > Eggerthellaceae > Ellagibacter. The sequence goes on along the minus strand of CAKUKU010000002.1, from coordinate 67,738 downwards.
TGGCACATGGACGAGCCCTCCGCCGACCCCTCCGCTGTGGCGCTGTACTTCGTCGACCAGATCGCCGCGACCCAGGTGAAAGCCGTGCTTTCGGGCGAAGGCGCCGACGAGTTCTTCGGAGGCTATCGAATCTACCAGACGCCGTTCTCCAACGCGAAGGTAAGCTGGGCGCCGAAGGGCCTGCTCAAGGGCGCATCCCATGCCATGCGCGCGCTTCATCTGCGTGGCGCGAACTACCTTGAGCGCGCAAGCGAAACGCCTGAGGACTGGTACTACACCAACGCGAACGGCGTCGCCTTTACACCGGAGGAGCGCGCAAGCCTACTCAAGGGCGGCTGCAACGCCCCCACCCCGCAATCGCTCACGGCGCCCGTGTACGCAGAAGTCGCCGACCTCGACGAGACGACGCGCATGCAGTACGTCGATCTGTACTTCTGGCTGGTGGGCGACATCCTGCTCAAGACCGACAAAATGTCGATGGCGCATTCGCTCGAATCGCGCGTGCCCTTCCTCGATCGCCGCGTGTTCGATCTGTCGGCCACCATCCCCACGTCGCTTAAAGCCAACGAGCAGCAAACGAAGCTCACCCTGCGCGACGCCGCGGAGTTCGCCATCCCGAAGGACTGGGCTCAGAAGGAAAAGCTCGGCTTCCCCGTGCCGGTCGTGAATTGGCTGCGCGAGGAGCGCTACTACACCATGGTGAAGGAATGGTTCACGGGCGACATCGCGCGCGAGTTCTTCAACACCGATGAGCTGGTGCGTCTGCTCGACGAGCACAAGGCGGGCGCCGATCGCTCGCGCAAGATCTGGATCGTGTACATGTTCCTCATGTGGTACAAGATCTACTTCGTCGATCGCACCGTGCCGAAAAAACCCGAAGCACGCTAGCATCCCGCAAATCAAAAGGGAGAGCCACGAGATTGCGGCTCTCCCTTCTTTATCGGCCGCTCAACCCATTGAGGGGGGGGAAGGGCGGCCTTGCCTACATCGGCACGTATGGGGGGGAGTGCCGAGAAGACTCACACGTATGACCTGGCGTTATGCGCCAGCGGGGGTGACTTCCATCTCGCGCTTCAGCATCGCCTGGAACTCAGGGCTCTTCTCGATGGGGTCGTACTCGGGAATGTAGTCCGCGTTCTCCGCCTCGAGCTTATCGAGTCGCGCAAGCTCCTCGGCGGACAGGCCCTTCCACGTCGGCTCGATGCCCGCAGCCTTTTCACGCGAGCTCGCGATGATGCCCGGAATGATGTAGGCAGCCCAGCAAAGGATTGCGCCCCACAGGTTCACGCCGAGGAAATTCGCATATTTACCAGCGCCGATGTTCATGAAGGAAAGCGTCGCTGGCGCAATGGTGTCCCAGATGCCTAAGATCATGCCGATCCAGAAAGCAAGCATGAAGCCAACCTTCGTCGGTTTCACCGGGCCCACGCCGTGCATGAGGAAGATCGGGCCCAAGCCCATGATCATCGTGCCCGAAATGGTGGTCGCGGCGATAATCGAAGCGCCCATGACCATAGGGAGGTTGCCGATAACCGCGAAGATGATCATGAAGATGATGCCGATGATGCGGGGGTTCGTCTTCGGGCGCTTCCCGAGAATGCCCGGCAAATCGCGCGCGGTCAGCTTCGCGAGGGCCGTGAAGGTGGAGTCGAGCGTGGACCCAGCGGTGGCAATCATGATGACCGCCATCATAAAGAGGGCGACGATGCCGAGCGACTGCGCCACGACGACAGGGGCATCAACGCCGGTGGTCGCCAGGCCGTTGATCATCGAGTGCACGCCGATGAGGGAGAAGAGCACAATCGCCACGAAGCCGAGCAGGCCAGCGGCGGTGTAGCACTTGAGCATCTTCTTCGGGCGGCAAAGAAAGCCGCGGTCGGTGAGGACGGCATCATGGAAGCCGTACGAAAGGCACTGCAAGCCGGCGCCGATAATGAAGTCCACGCCGCCTTCGAGCGTCCAAGAACCCGAACCCGCGAGGTCAGCGATGCTGTCCTGGGGAACGATCCAGAACAGAACGACAAGCAGCAGCACCGCGAACAGAATCGCCTGCAGCACATCCGTGATGATGGAGCCGCGCATACCGCCCCAGCAGCAGTACCCCACCGTGATGATGGTGAAAAGCCCAGCGGCCAGGATAAAGGGCATCGTACCCGAGGTTCCGTAGTACGCACCGACGACGGAAGTGTTCGACCAAACCTCGTTGAACAGGCGAATGAGGATGGCTGCCGAGAAGCAGAACGCAGCCGCAACGCCGTAGTGCTCAGTAAGGAAGCTTACCATGCCCTTCATCGCGAACTTGCGGCGAAGGCGATAGAGCGCGTAGCCCGTCAGCGGGATGCACAGCCAATACACCGCATAGCCGATACCGCCGACGATACCGAAGTTTTGGCCCATATTGGCGGCGTTGGTGACCGACTTCGCGAAAATCCACGCGATGAAGATCGACGCGGTGATCATCCACGGATTCGCGTCCTTGCCCGCCTTGTCCTCGCCGCGGAAGAACCCGCCGAGGCTCACCGTTTTCGGCGAAAGCACGAACATGATCACGCCGTAGACAATCAGGAATCCCCAGAAGAAGATGCCGGTTGATAGATCCATTCTTGCAAATATCCTTTCTTCTCTTTTCCGAACGCAGACAGAAAAAAGAGTGCTTCAAGTTGAGCTGAACCATCGACTGGCTCAATCCCCCTTGGAACACTCTGCTTGTGCATCAGCGTTTTCTGAAAGCAGATTATAGCTACTATTTGCTTTATGACAATAGTAGGATTTTACTTTTTTATAAAAATTGTTTCACAGGCATTACTTCAAGCCATGAACTGCCGTTATGCTATCGTTTGAGGCGCTGAAAGCCCCCGAGGAGCGCTTTCTCAACGCAATCAGTTGGTCCGCCGACGATACGCCTACGATACGAAATCTCTGCCGGCGAGCCTTCAGGCCACAACTCATCGAACCACTTCACGAAGGAATCTTGGTCATAGCGAACGGGAACGGCCTCGACGAACAGGCCATCTCGTTGTGCGCCGAAAAGCGCGTCGGGGTGCGGGGTCTCGGCAATGCGGATCACGAGCCCGAAATGCTGGCCAGCGAAATTGGGAAGACCTGCGGCACCATTGTTGATGACTAGCCCATGATCGAGGGCGATTGCGGCTGCCGAGCAGGTGTGTGTCGTCGCGAGCGCATCGAGGTCGTTTTCTGCAAGGAAGGCGTCGAGCTTCCGCTGCCGCTCGGGTTCCGACAATTCCTCGCGCGAGCAATTCCATCCGCCGACCATATGCTCGTCGCCGTGGGTAATTCCCACTTTGCGCCCCGCAACCGCAACGGTCGTAGTGCTCGGCCGCCCTTCCAGCAGCTCCTTGAGCTCGGGGCGATCGGAAAGCTCGTCGAAAAGCATGGAGTGAATCTTGTTCGAGCGCGCCACAGTCTCGTTGTCAACGCATGCAGGATACGCGCACCCGCATCCAACCCCGATAGGGCTTTCCCGGCGAAGCTCGGCCTCGACGTTGCCAATGAGAAGCGTGTATTTCGCCGCCGCCTTCTCAATTGACACGAAATTCTCTGCCGTTTTGTCGAACCAGTGCATATCGCCGTTGAACACCGCGAGAACGCGTGGGACGGCTTTGCCCTCGGATGCGGCGCGCGTCTTCTCGCCGTCAACCAGTCCTTCGACCGCATCGAGCGCGAAGGGGTTTCCGTATAGGCCGCCCACTACGTAGAGAACGTCGCAGGAATACTCGGGATTGCCGGCGAATGCATCATGGGAGATGTGGTAGTCAGCAGGGCAAACGCGGCCTGCTGTTTCGTTTTTCGAAGCTGCCTTCGACGTGGGGGCGCAACAAGACACAGGGAACTCCTTACCGTGGATTACGAACACCGAAAGTTTACTCGCAATAGTTGCATTCGTCTATTATTGACTTTACGAAATTACTAGGAATTTATCGGGAAGTTACCTGCGATAAAGACAGGGCACCCCTCAACTACTCGACGCTATGCGAGCTTTGACGCGTCGACGGCGGCAAGGTGCCCGGTTGCGCGGTCTTCGAAGAAGCGCAGCTTGCCATCACGACTCGCGTAAAGCTCGCTGAACCTTGCGAGGTCGCGCGCCGCCTCGGAAGCGCGCGAAGGCTCGGGGTTTTTCGGCGAAGCACCTTCGAACGTATCTCTCTTCTTCATGACTACACGTGATCCCTTACGCCGTCATAGCTAACTTCCCAGAAAACAAGCCCTTGAGCAGGCGCATTCTCCCCTGCAGCGCATCGGTCGCGCGCCTGGAGCACATCGGCGATCCATTCAGGCTTACGCTGGCCGCGCCCGACCATGACGAGCGTCCCCACGATGGTTCGCACCATGGAATGCAGAAACGCATTGCCCTTCACGGTGATCACGACTGTGCGCTCCCCCATCACCTCGATGCGCTCGAACGAGATTTCGTGCACGTTTCGACACGTGGACTTCCCCACCGCGCTTGCCGCCATGCAGAAGCTTTTGAAGTCGTGCTCGCCGATGAGCGCACGGGACGCTTCGCGCATCGCCTCGACATCGAGCGGCTTTGGGATATGCCACGAGAAATCGCGCAGGAAGATGGGCGGCGCGGGCTCGGTGCAGATGAAGTAGCGGTACTCGCGCTCTGTCGCGTTGAAGCGCGCGGAGAAGCCGGACTCGCGTTCGTCGACCGATCGGATCGATATCGCCTCATGCGTGAGCGCATTCAGCGAGCGAGTGAGGCTTGCGCGGGTGCGATCTTGCATTTCATCAGGTGAAACGTTGAAGCTCACCACCTGTCCGCGCGCATGCACGCCCGCATCCGTGCGACCCGCGCAGACGGTCTCCACCTCGCGGCGGAAGAGAAGCGAAAGCGCATGCTCAATCTCGCCTTGCACGGTGAGCTGGCCGGGTTGGCGGGCGAACCCGCAGAAGGGCGCGCCGTTGTAGGCGACGGCGAGTGAGAGCGTCAGCATGTCTTGAGAATTATCCATGATGAGCATGATAGCGCATTTGCGCACGGGGACGGCAGGCGTGACGGTTGCGGGCTAAACATCGGGCCGCAACAGCCTGCGGCAAGCCAAGAGGAGACAATGCAAGCCACCAAGGACGGGCTAAGGAGCGCGGCGCAGCGATCCGTGGCAAGCCGCAGGGCGCGACGCGATGACCCGCGGCGAGTTGTCGCGCAGAAGGAAACTGGCCCGAGGTCAATCCCCGGGCCAGCGACAACAAACTCCCTACGCGATCAGCGCGCCGTGCCCGAACAAATCCTGCAGCTCGCTTCGCATGACGGGCGAACTCGAGTCGACCGTGATCGGCAGCTCCGCGCGGAAGCGGCGGCCGTCGGACTGCGTGACTAAAAGCACCACCCCGTCACGCCCCGGGTACGACTGCAGAATGCGGTTCAGACGCAGCGATTTCTGCTGGTCGAAATCGCACGACGGCACGTTGAGCTCAAGGTGCGAGGGGCGAGCGTCCTCTTCGTTCAGCTCGATTTCCTCGATTTCGAACGCCATGATCTGGTTGCCGCGGTCGTTGTGCTCGAACTTGCCCTTGATCTTCACGATGGCATCCTCCCGGATGGCCTCCGCGTTCTCGTCGTACTTGAAGCAGATGCACTCCATGTGGCCTGTGGTGTCCTCGATCGTGAACGTGGCCATCTTCGTGCCGCGCTTGGTGAGCTTGGTCACCACGTTGGACACCATGCCCACGAACGTCGCGGACTTGATTTCCTTCGTGCGCTCCGCCAAGTCGCCCAGCTGCCACTTCGTCATGTGGGAAATCGCGTTCTCGTACGGCGCGAGCGGGTGCTCGGACACGTAGATCTTCATGATTTCCTTCTCGTAGGCAAGCTTGGTGCGCTTGTCCCACTCGATGCCGTCGGGCGCGGGCACGTCTTCTTGGAAACCGGAGTCCTCATCGGAGGCGAACAAGTCGAACATGCTCACCTGGCCGGCGTCGCGGTCCTTCTGGCGCTTCGAGGCGTTCTCAAGCAGCGGCGTGTCCTCCAGGAAGTACATGAGCTGCTTGCGCGTGTACCCCGTCGAATCGAAGGCGCCGCCCTTGATGAGCGCTTCGAGCGTTTTGCGATTGAAGCATTTCGCATCGACGCGGTTCACGAAGTCGTGCAGGCTCGTGAACGGGCCATTCTCCTCGCGCTCGGCGATAATCGCATCGGCCACGTTGCGTCCAACACCGCGCACGCCGACGAGCCCGAAGCGGATGCCGTTCTTAACAGGGGTGAACTCGGCATTCGACGAGTTAATGTCAGGCGGCAGCACGGGCGTGCCGTTGTGGTTGCAGCTCGCGATATAGCGGATGAGGCGGTCGGTGTTGCCCATGTAGCTTGACAGCACTGCGGCCATGTATTCGTTGGGGTAATGCGCCTTCAGGTACGCCGTGCGCATGACCAGGATGGAATATGCCGCCGAATGCGACTTGTTGAACGCGTACTTAGCAAACTTCTCCGCGTCGTCCCAAATCTTCTTCGCGATCTCGAGCGAGTAGCCGTTTTCCACCGCGCCGCTGTTCCAGTCTTCCTGGAGCAGGCGCATGATGTCGATTTTCTTCTTGCCCATTGCTTTGCGCAGCTTGTCTGCCTTGCCGGCGGAAAAGCCGCTCATGACCATGGACACCTGCATGATCTGTTCCTGGTAGACCATGGTGCCGTATGTTTCCTCGAGCACAGGGCGCAAGCGATCGTCGTAGTAGTGGACGGGCGTTTTGCCGCTTGCCACCTTCACGTAGTCGTCGACCATGCCGGACTCGAGCGGGCCCGGACGGTTGAGGGCGATCGATGCGACGATGTCGGAGAAGCGGCGCGGTGGAAGCCGCGCGAACAGGCTCACGTAGAGCGAGCCTTCCACCTGGAACAGGCCGTCCATGTTGCCAGAGCGCATGAGGGCGAACGCGCCCTCGTCGTCGGTGGGAATCTCCTCGGGCACCATCTTCACGCCAGTGGTCTGCTCGACGTTGCGGCACGCGCGCGAAAGCACGCCCAAGGTGCGCAAGCCCAGGAAGTCCATCTTGAGCAAGCCCAGGTCAGGCGTATAGTGGCCGTCGTATTGCGTGATGATGCCGCCGCCTTTGGTGTCGCGCTTCATGGGCACGTGGTCGGCCATGGGGTCGCGGCAGATGATGGTCGCGCAGGCGTGCACGCCCTCGCCGCGCACGTGGCCTTCGATCGACTTCGCGGCGTCGACGACCTGCTTCACGTCTTCCTCGGAGTCGTAGGCCTTCTTCAGGTCGGGGTTTGTCTCGAGCGCCTTGTCGATAGTGATGCCGAGCTCGTCGCCGATCATCTTGCAGATGCGGTCACCCACACTGTAGGGGTAGTCGAGCACGCGGGCGGCGTCGCGCACGGCATTTTTCGCCTGCAGCTTGCCGAACGTGATAACGCCCGATACGTGGTCCTCGCCGTAGACTTCCTTGATGTGCTCAATAACTTCCTGACGACGCTCATCTTCGAAGTCGACGTCGATATCGGGCATCTCCACACGTTCGGGCGACAGGAAGCGCTCGAACAGAAGGCCGTTAGGAAGAGGGTCGAGGTCGGTGATGCCCATGGCGTAAGTGCAGATGGCGCCTGCAGCCGAGCCACGGCCCGGGCCGACGCCGATTCCCTGGCTGCGGGCCCAGGCGATGTATTCCTGCACGATCAGGAAGTACGCCGGGAAGCCCTGCTGCAAGATGATGCCAGCTTCGTACTCATAGCGATCCCATGCTTCTTTGGGCACCGGGTCGCCGTAGCGCTTCGCGAGGCCCCACTCGCACTGCTTGCGGAACCAGCTTTCCTCGGTTTCGCCCTCTGGCAAGGGGAAACGAGGCAGGATGGAGTCGCGCTCGAGCACGACGTCGACCTTGTTCGCCACCTCGACCGTGTTGTCGCACGCCTCGGGGAACTCGGAGAGCGCCTCGCGCATCTCCTCTTCCGTCTTCATGTAGAACTCGTCGTTCTCGAAGCGCATGCGGTTCGTGTCGTTCACCGCCGAGCCCGTGCCGATGCACAGCATGATGTCCTGCGCCTTGGCGTCTTCCTTCTTCAGGTAGTGGAAGTCGTTCGTGGCGATGGTCTTTAGGCCCGCAAGCTGGGCGACTTTGGTGAGCTGGCGGTTGAGTTCGGTCTGCGTCATGCCGCCGTCGGTGCGCAGGCCCTGGTTTTGCAGCTCGATGTAGAAGTCACCCTCGTCGAAGCAGCTCGCGAAACGACGCGCCCACTCGACCGCGTCGTCGAACTGGCGGTTGTCCAGAAGCTTCGGGATGATGCCCGCGATGCACGCAGACGAGCCGATGATGCCATGACCGTACTTTTGCAGCATGGAGAACGTCGTGCGCGGCTTGTAGTAGAAGTTATCGACATGCGATTCACTGACCAGGTGCAACAGGTTATGATAACCCTCGTTGGTCTTCGCAAGGAGCAAAAGATGGTAGAGCTTCGGCTTTACGTCCTTGCGCAGCTCCTCGTCAGTCGTGAAGTAGACCTCGCAGCCGTAGATGGGCTTGACCTTCTTGCCCGTCTCCTTCTCGACTGCCATGCACGCGTCGCAAAGCTCCGGCACGCCCGACATGACGCCGTGATCGGTGATCGCGACCGCCGGCATGTCAAGATCGGCGGCGCGACGGACCATGTCTTTCACGTGGGTCAAGCCGTCGAGCAGGGAATATTCCGTGTGGTTATGCAAATGTACGAACGCCATGGATATGCCTCGAATCGCTTAAGTGGTATGTGCGCGGAGTGTGTTTAAGAGTGTGGGTGCGCAGCTGTTTTCTCGCGTTCAATCATAGCAGCAAGTTGCAAGTTTTGCATGGCTAACACAGCGAACAAGTGATGTAGTTTTCTTATAATGTCCGTAGTTTCTCGATTCGCCCATAACGTGCGGTTTTGTTGTCCGAGCCGTCCAAAGATTCTGTCACCTGCGCCCTCGTGTATACTGATGGGTGGTGATTCGCGCGGCGCGGCGGGCGGCGCTTTTGAACCGTATGTCGCCGACTGCGCGATTGCGCGCATCGAGAATGCGACATGCGCACGACGAGCAAGCTCAAGGGGGGCAACCATGCACGACAACAACGAAGGCGAATACGGGAACCTCATCATCCAGGAACTCCACGACCCCAATGCGGGAACGCCCGAGTTTCAAAAGATGTACCGCAAGTTCGCGAACCGCATCCTGTGGATCGACGACAAGGTATGCCCGGGCGCCTTCCAGATGAACACCGCCTGGTACCACGCCGTCCCCGAAAAGGACCCTGTCTTCGAGGAGCACTCCCACGATTCCGACGAACTTGTCGGGTTCTTCGGCTCGAACCCCGAGGACCCTTACGACCTCGGCGGGGAAATCGTCATCACCCTCAGCGGTGAGGAGCACCGCATCACACGCTCGAGCATCATCTTTTGCCCTGCCGGCATGCCGCACATGCGCATGAGCATCCGCCGCGTCGACCGCCCGATTTTCCATTTCTCGGTCGTGACGTCGGGCGCCTACGACAACGGCGCCTACAAGTAATGCGGTAACGCGGTCGAAAGAGCGGGCACGGGCACGGCGTCGGCCGTGCCCGCCCGACGGGCCACGCAAGAAACGATCGGCGCCCTAGCTCCGAGCTCGCCGCGCATTTCCGCCGCCTTCAGCAAGGCGACGGCGTGATATCAACCGTCTCGCCCGTCATCTCATCAAAATTAGGAATCTATGCAGGAAGCCGTACTCTCCCAAAACTCACCCGCCCGCGCCAAGGGCCATGTGCTCGCTTTTCTCACCGTGTTCGTCTGGGGAATCACCTTCGTGAGCACGAAAGTGCTGCTCACGGCCTTCACGCCGATTGAGATTCTTTTCCTGCGCTTCTTGCTCGGGTTCTTGGTGCTGTGCGCTATTCATCATCGCATTACGCCGTTTATGGGCGCTCGCACCGAAGCGCTCTTCGCTGCGGCGGGCGCGACGGGTGTCACGCTGTACTTCCTCATGGAGAATATCGCGCTCACTCTCACGAGCGCCTCGAACGTTGGGGTGATCGTTGCCATAGCGCCCCTGTTCATCGCGCTGATCGCCGTGTTCGTCACGAGAGAGGAGCGCGTCGGCGCGAGGTTCTTCGCAGGATTTGCGGTCGCCATCTGCGGCATTTCCCTCATCAGCTTCGCGGGCGCGCAAGCGGGCGACGTGGGACTTACGGGCTGTGGGCTCGCTATTCTCGCGGCGCTCGCATGGGCGGTCTACTCCACCATCGGTAAGCGCATCGCAAGACTGGGCCTCTCGACGGTCGCCACCACTAAGCGCACGTTCGCGTGGGGCCTTGCGTTCATGCTGCCCTGCCTGCCGTTGATGGGCTTTGGCCAGGGCGCCTGCGGGACAGGGTTGTCCGGCCTTGCCGATCCCATTATGGTAGGGAACTTGCTGTTCTTGGGGCTTATCGCGTCGGCGACATGTTATGTCATGTGGAACAAGGCCGCTACGCTCATCGGCGTCGTCGCGACGAGCGCCTACATCTACCTCTCGCCCGTCGCGACGGTCGTGGCGTCCGTCGTCGTGCTCGGCGAGCCGCTGACCTGGCAAATCATGCTTGGCGTCGCACTTACCATCGGGGGGCTTGTCCTATCGGAGCGCTGACGCGGTTGCGAACGGGCGCGGGTGAAGCATCCTTCGACCTCGGCGCCCCAATCGCAACGCTTCATCTTTCCCCCGGCTGCTGCTCGTGGGGATGCGACGTCAGATGCCACCCGCCGCAGTATTCGCAGCGATAGATTTCAAGCCCACGGGTTCCACGCGCTTCGCACCACGCACGTGCTTCCTCAGCTTCGTCCTTGGTCGCGTAGCGATTTTTCTTCTCGCAGGCCTTCCAGCGCAGCGTTGCATCGTGCTCGACCTCGCGCTCTTGCTCGCGCCGCTCCTCGTTTGCGAACAGGTCGTCCAATCCCCCAAGGCCGCTTTCGAGCTGGGATTTGAAATCGGCCACTTCGCGCGCTCGCGCCGATCGCTTCTTGCTTCCCATGATTACCCCCGTGTTCGCTTTCCCCCTCTGGCCTTTCATTATCGCATGTTGCCCAGGCCGCATACGGAAGCTTGTGCGTTTCGAAAGCTATTCCCCGAGTTTGGACTTGAACTTCCAGTAGCCCAGATTCTTTGCGATCTCGGTGCCTTCTTCGTTGGCCTCGCCTAGCCACACCTGGATGGTCTCGATGCGGATGGTCTCCTTGAAGCCGGTCGGGTCGACCTCGACGCGCTCGTCGAAGAGGTTGCCGGGCGTAAGGAAGCGGGACACGCGTGCAAGAGCATCGTTGAGGTTGTCGAACGTGTAGGTGTACACCGCATCCGTGCCATGGAATTCCTTGATGCGAACCATGTAAGTCATCGCGTGCCCCTTTCGTGCGCTGCGTTGCGCATTGCTGCTGATTAGACGCCGACAACATATCGGCTTCGCCCATTATACCCTTGCGCGTGCTTTGCGGCTGACTCAGCTCGCCTTCGCTTCCCGCCACGCGCACACCAGCTCGCGCGCCGCCGCCTCCGGGTTGCTCGCGCCGCAGACAGCGGACACGACGAAGAATCCGTCAACGCCCGTTTGCGCCACGAGAGGGATGTCCGCCGCCTTCACTCCCCCGCCGACCACGATGGGAACGGGGCTTACGATGGCGAGTTCGCGCAGGTCGTCGATGCTTTTCGTGATGATAGTGCCGTCGGCTGCGAGTCCACAGTCGCGCTTGGTGGGCGTTTCATGCAAAGGGCCCACGCCCAGGTAGTCCACAAGGCTCATGTCCGCGGTCTTCACGTACTCGAGCATCTCGTCCGCGCGTGCGGAAAGTCCCACGACCGCATCGGGGCCGAGGAGCTTGCGGCACGTCTCGACGGGAACATCGGACTGCCCGACGTGCACGCCGTCGACCTTCACGCCCGCTTCCCGCGCGGCGAAGGCCACGTCGAGCCTGTCGTCGATGAGCAGCGCGACCTTCTCGCTCGCACCCGCGCGCTCGATGGCGCGGGCGGCCTCGTTGGCACAGGCCATGAGCTCGCGCGCCGAGCATACCTTCGAGCGCACCTGCACGCAGGTGAATCCGGCTGCAAGCGCCGCCGCGACCACATCGCACACGGGGCGGCCGCATGTGTTTTCCGGTCCAATGACCAGGTAGGATGAAATATCGAGCGCATCTCTCATGCTCATGCGCGCACCTCCTTGTTTTCGCTGGCGGCAAGCTTGTCGCTTGGATCGCCGCTGCCGTTAGGGTTGCTCCCGTCCGCTTCGCTGGCTTTGCCGCTCGGGTCGCCTTTGCCGGCAGCCTGCGAACCCTTGGTGCCCTCGCCGTCAAGAAGGGCGTTCACGCGCGCCACCTTCTCGTCCATCATGTGGGAGAAGCCGGGGCGCACGTCGGCCTTCAGGATGACCTCGGTGCGAATGCCCTTCTCGGCGAGGACGAACGTCGCATCGCGCACGACGCGCATCACCTCGTCCCATTCGCCCTCGATTTCGGTGAACATGGAATAGGTCCTGTTCGGAAGGCCCGATTCGCGGATGACCTTCACGACCTCGGCGACTTCGGAGGAGAGCTCGTCTCCCACGCCGAAAGGCGCAATTGCCACGGCGATGAGTGTGTTCATGCTAGGCCTCCTCGATGCGCAGCGGGTTGTTCGCGATGTCGTCGGGCGTCGCGCGGTAGAGCTCGTCGATGAAGGCGACTTTGAAGCTCGCGGGCGCGTCCGCCGCGGCTGCCGCGCGCGTTCCCGTCACGTTGTAGTGAGCGACGGCGGCAAGCGCCGCGGTGAAGGGGTCGGCCTGCGTGGCATAGACCGCGGCTACGCCGCCGAGGGAGCATCCGAAGCCCGTCACCTTGCCCATAAGAGCGCTTCCTCCCGTGGAATATGCTACGGTCGACCCATCGGTGACCAGGTCGGACTCGCCCGAGACGGCCACCGCGCCGCCCGTGTAGCGCGCAAGGGCCACGGCTGCGTCGCGCGCGGCTGCCACCGTGTCGGTAGTGTCGACGCCGCGGGCGCGGGAAAGCTCGCTCGCGTCGCCTTCCAGATCCCAAAGACCCGCAAGCGCGATGATTTCGGAGGCGTTGCCGCGCACGATCGCGGGCTTGGAGGGCTTGAAGCTGCGCAGAAGCTCGGTGCGCAGGCTGCCGATGCCGATGCCGACCGGGTCGAGCACCCAGGGCTTGCCCGCTGCGTGCGCCGCCGCGGCTGTGCGGGGAAGCGTCTCCTCGTACACGGGAAGCAGCGTCCCCATGTTGATGTAGACGGCACCGCCCGCGGCGACGAGGCATTCGCCCTCGTCAGGCAGGTACACCATGGCGGCCGAGCCGCCGACAGCGAGCTGCGCGTTCGCCACGAAGTCGATGGTCACGCTGTTGGTGATCGACCCCGCCATGGGATTGTTCGCGCGCACCTTGCTCGCCGCTTCTACGATTCCGCTTTGCAACTGGTTCATCTCAATCATGCGCATTCCTTTCAAGGACCCGCTCCGTCTGCGGAGCGTGGCATAAAAATGGGACGCCAGCATAAGCGGGCGCCCCAGATAGAACCTGAGATGCTCCCTACGCCAGCACTAACTGACAGGTTCAAAGGGTTAGGCTTGCGCCCTCTCAGCCAACCGCGCGTTTGTCGCACGATGGGCACCCCTGCATCGAACTTGTTGGGGCAATGGTACACCTAAGTTGGCCGCTGCGCGCGTACATGTCGGGCGACGGCTATCTCTCAGGTGGCGTTGCGGCGGGGTTGCCGGTCGCAGCTTCGCTCTGCCTTGCACTAGCCGCCCGCGAGGCGTCCGATTGCTTCCTGTCCTTGCTTTTTGCCTGCAAGGCCCCTGCCCCTTCTCGCGGTCCCCGCTGCTTGGCTTCCGCTCGCTTCTCGACTCCCCGCCCCCGCCTGCTAGCCTCCGCTCGCATTTGCGCTCGCAACCTGGTATCATCTTTTTCGCTAAAACCCCACGTGGACTTTTTGGGCGCGCGCGGCAGAAGGCTTCTTTCTCGAAGGAACGGCGGCAGGAAGTCGTCTTTACCTTCGGCCTTGCAGCGCGTCACTTTTCGCCACGTAGCCGAACGCTCGGTTGCGTGGTTTTTCTTCTCGCTCCTCGGGCGCCGATGTGCAAAAGGAGCTCACAGTGAAAACGAACGACATGCCTGCCGCGATGCCGGTGGCGAACGCGACCGCCCCACGCAAAGCGACCCCAAGTGAAGCGACCAAAGTGCGCGCGATCGCAACGCTTGAAGTGTTTCTCGGCGGTGCAAGCTATGGTTTCATGGCGACTTCCTACAAACTATCTTACGCCGCAGGGTTCACTTCGAATCAAGTCGTCGCAGGTCAAGGATGGTCCGGCCTCATCTTATTCGCAATAGCCTTCGCGGTGTCGATGGCGCGCGGAAAACGCTGGCAGCGCGTCGGTACCCGCTCGGCACTTTCGCTCATGGGGCTGGGGTGCATCACCTGCTGCACCTCGATACTCTATTGCTATGCGATGAGCGTTCTGCCCGTTTCGGTGGCGCTCACGCTTTTGTTCCAGTTCACCTGGATCGGCACGGTGCTCCAGATCATCTTGACGCGCAAGCCGCCTGCGATCTCCCAGGTCATCGCGGCTGCGGTCGTCGTTGTCGGGACCGTTTTCGCGAGCGACGTCTACAAAACGGGTATCGCGGGCTACGATCCGCTGGGGCTTGTGTGCGGCTTTGGCGCGGCCATCAGCTGCGCGTGCTTCGTGACGTTTTCAGGGAGGGTGAAGGCTCCCTGCTCGAATGAGCAGCGCGGGATGATCGTGTGCGCGGGCGTGGTCGTCGCGTCGCACCTGGTGTGCCCCGACTTCATTGTTTCCGGCGTGCTGCTCGACGGCTTCGCTCCGTATGCATTCGTGTGCGGGCTGTTCGGCATGACGCTGCCGGTTCTGCTTTTCGGCTTGGGGACGCCGCACCTGACGCCCGGCATGTCGACCATCATGACGTCGGCCGAGCTGCCAGCGGGGCTTCTTCTTGCCATGCTTGTGCTCGGGGAGTCGATTTCCGCTGTTGAATGGCTTGGCGTGGCGATCATCCTCGCCGGAGTTTGTATCGCGCAGGTTCGCCTCGGGAGGCGCTCGACGACGACGCCGCTCCCGACCGATTAGCGATGTGTGTGGCAGGAGCTTGCTGAGAGCGAGGTTAGCACCCGACCCCCTGTCCCGCTCGGGAGTGAGACAAATCACCCAGTCCTTGCGCCTCATTTTCCGCTGTCCGTACGAGATTGACGGTAGTTTGCAAAAACAGCAGGGACCTCGTAAATGTTCAGCGACTTATCCCTCAAATGAAACGGTAGTGAGGTCTATCACTTCCAGTTACACGAATAGGTTCCGAATGGCTGGAAACCTCATCAAGAAAGCCGCCCTCGGGCGGCTTTCTTACGATGCTCGATATTGGCTTTCGAGATCGATTTCGGCTTAGAAGTTTTCAGCCGAAATTTCGAAGTATGCCTGCGGATGGTTGCAGACGGGGCACACATCTGGAGCCTTCGTGCCTACGACGATGTGGCCGCAATTGCGGCATTCCCACACCTTGACCTCACTCTTTTCAAACACAGCGGCGGTTTCAACGTTGTGCAGCAGCGCGCGGTAACGCTCTTCGTGGTGCTTCTCGATGGCGCCAACCTGACGGAACTTTTCGGCGAGCTCAGGGAAGCCCTCTTCTTCTGCCGTCTTGGCGAACTCGTCGTACATGTCGGTCCACTCGTAGTTCTCGCCGTCGGCCGCAGCGGCAAGGTTTTCCGCCGTGTTGCCAATGCCTTCGAGCTCGCGGAACCACATCTTGGCGTGATATTGCTCGTTCGCCGAAGTCTTGCGGAAGATTTCGGCAATCTGCTCGTAGCCTTCCTTCTTCGCGACCGACGCGAAGTACGTGTATTTATTGGTCGCCTGCGACTCGCCGGCGAACGCAGCCTGCAGGTTTTTCTCAGTTTGGGTTCCAGCGTATTTGGACATGTTGAATCCCCCTTCTTGGATTTCCAGCCGTGGGCCCATCGCCCGTGGCGTATACGGCAAATGGTACACCGCCCCAATACGAATTGGTAGGTTTTACTAGGTGCTATGGGAAGACCCTGGCAGGGAAATCGCTGGGGAGGTTCCTGCATCTTGCGAGCAGTCGACCGATTGAGAGAGCCGCGCACCCGAATAGGGTCCCTGACAGCGAAGAGAGTGCCCGACGTTAAGCCATCAGCTCCCTGCGTTTCAGGAAATCCTTTTTGATGCGGTCGCCCATTTCCTCAGCAAGTTCAAATCCCTGGTCGCAAATGGCTTCGACAGAGGCCTGGAGAGCGACGGGGAACTCCTCGATCGTCTCATCAAGCTCCATAAGACCACGTTTCTCCCCCACGCCGCAAGCTTTAGCCGTCGCCGCGACCTCACTTTGCGTAACCTGGTCCACGCGCCGAGATCCACCGAACGACACGCCCATCTCCCTGTCCACTTCTGGGTACACGGTAGTGCTCGTCACATCATAGAGCGGCGCGAGGCTCTTCCTCGACCAATCATCGCTCCAAAGCATCGAGTGATTCTTCAAGTGGTTGTCGGCGTTTCCAACAGCCCAATCGAACACCAATCTCGAAAACAGCATCGCCCTATCCCCGAAGGGATTAGCACTCTCTTCGTTTATCAGCTTGGCGCAATTATTCGCATAGTTCCCGTCTGTCGGCTCGTACTTGTCGC
The DNA here is from genome assembly GCA_934663775.1 of uncultured Ellagibacter sp. Taxonomy (GTDB): domain Bacteria; phylum Actinomycetota; class Coriobacteriia; order Coriobacteriales; family Eggerthellaceae; genus Ellagibacter. Next base: position 51,112 of record CAKUKU010000002.1, on the reverse strand, counting down.
CGAACTTCGGCAAAGCTTGGAAGAAATCCTCTTGATGAAGCCGATGGAAGAATTCGCTGCCTACATCGATTCGATCGAATCGTTTCACAGCAAGCAGCGGATCGCTGCCATCGATGGGAATTAGCCTGCATTCAGCAGCGTCGAAACCGAGCCTCGCCGCGGTCGCCATGCAAACAGCCTCGTTGATTGTCTGCAGTGGGAAACTTCCGTCGCACGCTTTCACGATATGGCTCGACGGAGCCGCACCTTTCGGGTACTGCCATGCGCCGGTAGCAGCATCGAAATGAAGACCGACCTTCATTTGCGCTCCAGCCAAAGAAAGCCTCGATCGAACTGCTGCATGCGGAGCGAACTCCCTCGGGAAGGCGGCAAACCGTTCAAAATCGGAATCCCCCATAGGCTCATAGCCCCGTCCCCATGCGGGATCTTCGCCAGCAACCTTGAAAACCAGCGCACCAGCTGACTCATCATTGAGCCTCGATATCAGCTCATGCAAGTCGTCTTCCGACGTATGGAACGAAGCGCTTAGGACCCTTCGCATGCTTCCCTCTGGGAGAAGTCCGTCGAAAAACGATTTCACCGCAGAAGGGGGCAATTCGCCCGCGCCGAGGGGAAGGGCATGCGAAATGGACTGGGCACTGTCGTTTCGCCGATAAGAATCAGAATAGGAAAATGTCAGGGCAACCTCCGACGCGCCGACGAATCCTACCTCTTCGAATCGGCCAAGACGCTCGCGATATACGACAAGCTCTCTTCCAGACATCGCCATCATCTTTCGAACGCAACGAGGTCGATTCCAAGCGCCAGAGCGTAAGACAAGACCTTGTCGATGCCGACCGTTCCTCGCCCACGTTCGATTTCGCCCACGAGTCTAGGGCTAAAGCCAAGCATTTCGGCAACCTCTTCCTGCGTATACCCAAAAGATTTCCGTCGTTTTCTCAGCAATGGGCCAAGGGAAGCGCACTCCATAACCCTTGTTCCGCACGCCATGATTTGGTCGCGACTGATTGTCATCACTGCTCGATTCTTGCGTATAGGTGCTGAAACTCTGATTTGAAATATTATCATACGAATACGTAAGATTTTCGTGCAATTGGAAAAATCATACATATAGGTAAGAAATCTGCTAAAACACCCGATAGCGACCGGTGATGCTTTCCAGGTTCGCAGCGATTTCCACAGGCGTGCCGCACGCCACGATGCGCCCGCCGTCCTTCCCGCCATGAGGTCCCATGTCGATCACGTAGTCGGCATTGGCGATGAAGTCGAGGTCGTGCTCGACCACCACCACGGTGGCGCCCTGCTCCACAAGCCGCTCGAACACGTCGAGCAGCATCTCGACGTCACGTGGGTGCAAGCCGATGGTCGGTTCATCGAACACGAACACGGCGTCTTCCTGCCCCCGGCCCATCTCGCTTGCAAGCTTCAGGCGCTGGGCCTCGCGGCAGATAGGTAGGTATCTATCAAACATTTAGCGAATTATTCCCCAAATAGGACGATAGCGGGGACTGTCTTTGGGCGAAAAGGCTGATAATCTGTCACGTAGACGATTTCCGCACAACTTATCGTCGTTTTTGTACAGAGGCCATCCGGAACCGCAAAGCAGCTCCCTCTATTTCGGGCGCCGCGCCTGTTCGAATCCCCCACCGGCAAGGAGGGTCCCATGCTCGAAACCGAACGCTTCATCCTTCGTCCCTGGCGCGACTCCGATGCGCCGACCCTCTTCCGCTGGGCGAGCGACCCGCGCGTGGGCCCGCCCGCCAACTGGAGGCCCTACACGAGCGTCGAGCATTGCCGGGAAGTCATCCACGCCGTCTACCGCGTGCCGGAGACCTACGCCATCTGTCTGAAACGCCCCGAAGAAGTCGACTTGGCCGCCATCGCGCGCATCGAGGCGGCGGCGGATTTCGGCGACATAGCGCGCGGGTTCTCGGGGCGCGCGTTCCTGCGCGAGCGCAAGCGGGTTGAAACGGCGCCCCTAAACCCCATCGGCAGCATCCGCTTCGTGAAGCCCGCCCACGCAAACTGCGAGATCGGCCACAACGAGCGCGAGATGGGAATCTGGCTTGCTGTCCCGTTTTGGGGACAGGGAATCGCCCCCGAGGCTGCGGGCGAGATGCTACACTACGGCTTCGACGCGATGCGGCTGTCCGCAATCTGGGTCTGCAACTTCGTGGAGAACACGACGTCGGCCCGGGCGAAGGACAAGCTCGGCTTCGAGTTCGTGCGCCTCGAGGAGGCGACCAACCCCATTACGGGTGTGGTGCGCACGCAGCAAGTCTCGGTGCTCACGAAAAGCTCATGGGAGGGCATGCAGAAGGCAACTGAGTAGGTTTTCGTGCCTTACGCGCATTTCCGCTGTTGTGCAATCTGCCGTGCAAGACGTCAATCGAGAAAAACGCAGCGCCTTTCGTAGCCCGTGTGAGCTGAGCGAGTAAACTGACAGTCTCTCCTCGTAACACTATCCCAAAATTCGTGTTACTTCCAAGTGTTACGAATCAGAAATCCGTGTTACACTTATTTCGTACATTCACCAAGGAGAGGGAAATCAATGGGAAAAAACGTACGCAGACTGCTTGCCGCGGTGTTTGCCGCCACACTGGCAGCGGGTATTCTCGCGCTCGCGGGATGCTCGTCGCCGAATGCGGCTTCCGATTCGTCTTCGAACTCCAGCGAGGCATCCGCGCCTAGCACGCAAACCGTCACCGATATGGTGGGCCGCACGGTTGAAGTGCCCGGGGAGGTTGACAAGGTCATCGGCGTCGGCGCCTCGTCGCTTCGCATGATTTGCTACATGCAGGCGGCAGATAAGGTTGTCGGCGTGGAAAAATCCGAGCAGGAAGATTCCGTGACCTGCGCATATCGTCATGTGAATCACGACGCGTTCGCAAAGCTTCCTGTTATCGGGGAAGGTGGGTCGAAGGGCGTGACCGCCAACGAGGAGGCGATCATCGCCGCCGCGCCGCAGGTCATTATCGCCAATCTCGACAAGGATTCTGCTGACAGCTTGCAGCAAAAGACCAACATCCCGGTTGTCTGCGTCACCATGAGCGATATCGTGTTCGACCAGAAGCTCTATGACAACATCACGCTGCTTGGCAAGGTTTTGGGCAAGGAAGATCGTGGCCAAGAGCTTATCGGGTATATGCAGGACACCGAAAAGGACCTGCAGGACCGCACTGCAAATGTCCAGAAGAAGACTGCGTATGCGGCTGGTGTCAGCTTCCGCGGTGGCCATGGATTCTCAGGCACCGAGGCAGGGTTTGCCCCGTTCTCCATCTGCAACATCACCAATATTGCCGATGCCGGGCATGATAGCGGCTGCTTCGATATCGACCTCGAAGCCGTGACTGCGGCGCAGCCCGATTACATCTTCATTGAGAGCGGCAACCTCGGTCTGGTCAAAGAGGACGTCGCGGCCAACCCCGACTACTTCACCAACCTGAAGGCAATCAAAGATGGCAATGTGTTCTCGCTCGTCTCGTATCGCTTCTATGCGACTAACGTCGAGCTGGCAATCGCCAATTGCTATCACGTTGGAAGTTGCGTGTATCCCGATCAGTTCTCCGACATCGATTCTACCAAGAAACTCGACGAGATCACGACCTTCTTCTTGGGAGCCCCGCTTTCTCAAGACCTTATGGCAGAGGGCTTGAGTTTCCAGAAGTACGACCTGATGAGCATGTAGGTCGAAAGAGCCGAATCAGCGTCCGACTCGCATTTCAATTGGCTTTCCGACCCCCTAACATATCGGAAACGAAAGAACCCCGCCAAGTGCGGGGTTCTTTCGTTGCGAGTTGCTCGGCTCCTCGTTTGTTCTCACGTTTGAGATTCGGGCAGGGACGTGGTTTGCGCTTCGGCTAGGAGCCCGCCCCCTTCGGTCCACACCTGCAACCTCGACATGGGGACAAGGTTAAGATGCAGGTCTGATTCTGCTCCTTAGCACCTCAGCTTGCGTCCGGGATTGCCAGCTTCGTGTTGTCAACGTCCACGATGCGCATAGGCATATCGTAGGTTCGGGACAGCGCTTCGTTGGTTACCGCGTCGATTCCCCCACGTGCGATAATCTCCCCATTGCGCATCAGGACGAACCGGTCGCAGAACCTCACTGCAAGGTTAACGTCGTGGATGACCATGACCGTGGCGAGCGATGTCTGTGTCGTGATGTCTCGGACGGCCTGGAGCACTTCCATCTGGTTTTTGGGGTCGAGCGCGCTTGTGGGCTCGTCGAGCAGCAGCGCTTCGGTTTCCTGAGCGATTGCGCGTGCGATGTAGACCTTCTGCCGCTCTCCCCCCGACAGCTCGTCGCAATAGCGATTGACGAACGGCTCGAGCTCCATCCGCTCGATTGCCGCCGCCACCACGGCGCGGTCGTGCTCGCTGATGCTCCATGACACGTGCGGCTTGCGACCAAGGAGCACCTCGTCGTATACGCTCAGATGCGGAATGCGTTGCTGCTGGGTTACGTAGGCGATATGCTGCGCCGTTTCGCGCCTGCTCATTTCCCGAAGGCTCCTGCCTCCTACACGCACCTCGCCTGCCGATGGGGTCGTGATGCTTGCCAACAGGTTTAGCAGCGTGGACTTGCCTGCGCCGTTGTTGCCGAGGATTGCGGTCATTGTGCCTGCGTGGGCTTCGAAGGAGAGTCTCTCGAACACGGGCTTTTTCGCATGGGGGAAAGCGAATGCGACGCTGTTCGCTTCGAGTATCAAACTGTGATCGGGGCTGTGTCGATGGCTGTGCTCCGGCAGCACCTCCCCTTCCGCCTGCGCATGCTCGTCATGAAAGCCCTCGCCATGCACGTGCGGTTCCCCGCCACCCGCGTGTCGATGGAAATGGTTGTGCACGGTTCCATCGACATGCTCGTGCATATGCGAGTGGAGCGTTTCTTCCTGATCTTTCGCCACGGTCTCCTCCTTCTCCGCATTCATCGCTTGTACCCCTTGTAGAGCAAAAACAGGAATAGCGGAGCGCCCAGAAACGACGTGATTGCGCCGATCGGCAAAATGACGGGCGAAATAATCATACGTGCGACCAAGTCTGACGCGAGCATAATCGTCGCACCTAGCGCCAGCGACGCAGGCAAAAGGAAGCGGTAGTCGTTGCCCACGAACTTTCTTGCGATGTGCGGGGCGATGAGTCCGATGAAGTTGACCAGGCCGATGAATGACACCATGGTTGCAGCCATGAGCGAGGCGACGAACACGCCCACCGTTCGCGTTCGTGCGACGTCGACGCCGAGCCCGCCCGCCACATGGGCACCGTTTTGCAACGCGTTGTAGTTCCAGCGATTCAGGAAGAAGTATAGGCTGCACAGTGACCCGATGATCGCCATGAAGCCGATTTGCGGCCAGGTCGCGCGTCCGAGGTCGCCGAACTGCCAGAAGATGACTTTCGTCAGGTTGAGGTCGTCGGAGAAGTACTGCATGATGGTGGAAGCGCCTGCCCACAGTGCGGAAAGCGCGACGCCCACCAAGATGATGCTCTCCGGCGTGGCGAGTCCCATGCGAGAGAACAGCAACACCACCACGCTCGACACCATGGCTCCCACAAAGGCGCACAGAGCGATTGCCGTCATGCCCATCTCAGATGAGGAGCCGAATACGGTCGGCACGATCACCAGGATTGCCGTCGTCGCGCCGAACGCTGCACCTTGGGAGATTCCAACTGTTGAGGCGGAGGCCAAGGGATTTTCCAGCACGCTTTGCAGTGCCGCACCAGCAAGCGCCAAACCGGCGCCAGCCACAATGGCGCATGCCGTGCGGGGCAGTCTGATTGATTGTATGGTGTTCACGTCCTGCGCGGATCCGATGCCGAACAGTGCAAGGACGCTGTCAATCGGATTGATTTGCAGCGCGCCTACCGATAATTCCACGACGGCAACAACGAGGCAAGTCGCAACCATGGCGACGATACATAGAATATAGCGCCGCTCCTGCTTCTTACGCGAGGCGGTGATGCTCGGCATTAGAATCCTTCGCGCTGGTACGCGTCGTAACAATCGCGGCAGACCAGTTGCCCGTTTTGCACGCGGAGGCCGAACTCGGCTGTCTTCTCGCCGCACTTGGCGCATTGCTGCGATGCGAACAGGCGCGCGGGCTCGGGCAGCTCGTAGAAGGGCTCCTTCACGTCGAAGAGCTCTTCGTAAGGATGGGTAAACAGGTACTCGGTGTACTCCTCGCGCGTCAGGCCCTCGCCACACTCGGGTTTGAGGACCAGGCGGACGCTTTTGCCCGTATCGCGGCTGAAGAAGCTGAACGCCATTTTGCCGCGAATGCGTGCAATGAGGTTAGATTTGCCGTACGTGCAGCCGAGCAGTACCTGCACGGCATCGACGCCGCATGCGTCGTTTTCCACGACGGCGACGATTTCCTCGTCGACTGCGGGCAGCGCCTCGTCACTAAGGCCGAGCTGCGCGATCGCGCCCTCGACAGCTTTGAACCCGATGAGCATGCCTGGGCAGATATGTCCGTGGAAGGCCGCGACCTTATCCAGGTGTTCTTGAGTCAACATGTTCGGTTCTCCCTCGTTGTCGTTAGTGAGCGCATCGAGGGTAAGTGTAACACTTTTTTGAAATTCGTGTTACGACTGAAAAGCAACTGGCGGAGGACGTGTATTGAGTGCGTTCCCCGCCAGCCAAGAGACCCGAGATGCGCGCGATGCGGATTCATCTGCACGGCGTGTCAGCGTTTGCCGTTTCGATGCCGCGAAAAGAATAAAGGGGCAGCCCAATCGCGTCGAAGGCGATGGGCTGCCCCTTTTTCAGGTTCACCAGTGAGAAAAACTCCTCGCCAGCGAACAATCAGTTTCGGCTCCTAAGAACTTACGGCCGCTTCGCCCCGCAGTTGCCGCAGAAGGCACCCGTGTTCTGCGCGCCGCACGAGCACGTCCAGCTACCGGCCGCCTCGGGCTTCGGCGAGCCGCAGTTCGAGCAGAACTTGCCCGTGTTCTCGGCGCCGCACGAGCAGGTCCAGCTGCCAGCGGGCGCGGGCTTGGGCGAGCCGCAGTTGCTGCAGAACTTGCCGGTATTCTGCGCGCCGCACGAGCAGGTCCAGCCGTCCTCGCCGTTGCTGCCGCCGTTGCCGGCAGCAAAGCCGCCACCTGCGGCAACGTTGTACTGGCTTTGCGGCGTGCCGCCACCGCCCTGCTGGTTGAAGAGGCTGCCGGCGTTCATGCCGCCCGCCATGTTCGCCATGCCCATGCCCATGAAGCCCGCCATGGCGCCCGACTCGTTCGCGGCAGCCGTGCGCATCGCGTCGGACTGCGCGGCGGCGATGTTCGCAGCAGCCATAGCTGGGTCGCGCATGACCGCGGCCTTCTGCAGGTCCTTGATCATCCGCTCGTCCTCTTCGGACGCGGCGATCGTGTTCACGCCGAAGGAAGCCACCTCGATGCCGCGCAGGTCGGCCCACTTCTCGGAGAGCACCTCGTTGAGGGCATCGGCGAGCTCGGTGGTGTGCGCGGGCACGGCGGAGTAGCGCACGCCCATGGCGGAAATCTTCGCGAAGGCGGGCTGCAGCGCCGTCAGAAGCTCGCTTTTCAGCTGCGAGTCGATCTTGTCGCGCGTGTAGGGCTCCTCCACGTTGCCGCACACGTTCTTGTAGAACAGCAGCGGGTCGGTGATCTTGTAGGAGTACTCGCCGTTGCAGCGCACAGAAATGTCCACGTCAAGGCCGATATTCGCATCGACGACGCGGAAGGGAACCGGCGTTGCCGTGCCGTACTTGTTGCCGATAATCTCCTTCTTGTTGAAGAAGTACACGCGCTGGTCTTTGCCTGTGTCGCCGCCGAAGGTGAAGCGGCCGCCCACGCGCTCGAAGGCCGTCTTGATGCGGTCGGTGATCTTGTCGTCGCCGAAGAACAGGCTCGGCTCGGAAGAGTTGTCGAACACGAATTCGCCAGGCTCGCCGCATGCGTCGACGATCGCGCCCTGCTCGACGATGATCATGTACTGGCCGTCGGCCACGGCGATGATCGAGCCGTCGGAGATGATGTTGCTCTCGCCCTTGGTGTTCGAAGAGCGGCCCTTGTCGGAGGTGCGCTTCGTGCCCTTGACCACCAGCGTGTCGGCGTTGAGCGCATCGCAGTAGAAATAGTCGCGCCAAGAATCGGCAAGTACGCCGCCCAGGGCGCCCGCGCCCGCTTTCAGAAGACCCATGATCGTTTCCTTTCCGTCGTTTTGCCTGATAGATTACGTGTTTGATAGCGTTTTCGGCGCGGCGTTCCCCGTCGCGCCCGCATGCCGCTAGTCGTCGTCCTTGCTGATGCGCACGCGCGTGATGTGGGTCGTCACGTACCGGTCATTGGACCCGGTGAGCGTGAGCCCTTCCATCGTGATGTAGCCCCGCGCGTCGGTCTGCTCGCGGGCCGTCTTCATCTGATTGTAGAAGGCGATGCACACGAAGGTCGCGATGGCGAGCGGGATTCCAAAATCGACAAGCACGCTCGTGAGCTCGTCGTCGAACTGGAACACCGATACGTCGAGTCCGATCAAGATCGCCATGCACACGAGGAAGATGCCCAAAAACCACAGCACCACCTTCAAAGGCGACACCGGCAAGTCGCCGATGAAGCGCCCCGTCTGGCCGTTCATGGCGAACAGGAAGTCCTCGTCTTTGTAGAGCGTGTGCAAAAGCCACACGGGGAAAAGCGCCTGGGAAAGCCCGGTGATCTCGCTGTTCGCGTTGATGGACTCCTGCGTGACGTCGTCGTACCCGGTCACGGTGGCCTGCAGCTCGTCTTCCAAGCTGCCCTTCATGCGCCGCATGGCGCGCGGCTGGCAGGTGCCGGCCTCCTGGTCGTAGCGCTCGGCCAGATACCCTGGCAGGTACGCCACTGAGAACGGCACGAGCTCGTCGAAGTCGAACGGCTCGATCGCGTCCATGTGCGCGTCGGGCATCTTCGCCGAGCCGTCGGCGGGAATGCGCTCGAAGTCGAGCGATCCCTCGCGGTACGCCTCGTAGACGTCGGTCTCGGTGACTTCCTCGTCGCCCGAGGTGTAGACGCGGGTGTTTTTGCACTCGTAGGTTGCGCTTCCCTCGGCGTTCCCGTCGTAGAGCCAAAACGGCACGTAGACGCCCTGCATGTGCGCGATGCGGTTGCTCTGCACGAATTCTTTGGGAAGGAACTTCTTGCCCTTGTAGTACGAGGTAAGTGCGGAAGTCGCCTCTTCTTTGCTCACCTTGAAGGGAATGATGAAATCGGGTTTCGCATCGTTTGAGAAGGTGCCGGGCACGACGGCGGGGTTCCCGCAGTACGGGCACTCCGAGACCGCCGTGGTCGCATCGACCGTGACCGCGGCGCCGCAAGAGGAGCACGTAAAGGAGCGCATTCCCTCGCGCTCGTCCTCGTTCCATGAGGCGCGCGAAAGGTACGCCTGGATGGGGTCGCTCGCGCTTGCGGAGACTTCTTTCGCGGCGGAAATCGTCTCGTTGGTAAGCACCGATGCCGCGCCTGCCGCTTCGTCGCCCATTCGCTCGAAGTCGCTTCGCTCCCCCGCTTCTGCCCGCTCGGCGTCACTCTCGGCCCGCGCGTCGGCTTCCTGCTGCTTGGCGGCATAGGCGGCCTCGACCTCGGCGGGCGTGAAGGCTCCGCCGCAGTAGTCGCAGTGCAGCTTTCCGTCGGCTCCTTCGAAGTGCAAAGGACCCATGCATGAAGGGCACTGGTAGTTTACCGATTCAGTTGCCATTGGCTGACCTCCGACGTAGGCGGCTGCAGTTTCATCGTTCGCCCTCATGATACTTTATGCGCGTCCATCCGCGCGGTTTCGTTGTCAATTTCGTTGTGCCATGCGGCCAAAAATACGTGGCTCGATTGGCCGCGCGGCCATCGCAGGAAGATAGCTGTTCTTGCGGCAAATGGCGTCCTTGTCCACCATAGTTTTGCGCATCGTGCAGTTTTCGCATATGAAAGTTCTGCGCCTCGTGCTAATCTGTAGGCAAATAGTCTTGCGCGTCGTGCAAAAACGGAGGAACAATGCTGAAACGCAAAGCATACGATAAGCTTCTCGAATGGAAGAATGCGAGCTCGGGGGCTACCGCGCTCCTTATCGAGGGCGCTCGCCGCGTGGGGAAGAGCACCCTTGTCAAGGAGTTCGGCGAAAACGAGTACGAAAGCTGTCTCATCGTTGATTTCTTTCAAGCTCCTGATGAGGTGCGGGGATACTTTTCGGAGTACCGGGCCGACCTCGATACGCTCTTTCTCTATCTTTCAACCTTCTATGGCGTTGAGCTGCACGAACGGAATACCCTCATCGTTTTCGATGAGGTCCAGATGTGCCCTTCCGCCCGAGGTCTTATCAAGTATCTTGTTGCTGACGGCCGCTACGACTACATCGAGACGGGGTCGCTGCTATCCATCAAGCAGAATGTCTCAGATATTGTGATTCCCTCTGAGGAAGAGGCGTTCGAGCTCGGTCCGCTCGACTTCGAAGAATTTCTTTGGGCTATGGGGGAACGTCAGCTGGCAGACCTTATCAAAAGCCAGTTCGATAAGCTAAAGCCCCTTCCCGATATGCTCCACCGCAAGGCGTCGGGGCTACTACGAGAATACATGCTTGTTGGAGGCATGCCAAAACCTGTGGACGTTTATGCTGTTCAAAGGAGCTTTGCCGCAGTCGACAAGGAGAAGAGGCGTATTTTATCGTTCTACCGAAACGACGTGGCGAGGTTTGCTCGAGGGTATGAGTTCAAGGTCGTGTCGATTCTCGACGGCATCCCCGGGCAATTGTCGAAGCACGAGAAAAAGTTCACCCTAAGCTCGATTAACAAGAGCGCGCGTATGCGGTCGTACGGAGAGGCTTTTTTCTGGCTGGCGGATGCTCGCATTGCCAACCTGTGCTATGCGTCCTGCGATCCGAGCGTGGGTCTTTCGCTCAACATGGACCAGACGTCGCTCAAATGCTACATGGCGGACACGGGGCTTCTCGTTAGCCTTGCCTTCGCAGACGACCTAGGCATCGAGAAAAACGTTTACCGAACGGTGCTTCGCGGGGAAATTGGGATCAACGAGGGGATGCTCACGGAAAACATCGTCGCCCAGATGCTCGTCGCGGGCGGGCATAATCTGTTCTTCTACTCCCAGTCGGGGAAAGCCGAGGGAGAAGAGCGGATGGAAATCGACTTCTTGATTCAAAGGCCCTACGTGAACGCTGCAAACAAGCCAAGGATCTCCCCAGTCGAGGTGAAATCTCCCAGGCAATACGGAACGACGTCGCTCGATCGATTCAAGAGGAGATTCGACAAGAAAATCGGTACCCAATATGTTTTGCATCCGAAGCAAATGAAAATCGAGCAGGATCGAGTGTATCTCCCTTTGTACATGGGTTTTTGTCTGTAGCCGGCTCGGGGCGATGCACTCCCAAGCCATGCGGCCAAAAATACGTGGCTCGATTGGCCGCGCGGCCATCGCTTGATAGGGTGCTCAGGGTAGAATACTGGAAAAAGGGGATCGTGCGAGGAGGAAAGGGAGCTCGGATGGGCCGTGCAAGCGGAACAGACCCGCTCAAGGGGCGGATTGTGGCGGCTTGGGCCGTCTTCGCCCTTGTCCTTGGGGCTGTGCTCGCCATCGTCCAGCTGGCTTCCCCGGCAGAAATCCGCTTCTTCGGTCTGCCGGGAAGCGGCCCGTCGAGCACGGCGGGATTGATGATCTTGGCGGGCTCGGGCTGCGTCGCCTGGGGCTTCTCCGTGCATCTGCGCTGCTCGGATATTAAAATTCGAGGCAACTTGAAGATTGTCGCCGCGCTTCTCGCCGCCTGGCTTTTGGATGTCTTGCTGAAATACCCCGTGAAAAGCGATCTTGCTGCCTCGATCATGTGGTACCTCTACTATGTGCCGATGATGTTTATCCCCACGTTCTTTTTGGCAAGCGCCCTTCACGCCGCAGCCCTTGATCGGCATGCCGCATGGCGAAGGGTCGTCGGCATTGCTTGGGTTATCGACGCGGTGTTCTGCGTGCTCGTGCTGACGAACAACTACCACCACCTCGTGTTCGCGTTCGACTTATCCGATCCGCATTGGAGCAGGGATTATACCTATCAGGCGGGTTACTGGTGCGTGACCGCGTGGGCGCTTGTGCAGTACGTGGGCTTTTTCGCGGCGGCCTTCCCCGCCGCTCGGACCCAGCTGAAAAGTGCCTTTCTGCCGATGGCCGTCATTCTTGGCGTGGGCGTGGCGTACCTCGCGATGTTCATCGCCCGCAAGGCAGGGCTTTTCTCGACGAACATTGCCCTCGTCTATAGCATCATTGTCATTGTTGCGCTCGAGCTATCGCTTGACCTGGGAATTCTTCCCTCGTATGCCCGACATGACCAATTCTTCGCAAAACTCCCCTTCGATTTGAAGATTCTCTCGCGCGAGCGAGACGTCGTCTACCAAACCGATGTCGCGACCGAGATTCCCGATGCCGTGCGAACGACGCTCGGAGAAATCGAGACCCCGCGCTACGGTATCGTGTCGTTTCGCACGTCGGCCGTTCCCTCGACGCTGTTCAAAGTGTACTCGGTGGTAGGCGGCGACGCGCTTTTGTCCGAGGACATGACGGCGCTCGATGAGCGCAGGCGCCTGCTTTCCGAGCGCCAGGCGAAGCTGTGCCGCGCGAATGCCATGCTCAAGCGCGATCGGGAACTTGCCATGACCCTCCATCGCCAAGAGGACGCCCGCGCGCTGTTCGCCGAGATCGAGCGCGCGCTCGAAAGCAAGACGCAGCGCATAAGCGAGCTGCTCGACGACCTGCCGCAGGGAAACGACCCCGCCTCAGCGGCTGTCCGCCGCGAGCGGCTCATGGAGGTGAAGTTGCTCGTCGCGTACTGCAAGCGCAAAGGCGGGCTTATCTTGGCGGAGAAAAGCGACCCCGACTTCAACCGCGAGCGGCTTGAGCTCGTCTTCAACGAGACGGCTGCCGATTTGCGCTCGCTCGACATCGAGTGCGCGGCCCTCGTGGAAACGTCGGGAGTGCTCCCTGCGGCCACGGTGAGCGTGCTCTACGACTGCCTCTACGACTTCGCGGCGGCGGCGTTCTCGGCGAAAAACCCTGTCCTTATGCTGTTCGTGCGCGATGGGAAGTCGGGCGAGGTGGCAATGCGCGCCGCGCTCGAATCGGACGGCGCCGCAGGGCCAAGATTCCAGGAATCGCTCGATGAGCTGCGGAAATCGCTGATTGCGCAACATGCGGCCTTCACGTTGGAAACGTCAAGCGACAGCGTGAGCCTCTCGGTTTCGCTCGGGGGAAGGTGATCGCATGGGATTTCTCTTCGAACTGGATACCCCCGTAATCGTTGCGCTCGTGGTCTCGTTCTACATCGTCGCGGGAGGCCAGCTGCTCCATGTGCTCTTCCTCTCGACGCGCCGCGGCGCGCGCCCCTTCTCGTTTATCAAGCTCTACGAGGTGCTGCTCTTCGTGCATCTGCTGCTTGCGGCGGGCACGGCGAACAGCGTCCACAGCGGCTACGGCGTCGCGCTTTTCCGCCTGAAGGCGTTCTCGTTCCCCATCGAATCGCTTCTGTGGATAGACGCTGCGGCGGCGCTTTTGGGACTTGCGCTGGCGATCGCGTATCGACGCCCCATCATGACGAGCGAGATCGCCCTTTTGGCGCTTATCACCCCGCCGTCCATCGACGTGCTGGGTCATCTGGTGCCGTATCTCCTCATCGGCGACGCGGCGTTCTTCGTCTTTCGCGTGGGAGCTGCGCTAACCCTTGATGTGCGCGCCGGGCGGCGCTCCGTTTCGCGTTTGTCGATCATCGATTCCATTCGGGCACTGCCCGAGGGCGTCATCTGCGCCGATGACGAGGGACGCATCCTCTTCATGAACGAATCGATGCGCTCGTGTTTGACGGCGCTCGGTTTTGCGAGCGACCTTGCCGAGACGCGCGGGGTGTGGGATGACCTTGAGAAGGCCGCGAACAAGGCGGAAGGGGGCTCGGATGCGGTTCTGCCCGAAGGCATCCGCCTTGAGATATCCCCCGATGAGACGAGACTTTTCATGCGCGACCGGGTGCGGCTCGGTCACAAGGAGTACCGCCGGATGGTGGCCTTCGACGTGACCGAGGAGGAGTCCATCAACTCCGACATCGAGCGCATGAACCATTTTCTCGATGTGGCGAACACCGAGCTTGTCGCGGCCGTCGAAAACGCGCGCGAGGTATCGCGCAACGAGGCGATCTTGCGCATGCGCTCGCGCGTGCACGACACCGTCGGCCAGCGCCTGTCCATCCTCCACCGCTATCTGGAAGACGACGACCCCGATCCTGAGAAGCTTGCATGCGTGGTAGATCTCGCTCGCACGGTCGTGGAAGACCTCGCCGAGCCCGACGACATCGACGCCGAGAGCGCCCTTCGTGCAATTGAGAGCTCGTTTTCCCTGGTGGGAATTGCTATTTCAGTGGAAGGCCCGCTTCCCTGCCGCCCCGAGGTCGCCATCGCATTCGTCGACGTCGTCCGCGAGGCCGCGACCAACGCCGCCAAGCACGGGCAGGCGCACCGGGTCGACGTGCGCCTGGGCGAATCGTCAGGTTGCTATACGCTTTCCGTTCAAAACGACGGGGCCGCTGTGCGCGGAGAGGTGCGCGAGGGCACGGGCTTCCCCTCGATGCGCCAGACGCTCGCGCGCGTGGGCGGCACGCTTTCCATCGTATCGACTTCCCCGTTCACCATCGAGGCCCAGGCGCCGTGCGCGCCGCCGCATGAAGGAGAGGACCAATGATCAAGATCGTCATCGTGGAAGACCAGACCATGCTGCGCGACTCGCTCGCCCAGACCATCGACGCACAACCCGATATGGAGGTCGTGGCTTCCCTCGCCGATGCCGCCTTCGCGCTTGATGAAGTGGAGAAGACAGGCGCCACCTGCGCGCTTCTGGATGTGTGTACCGAAAACGACTCGAGTGGTATCGTCGCTGCGCGCCGCATCAAGGAATCCCATCCCGAGGTGCGCGTCGTCATCATGACGGGCATGCCCGAGATTACCTTCATCGAGCAGGCTCGCGCCGCGCACGTCGACAGCTTCGTGTACAAAAATGTTGGCACGAACGACCTTTTGGGCATCATCCGCTCCACGATGGAGGGCTACTCCACCTTTCCGCGCGCCCAGCAGAGCATCTTCTCGGACGCGGCGGCGCTAACCGACGTGGAAGTCGATATCCTGCGCCTTGTGTGCGAGACCAAGACGCGCAAGGAAATCGCGCAAGAGCTCTTCCTGTCCGAGGGCACGGTCAAGCGCCACATCTCCGAGATTCTCGCGAAGACCGGCTACGACAACATCCTGCGCCTTGCGGTCCATGCGGTCTCAAGCGGGCTCATCGTCCCGAAAATGCGCGATGAGCAGGAGCCCCGCTAAATCGCACCCTTCTCTTTCCGCACGAAATAGCCACGCGGTCGCACTTTGCGCCGCGCTGCGGGCCATAGGGTCGTTGCCGCGGAGGCCCCTTTCCCTCACCATGAAATCAACGAAAACTTCGTTGGATGCGCGGGAAGGAGTGCGGGTATGGGATTGTTTGGAAAGATCTTCGAGAAGAAGAGCTGCGATATCTGCGGAGGGGAAATCGGCTTGCTCGGCAACAGGAAGCTCGAAGACGGCAACCTGTGCAAAGAGTGCGCCAAGAAGCTCTCCCCCTTCTTCAGCGAGCGCAGGCGCTCGACCGTCGAGCAGATTCGCGAGCAGCTCGACTACCGCGAGGCGAACAAGGACCGCGTTGCGGGGTTCAACACGACGCGTACGCTCGGCGGCGATACCAAGGTGCTCCTCGACGAGGACGCGCAGTGCTTCATCGTCACCTCCTCGTCGCGGTGGCGCGATGCGAACCCGGACGTGATGGACTTCTCCCAAGTTACCGGGTGCGATTCGGAGGTTCGCGAGACCCGCACCGAAATCTATCGCGAGGACTCCGAAGGCCACCGGGAAAGCTACGACCCGCCGCGCTACGACATCGACTACGACGTGTACCTCACCATCCACGTGAACTCGCCTTACTTCGACGAGATCACGTTCAAGGTCAACGATAGCCGCATTGAGGAACGCTATTCCGTGGAATTCCGCGAGGTGGAGCGCCAGGCAAACGAGATCCGCGAGGCGCTCACGAGCCTGCGCGAGACGGTACGTGAGAACGTTGCGGCGGCGAAGGCTCCGAAAGCAGCGGTGACCTGCCCGTTCTGCGGGGCCACCACAATGCCGGACGCGAACGGGCGCTGCGAGTTCTGCGGCGGCGCGATTGGGCTTTAACACCGCGGGCACCATCGTCGGGGCGACTAGCTCCGGCGTGCACAATAGAGTGGTTGGAATGGGAAAGCTATTCGGGAAGGAAGTGCTACCATGAAATCGAAGTTGAAGGTATTGGGAGTTGTTGCATTCGCTTTTGCGCTATGCTTCGCGCTCGTCGGCTGCGGCGGGGGTGACAAGGCCGATCCTAAGAAGGCGGTCATCGGAACGTGGGAGCTCTCCGAGCTCACGGGCGCTTCCGAAGACGATATGGCCATGATGAAGGCGTTCGGCCTCACCGTCGAGGCGACCTTCGCCGAGGACGGCACGTTCAAGCTCGGCATGTTCGGCGAGACGATGGACGGCACCTGGGACGCCAAGTCGGCTGATAAGGTGTCCCTGACGATCGAGGGCGATAGCGTCGACGCGACGATCAAGGACGGCGTGCTTTCCATCGAGGTTGACGGCGAGGGCATGAAGTTCAAGAAGACGAGCGACGAGGTCAAGGACCTAGGCTCGAGCTCGGCCACCTCTGATAGCGGTACTACCACCGGCTCGAGCGCGACGGACGACCAGGCGATTCAGGCCATCGACAAGGAGATCTACAGCGACGACAACATCTCCGTGATGGTTGTCGACAAAAAGCAGGATTGGCTCGACTCCTGCGGCTACACCCTGGTTGTCACGAACAAGAGCGCTGACACGGCGATCGACTTCAGCGGATCTTACGGCACCTGGACGGTGAACGGCAAGATGATCAGCCCCTACATCTACGAGACGATCCAGCCGAATGCTTACGCCGAGACGTTCATGACCTTCACGGACGACAGCATCAAGAGCATCGACGATCTCGTGAACGTGCAGGGCTCCTTCGAGGTCACGAACTCCAAGACCTACGACGAGATCGTGACGTTCCAGGTTACGATGCCGTAGCGGAATAACTCGATAGCGGCTCGTCTGCACTTGGCGTAGATGGGCTGACGAAAAAGGCGCCGCGTCCCGAAAAAGGGCGCGGCGCTTTGCTATGTTCGGGAGCGCCGTTCTCGGAATAAGGATGTTACGAATTAAAAAATCGTGTTACTATCTGTCGCAGCGATTCGATACGATTCAAAGCGAAGGGAAGAAGCTCATGTTGAAGAGAATGAGAGCGTGCGGTGCGGTTGTCGTAGTGGCCTGCCTGTGCGCGTGCCTGTTTGCGTTTGCAGGCTGTTCCGCGCCTGTGGGTACGGGCTCGTCGGAGGGAGCGCAGGACGCCGCGGCAACGAAGACGGTGGTCGACGCCTACGGTCGAAGCGTTGAGGTTCCCGCCGATGTCCAAAGGGCGGCGACCGTCGGCAGCGGCGCGCGCTTCGTCGTGTACGCGGGCGGGCAGGACAAGCTCATCGCTGTGACCGAGATGGAAACCGAGCCAGCTTTAAACCGTCCGTATGCGGTTGCGTACAAAGACCTCTTCGCAAACTTACCGGCGACGAGCAACGGAAACCATCTGCTCGAGACGAACGTCAACGAGGAGCAGCTCATGGAGCTCGCACCCGACGTGATCATCTCGAGCCGCAGCGCTGAAGAGTGCGACTCGCTCCAGGCGGACACGGGCATCCCCGTCATCGGCATCACCTACCAAAACCAGCTGTTCACCGACAACGTATACACCTCGATCACCTGCGTCGGCGATGCGCTGGGCACGCAGGACCATGCGCAGGAGGTCGTCTCGAAGCTCAAGGAGTGGGACGCCGACTTGAAGGCGCGCACGGCCGACATCCTCGATGCCGACAAGCCGAGCGTCTACGTGGGCGCCGTCAATTATAAGGGTGCTAAGAGCTTCACCGGAACGTACGCGAACTATGCTCCGCTCGTCGAGCTCAGCGCGAAAAACGTCGCCGACGAGACGGGCCAGAAAGCCGCCATCGACGTCGACCTCGAGCAGATCGGCAACTGGGACCCCGACTTCATGTTCCTGAATGCGGGCAACATGGACCTCATGAAGGCGGACTATGCCAATAACAAGGCATTCTTCGACGACCTAAAGGCGTTCAAGGAGGGCAACCTTTACACGCAGCCGTTCTTCAATTTCAACGGCACCAACATCGACACGGGCATCTGCGACACGTACTTCATCGGTGCGACCATCTACCCCGACAAGTTCGCCGACGTCGATCTGGATGCGAAGTATTCCGAGATCTACACCACGCTTCTCGGCGTCGACTTCTACCAAACCATGAAGAATGCGGGCATGGGCTTCACGACGCTTTCTTTCAGCTAGAATAGCCGCTTATGGAAGAGGACAAAATCACAACCGCGAGCTTGCCCGGCGAGGGGAAGGCGCCCCGCGATGCGTATGCGGGCTACATCAGGCGCAAGCGCCTCGTGCTCGCCGTCCTCTTCGTCGCGGTTGTCGGCATAGCCGTGTTCTCGATGACGATGGGCTCGCTTCAGATCGCTCCCCTCGACGTGGTGCGCGCGGTCTTCGGGCAGGGCGATGTTCGCACCGTCGCCGCAGTTCAGAACATTCGTCTCCCCCGCGTCTTGACGGCTATCGTCGCCGGGGTGGCCCTCGCGCTTGCGGGGTGCGCCTACCAAAGCGTCCTGCGCAACCCGCTTGCCTCGGCGAGCACGCTCGGCATCTCGCAGGGCGCTGCGTTCGGCGCCTCGCTTGCGATCATCGTTTTTGCAGGCGGTGCGGGCGCTTCGGCGGCCTACGAGGGCATCTCGACCGCCGACCCCGTAACGACGGCGCTCTTCGCGTTTGCAGGCGCGATGCTCTCGACGGTGGTGATTCTGCTTTTATCGCGCGTGCGCGAGATGACCCCTGAAAGCATCGTGCTGCTCGGCGTTGCCCTGTCGGCGCTGTTCACCGCGGGCACCACGATTGTGCAGTATTTTGCGGAAGACTCCCAGGTCGCTGCCGTGGTCTTTTGGACGTTCGGCGATCTGGGCCGTGTGAGCAGAAGCCAGCTCGCCGTGATGGCGCTCGTTACGGCGGTGAGCGCCGTGTTCTTCTTCGCGAACCGCTGGGCCATGAACGCGATTGAGTCAGGAGAGGGCCTCGCCCATAGCCTAGGGATATCCGTGAACGGTGTGCGCCTTGCGAACATGCTGGTTGCGAGTGCGGCGGCCTCGACGGTGATCTCCTTTTGCGGGATCGTCAACTTCGTCGGGCTGGTTGCGCCGCACGTGATGCGCCGTCTGCTCGGGGCCGACTACCGCTTCCTCCTTCCCGCCTCGGCGCTTGCGGGCGCGGGAATGCTGCTGGTGTCCGATATCCTCTGCCACGTCGTTGTCGCGCCGCTGATCTTGCCGATTTCGGCAATCACATCGTTCGTCGGCGCGCCGATCTTCATCTACCTGTTGTTTCGGGGGGTGAGCCGCTGATGCTTACAGCCTGTGGGCTCGGCTTTTCCTACCGGGCGGGAACTCCCGTGTTACGGGATGTGTCGATCGAGCTTGCGCCGGGGTCGTTCACAGCGATTCTCGGGGTGAACGGGTGCGGCAAGTCGACGCTTTTGTCGTGCCTGATGGGGCTGCGCAAACCTGATGCGGGGCAAGTGCTCCTCGACGGCGTGCCCATGGGCGAGGTCAAGCGGCGTGCGCGGGCGCAAAAGGTCGCGCTCGTCGCCCAGCACAGCCATGCGAACCGCCTGACGGTCTACGATTCGGTACTCGTCGGGCGCCATCCCCTTATGCAGGGCGGCCCGACGGAGGCCGACCATGCCGTCGTTCGCGAGATGCTTGCGCGGCTGGGGCTTTCCGCTTACTCGCTGCGTTATGCCGATGAGCTTTCCGGCGGAGAGTACCAGAAGATGGTCCTCGCGCGCGCGTTCGTGCAGCAGGCGGAGACGCTTCTGCTCGACGAACCGACCAACAACCTCGACCCTGTCAACCAGCAGGAGGTTATGCGGGAGGTTCGACGTGAGGTCGACGAGCGCGGTATTGCCGCCTGCGCGGTCATGCACGACATCAACTTAGCGATTCGCTATTGCGATTGCTTCCTCTTCCTAAAAGACGGCAAGGTCGATGCCGCAGGCGGGCGAGAATGCGTCACGCCCGAGCGCATCAAACGGATTTACGGTATGGACGCAGATATTATCGAGCACGGCGGGAGGCCGGTGGTCATTCCGCGATGAAGGGATTGTTATGGACGAAGTAGCAGCGTACTTCAACGAACGCGCGGGCAAGTGGGATGAAAGCGGCTGTTCGGGTGAGAGCCGCGTGCAGGGGGCGGTGCTCTCGCTCGTCGATCTGAAGCCGGGCGACTCGGTGCTCGATTTGGGGTGCGGTACGGGCGTGATGATCCCCTTCTACCTTGCGGCGAAGGCAGGGAGGATCGTGGCGGTCGACGTGTCGGAGAAGATGGTTGAGCGCGCGAGGGAAAAGTTCGGCAGCGAACCTTCCGTGGAGCTTCGTGCCTCCGACGCGCTCTTGCTCGATGAAGGTGAGCGCTTCGATGCCGTGGTAATCTATAACGCCTATCCTCACTTCTTCGAGAAACAAGCCTTGGTCGAGAAGGTGTATCGCCTGGTCAAGCCAGGAGGGCGTTTCGTCGTCGCCCATGGATCGGGCAGAGACGTCATCAACCGCCACCATGACGCCGTTGCTGCGGGGGTGAGCTGCGGCTTGCGCGCAGCGAGCGAGGAGAGCGCTCTTTGGGCGGGCAAGTTCGAAATCGAGGCGCTGGTGGACACCCCTGGCTTCTACGCTTTCTCCGGCGTTCGGAAGTAGCGCTCGCCCGTGTTTGGCCCTCAAGGGCGGCAGGAGGCGTGCGCACGCGAATCGCGTTATGGCGCCTGCAATTCGCGGAAATTCACAAACTCTTCGCTTACGAAGCGCTTTTGTTTTGTGCTTAACTTGAGGTAGTCAAAAGGCGCAGTGAGACGCTGCATACGTTATGCAGAGGTGGTCGCAACGAGCATGTTGCGACCACCTTTTTTATGCCGACGTGGGCTTTTGGCGAGTATCACCCCTAAGAAAGGAGCAATTGAGATAGTGACTTCGAGTAATGCAAACCTTCCCCGCGCCCGTGTTGAGGTGGCGCACCCTTATCTTGCCCTCATGGGGCTTTTCTGCGGCGGCTTTGCCGGAATGTACAGCGAGACCGCGCTCAATATCACCCTGCCGCAGCTGTCGATGGCATTCAGCGTCGACGTTTCCGTCACGCAATGGCTTGTGGTGGGTTACATGCTTGTGATCGGCGTGGTTCTGCCGCTTGCGGGCCTGCTCATGAAGTGGTTTTCTGCGCGAAAGCTCACCGTGTTCGCGCTGGGCGCCTTCTTCGTCGGCGCAATTGTGAGCGCTGCTGCCCCCTCGTTTGCCGTGGCGCTCGTCGGGCGTGCGATGCAGGGGGTCGGCACGGGGCTTGTCCTTCCCATCATGTTTGCCATGGTGCTCGAAGTGATTCCCCCGCATAAGATTGGCGCCGCCATGGGAACGAGCGCGCTTGTCATCATGTTCGCGCCTGCTATCGGCCCCACGCTCGCGGGCGCGCTTGTGGGTGCCGGCTCGTGGCGCCTCGTGTTTGCAAGCTTCGCGGTGATTGCTCTTGTGGGAATCGTTTTTGCGCTGAAGTTCGAGGTGAATCCCTACAAGTTGACCAAGCCTTCGATCGATGGGCTGTCCATCGTACTTTCGGTTGTGGGCTTCGGCGGCGTCGTGTTCGGGGCTGGGATGGCGAGCTCGTACGGATGGACTTCCCCTGTCGTGCTGGCTGCGCTCGTTGCGGGTGCTGTATGCCTAGTGCTGTATGCGCGTCGTCAGCTTTCCATGGAGACGCCGATCATCGATGTGCGCATCTTCTCTCATCAGGGATTTCGCGTCGGTGCTGTGTGCATGATGGTTAATTTCGGGGTCACGCTTTCCGCAATGTACATCCTGCCGCAGTTCTACCAGAACAGCATGTTGTTGGCGGTAGCTGTGACGGGCGTGGTCATGCTGCCCGGCGGCGTCGTGAACGCGCTCGTGAGCATGGTTGCCGGTCGCATTTACGATCGGATCGGCGCGCGCGGGCCTGCGCTGTGCGGTTTCGGGCTGTCCATCGTGGGTGCGGCGGCTCTGCTTTTCGCCACGCCGGAATCTTCTCTTGCCTACGTGGTCGCTTGCCATATCGTCATGATGATTGGCGTCCCGCTTGCGATGTCGCCTTGCCAGACGCACGCGCTCTCGTCGTTGCCGCGCAACCTGTCTACCGATGGCTCTACGGCTCTCAATACGATGCAGCAGGTGCTTGGAGCTGTGTGCACTGCGGTGGCGACAAGCCTTCTCACCGCAGGTCAGGCGAGTTATGTTGCTGCGGGTGGGACTGACGCGACGCTCGCCTTCATGCAGGGGTCTCACTGGGGATTCGCGTTCGCGCTCGCGCTTGCGGTGATCGGTTTCGCGTGCGCGCTGCGCATCAAAGTGAAGAAGCGCGCGAACGTGGGGACGGGCGAGGTTGCCGCTGCTCATGCTGCCGCCCGTGCGGCAGCGAAGGCTTCGGCTGCAACTGCCTCGACAAGCGATGGCGCCTCGCCGCACGACGCGGCGAAGTCGGGTGCCCGCGCGTAGCGCGTCGGTTCCGGCCAGTGGGTGCTGACCTCACCGGGTGCCTCCCTCTCGGTTTCGGCCAATGAGGGCCCTAAGCGAAGAGGGCGAGAGTTGGGCGCCCTGGAAATATTCCCTTCTATGGCGGTCGGGCGTTCCTGCGCTCGACCGCCTTTTGCATCCGGGCCGCTCTAGGCTGCGGCCTTCGATTCCTTCGCGGCTTTTTCGGCCGCAATTAGTTCGCGCGCGTGCGCGATGGCGTCGTCGATGTTCGGGCGGAAGTGCTCCTCGCCCACCAGATCGACGAACCCGGCCCGGCGCATGGTCTTTATGGGCTGCTCGTTGGCGTGGCTGAAGATGAGCTTCACGCCGTTTTCCTTGCAGTAATCGTAGAGGTTCTCGAGCGCGTTCATTCCCGATGAGTCGAGCGATGGCACGCCGCGCATGCGGATGATCAGGTATTTCGTGAACTCCTTCACCGAGATGTCGGTAATGCGGTCGGTCATGCCGAAAAACATCGGGCCGTTGATCTCGTACACGCGCACGCTTTTGGGCAGCTCGCGCAAGTGCGTGACCTCGGAATCGGCGTCGCAGTAGTACTTCCAGCCTTTGACCTCGGTTTCCTCGGAAACCATCTTCATGAACAGCACTACGGTGATGAGCATACCGACGGCGATTGCCGTCACCAGGTCGAACACGATGGTGAGCGTGAACGTGAGCAGAAGCGTGGCAACCGCGCCCTTCGATGCCGTGTGACACAGGTGCGCGAAGTTGCGCCAGCTGCTCATGTTGTATGCGACCTGAAGCAGGATTGCCGCGATGGTGGGCATGGGGATAAGCGCTGCGTAGGGCATGAGGAACACGAGCACCGCGAGCAGGATCAGCGCGTGCACCATGCCGGCGACCGGCGTGCGCCCGCCGCTCTTCACGTTGGCAGCAGTGCGGGCGATGGCGCCCGTCGCGGGAATGCCGCCAAAAAGCACCGAGCCCAGGTTGCCAATGCCTTGGGCCACGAGCTCCATGTTGCAGCGGTGGTGCGAGCTGATCATCGAGTCGGCGACGACGCACGAGAGCAGCGACTCGATGGCGGCCAGGATGGCGATGGTGATGCCGTTGGGAAGCTGTTCGCGCAGCAAATCGATCGAGAGCTGCGGCACGTGCAGCTCGGGCAGGCCGGCGTTGATGGTGTACAAATCGCCGATGGTGTTTACGTTCATGCCGAACAGGGGAACCATGACCATGCCCACGATGACGGCGACAAGCGAGCTGGGCACCTTAGCTCCCAGCGTGCCCAGTCGCGGCCACAAAAACAGCACCGCCAGGCATACCGCACCCACCACGAGCGCCTGCCAATTAAAGGTGCCGAAGTTTTCCGCGAGTGCTGTTACTTTGTCGAACGTTTCGACCGTTGCCGTCCCCGCGGGGTACGTGAGCCCGAAGAAGTCTTTCATCTGGCCGATCACGATGGTCACCGCGATGCCCGCCGTGAAACCGGTGGTGATGGTGTAGGGCACGAAGCGGATGATAGTTCCCAGCTTGAGCAGGCCCATGAGCACAAGCAGCACGCCTGCGATCAGCGTCGCCGCCACCAGCCCGTCGATGCCGTCGGTCGCGACGATTCCGGCTACGATGGTCGCGAACGCGGCGGTGGGGCCGGAGATTTGCACGCGCGAGCCGCCGAGGAAGGCGATCAAGAATCCTGCGACAATTGCGGTGTAGAGCCCCTGCTCGGGACCGACGCCCGATGCGATTGCCAGCGCGATGGAGAGCGGCAGCGCCACGATGGCGACCACGATGCCTGATACGATGTCGCGGGGAAGCTGCTCTTTGAGCTCCTCTTTGGTGGAATGCTTGATGATACTGAACAGGATCGGTTTGATTTTGTCGCGCTGCAAGGGTGCTTGATTCCTCCTCGTTGTTTTTCGTTTTGTTGTGCGTGCTGCCCGCCCGAGTGCTTTTGCGCGCCGCCCTCCGTGTCGCGCTTGTCTCACCTGGGCGTTTTCGCGCACACTGCCCTATCCCGTATTGGGGTCAGAAAAATTCCACCCAGGCAATCCCGGGTGGAATTCGAGTTCTTCAGTTGTTGCCAAAAGGCATGGAATGGGGGTCTCGTATTCTAACGGCTCAGCAACGTGGCTGCTCACGGCACGCAAAAATCAACAGCGTAGCGTGCGAAAGTTAAGGCGAGCGGCATTGAGGTTTTTCGCTTGGTCGTTTCGCGGGCGCTGCTATCATAGTTGCATGGACGACTTCGAGAAAAAATGGAAACGCATTCAAGAGCAGCTTCGCATCCAGATGAGCGGCGCTGAGCGGCCGCGCGTATCGAGCGGCCGCACGCTTTTCGGCATTCAGAGCGAGGGCGAGCGCAAGATGGATGAGTTCGCCCGGCAGATAGAGGCGGAATACCAAGTGCGCGAACTGGGGAAAGAGGAAAACCGACGCGAATCATAGCGCTGGCTTTGGGTGGTGTTACCTTGAGCTTCGGCAACCGCTTCCCGAATAAGGTGTGACCAGCGTCCTTAAGGGGGGTCGCGCAACGGCGGCGGGCGTTGCCGCGTCGCGATACCGACAATTGGCGTACTTACCGTTCGTTTGCCTGCCGCCAAGTGTTCTTTCCCGATTCCGACTCTTCAGGGACAAAAACCGGCGATATGCGAGTCATCCTTCGACTCTTAGGAGAAAGCGAGTAGAGAGTCTTGATAAAATCCCAGGTCAAATTTCTCACGATTCCAAGGACGGGGAATGGTGACTCACATATCGCCGTTATTTGTCGATGTTGTCTAGCGATTCCAACCATCCCATGACCTGCAGTTTTGTGTGCAAGAA
The DNA here is from genome assembly GCA_934663775.1 of uncultured Ellagibacter sp. Lineage (GTDB taxonomy): Bacteria > Actinomycetota > Coriobacteriia > Coriobacteriales > Eggerthellaceae > Ellagibacter. The sequence continues at coordinate 25,586 of CAKUKU010000002.1, read as the reverse complement.
TCGCGAGAATTGCATGAATCGCGGGCATTTTTTGAGAGTTAGGCAAAAGTTAGGCAATGATAGGGCGCTAACCATGGTTGAGGATTTTGAAAACTCTCGTACCAAGCTTAAGCCAGAAAGCGCCCCAGTTCCGCTTCGCACGGGCGGCACGACACTCGGTCGCTCCCCCTTCTTCATGATCGCGGTTGTAGACTAGCCTAGTCTAGGCTCTAGCCTATGTCCTAGTCCGTCCGACCTTGTCGGAGCTTGTCGGAGTATGTCAGAGCATGTCGTAGCTACTTCCGACTTGCAGCAGATGATCATGCCCGTAAACGCGAAAAAGGCCCCGCACCGCCGATGAAAGCGATGCGGGGCCTCGTATGTCCAGGCGCGTGACAGCTTGCGGATGTGCGCGCCATGGGAACAAGGGAAAGGCGGGCGACGGCTACAGCGCCGTGGCCATGGCTGCCGCCTCGGCGCGGGTGCAGGCGTCGTTCGGGCGAATCTCGCCCTTGGCGCCCATGACGGCGCGCTCGACGGCCCAGGCGCACGCCTTTTGGGCCCACTGGGGCACCTCGTGCCAGTCCGGGTAGCCCGCGGGCGTTCCGTGCGGGTCGGGCTCGCCCTGCGAGCGCCAGAGCATCACCGCGAGCTCGGTGCGGGTGCAGGCGTCGTTCGGGCGTGCGCTGCCGCCGCTGCCGGTGACGATGCCCGCCTTCGCGGCCCACGTCATAGCGGCGGTGTACCACTCGCCGATGTCGTCGAAGGGCAGCGGCTCGACGTCGGCGCGGACGAGATTGGCGACCACGGACACCGCCATGGCGCGCGTGAGCGTCGCCCACGGCTCGAACGTCGTCGGGGACGTGCCGCGCATGATGCCGCGCTCCACTGCCTTGGTCGCCGCGTCGATGTACCAGTCGCCGGGCCACATGTCCGAATAGCCCTTGAGCGCGTCGGGCAGGCCAGCCACGCGCTCCGCCTCGACCTCCTCGGGCGTCGGCCCCGTCGGCGCGGGCGCGGGAGCCTCGTAGTCGCCGCCCAGGCCGCGCACTACCGCGCCCACGAGCGCGTCCCAGGGAGCCGCGTGCCACGCGTCGGCGTCGCCCTCGGTGTCAACGAAGCAGACCTCGATGAGGATGGCGGGCATCGTCGTGCGGTTGAGCACGTACAGGCCGCCCGTCGGCTTCGGGCCGCGGTCGTGCAGCCCGAGCGCGGACGCCAGCTCGGCGCTCACGCTCTCGGCGTAGGACTCGGCTGAAGAGCCCGGGTAGTGCCACACCTCGGTGCCCGTGCCGCCGCCCGCGTTGAAGTGCACGGCAATGAAGAGGTCGGCCCCACTGCCGTTGGCGATGCGGCACTCCTCGGCGAGCTCGCCGTTGACTGTCGCGGCGTCGTTCGAGCAGTCGGTGACGCACCACCCCTGGCTCTCGAACGCGGGGATGAGCTGAGCCACGAACGCGCGGTCGCAGTCGTACTCGTCGATGTAGCCCGACGCGCCGCGCGCGTTGGCGGAGTGCCCGCCCGCTATCGCGATGTGCATGCTACTCGCCCCCCTTCGCGTGCTTCGCGTCGGCGAAGTCGTCCTTCGGCTCGTCGTAGCCGAGCGCCTGGATGGAGTCGGTCACGCCGACCGTGGTCGGGTCGGCCACGATGCCCAGGATTGCGAGCAGCGCGAACACGGTGCACACGATGGCAAGGAGCTGGTCTTGCAGCTGGCCGAAATCCAGCGTCACGCCGAGCACCGCGAGAACCTGCTGGACCAGCAGCAGCAGCGCGGGGATGAACGCGACCCAGAAGGACTTGTTCTTCGCTCTTACTTTCCAGTTGATGTTCATTTCGAACCTCCTAATTGCGTTGGTTTCGCACCGTGATAGCGTGGATGTCCTCCACCTGGTGCGCAATCGTTTCCACCTGCTCGCCCATATGGGCGCTGCGCTCGCTTGAGACGTCGAACTTCGCCACGATGGCGTTGAGCGCGGCCGCCATCGCGTTCTCTGAGTCCGCCGTGCGGTTCATCGCGTCCGCGAAGCGCGCGCTGTTGGCCGCGTCGTCCTCGCGCTGCCTGTTCTGCAGGGCGATCTCCTCGCGCCTGATGCGCTGCGCCTCCTCCTGGATGGAGAGCTCCTTCTTCTTGCGCTCGTCCACGAGCGGGATGGAGCGCCACGCGATGACGCCCGCGAGCAGCACGAGCGCTGCCGCGAGCATCCACCACGGGCCGAAGCCGCCCCAGACGTCGAGCGCGTGCACGTAGGTCTCGTCTGTCGGCATGCAATCACCCCCTTAGGGCACTAAAAAAGCCCCTCGGGAGGGGCTCGGGTTCGGGTTCTTGCTGTACAATGCGCCTTCGAGGGCGCTTCGCCGCCTGGGCAGCACCTACCGTTAGGGGGTATGCCCATGGACGCAAACTCAATCAACGCCGCATGCAACGTGCTTTTGGTTGTCATCGGGATAATCGGGCTTCTGCTCGTGAAGAGAGAATGACGGCGAACCGCGTGTCTGAAAGAAAGAAGCCGGGACACCCTGGAAAGTAGCCCGGCTTTGAACGAATAAGAACGCTGCCCAGGCCTCTGGGGCGCCCTCACCGCGAATCTTAGCAGACCGCTGACGCGATTTCAACTAGGCCTCCGCGTCCAGGAGCGCCTGCACCTGGTCGCGCCACTTCTCGGGCACGTCCCCGATGGCCAGCTTCCCGCGCTTGATGCGCCCGTAATAAAACTTCGCCATTTACTTCACCTCCCCGTCTCCCGCAAGCGCCGCCGCCAATTCCTCGATGGCACCTGCCTGGTCCTCGATTTGCTGCTGCTGGTCGGCCGCCTGCGCCTTGAGCGCCGCGTTCTCGGCGGCGAGCGCGTTGATGCCCGCGCCGATGCCGTCGGCGTCGTAGAGGAGCGAGAGCGTCACGCGCTTGGTTTGCGCGTCAACGGTCGCTGACTTGACCGCGTACCCCGCGAACGCCTCCACGAGGTCGCCGTCGTCGGTCTTGACCTCGATGCGGGACGCGTCGAACGTGAGCGCCTCGCCGACCGTGCAGCCGAGCACGATGCTCAGCGCGCCGCCCGCTTGCGAGTAGTCGTAGGCTGTGATTCCGTTAGCTTTCATTTAGGCACCTCCATTTAATGTTTCAGTCTTCGAACGCCCTGCCGACGAGCCACGACAGGTCGGCGTCCCCTTTGTTCACGTACCCAGCGAGCGCCGCCTCGACGGGAGCGAGGTCTATTTCAGGATGCGTCTCGGCCCGCTTGGCGACGCTCCTCGCGTGCCTGACGGCGCGGTGCGTCTGCCGCTTGCGCACGCTCATGCGCGCGCCGTCAGACGTCTTCTCGAAGCGGGCCTTGCAGAACACGAGCGGGTGCGTCGCCCGCTCGATATGGGTCTTTCCATCGTTGAGCGCGAGCCCGAGTGAGCCAGCCGACTCCCTGAGCGCGGCGAGCGCGCCTATGGCCGCATCCCTCGACCCGCAGAAGGCGATGCCGTCGTCCATGTAGCGGTGGTAGCCCGTGACGCCCGGAGCGTTCGAGACTGCGACGTCCAGTTCCGTCGGGTAGAGCACCGCGCAGAGCTGGCTCACGTGGCTCCCGAGCTCGAGCCCGGGGCCGTCTTCGCTGATGATTCTCGCGACGAGCCGGATCATCCGCTCGTTGGGCACGAGCCCGTAGAGCATGGACAGCAGGCGCTCGCGGTCGACGGTATGGAAGTAGTCGTGGAAGTCGTACTGGAGCGCCCACCCGTCCGCGGGGCACGTCGCGAGGTGCGCCCTCACGCGGTCGTAGGCATAGGACAGCCCACGGCCCCCCAGGCACGAGCTGTTGTCCTCTATCACGGCGCGCTTGATGGCGGGCGTGAGCACTTGGTCGCACAGACACCGCTGCACCACGCGGTCGCGGAACGCCACGGGCTTGATGCTCCTCGGCTTGCCGCGCTCCACGATGTCGAACCGCCTGACCTCGGTCGGCTCGTACGTCCCGCCGAGCACTTCGAGCTGCAGCTTGCGGCAGTTGGTCAGTTTCCTGTTCATGAACCCCTGGGCCTGCCGCTTCCACCCGACTCCCTTGTAGCATTTCGATGCCGCGTCCATGAGGTTGCCGAGCGAGAAGCAGGAAGCCATGAGGTCGAATCTTTCGTCCGTGAAAGGCACGGGAAGCCGCCCCCTTCTATCAATTCTTCAAGCGGTCTTCGCCTGTTAAGGTTACTGAGTCGGGATTGCCGTCGAACCGACGGAATCAGGGGACCACGCCGTTGTCGTTGCTCGCGTTGTTGTTGTTGAGAGAGCCGTCCGAGTTCACGTTGCGGAAGTTGCTGGACGAGTTGACGGAGCGGAGCCACCAGTTGTTGGCGGAAAACCCACGGCACGGCTGGTTATCGGGAAGCTCCCCGGCTTCCTGCTTCGCCCTTATTATACGCCTGCGCGTCCCGTCTCTTGCACCCCGCGAGCAGCTTCCGCTCGGCTTCTATCAGGTCCGCGAACTCGCCGTAGACGTTGCCGTTCGGCGCTCTCGCCTGGCCCTCCTCGTACAGCTGCGAGGTCACCTCGAACAGAATTCCGAGCAGCGACTCGACGTGGAGCAGGTGCGCCTCGGCGTCTATGTAGTGCCCGCACCGCTTGTCGTAGGTCGCTTGCGAGTTGACGTAGACGAGGTTCGCAGCGCGGCAGTGGTACGCTACGAGCTCGGCGTGCTCGAAAAGCGGGTTCGCGAGCCTGAACGCGTAACGCTTGGGCAGGCCGTTGGCGAACCGGAACGCCTTTGCCGCGAGCTTCTCGGCGTTGGCGACGAACTCCATCGTCGATTCCTTGCGCTTACTCTTCGGTACTGACACTGTTCACCTCCTGAGCTTCCCGCAGGCGGTAGCCTGCGGGATTACGAGATTGTCAGACGCTGAAGCAGGGGACCACGCCGTAGCCGTAGCTCGCGTAGTTGCCGCCGAGAGAGCCGTCCGAGCTCACGTAGCGGAAGAGGCTGGACGAGTAGACGGAGCGGAGCCACCAGAGGTTGGCGGAACCGTTGTTTTTGCGCACCCTGCTCGCGGCGTCCTTGAACACCGAGTACTTCGCTCCCTCGGTCGTGCCCGAGTCGAGGCCGACCTCGGTGAACGAGGGCAGCCACAGCTTGTCGCTCGTGGTCGCCGCGCCGTAGTCCGCCGTGTTCTTCTTCGGCACAGCCTTGATGACCGATTGCAGGTCGCTCGGAAGCGCCTTGAGCAGCGTGTCCGACAGCCACGAGCGCATGGCGGACTTCTCCCATCCCCCCGTCGTGGTGTTCGAGCTGTTCATGGCATGCGTGGTCACGATGTCCTCGCAGCAGAGCGTGAAGCCGCTGCCCGAGTCCGTTCCGACCCCGATGACCTTGAACGTATGTGAGCTGTAGCCGCTTATCGCGACCGACTTCGTCTTCCCGACGTACCCAGAGAACGCAGACGCGTTCGCCTGTGCGAGCGTCGACAGCTTTCCTATCTCGGCCCAGGTCGCCGACGAGAACTTCGACGCGTAGGTCGTCGCGACCTTCGATACGTACGTCGAGCTCGCCTTGAACTTCGACAGCGCCGTTCCAGAGTTGAGAGACGCGGTTATCGCGTCGCCGTTCGCGAGGACCGCGCTCATCGCCGTACTCGAAGAGTAGATCGCGTTCACCGCCGCCGAGCTGCCGAGCATCTTCGACCGCCCGTTCGCCGAAGCCATGAGGACGCGCATCGCCGTCGCGCTCGCGGTCATCGCGCTGAGCGCGGTCGGCGTGCCGATTGCTGTAGCCAAGTCGTCTGATTCGGCGAGCTCCGCCATCGCGGCCTCGTCCTCGACAGTCGCGGACATGTAGGCGGCGGACGCGAAGAACTTCGAGACGTTCCCGCTCGGCGCGATGAGGCTCTTAGCCGTGTCGTTCTTGAGGATGGCGGCGACCGCTGAATCGCTCGCCGCAACCTGCGCGACGGTCTCCATGCCCTCGCACGCGCCGAACGTGAGCACGTTCAGGACTTCGACGAACGTTTTCTCCGACTCGGCGGCTATCTCCTTGATGCGCTGGATGCCCTTCCGCTTGTTCCCCGTGAGCATCTGGCTCACGGTAAGGTAATCTCTCAATCCTTTGCTTAATCCCATTTGCTAGTCGCCTCCGTATTCTATTGCGAGCCACATGACCCTGCATGGCCAGCTCGTCGATGCCGAGCCTCCTCCGCTGACGCTGACGTCCGTCACCAGCGGCACGGACACCAGGTAGTTGGTCGACACGCTCTTTCTGTTGAAGACGTAGTACTCGGACTTAGATGCGGTCACGTCGGGAGCACCGTACGCAACGCACCTGTACAGGAACCTGTCGGCCTGCACGCCCTTGACCTCGACCCCGTACCCGTTCTCCGCGACGCAGAGCACCTGCGGCACGTCGTCGAAAGCCTCGGGGAAGACGAACGTGTTCCATCCGCTTCCCGCGTTGTCGAACTCGCCGCTCTGGACGGCCAGGTCCTCCAGCTCGCGCGTGTCCGAGAGCAGCGCGAGCAGCAGGTCGTCGGAGCCGCCCGAGCCCGACAGCCCGTCGAGCTTCGCCTTGTCGTCGGCGGACATGAAGCCGGCGGCCGACCTGGTGGCCGCGTCGTGCTCGTGCGACTTCGCGGCGAACGTCGCGCTCAGTTTCGCGAGGGCGTCGGCCCAGAACGCCTTGAGCCTGCCGACTTTCACCACTTTCTCATCGGAGGTCGCCATGCGGCCACCCCCTTACGCGAAGATCGCGTGGATGTCGTCGTCCGTCGCGAACTCGATGTCGGTCTTGAGCATGTACGGCGTGAGGTCGAAGAAGCCGCCCTGCACGTCCCACTTGTAGGCGCCGTCGACGAGCACGCACACGACGTTGGAGCCTACGGGGTAGCGGTTGCCCGCGCCCTCCACGAACGCGTCAGTCGTCGTGAAGGCGTCGGTCACGTTGTAGAGGTTGCCGAGGATGCCCTTCGCGGGCGTCGGGAGCTTGGCGAACGCGCAGCTGCCGCTCGCCCTCACCGCCGAGGTCACGGCGTTCTCGATGGCCTTCTGCATGTCCTCCTTCGCCTTCGACACCTTGCCGTCGACGGAGGACGAGGTGTCGTAGGCCTGGGCCTGCACCCACGACTGCGTGGCCATACCCTTCGTGGCGGTGGAGACCGCCGTGTTCACCTGGGAGGCGTCCTGGTAGCCCTTCTGGGCGAGCGAGGCCTCGGTGACCATGCCCTTCGTGCCCGCCGCCACGGCCTCGGACACCTGCTTCGCGTTCTGGTAGCCCTTCGCCTCGACCGAGGCGTTCGTGGCCATGTCGGCCGTTGCCGTCGCCACGTCGTCGGGGGTCGCGAGCCCCAGACCCGCGGGGGTGAGCGCGCCCGCGACCTCGTGCCCGTTGATGGTGGGCTTGCCCGTGAGGTCGGCGTACTTTCCCGAGAAGTTGGACTCGCCCGCCGCGTTGATCTTGTTCACCAGGGCGTCCGTGAGGTTGTTGTCCGAGAGCACCTTCTTGACGGTGGTGCTCCCCCGTCTTGTTCTCCTGCGCGACGAAGACGTCGTCCAGGTCGGCCTTGAAGGTGGCGAGCTGGCCGACCTTCACGGCCCTGTCGTTCGAATCTGCCATGTCTTCCCTCTCCTTTGCTTACTCGTTGAAAAGCGCGTGTATGTCCGCGTCGGTCGCGAACTCGATGCCTATGTCCGAGAGCGCCACGTCGCCCGCGAGCGTCCTCCCGTTGATGCGCGGCTTGTTCGCCGCCGTGGCGTAGTCGCCCGCGACGACCGAGTCGGCCACGGACAGCAGCCCGTCCTCCTCGACGTTCAGCCCGCCGCCCACGACCACCTCGCCGATCCGCTCGCGCGTGGCGGGGCGGTGGGCATCCATGCCGCCCGGGACGTAGAGCCCGCCGAGGTTGGCCGACAGCCCGCCGTCCGCGCGGATGCGCGCCGAGAGCGGCGCCTGCCCCCTTATCGAGGCCCTGAGCATGCGCTACACCTCCCTTCGAAGCACCGCTTCCTCCAGCGGCGCGGACACGGTCTCGGTCTTCACGACCGTGCCGTCGGGCATCTTGAGGGTCACCTCGAAGTCCACCGCGCCGGCTCCCAGGTCGGCGGTCTCGCGCTGGGCGTACGTCACGGCGACGGCCGTGCCCTCCACCGATTCCGCATCCTTCTCGACCGTGCGCCTTCCCTGCGCCGTGACGATGACGCGCTCCGCGTCCGCGAGCGCCTGCTCGCCGTCGGGCACGTCGATGACCACGGTCGGGGTCGTGTAGGTCTTCACTGCCCGCTCACCCCCTGGTCGGCCCCGCCGCCCTTGGGCACGTCCGACGCGCCCTCGAACTCGGGCAGGGTCTTCAGGTACCCGTAAGCCCCCTCGATGCCCATGGACTGATCGTAGGGCGCCTCGTAGACGGTCGTCTCGATGAACACGTCCATCGGCTCGCCCGCTTCGAGCGCCCTCTTCTCCTCCGCCCGCTTCGCGGCCGACGTGTAGCTCGCCACCTCGACGAGGTTCGCCACGTTCGTGATGCAGTTGAGCGAGACGACGCGGTGGTAGCGCACCGCGACTCCGCTCGGTAGCTCGATTTCCTTGCTAAGTGCCATTGCTCGTCTCCTTCTCACATCTTCAGCCCGTACACGGCGATTATCTTGATCAGCCCCGACTTGCCCGCTGCGTTATAGCTCGTGCCGCCCTCGTTGATGAACCCGCGGCCGCCGCGGTCGCTGTAGTTGGTGATGCTCGACCCGCTTATCGTCACGGTGCGCGACTCCATGTACATGCCGTACCCCGACGAGTAGTAGGAGCTCGTGAGGTCCGCGTACATGGTCGACGAGAGCATTCGCACGAACGTGACGTCGCAGTTGTTGTCGGAGTCCTTGAAGAAGATGGCGAGAACCGAGAAGTTGTTCGCGCCGTGCGCGAGCGTCACGGTTCCCGTGTTCCCCGACGAGTTGCTGTAGAGCTGGTGCCACGCGTAGTACCAGCCGGTTCCCTGGCCGCCGCCCGTCCGCTTCATGCCGAAGTCGGAGCCCGAGCCGTTCACGTCGATGACGTTGCCCACCTTGAGCCACCCGTAGGCGGTGCTGTTGCCGCGCAGCGCGATGAACTGGTTGCCGACGGACTGGATGGAGGCGTAGCCGTTGACGATGCCGAGCTTGAACAGGTTCGAGCTCGACGAGCTGAACATGCTCACCGTTCCGTCCTTGATCTCCACGTACCCCGTGCCGCTCACGGCCGACAGGCGCTTGCAGTAGATGTCGCCCGAGGCTATCTCGTTCACGTCCACGGAGTCCGCGCGTATCTCCGCGCCCGTGATGGTGTTGGCCGCTATCTCGTCGGCGGTGACGGCCTGGGCGGCGATCTTGGCGGTCGTCACCGCGCCGTCCGCGATGAGGGTGGAGCCGATCGAGCCCGCCACGAGGATGCTGTTCGCCATCATGTCGTAGGCGTTCCACTTCGCGCCGTTCCACACCTTCACGGCGGCGATTTGGGAGCTCGCGTTCGTCTGGTACCACAGGTCGCCCGCCTGGAAGCCGCCGTCTGGGGCCGTGGGCTCGGAGGCGGAGGCGTAGATGCGGTTCCCGCCGTCGGGCGTCTCCATCTGCGAGACGGCCTCCTTCACGGCGTCGCTTATCTTGCCGTCCATGCCCGCCAGCTCGTCCTTGGCGGCGGCCATGTCCTTCTCGTACTGCTCCATGGCCTTGTCGTGCTCGTCCATGCGCGCCTTGTCGGCGGCGAACTGCTTCTTGGCCTCCTCGACGGACGCGTCGATGCGCCGGCTCGTCTCCGAGAGCGCGTACACCATGGACACGCCGCCCTGCACGACGATGGTCACGCGGTCGCCCACAGCGAGCGGGGTGTCGGTGCGCAGGGTGACCTGGCCGCCGCCCCCGTCTAGCTCGATGGTGACCGTTCCGTCGCCGTTGACCGAGACGACGGTGCCGTAGCGCGCCTGGGTCGACGAGCCGTAGCCGTTCGCCTGCCTCGAGGCGTCCTGCGAGCCGCCGCGACCGAGCCCGTTGAGCATGAGGCGCGCGGCCTGTATCTCGCTCATCTTCATCTACTGCACCTCCCTCAAAGTCGTCTTGCACTTGCACCCGGGGCCGAGCTCCATCTGCATCTCGGCGACTATAAGGGCGACGTCGATGTCGAAGCTCCCGTCGTGGGTGTTGACGTAGCGCACCACGTCCCCGACGCGGAGCCCCGGGATCCCGACGTGCTCTATCTGGAAGCTGTAGTACGCCCCGCTGTTCTCGTCGAGCTCGCGCTGCGCCTGGGCGACGAGGTCGTCGTGGCTGCACGCGTCGCCGACCTTGAGCACGCTCGTGCGGTGGCGGCCTATCCTCTCGTAGGAGAACTCGTTGCGCGCCGGCAGGTCGACGAAGGCGGAGTCGGACAGCGGCCACGGGTCGTAGTTGTCCTTGCTCTCGTCATCCTGCTTGGAGTTGCGGCTGAAGTACGCGAGCACGCGGTTCACAGCGTCGGCGTTCGTGTTCGAGAAGTCGTAGCCCGAGAGGTACGTGCAGTTCGCGCCGTTCTCGAAAACGTACTTCACGGCCTTCTGCGGGGGCGGCGTGTAAGGGCCGACGGTCACGTAGCCGTACGGGTCGACCCCCAGCTCCCAGCCGCACCAGCCCGCTATGGTGCGCAGCGCGTCCCCCTTGTTGTCGCCGACGTTGAACCAGATGTCGACGGTGTGCTGCTTGCCCGTGTCCACGCCCTGCAGCGAGCGGATGCGCCCTCCGTCCGCCTCCACGATGTCGCGCATCTCGCCGAAGATGTTCGTGCCCGCGCCCCTCGCGAAGTCGAACACGAACGAGTCCTCGTTGTGGCGGTAGAGCGTGGAGTAGCACGCGTGCGTGCGCTCGATGCAGTGCGCCTTCGCCGTGGCCGTGGACGAGTCGGCGAAGAAGGTGCCGAGCACCTCGGTCACCTCGTCGCCCCCGACCGACGCCGTGTGGTAGACGCGCACCAGCTTGTCTATCGTGTCCTTATCGGTGACGATCGTGCCCGTGGCGACGTTGTCGCCGTAGTAGTTGAACGAGAGCTGCGACTTCCCCCAGACCGCGTTCACGGTGTCGCCGGTCTCCTGGAGCGTGAACGGGTCGACGAGCCGAAGCTCGTAGGAGTCCCTGCGCCCCGAGGCGCCCCAGTCGATCACGGCGCCACCTCCTCGCCCGACAGCGAGACGTTGCGCAGCCTTCTGAAGTCCCAGTCGATGGTCGCCGACGCCTTGCAGCGGTAGGCGCGCCCGTCGGGGAGCCTCACGTAGACGTCCCCCTCGCGCACCATGTTCTCGACGTCGGTGCCGTCCTCGTCGATGAGCACGCCCGACACCTCCACCTTGGTGGCGCCACCCTGCCCGTAGAACGAGCTCGGGCGGTCGCGGCCCGCGAGCTTCATCGTGTCTCCCTCGGGCTCGGAGGTCACGCGGTACTTCTGGTTGAAGCGGATGACGGCGCGCGAGTCGGACGACGCCGAGTCGACGACGCACACACCCATCGCCTTGATCGGGTCGGCGGCGACGGTCGTCACCTTCTTGGACACGCTGTAGCCGTTGCCGCCCACGCCCTCGAACAGGAGCGGGGAGTTGAGCGGGCACCCGCGCATCTTCGCGACCTCGCCGACCTTGACCTTGACCTGCGAGCTGTACCCCGTCGAGGTTCGGCACTTGACCGACACCTCCGTTATGGGAGAGTCGAGGTCGCCCGCGTCGCCCGTCTTGAGCCACACGGCGTACGGGTCCTCCGACGGGACCACGGCCAGGGTGCAGCTGTTGCACTCCGACTTGTCGCCGACCGGCAGCTCGGCCTGCGCGATGCCCCTGCGCGCTATGGCGTAGGGGCGGTAGACGGGGTTGAAGGCCACGTCGAACCAGACGGTCTTGCCCCGCAGGTGCTGCGTCAGCGCCGATACGGGCACCTCTATGCGCCCTGGGGCGGCGACCGTGTCCCAGTACTCCTGCGAGAGGATGCGGCTCGAGCCGCCGCCGAGCAGGATTATGCCCTCGTCGTCGCCGCCGTCCGCCGTCGCCACCACGTGCGAGTCGACGTCGATTGCGAAGCGGTCGTCCTGGCGCGTCCACGTGGTCGCGTACTCGATGACGAGCAGGTCGGCGGACTCGTAGTAGGCCTGCGTGAGGGAGTAGTTTGCCAGAAAGCCCATGTAAAGCTCGGCGTAGGCCCACTCGCTCACCCAGTCGGACTTGTCGCCGCCGACGCCGAGAAGGTCGTCCTTCCAGTTGGCCCGCACGGACACCTCGAAGGTCGCCGTGTCGTAGGCGCGCCCCGCGTAGGTCCACTTGCCGCCGCCGAAGTCGGTCGTGAGCGAGCCCACGAGCGAGAGCGGGATCGACCACGACACGCGCCCGCCAGAGTAGCTTCTGCGCTCGTTGCACTTGGAGGCGTCGACCGTGGCCTCGTAGTCCTTCCACTGCGACTCGTAGGACATGCCCTTCGCGTACCCCTTCGCGGACACGCGCACCGTGAACGACTCCTGCACGTCGCTGCCGAACTCGGTCGTGAACGCGAAGCGCAGGTCGTGGCCCGACGGGTGCGAGGCGTCGTCGCGCTCGTACATGAGGGCGCCCACCCCGCACGGGGACGACCCCTCGGCCATTTGAAGGTCGAGGATTGCCATTGGATCACCTTCTTTTTATTTCCTGATGACGTTCCATCTGAAGAGCAGCGAGACGAGCTCTTCCATGAACTGGTCGGAGTCGAGGGCCGCCTGGACGTTGATGCCCTTGAGCTCGTAGTTGTTGACGGTCGTGCCTGCCTGGCCGCCCGACGCGAGGTCGATTGCGAGCTGCGGCACGTTCGCCCGTCCGCCCACGCTCATGAGCTCCGCCTCGTACGAGAGCGGGGCCGCCTGGACGTTCAGGGCGTCGACCGCGCTTCTCGCCACGTCGCCGAACGAGTCGGCCACGTACCCTTTGAGCTGCTCCATGCCGATGGCGAGGCCCTGGGCCGCGAACCTGCCGCTTCGGATGGTCGTCTTCCACGGGGAGCCCTCCTGGCCGACCTCGCGCACCTTGGCGAGCGCCGCCTGGGCGACCGCTCCCGCGGCTGCCGTGGCGAGGTACCTGCCATCCGAGATGCCGTTCGCGAACCCGGCCGCCATGTTGTAACCGGCCCACCACGCGTCGCCGTTCGAGTTGCTGAAGTGGTCGGCGACCTGCTTCGAGGCGGTGTCGGCCTCCGCGACCGCAAGGTCGCGGCCAGACTCGATGCCGCCCGCGAAATGCTCGGCGCCCATGTTGTATCCGGCCCACCAGGCGTCCTCGGACGCGCTGCTGAGGTGGTCGGCCGTGAGCTTGCTGAGGGCGTCGGCCGCCGCCGCCACCGCGTCCTGCATCGACTGCATGCCGCTCACGATGTCGGTGCCAGCTTGCTCGCCCTTCTGGTAGTTGCTCTGCGCGGCATCTGCCGTGTAGTCGACGCCCTCTATGAGCTGTGCGTAGGCGTTGTCCACGGCCCCCTGCTGGGAGCTCGCGCCGTCGGCCTGCGCCTGGCCCGCCTCTGCGCCCTTGGAGCGGTTCTCCTCGACTATCTTCGCGAGGATGCCCTTGACGGAGTCGTAGGTGCCGTCGTAGGCCTGCACGACCTGGAGCAGCTGCTCGGCGGTGACCTTCTTGAAGTCCTCGGCGCTGACCCCGGCGTCGGAGAGCACCTTGGCCATGTCCTCGACCTTGTGGCCAGACCCCTCGATGGCGGCCGCCAGCTCGTCGCTCTGGCCGGCGAGCGAGCTCATGTGGGACGCGAGCTCGCCCGAGACGTCAGAGAGTCTCTTCACCTCTGCGCTCGATTCCGAGTAGATTCCCTTGAGCCGTTCCTGCGTCTTCGCGTTCCCGTCGAGGGACTTGGTAACGTCGTCCACCGCCCGATTCGCGTTCGCGAGGTTCGTCAGGTAGCTGTCCATCGGGACGTTCCCGGCGGCGATCGCGGCGTCGTACTCCGCTTGCGCGTTCGCCTGGTGCTGCTTGGCGTCTGCGAGGTCCTTTTCGAGCTGGAACTGCTCCTTCATGAGCTCGACCATCTCTTCTTGGGCTGCCTGCGCCTTCGCGTTCGCCACCCACGCGTCGGCGTTGCGCCTGATGGCGTCCGTGCTGGTGTCGAGGATGCCGTTCTCTGCGTCGATGACCTGGTACGACGTGCCGAGTATCTCGTTCACGCCCGCCACGGCCGACGCGAGGTTCGCCTGCTCGTCGGCGCTGAGCTTGGCCTTGTTGCCGTTCTCGTCGTACTTGCCCGTCAGCTTGTCGATGGCGTCGAGGTACTTGTCGAGCGCGTACTCGGAGCCGTTGATGCCGCCCCATTTCTCGCTCATCTCGTCGGCGAGCTCGGCTTGCTTCTGAATGGTCTGGTCGATGCTGTCGCGTATCTCCTTGAAAGTGCGCTTGGGCTTCTCGGAATCGAGCGATCCGAGCGCGTCGGCGGCGGACTTGGTCTTCTCGTCCACGTCATCGAGCGCGTCGGTGAGACCTTCGGTGGATTTGCGCAGGTTCTCCTGCTTGCGCGCCGCGTCTACGAGGTACGCGGCGAGCAGCGCCACGCCCGCCATCGCGAGGCCGACGACGAGGCCCTTGGCGACCGCCGCCGCCTTGCCGAGCGCTTCGGTCTTGAGCGCGGCGCGCTCCGATGCCGCGGCGGCCTTGTCGGCCGCCCCCGTGAAAGACGACGTCCCGCGCGTGAGGAACGCGAGCTCGGTGTAGGCGCTGGCGAACTTGCCGGTGATCTTGCCGAGCCACGAGAAGAGCTTCCCCGCGACGAGCGTCACGGGTCCCGCTGCGGTGACGATGCCCGCCATCGAGAGGATGTTGCGCTTGGTCGCGTCGTCGAGCGACTGGAAGCCCTGCACGAGCTCTACGGCGCCCTGCGAAGCCTCCTTGACAGCCGGTATCATCAGCTGCCCGAACTCGATGCCGAGCTCGTTGACGTTGTTCTTCACGAGCTGCAGCTGGCTCGACGTCGTCCCGTATCGCCTGTTCGCCTCGCGCGTGAGGGCCACGTTCTGGTCCCACGCATTGTTCGCGATGCTCACCATGCCGGTCACGACGTCTCCCGTGCGGGAGAGTCGCTGCATGGTGTCGATCTGGCGCATGTAGCTGATGTCCATGTCCTTGAGCAACGTGTTGAGGTTGCCGCCCTCGTCGCGGTACGTCGCCATGCCGTCGATGACGGCGAGCAGCGTGTCCATGACGTTCGACTTCCACTTCGACGCGAACTCCTCCGACGTCATGCCCGCCGTGTCGGCCCACACCTGCATCGTGTCGGCGCCGACCGCCACGTCCTTGTCAATGCGGTTCATGATGGTGGAGATGGCGTTGCCGCCCATCTCCGCCTGGATGCCGACGCTCGAGAGGGCGGCGGCGAGCGCCAGGACCTCCTGGGACGTCATGCCGATGTTCGAGCCGGAGCCCGCGATGCGCATCGCCATGTTCATGATCTGGGACTCGGTGGTGGCCGAGTTGTTGCCCAGATCGGTGATGACCGCGCCGACGCGGTCGACGTCCGTCTCGGCCACGTTGCAGATGTTCATGAACTGCGCGAGCTTGAGGGACACGTCGTCGACGTCCATGTCGGTCGCGATGTCGAGGTCGGCGGCAACGGACGCGAACTTCGACAGGTTCTCGGTCGCGATGCCGAGCTGCCCGCCGAGCTCCATCGCCCTGTTGATGTCGTTCACGTCGATTGGCTTGTTGAGGGCCATCTCGCGCGACGTCTGGGCCAGCTTCTCGAGCTCCTGCTCGGACGCGTTCACGGTCTTCGCAACGCCGGTGAAGCTGTCCTCGAAGTCGGTCGCCGACTTGAACGACGCGTAGCCCGCCGCCGCCGTGGCGGCCGACAGCACGGTCAGCTTCGTCCCAACGTCGGTGAGCGTCGCGCCGAGCTGGTCGAAGTGCGCCTTCGTGGAGAGCACGTTCTGCGACGCCGCCGCGCCGAACTCGACCGCCTGCTGCTTCAGCCTCTCGTACTCCAGCTCGTTGTTCGTCATCTGCCGTTGCAGGTTCTTGAACTCGGTGAGCTCGGAGGCCGACAGCTCGCCGACCTTGCCGGAGTACTTCTCGTACGCCTGCTGGTAGGTCGCCATCGTCGCCCGGTTCTGCGCGAGCGCCTGCCCGAGGAGGCGCTGCTTCTGGACTATGAGGTCGGTGCTCGTCGGGTTGAAGTTGAGCAGCTTCGTGAGCGACGAGAGGTGCGTGCGCAGCACCGTCGCCTCGGCCTTCGCGTCGCGCATGGCCTTCTTGAGCTTGGTCGCGTCGCCGTTGATCTCGACGTAAAGGCCCTGGACCCTTCCTGCCATCTAGCATTCCCCCTTCCCGAACAGCTCGCGGGACGCCTTGCGGTCCGGTTCCGTGCGCGTCAGGCGCCACGCCTCGTCGAGGTAGTCGCGCCCCGCCTCGGAGCCGTTGAGCGCGTCGATGAACGCGTCCCTCCTGATTCGCAGGTAGTAGACGAGGTCGAGGCCATCGACGTCCGGCACGGGGATGCGCAGGTAGTCGGCGACCATCTTCTCGAAGTAGGTCGTGACCTCGTACTCGTTGCGCCCAACCTCCGCCTTTGCGTAGGGGTTGTTGGGCAGCTCTAGTTTTTTGAATCGACCAGCTCCGACACGAAGTAGGTGTACAGGCCGATGAAGTCGCCCACGTCGGACAAGTCGAACCCGATGGACTCCAAGTAGTCGCCCGTGATGACGCGCACGTCCGTGTTGTGGCTCATCGCTGCTGCGACGAGGTCGAGGCACCCCCCGAGGTCGAGGTCGGAGGACGCCGCCTTCCCCATGGCCGCGTCGGCGACGTAGCCGGCGACCGCGACGAGGCCCTCGTGCACGCCCTTCGTCGGCGGGAGGATGCGCAGCTCGAAGCTGTCATCCTCCGTGCCGAGCGTCACGACGAGCACGTCCTTGCGCCGCTTTGCGTAGTTCGTTCCCTTGATTTCCATTCGATTCACTCCCGTAGAAGGCGAAGGGGGCCCGAAAGCCCCCTTCTTCCCGTTTCTCAGATTCCGCCTGCGTCTAGCCCAGGTTCTCCTTGATCTGCTCCTCGAAGATGATGAGCGTGCCGTCGTCGTCGAGCGACTCGGCCGTGAACTCGGGCTCGATCTTGGTCTCGGAGTCGGGCGAGTACACGAACTCGAAGCCCGCGGTGTTCTTGCCGACGATGGTCCACCAGCAGTCGCCGTCGGCCTTGTCCTCGTGGTGCAGGCACAGCGCGTAGGTCTTGCCGTCGTCGTTGCCGACGCCGCCGATCTTGGTGGTGCGGATGCCGCCTTCGGAGTCCTCGCTCACGCGGGCGGTGGACTCCAGCTTCTTGAGCGTGGTGCCGACCCAGCCGAGCAGGCCGAGCTTGACCTTCGCGGAGTCGGACGTGGTGATTGTCTTGCGGATGAGGCCGAGGTCGTCCTGCACCTCCTGGGTCTCCTTGCTGTACGTGATGGTCGCGCCGCCCTTCGAGTACGCGAGGCGGTTCGCGGGAACGCACAGCGTCTTGTGGTCGGGCACGGTGCCCGTGTACTCCGCGATGTACGCGGTGCAGCTGCCGATGGTGATCGGCTTCTCTTCCTTGCGCTTGGTTGTTGACATGAGCGTCACTCCTTCTCGATGTACCCCTCGCAGTCGTAGACCGTGAGGAACTTCTTCTCGCTGTAGATGTATGTGCTCGCCTGCCTGCGGGGGGACAGCCCTTCGGCGGCGAGGGCGCGCAGCAGCTCCGCGCGCTTCGCCTCCGCGTCGGCTCCCCCGTCGTCGTACAGCTCGACGGTCGGGATCGTGAGTACGGCGAAGGTCTCGCCGAAATCCGACGAGATGGCCTCCGACTCCTCCAGCACCGCCGCGAAGAACGGCGACTGCGGGGGCTTCGCGGGCATCCACCCGTTGTGCTTGTACGGGACGCCGCAGGCTTCGAGCGCGTCTGTCGCCTTGCTCATCCCTTCTCTATCTCCTTGATGATGTTGGGCACGAGGTCTTCCTCGGCCTTGTCCCTGGCGTCGACGAGGAAGGGCATCGCCTTCGAGCGTTTGCCGGTGGGCCGCCCGAACACGAACTGCTCGTGGCCGTGCACGAGCAGGTGGGTGAGCCTGTGCTCGGGCGACCTCACGTACCAGGTGGCCGTGTGGCTCATGCCGTAGCCCCTCGACTTCCAGGCGATGTGCTTCTTGAACGCCTCCCCCCTGTTGTGGTTGGGGAACGTCGGCGTCCACTTCCCGTCCTCGGTCGGGGCGGTCTTCCTGGTCTGCCTCGTCATGTTGCGCATGGTCTTGTCTATGCCCTTGGCCATCTGCTTCGAGCAGGTTCGCGCGTACTCGCCGAGTATCTCCTCCAGGCACGCGTCGATGTTCTCGACGTCGCAGTGGATGTAATCAGCCATAGGACACCCCCGCCAGGTCGACCTTCCTGTGCTGGTACTGGTAGTCGTCGTACCCGCGTATGTCGAACACGCGGCCCCGCCACACGATGCGGTGGCGGGTCGTGTCGGCCTCGACCTCGGGGAGCCTGCGGTTCCAGCGCACGCGGAAGGTCACGTACGAGGCGTTCTGCTCGCCGCCCGCCTCCACGTACTCGGTGGATCTCGTCTTGTTGACGTTCAGGCAGTGCAGCGTCATCCACGGCTTCCAGTCGACGCCGTCCTCCGCCCGCTCGATGACTATAGGGTCCCCGACGCTCATTCGGCATCGCCCCCTTCCCCCGATTTCGGGAAGTCGCAGTACTTGAGCTGCATGATCGCGTCGTGCGCGAGCCGGTTGAGCGAAGCCGCCGCCTTGGAGCCCGAGTACTTGGAGAGCCTGTCGTCGGTGAGGGAGCGGTTCTCGAACATCTCGCCCGCGGCCATGAGCACGAGTTCCTCGGCCATCGGGTTGTCCATGTCCACGTCCGACCCGACCGCGCCGCGAAGCCACAGCCTGGAGGCGGCGAGGGCCTGCTCGACGCGCCTTTCCTGCACGGGGTCGAGGTACTCCGCCTCAAGCCCCACGTACTCGCAGACGTCGTGCTTGGTGACTGCCATGAGCCGCCGCCTCCTTCCCGATTAGCCCAGGTTGGCCTTGTAGTAGCCCAGGACGTACGCTTCCTCGTCCAGGAGCTCGCAGTCCTCGCGCATGAGCCCGCGCCACACCGTGAGGTCGTTCTCGAACGCGTTGACGTCGCCCACCGCCGCCGTGTTCGAGGCGAGGATGGACAGCCCCTTCTTGTCGAAGAGCTTGCAGGCCTCCTTGAGGTCGCCGATGTAGAACGGCACGCCCTTGGTCGCGTTCGTCTCGAGGTCCGCGTTCGGCACGATGTGCAGGGGGATATGGCGGAAGCCGATGGCGAGGTACATGTCGAGCGGGTTGTTCTCGGTCGCCTTCACGAGGCTGTGGCCGTCCTTGTCCTTCAGCGTGTCGAGGAACTGCAGGCCGTCGTCGTTGGTGACGATGGTCGAGGTCGGCGCGAACGCCTGGCCGAGGGTCACGTTCACGATCTTCTTGATGTCGTCGAGCGATGCGATGGACACGGGCGTCGCGGGGCTCTCGTCGCGGGTGTACTTGGAGTCGAGCGTCGCGAGCACGATCTTGTTGTCGGTGACGCGGGCGTTCTCCGCGAACCACATGGTGACCTCGTTCGCGATGCTCGCGTCGGAGTCCTCCAGGAGCTCGTTGGTCGCGATCATGTAGCCGCCGAGCTTCTCGACCGCGTAGTTCACGCGGGCGTACTCGGGGTAGTCGGTCTGCGGGATCTTGCCGCCTTCCTTGACGGACGCGAAGCCCTTGCCGGCTCCGCGCTTCTGGTAGGTGCGCTCGCCGGACGGGGCCTTCACGGTCTCCGCGGAGACGAGCTGGCGAAGGGACGCCTTGGCGTCGCGCAGGCGGCGGATCTTGGTCTCGATGTCCTCGGGCACGGTGTAGCCGCCGGAGGACGGGGTGCCCTCGTTGAATCCCTTTCGGGCAGCCGCCGCGAAGGACTTGACGGCTGCCTCGTAGCCTTCAGCATCCTTCTCCTTGCCCTTTGCCTCGTCGATCTTCTCGGCGGCGAACGCCTTCTCGGCTGCTTCGAGCGCCTCCATGCGGGCAATCTCGGACTTGATGCCCTCGAACTCGTCGTTCAGGGACTTGAACTTCTCCGCGTCCTCTTCCGACTTCATCTCGTCGTACTTGGCGCGGAGGGCGTCTTTCGCCTCTTTGAGGTTCTTGAACTTCATGCTTTTAGCTCCTTATCGTTCGGTGGTCGCCAGGAACGCCGCAGCAAGCGCCTTGGCCCTGGAAATGGAAGGGGCGCCTTCCGGCGCCCCAGCTGCTTTCTCTTCGGTTCTCGCTTCGTCCGGCCCGTCCGGCTCTTCGCCGTCGAGCAGGTACTCCTTCTTCGTGCCCGCCCCGCGCTGCGCGGGGATGGCGACGAACGACAGCTCGTAGGCGTCGCTGATGTCGCTCAGCGTGAAATGGCACACCTCGCCGTCGTACTCCTTGCCCCAGCGGTGCCCGCACCACGCCTTCCGGCGGTCGATTCCGCAGATCGAGCACGTGACGGACTCGGGCATGAAGGAGACCGATACCTCCTTCTTGATGCCGCCCTTGATCTCGGCGATCACCTGCGCATTGGCCTCGTTGTCGAGCGTGTAGCACTTGACCACGAGCTGCTTGAGCGGCAGGCCGTCGGACGTCTTGCCCTCGGCGCCCTCCACCTCGGCGGCGTAGACGCGGGCGAACTGATTGTCGGCTCGCGGCGAGTGGTCCTTGATGACGGTCTTACCGACGAACAGCTTCGCGAGCTGCCCGAGCGCCTTCTCGTCGAAACGCTCGAAGTCGCGGTCGATGTCGTTGTCGCACGCGACGACCTCGAACGTGTAGACGTCGCCCTTGTCGAGCGGCTCGAGCGCGATGGCGTTGATCGCGGCCATGTCGGCGTCGCCCGCCTCCATGGACTTGACCATGCCGCCCTTGCGCATGTACTTGTCGCTACCCATTTGCTTCACCCCCTCCCGAAGGCTCCGCAGGCGGCTCCTCCCGGGAACCCTGCTGTAGGTACTGTTGCCCCGCCATACCGATGGGTATGAGGTTTCCGTTGCCGAGCAGCACGTCCCCGTCGGGGTCGGCGGGGAGCTTGAGCCTCTGCCGCGCCTCGTTCGGGGTGAACTGACCGGATTCGATGGCTATCTTGTTGGCCTCGACCGTGGTCTTGAAGTCGCTGCGCAGCATCACGGACGTGTCGAACTCGCAGAAGTAGTCCTTGCCGCGCATGCGGTCGGTGAGCGCCTTGTAGGTGACCTCGTTCTCGTAGTCCTTGAGGATGTAGAGCATCGTGTCGGTGTAGAAGGCCTCCTGCTGCGCCTGCGAGGACGCGTAGGAGGTCTTGGTCATGTCGCCTATCTGCTGCGGCTTGATGCCGAACGCGGACGCGATCTGCACCGCGCTGTACTTCTTCAGCTCCTCGAACTGCGCGTCGGTGAGCTTTGTGTTGAGCGGCTGGAGCGTCGTGCCCACGGGGATGGGGATGATGTTCTTCACGCCCTCCTCGGCGAACTCGCCCTTGGCGTACTTTTCCATGTTGCTCGTGAACGTGAGCACGGCCTTGTCGTCGAGGTTGCTCGTGTACTGGAGCACCGCCTTGGCCGTGAGGCCGCTCGATATGAGCTCGTTCTGGAAGCCCTGCGCCTCGATGGCGCCGCCGACGAGCTTTCGCAGGCGGTCGATGAGCGGGATGCCCATGATGCCGTCATCGGTGTCCGAGCTCCTGAAGTGCATCACCTCGAAGCTCTTCAGGATCAGGTTTCGCCCGCCGTGGCTGTATCGGTAGTAGACGTCGGGCACCTCGTCGAGGAGGGCCGCGTCGTCCCACCACACGTCGACCTCGTCGGTCGGCATAAGCCACAGCTGCGGCGGGTCGCCCTTGGTGTTGCCGCCCGTTATGCGCACGTAGGCGTTGCCCGTGTGGTTGCGGTACTGCTCGACCGCCGACCAGAACGAGGTGGCAGTCATGTACGGGTTCGGGCGCAGGCACAGCGTGCTGTAGAGCGGGTGGTCGTACGCCGTGACCACGCCGCCGTTCGGCATGCGCCGCATCAGCTTCAGCGGCAGCTTGCCGAGCGTCTCCCTGAGAATCTTCGTGCAGGCGTAGTACGTGGCCTCGCCCATGGCGTCGCCGTCGATGTTCGGGTCGATGCCCAGGAAGTGCGCGAGGCTCCTCCACTCGGACATGGCGGACTCCCTCGCCCCTTTGGCGATCTCCGCGACCTCCGACTTCGAGTAGAACCCGAGCGACCTCATGAGCGCGTTCGCGGCCTTTCCCATCCCTGCACCTCCTTTCGTTTACCAGTTCATGAGCTCCATGTAGCGGCGGAGCTCCACGTCGGCGTCCACGACCTCGGAATCACGCTGCACGAGGCGCGCGTAGTGCGCGTCTATGCAGGCGTCCACGGGGTCGATGCGCCGCGTCTTTCCGGGCTTCTTGTCGACCTTCACCTCTTCGAAGCTGTTCCGCACGAGCTGCGCGTTCAGGAACGACCAGCTCATGAGCTCGTTGCGCTTGTCCATGGAGTACTTGCCGCTCTTCACGAGCAGCTGGACGTCCACCGTGGCGTCGTTGAGGTTCTTCGCCGACTGCACGACCTTGATGAGGGGCGCGCCCAGGATCTCCAGGTCCTCAGTGAACGCCTCCGCGTTGTGGGGGTCGTATCCCACGGCCTGCGGCTTGAGGTCGTATTCCTCCACCACGTCGGCCAGGTGCTTGACGACCGCCTTGTAATCGATGCGGAAGTCGGTCTCGCCGCCTATGACGGTGATGAGGCCCTGCTGCTCCCACACGTCGTACGGGGCGACGTCGGTCTGTATGTGCTCCGACATGCGCCCGCGCGGCATGAAGCTGTGGCTGTAGGCGTAGGCCCCGCCCTCGTCGTCGTCGAACTCGATGGAGTACGTCGTGAGGTCGCCGCCGCTCGATAGGTCGACGCCTATCCAGCAACGCTCGCCCCTGAAGTCGTCGAGCGTGAGGGTGGTCTTCGCGCCTTTCCAGTCCTCGGGCGCCACGAACGTGTCCTCGGTCTTCGTGACCCACACGTTCATGCACTTGGTGAGGAAGTCGCGCAGCTCGGAGCCACCCATGGCCTTCGCCGTCGCCGCGTCGGTGCGCAGCTGCTCCATGCCCTTCTCGGTGGTCGCGGACAGCGGGTTGGACTTCACCCACACGGACTCGTCGAACGGGTCGTCCGCGTCGTCGAGCGCGTATATGTCCACGAAGAAGTCCTCGGCCGTGACGCCGCCGCGCAGGATGTTGCACGCGAAGGTGTCCATCTCGTAGGCGAAGGAGTCTACCTCCTTGCCGCGCGTGGTGATCATGGACACCAGCGTCTCGTCGAGGTTTCGGGTTCCCCGGTAGAGCGCCTGGTAGATGGAGTTGTCCTTCATCTGGTGCAGCTCGTCGAGGGACGCGAACAGTGGCCTGAAGCCGTCGTCCAGCCCCTCCTCCTTGGAGAGCGCCTTGATGACGCAGTTCGTGTTGAGGGCGGTTATCTCGGACTTGTACTCCTTGACCTCGAACCACTCGGATAGGTCGGGGTCGCCCTCGATGAACTTCTTCATCTCCTCCCAGACGATCTTCGCCTGGCGCTTCTTGGTCGCCGCCGTGAACAGCTTGCCGTAGCGGTACCCGCTGAACGCGGCTATGTAGGTGCCGAGTATGCCGTTCTCGAACGACTTGCCCTGCTGGCGGGAAACGCTCTTGTAGCGCCGCCTGAACCTGCGGTAGCCGTTGCGCTTCTTCCACCCGAACGTGCACCCGATGTCGAACACCTGCGACCCCATGAGCCTCACGGGCCTCTTCTCGAAGCCCTCGACGATGGTCATGGTCTCGGCGTAGTCGACGACGTCTGCCGCCGCGCCCGCGTCCCACACGTAGGGGAACTCCTCGGTGTCGGCGCGCTTGAGGTCGCCGAGGTGCCGCTTGCACGCGAGCATATGCAGCTCGCCGCAGGGGACCTCGCCGCCCGCCACGGCCTCGGCGTACTCGGTCACGCGGTCGATCATCGCCCGCCGCCCTGGAACTTCGCGAAGCGGTTCTCGGGCTTCTCCTGCTCCGGCTCGCGCAGGTCGAAGCGCAGGCGGGCGTCCACCGTGAGACCTATCGACTTCGCGCTCGTGTCGACGCACTTGAAGGCGGCGTTCTTGAGCTTCTGCATGGTCTCGATGACCTTCAGCTCCTCGTTGCGCCTGCGCGCCCCGCGCAGCGCCGCGCTCGCCGCCACGTACTCGTCCTCTTCGAGCACGTAGCGCGCCACCGCGTCGACGTCGAGGTCGGTGCACAGCTGCTCGCTCGCCGCCCGGAGCAGGGACACGATCTCCGAGTAGCGGTTCTTGAGCTTCTGCGTCGTGAGGTAGCTCGGGGGCGCCATGTGGTCGGTCGTTCCGCCGATCGCGGTCTCACGCGCCCTGCGCGCCTCCTTCTCGGCGTTGGAGATGTGGACGCGCCTCTTGCTCTCCTGCACCGCCAGGGGCTTCGCTTTCCTACCGCTGTTCGCCACCGCGCTTCACCTCCTCACGCATGGAATTGGCCGAACTCCCTCCCGTGCGCCTTGTTATGGCATTTGACGCACAGGAGCCTGAGGTTGGACTGGTCGAACCGCCGCCGCCATCCTTCCTCGGTCTGTATAGGCTGGACATGGTGGACGTCGGTGCCGACGGCGCCGCACTCCTCGCACCGGTGCCCGTGGTCGACGGCGTACTGGCGGCTCGTCATCCGCCATTCCCTCGATTTGTAGAAGCGTCGGTACTTCGGGTCCTCTTTCGCCTGCCGCTTCTCGTACTCGCGCCTGTAGTCGCGCCGCTCGGCGCGCTCGCGCTTGACCTCGGCCTCGCACTCGGCACAGTAGCGAAGGCCGCCGAGCTGGGGCTTAAGGCGCTTGCAGCGCGGGCACACCGTGAACCTGAGGTCAGGCAAGGTACCTCGCCACCACGAAGCCCCCGGAGGCGAGCTCGCGCCAGCCGTCCTCCTCGGGGTACGCTTCGACGGTCTCGTGGTTGGCGACGGACCCAATCACCTCGGACTCGAGCGACTTCGCCTCGCGCACGTTGAGCCCAAGGAAGTCGCCGACCTCGACGGTCGCCTCCTCCAAGACCGGGCGGCATTGCTCGACGGGCTGGGGCGCCTCCTCTTCGGGAGCCTGCTCGACGGGCTGGGGCGCCTCCTCTTCGGGAGCCTGCTCGACGGGCTGGGGCGCCTCCGCGGCGGGTGCCTTCTTGCGCGTCTTTCGCGTCGGCGCCTTCTTCTCTTCTGTTTCCATCGCGTCTCACTCCTTTTCATTCGCTTTTCGCATGAAAATAACCGTTTCTATGCGGTTTTCGCTGGTTTCGGGCAACAAAAAACCGCCCCGATCGGGACGGCCTCAATGCCTGAAATGCTACATACAGCATATCACGGCTGCATTGCACTTTTTTACACACTTTCGGATTTCTATTATCCATTGCGAGAATAATCTATCTCCCAGATTAAGGGCGCTTTTTGCGCGTTTGCCTCCCCGCGCGCCGTTCCCCCTGGTCAGAGGCGCAGAATTTCGATACCCCCAGGGGGTTTGCCCATCGGCCCCTACGCGTGCGGGCGCGCGTGCGCGTTACGCGGGCGCGCATCGGGCGCGGGCGCGGGGTGTGCGGGCGCTACATGCGGGCGGGCGGGGCGGGCGCACGTGCCGTGCGCGGG
>CAKUKU010000001.1 GCA_934663775.1 uncultured Ellagibacter sp. | reverse complement strand
CCCTCGCTGACCTTTCGGCGACCGGTGGCTCTTCGAGTGAGGCGCCCTCGCTGGCTTCCTCGGGCGAACCGGCGGCTTCGGCTCCCTCCGACGTCGTCTCCCTTTCCCGAAAGCAGCTCTTGCAGGGCGCAGCAATCGGCCTGGTCGCGGGCTTGGCGTCGGGGTATGTCGGCGTCGGCGGCGGGTTCATCATGGTACCGCTCATGCTCTCGATCATCGGCATCCCCATGCGCAAGGCGTCGGGCACATCGCTTATCGCGGTCATGATCCTGGCCATCCCCGGCGTCATCGAACAGGCGATTATCGGTAACATCAACTACCTCGCCGGCATCGCCGTCGTCGTCGGGTCAATCCCCGGCGCCGTGCTCGGCGCGCGGCTCGTGACGAAGGTGCCAGAGCGCGCGCTTCGCATCCTTTTCGGCTGCTTCCTCATCGTGGCGGCGGTTATGCTTGCGCTGAACGAATTCGGCATTTTCGGGTAATCGTTTATACTGGCTGCATACTGTCGACGGGAGAATGCGGTCATGGGAGAAGCAGACGTGCGGAGCGTGCAGAACAAGCAAACCGAAAATGCGATTGAGCGGGACGTGCCGGGCGCCATTCCCCCGAAGAAGGGCCTCGCGCGCATCTTCAGCGTCGAGATGCTGCTCGCGATTATCGCGGTGCTCTCGGGCGTGACGCTTCTCTGGACGGCGATTGCCCCCTCTCACAGCATCCCCATCATGATCACCGCGGGCTTCATGTTCACGCTTTCGATCGTGCTGGTCATCCGCCTGTCGATGGACCCGGATTCGGTCCGCGCGCGCCAATCGGACGCCATGCTGCGCCTGGCGTCGAGCACGCTCGAGAACATGCAGGACGGCCTGAACCGCGAATCCGCGCAGGAGATTTGTCAGCTGCTCCTTCCCTCGACCGCCGCGATCGCCGTGGCCATCACTGACAAGGAGCAGATCCTCGGCTACGCCGGCTACCTGGAAGCCGACAACCCCGCCGGCGGCAACATCCGCACGCATGCCACTCAGGCGACGCTCGACGACGGCAACATGCGCGTGCTGTTCACCAACATTGACATCGGCTTTCCCGAAAACGCCACCACCATCAAAGCCGCCATCATCGTTCCGCTTGTGGTGCGCGGCGATGTGGTGGGCACGCTCAAGTTCTACTACCGATCCGCCAAGCGCATCAGTGAGACGCAGAAGTCGATCGCCGAGGGCTTCGGCACGCTGCTGTCCACCCAGATGGCCGCGGCGCAGCTCGAGGAGCAGGCGCGTCTCGCCACGAGCATGGAGCTCAAGGCACTCCAAAACCAGATCAACCCACATTTCCTGTTCAACACGATCAACACCATCGCTTCGCTCATCCGCACGGACCCCAACAAGGCGCGCGTGCTCTTGCGCGAGTTCGCGGTGTTCTACCGTCGTACGCTGGAAAACTCCGACAGCCTGATTTATCTTTCGCGCGAGGTCGAGCAGACGCAACGCTACTTCTCCTTCGAGGTGGCGCGCTTCGGCGACGAGCGCGTCGAGCTCAACGTCGATCTGGCGCCCGAATGCGAGAACATGATGGTTCCGTCGTTTCTCATTCAGCCGCTTGTGGAAAACGCCGTTCAGCACGCCATGCCTTCCGAGGGCAAGCTTACCATCACGGTCGCCGGCGAGGTCGAGGGCGACGATGTGTACCTGCGTGTGAGCGACGACGGCACGGGCATGACCGAGGAGGCTCGCCAGGGCATCATGCATCCCAAGGAGACGAAGGGAATCGGCATCGCGGTGAAAAACGTGCACGACCGCATTGTCGGGTTCTTCGGGTCGAACTCCTACATGGACGTGCAAAGCGAGCTGGGGGCAGGCACTACGGTGACGCTGTTTTTGGAAGGATGCGCCGCCCAGACGAAAAATCAGGTCGCGGCCGATGACGCAGATGCGTTGCGCGCGTAAGGAGACCCCGTGGATCCCGAAGAACAGACATCCGACCTGTACGACATCATCCAGAGCGTCGTTCACGTCGAGTGGCTCTCCACTGCGCTGACGGTGACGATTGCGCTCGCCTTCACGGCGTTCGTTGCTCACGTTGTGACGAAGGTGCTGCGCCGAGTGCTTTCCCACGACAACTCGCCGCTGCCCTCGTCGAGCATCTTCATCAACATCGCCCGCGTCGCCGTATGGGCCATCGGTGTCAGCGTGGTGTTGTCGAGCTGCTTCGGAATCGATGTTTCTGCGGCGATTACCGCGCTCGGCATCGGCGGTATCGCCATCTCGCTCGGCTTTCAGGACACGTTATCGAACCTGATCGGCGGCGTGCAGGTGAGCATCACCGGGCTTGTGGAGCCCGGCGACTACATCGAGGTTGGCGGGCAGCGTGGCGTCGTGCGCGATGTGACTTGGCGCCACACCTCGCTCGAGACGCTTTCGGGTGAGCGCGTCGTGGTGCCGAATTCGGTGATCAACAAGTCGTCGCTCACGCATCTGCCGCCGCTTGAGAAAGTGGTGGTGCCGCTGCTTGTCACCACGGGTGGCGCAGACCTTGATGCCGTTGCTGCGAAGATTGCTAAAGCTGCAGGTCAAGCGGCTGAAAAGGTCGGTGGTGGCGCACCGCGCGAGCCGCAGGTGCTCTTCACGGAGGCCATGGAGTACGGCTACCGTGCGAGCCTCATCGTGTGGGTCGAAGACGGCGACAAGCATTCCTTGGTGAAAGACGCCGTCGTGCGCGCCGTCGCGCCTTATACCATGGCATAGATCAGGGTTGCGCGCGTTCAGACGCGCTTTCGTGAAGGAAACCATCGTGCGCGCCGTCCCCCCTCCATCGTGGCATAGAGGTCGCGCGTTCGATTGTTCGCTCTGCGCCGGCGCGTGATTGTCGGGGCAACTCCTCGGCATCTGCCTGATTGCATCGTGCTGTTCTATCTGTTATATTACCAATAGAACAAAAATAGATACGCTGAGAAACCGGCTCGCCCAGCAAATCAAACCTATCAATTATGCGAGGAGGCACCTGTGATTATTCGAATTGATCAATCGGACGAAGCCCCCATCTACCTGCAGATTCGCGATCAAATAATCGAGGGAATCGCGCGTGGTGAGCTCTCCTCGGGCGATAGTCTCCCAAGTGTTCGCCAGCTTGCGGCCGATTTGGGCATCAATCTCCACACGGTCAACAAGGCGTATGCCGTCTTGCGGGACGAGGGGTACGTTGCCATGCGGGGACGCAAGGGCGCCGTCATCGCCAACGCGCAAAGCATCGGCGCGCCAAGCCATCAGACGATAGACGACGAGCGAATGGCGAGTGGAATTTATCGCCTGGCGCTCGAACACTGCGCGCGAGGTGGCACGCCCGAAAGCTTTATGGCCATTGCGAAATCCCAGGTCGCGCGCGCTTTCGAAATCGAAGATTCCCCGAGTAGCAAAATCAACTTGCCCCGATAGGAGGTCGGCAATGACTGATTCCCTCACCCTGATGGTGTTTCTTATCGCAATTGTCTTTCTCTCCGGAGCGATTCTCGCCGCAACGCCGTGGTTCATGAAGAAAAACGAGTGCTTCGCGGTGACCATCCCCGAATCGGCGCAGGCCGACGAGCGCTTTCTTACCTTTCGGAAGCGCTATGCGGCGGCAGTCCTCGCGGTGACCCTCATCTGCGCGGTCGCGCTTGGCGCCGTTTCGAACGTCGTCCTCGGGAAGATGAGCTCGGTGACGGATGCCGCTTCATTGAATGCAATCCTCGTTGCGGCAATTGTCGCAACGGCGACGATACCCCTGATCGCATCGTTTGCCCTGATGCTTCACTACCGCAAGAAGATCAAGGCCATCAAGCGGGAAGAGGGTTGGAAGGCCGAGCGCGATGAGGCCGTTGCACTCATCGGTTTCGAGGAGGCGCCCGCGCCGCCGTCACTCGCATGGAACGTAGTGTACGTGCCCATTGTGCTCATCACGCTCGCTCTTGGTCTCGCGCTTTACCCGTCGACTCCCGATTTGGTTCCTACACATATCGACTTCGCGGGGAACGTGAACCAGTGGACGCCGAAAGGCCCCGCGCTCATCGCGTTCCCCCTGTTGGTCGAGGTGTTTATGGCTGCGTGCTTCATTTTCAGCCACTGGATGACGATTCGCTCGAAGAAAGACGTCGACCCTGCGCGACCGGCCATCTCGGCATATGCCTACGGGGCTTTTGCCCGCGCCGAGTGCATCCTGCTTCTCGTTAGCGGATCGGTGCTTACGGCGGTGTTGGGAATCGTGATGATCCTGATGATGACGGAGACCCTGTCGATGCTCGTGACCATGGTACTGATCATCGTGGCGACCTTGGTTTTCGTCGGTGCGACGATCGCCTTCTCCGTCGTCTACGGGCAATCAGGGTCTCGCCTGGTCAAGCGCTTGGAAGAGAACGGCGCCATAATCGCCGACAACGACGAGCACTGGAAGGCGGGCATCTTTTATTGGAACAAAGACGATGCGAGCTTGATTCTGCCCAAGCGATTCGGCGTAGGTTGGACGATGAATTGGGCGCGCCCTGCGGCGTGGCTCATCGTCGGAGGGTTTACGTTGGCTTCGATCGCCTTCGTGGCTGCCTGCATATTCTTGATGTAGGGGCTTCGGGGCGCGTGGCGTTACATCTTGCTTTCGAAAGGGACGCGCGGGCTCGGCTTGGCTATACTTCTCGATAGCAAACGCAGCTCAAATGGACTCGGAGTTACATGGCAGGCAAACAGCTCATACTCGATCGTTATCGCCCGATGTCGGAAGCCGGCGCGGGAGGCTTCGCGACGGTGCAGGTCGCATGGGATACGCAGATGCGCCGCAAGGTCGCCATCAAGTGCATCGAGCTGCCGAGTGCGTCGCCTGACTCCTTAAGCCGGGTCGCGCCCGCCGAGCAGCCGAAGGCGGCACGTCACGCGTGGGCCGAAGGCGATGCCGCGCCATCGGCGCCGACGCAGGTTGTTCGCCTTGAGGACATTCCCCCCTGGGAGGATGTCCCCGAAGATCTGGGGGAGGCAATGCCCTCCGCGCTTGCGGTGCTGCCGGAGGATTTCGCTTCGGCCTTCGGATCGGACCGTGGTCCCGTCGGCCCTGGCGGCTTCGAAAATCCCGAAGGACCCGAAGATTTCGACTCTCCCGACGAATTCGCCTCCGATATCCCCGGTCTCGCGGAAGCGCGGGCGATCGCCCAGTTCAGCGACGCGAACATCGTCACGGTGTACAACTTCGAGGTCAAAGACTCCATGGCATATCTCATCATGGAGTACGTGGAAGGGACGACGCTCGAGCGGTTCTTGCGCGAGCACGACGGCGACCTCACGCTCGATGTGGTGGCGCACGTTTTCTCGAGCATCGCGCACGCGCTCGAGGTCGCGCATTCCCACAACGTGCTGCATCTCGACATCAAGCCTGCGAACGTGCTGATCAACCGCCAGGGGGAAGTGAAGGTGACCGATTTCGGCCTTGCGACCCTCGCCGATGCCAACGGCACGGGGCGCGCGGGCGGCGGCACGATCGGCTACATGCCGCCCGAGCAGATGCGATCCGAGGCGCTCGACGCCCGCTGCGACGAATGGGCGCTCGCGAGCCTGACCTACGAGATGCTCGTGGGCGACAACCCCTTCTTCGCGCGCGATTTGCCCCGCGCCGCAGCGGCGATTGAAAACGCCGAACTCGTGCTTCCCTCGCTGTGCTGGGACGACGTGGAAGAGGGCCTCGACGACGTGATGTTCTACGCGCTCGACCCCGACCCGGCGGAGCGCTATGCCACGGTGCGCGATTTCGACGAGGAGCTCATGCCCTACTTGGGCGATGCGAAGGCGGGCAAAGCGGAACTATCGCGCCTGGTCAACGGTGTCGATGGGGAAGGGGAAGACGAGGACGGCGAAGGGGAACCTGTGCCTGCCGCGCTGCGCGTCCCCTTCGCGGAGCACTTGACACCCCGCGTGATGGCAGTGGTTGCGCGCGTGGTGTCCGTTGCCGCGGCAGCCTTGGTGGGCGCGGTCGCGCTCGTGAACTTCCCCGCCTTCGGCCCTGGTGTGTTCTCGAGTCCGGTGTTTTGGGGCCTGCTTGCGGTGGTGTGTGTGCTCGCGGCGATAAAGCCCCACGTGGGAGCGCTCTCGGCGTTCGCCATCTTGGGAGTGTCCCTCACGGCGAACGGGGCCTACGCGCCGGGAATCCTTCTCTTCCTCGGCACTGTCGCCTGGTGGTGGTTTGCCGCGCGCGGGTCCGATGCGCCCGCGGTCGCAGCCCTTTTGGGTCCGCTTTCGGGGGCGGTCGGCTTTGCGCCGCTTTCGCCGGTTGTCGCGGGCAGCCTTGTCGTCTCGGTTGCCCGCGCGGCGGCAACGGCGGCGTTCGCTGGGCTTTGCGCGCTTGCGCTCGGCAGTTTGGGCACGTCGGGCATGATCGACTGGAATGCGCCGATGTACTGGGATTACGCAACGATGTCGGGTGCGGTTTCGGCGGGAAGCAACGCCGTCGCCGACCCCGATGCGGTGGCGTCGGCGGTGCTTTCGAGCACGGGAATCGGCGCGCAAACACAGGCGCGCCTTGGTGGGATGCTGCTGAAGCCGGGCACGTGGTGCGTGCTCGTGAGCTGGGTTATCGCCGCGGCGGCGATGAGCGCGCTTTCCCGCTGGGGGATGTCGCGCAAGGTCGATGTCGCAGCCGCGTTCGTGGGGACCGTCGTCCTCGTACTGGGCGTCTGCGCTGCCGCGTGGGTGGCGAACCCCGCGTCGTGGACACCGCCGAGCACGATGGCGCTCGTCGGCTCGATCGTGCCCGGACTTGCGGGCGTCGTGCTTGCTGCCCTGGGTATTCCCGATAAAATCAGGCAGTAAGCCGCTCGCTTCTACCCTAAAAGCTCGGCGACTTTCCCCAAAAGCGGCTCGAAGCTCACGCCGCGGTTCTTGAAATCGGGCTGCTTGGCCGATACGATCATCGCGTCGTGCGTGAAGTCGCCCGCGAACACGACGGCGTCGCGCAGGCTGCGACCAGCCATGACGGCCGCCATCAGGCAGGAGCAGTACAAGTCGCCCGTGCCGTGCAGCATGTAGGGCAAATACTCGTTCGCGGCTTCGAGCATGTCGCAGTCCACGCCGCCCACGAAGTTGCGGATGACGCTCTCGCCCTCGCGCTGGATGCCCTTGAGCACCACGTGCTTGGCGCCCTTCGCGACGAGGGCATCGATCATGCGCGCCGCCTCGGCGTCGGAGATGTCGGTGCCGCACCAGTCGTCGCCGATGGGCTCGCCCAAGATGATGGCGGCCTCGGTGAGGTTCGGCGTGAGGATGTCGGCGCCGGCGGCAAGTTCGGCCATCGCGTCGCACAGCTCGGGTGTGTAGGTGGGATAAACCTTGCCATGATCGGCCATAACGGGGTCGACCACGCGCAGCGCGTTCGGGTAGGTGGCGTACAGATCGCGAATGCGATCGACCTGTTCGGGCGCGCCCAGAAAGCCTGAGTACACGGCGTCGATCTCGACCCCGATGCCCTTCCACGCGTTCGTGTAATCTTCCATGATGTTCGTCGTGTCGTGCATGTACCAGCCGGGGAAGGCGGTGTGGCTGGAGAACAGCCCCGTCGGCACGGGGCACACGTCGCAGCCTGCGGCGGAAAGCACGGGGATCGCCACGCCGAGCGAGCATTTCCCGTAACCGCACAGGTCGTGGACGGCGGCGACGCGCGGGATGTAGTCGCCGCGGCGCTCGTAGAGATGCAGGTCGTTCGCGCTTGTCATGATGCTAGTCTTCCTTTTCCTCGTCCTCGTCGTCATCGTCGAAGATCGACCAGTCGTCCTCGCCCTTCGGACGGTCCGCGAAACGCTTGCGCGTGCGGCGCTCCATGATCACGCAGACGATCAGGCTCAGCACCAGGCAGATGCCGACCAGGCATCCGACGCCTTCAGGCGTCTCGAAAAGAAAATGGTACAGCTCGGTAATATCCATGTTGGCCTCGTTGCTTCTTCGGAGGTGGCGCTGGTTCGAGCACGCTGCTCAAACCGCATAAGCATATCGCGAAAAAGTATACACCGCCCCCCGCGCGCGAAGAATCCACGTTCGGGGAAGGATGGGGCGATGGTTTTTCTAGTGGGTGAAAAAGAGTTGCGCTCAGGCAAACCATCGGTATGGGCTCGAAACGCCCTTCGCTTCTTATCATGGTGACATAGGCTATTGGGTTCGTTGAAGAAGGAGGTGGGAGGGAGATTGCGTTGCCAAAAGACATAGACTTCTATCGAAAGAAATCCCATGAGGAAAAGGAATCTGGCGAAAGCGTTTCTGTGCTCTGCGTGTTCAATTATCCTTGCGTTTAGTATGGTAGGAACAGCCCTGGCCTACAACTACCAGAAGGAATCGGGCTATCGCTATTGGTACGTCAATCCAACGTACCGTTCTTACAATAAGGGCGCCTACAATCAGATGGGCTATTACCTGGCGAATTGCTATTCGTGGATGAACGTTTCCAACAATGAAAGAGTTGTGGGCGATGGTGCCATGATCTCCCAGGCGGGAGGGACGACGGGAACTGTATGGGGAACTGAGGTGATGTATTGGGGCGATCCCGTGACCAGTTGGAAAGACACTCCTCAGCATACCTACATTCGTTCAAGTTTTGAATGGGATATTGGACATGGCGAAGGAGCTGCGGCTTGGGGATATGGACAAGTTCGGTCAGCGGATTGGACCATGAATGAGGTCACGTCGGACAATATTTTTCTTTTGACGTTGGAGGATCCGGGGACAATTATGCCGACGGATGCGGACGGGAGTGATACGTGGGTTCCCGGCATGCACAACTTTGTTGGAGAGAATGGTCTGTTATATGGTGTTCCGTATACTGATGCCGAAGGAAAGATGGTCATGCCTGATATGGGGCGCGTTGAGGCGACGAACGGCAATATCGGATACATGGCGGTCGACAGTATCGAGACTGCGGTGTTCAATGGGGCAAAGTCGCCGTCCGAACAGATTGAGGCTGCGAAGCAGAATGCCATCGATGAAGCTAAGGCGTTTCGCTCTGCTTTCGCGGAATACTACGGCATTGATGCTTTGAGCGATGCCGCTGCTTATCAGTGCATTATAGACGTCCGTTATGAAGGGGGAGTTGAAAATGCTATTTCTGCTATTGAACAAGACACGAAGGAATTCATGCTCGAAGTGATCAGAGGGGATGTCGTGGTTCTTTCGAGTGATGAAGATGACACAGTCTCGAATCATCTCGAGTCGCTGATCGGCTCGAACCCTTCCGGAGAATATGAGATTTCGGAAGAAGCTTTCGAAGAAATACTGGACATCGCGAAGCAGAGTATGATGGTTTCCGTTCCGGTCTATTCGGTCGAAGGGGATGTTATTGGGGAGTACTCCTTTGTAAGATTTTAGACGGCCTTGACCAATTGCTCTATCATGATTGATATTCAGTGAGCTGCGGAAAGGGGTTTCCTCGGTGAATATCGGGCAGATCGAGCATGCCGTCGAAGCGATTCGTCTCAACAGCTTTGCGCTTGCGGCGAAAGAACGACATATTTCGCCGCAAGCTCTGTCCAAAACGGTCTCTGAACTTGAGAGAGAACTAGGGATTCCTCTTTTCAAAAGAACGGGAAGAAGCATTGAGGCAACTCCCTTTGCGCGGGAATTCGAAGAGAAGGCTCGGCGCGTTCTCTTCGAATTCGACCAACTGAAAAAACTGCCGTCCACTTATCTCAAGGAGTCCTCCGAAGAGCGTATTTTCAAACTAGGGGTGTCGGATTCGTCGTATCGGGGCCTCACGCTTATGGAGCGTGATTTTTGCTGCTTGCGTGAAGAGGCGGGCATCGACATCAAGCTTTATCGCTCGTCAAGTGATTCATGCCTTTCCGCAATGAAGCAAGGCCTCGTTGACGCCATCGTGCTGCCGGGCGCCGCTAACGAGTTAGGTTTTCGCAACTTGTTGATTCACTCCGCGCAGGTAAGCGTGATTGTCGATAAGGACAATGCATTATGCAAGGAAAGGGGAATCTCCCTCGAAGAAGTCAGCGATTATCCGATTGCTTGCCCGCTCGACATTAGATTTGTTCGCCCCTTCATTGAGTCGCAGTTCCTTGTGAAGGGATTCGTTCCTCGCTTTGAATTTGTGGAGCC
Organism: uncultured Ellagibacter sp.; assembly: GCA_934663775.1. GTDB lineage: Bacteria > Actinomycetota > Coriobacteriia > Coriobacteriales > Eggerthellaceae > Ellagibacter. Next base: position 297,027 of record CAKUKU010000001.1, on the reverse strand, counting down.
CCGATTCGAGGATTTCTTCTCGTTCCTTCGGCGCGGAGGAGTCGTCTTTGCTCGAAAGGGCGGGTCTATTCCCAAAGACGTGCCGAGCGTTCGGGAAGTTGCCCTCAGGGAAAGCGAGGCCTTTGCCATCCCGTTTTTTCTTGTTTGTAAGGCGATTGGTCCTTCTGAACCGTACGAGCTGATCGTTTCTTTCTTGAAGACGAAGCTTTTGGAGACAGCCTAAAGGCGTCTCTTCTTACAACCAGCCGACTTCTCATCTCTGAGAAAGGGGAATCTTATGAAGCGAATCGATTCTATATCATTCCCGAAAACCAAAGCTCGCTTGATATGCGCTTCCTCGCTGGCTTTGCTGCTGGCGCTTGTGTGCTTGAGCATTTTCGCGGGTTGTTCGCAGCAGAACGCCACCGATTCGCAAGGCTCGGGCGATTCTTCTGCTGGTCTGACCAAAAGCGCGGATTACGCGAACTCCGTCACGGTCGGCAAGGTATCTTTGGCCTATCCGGACGGCTATTCCGTCGCCAAGGAATACGGCGCCGGGCAGTATGCGGGGAATTTCCCCGATGGCGTGAGCGATACCGCCTCGAAAATCTTGCTCAATGAAAGCGGGTCGGTCATGCTGACTGTCGTCGATGCTGACGATGCGAGCAAGGTCGGTCTTGAAGGGCTCGCGTCGTGGATAGAGGCTACCCCCGAACGCCTTCAGGCGATGAAGGAAGCCCAGCCTGAGATGTACGAGTCGCTGAAGAACGTCGAGCGGGAAACGCCCGAGAAAACGACCGTCAACGGGGCAAACGCCCTTCGCGCCGTGACGAAGACGAGCAATACGACGGCGGTAACGTATTACCTTGAAAAGGACGGCGCGATCGCCGGGTACGTGTCGGTCACGCTTCCCTCCTCGGAATACAAGTCGAATGCGGCGGAGTACGAAAGCGTCGTCGCGACGGTGACCGTGGGTTAGGGCTGAACCTCGCGGCCGCATGGCGGAAAGTCGCACCCCGGCGAGAGAGGGGCTTCCGCGCCCACCCCGCTCGTGCTCACGCCTTTCTTTCTCCGCCTTCCGCTCGCCATGCGGTTGCGTGTGAAACCCGCGGATGCGCGCTTGCTTTTGCCGATTGGCGCTATACTGGTTCGACCGTGTAAAACAAGGCTGCGCGCGAGGTGCGCACAGCGACGGCCCAAAGGCAAGAAGGAGCGCGTCTCATGTTAGACATCAAGTACGTCCGCGAAAACCAAGAAGCAGTCGCCGAGGCGATGAGGAACCGCAACGCTTCATGGGATGCGGAGCGCTTCTCAAGTCTCGATGAGAGCCGCCGCGCCGCCATCGTGAAGGAAGAGGCGCTGCAGCAGGAGCGCAACACCGCATCGAAGTCCATCGGCGAGATGATGCGCGAAGGCAAGAAGGAAGAGGCCGAGGCCGCCAAGGAGCGTGTCCGTGCCATCAACGAGGAGCTCGACGAGATCTCCGCGAAACGCGAGGCCATCGACGCCGAGCTCACCGACCTCATGCTGCATGTGCCCAACATCCCCTGCGCCGCAACGCCCGTCGGCAAGGACGAAACCGAGAACCCCGAGCGCCGTCGTTGGGGCACCCCGCGCGACTTCGCGGCCGAGGGCTTCGAGCCCAAGCCCCACTGGGACCTCGGCACCGACCTCGACATCCTCGATTTCGAGCGCGGCAACAAGATCTCCGGCAGCCGTTTCACCGTGCTCGGTGGCGCAGGTGCACGCCTCGAGCGCGCGCTCATCAACTACTTCCTCGACACGCACACCTCCCGCGGCTTCAAGGAATGGTGGCCGCCTGTGGTCGTGAAGCGCGAGACTATGGTGGGCACCGGCCAGCTGCCCAAGTTCGAAGACGACGCCTACCACGTGTCGGGCGACATGTTCCTCATCCCGACCGCCGAGGTCACGCTCACGAACCTGCACGCGGGCGAGGTGCTCGACGCCGACACGCTGCCGCGCTGGTACACCGCGTTCACCCCGTGCTTCCGCGAAGAGGCGGGCTCGGCTGGCCGCGACACTCGCGGCATCATCCGCCAGCACGAGTTCGACAAGGTGGAAATGGTGAAGTTTGCCACGCCGGAGGACTCCGACAACCAGCTCGAGAGCATGACCGCCGAGGCGGAATACCTGCTCCAGCAGCTCGGCCTTCCGTACCGCGTCATCTCGCTGTGCACGGGCGACCTGGGCTTCTCCGCGCGCCAGACCTACGACGTTGAGGTATGGCTGCCCAGCTACAACGGCTATAAGGAGATTTCCAGCTGCTCGAACTGCGGCGACTTCCAGGCGCGCCGCGCCAACATCAAGTACCGCGACCCGGCGAACTTCAAGGGCCCGCGCTACCTGCATACGTTGAACGGCTCCGGTCTGCCCGCGGGCCGCACCATGGCCGCCATCCTGGAGAACTACCAGCAGGCCGACGGCACCATCAAGGTCCCTGACGTTCTCGTTCCCTACATGGGCACCGACGTCATCAAGCCGGTGGAATAACGAGCGTGGATTCTCACAACCAACAACGCGCGGGCGCTCGTTCGTCCGCGCGCACGGGGGGCGCACCGTCGCGCGATCGCGGGGGCGCCCCCCGTCCTTCTGCGGCCAAGAAGCGCAAGAAGTGGCCTTTCGTCGTCGCCGGTGCCGTGGTGCTCGTTGCGGTGGCTGTGGTCGTCGCCTTCTCCTGTTGGCGCTGGACGTTCGCGAACGACGCGCAGGATATCCAGGGCACGTGGTACATCGCCGGCACGCAGAAGACGGTCGACGTCACGGCCGACGGCATCAAACTCGCCGATGACGTCACCTATTCCTACACGATTGACGAGGGCGCGAAGACGCTTTCGCTTTCTTTTGGCAACATGGAAGGCGAGGCGCGCTATCGCTTCTCGCTCGACAGACAGACGCTTGCCTTGCGAGACGGGGAAACTACCTGGGGCGATTCGCTTTCTGAGGACATTTCGTGGACGATTGCCGCCCTCGGCCGCGCCATCCAGGGAGAACAGGCGAGCCCCGAACTCTCGGGCGATTCGACCATGGTTCTCACGCGTGCCCCGCAGGCCTCGTGATGGAGGTCATCCGCGCGTCGCGCATTTGCGTGCGCCCCCAGCGCATCGAGGCGAACATCGACGTCGCTGCCGGATTCCGCACGACGACGCCCGAAATCGCCTCCCGCATCTGCGCACGATTTCCCAACCTGGTGCGCCATGCGTGCGTGAACGACGAGGGCCCCACCTTCGGCGCGGTGATCGATCATACGCCGTTGCCCCACTTGCTTGAGCACCTCGTCATCGATTTGCAGGTGGCGGCCGAAAAAAGCGCTACCCTGTCACAAAGCTTTACGTATGTCGGAACGACGCGGTGGCTCGACGAGGCGCAGGGCCTCGCGCGCGTGGAAGTGAACTTCACGGACGATTTGGTGGCTCTGCGTGCTTTCAAGGATGCGCTCAGCGCGATAAACGAGGCGGTGGTACTCTAGGCACCATGACTACAGCACACATGAAATTCGACCAAACGAGCGACAAAATCGCCGACCGCGTGAGGAATCTGCGCTCGAGCGCCGTGCGCGACCTTTTCGCCGCGGCAGTTCGCCCGGACATCATCTCGCTTTCCGGCGGCATGCCCGACGTGTCGCTCCTTCCGCAGCGCGCCATCCAGAAGGCGGTGCACGCCGCCGTCACCGACGAGCGCGCTGTCGCCCTGCAGTATGGCTCGACGAACGGCCGCCTTGAAACCCGTCAGGTGTTATGCGACATCATGCGCGACATCGGCGTGCGCGTGAAGCCCGACGAGATGCTGCTCACTTCGGGAGCGCAGCAGGCGTTGAACCTGCTCGGCGAGACATTCCTCGACAAGGGCGACATCGTTTTGGTGGAAGGTCCCACCTATTTGACGGCGCTTTCCGCGTTCAACGCCTACGAGCCCGAAATCCATCCCGTGCCCTTTGACGACGAGGGCATGCGCATGGATCTGCTGGAAGAGGAACTCAAGCGCATCGGCAAGGGCAACAAGCGCCTGAAGATGCTCTACACCATCCCCAACTTCCAGAACCCGGGCGGTGTCACCATGACGGGCGAGCGCCGCAAGCGCCTGATTGAGCTTTCGCACGAGTACGACTTCCTGGTCATCGAGGACGACCCCTACGGCCGTTTGCGCTACGAGGGCGGGCATATGGTTCCGCTGAAGGCGCAGGACGACCGCGTCATCTACCTGGGCACCATCTCGAAGATCTTCGCGCCGGGCCTTCGCATCGGTTGGATCTGCGCGCCCGTTGACGTGCTTGCGCGCATCAGCCTGGTGAAACAGGGTGCCGACCTGTGCGGTTCGACGTTTGACCAGGTCGTGGTAGAGCATTACTTCACGGACACGCCGTGGCAGCGCACGCTGCAGAAGTTCATCAAGACCTACGGCGAAAGGCGTGATGCCATGCTCGCCGCGCTTGAGGAATATTTCCCGCCCGAGGCGTCCTGGACGCACCCCGAGGGCGGCTTTTTCCTGTGGGTTACGCTGCCGAAATACGTCGACACGGGCAGCATGCTCGCCGACGCGCTCGAGGCGGGCGTGACGTTTTGCCCGGGCGACAGCTTCTACGTTGATGGCGTGACGGGCAGAAACTGCATGCGCCTGAACTTCAGCTACGAAACGCCCGAGAACATCACGGAGGCGATTCGTCGCCTGGCGAAGGTGATCGAGGAGCGTTTGGAGCTCTATCGTGCGTTCATCGACGCGGGCGCCATCAAGGTGCCGGAAGAATAGCGGCAAGCATTCCGCGCCGTGCGAACGGCGCTATCGAAAGGGAACAACATGGGTCTCAAAGTTGCAGTTTTGATGGGCGGAACCTCGTTTGAGCGAGAGTTTTCGCTGGCCAGCGGCAAGAACGTGTGCGCTGCGCTCGAGGAAGCCGGGCATAAGGTCGTTCCGCTCGACACGACGCGCGAGCTGGTGCCCACGCTGCGCAGCGAGCGCCCCGACGTGTGCTACAGCGCGCTTCACGGCAAGCACGGCGAGGACGGCTCCATCCAGAGTCTGCTCGAGCTTTTGGGCATTCCCTATGTCGGCTCCGACGCGCTCGTGTGCCGTCGCGCCCAGAACAAGGACTCGCTGCATGCGACGATGGAGGCGTATCGCGAGCTCACCGACGAGCCGGCGGTCGCTTCGTGGCCGCAAGGCATCTGCATTGCGCGCGACGCCTTCAAGGATATGGGTGCAGCGACGGCGCTTGACCTGGTGGAAGAGCGCGTTCACGGAGGCTATCCCGTGGCGGTGAAGCCGGCGCACGGCGGATCTGCGATGGGCGTGCACCGCGTCGATGATGTCGATCACTTGGGTGAGGCGATCCTCGATGCGCTGTCCTACGACGATCATGTGGTCATCGAGCAGTGGATCGAAGGCGTTGAGCTGGCAGTTTCCGTTATCGGCACCGGTTGGGACGCGCATGCGCTGCCCCCGGTGGAGATCGTTCCCAAGCGCGGGCTCTACGACACCGCCGCCCGCATGGACGCGAGCTTGGTCGACTACTATGCGCCGGTGCGCAACGAGTCGCTTTCCTCGAACGAGGCCGACGCCCAGGCGATCCGTGCGGAAATCGAACGCGCGGTTTTGGAAGTGTATCGTGCGTACGGCCTTCGCGACCTGGGCCGCATCGACCTCATTTGGGACGGCGCCCAGGCGCGCGTGATGGAGACCAACGTGTCGCCCGGCATGACGGAGACCTCGCTGTTCCCCGCAGCCTGCAAGGCGAGCGGTCTGAGCTTGTCCGATGTGCTGAACGAGCTGGTCAGCAACGCAAAAGAGCGTGGCGCCGTCTTCTGCTAGGTGAGTCATCGGTAATCTAACCGTTAAGAAAGGCCCGTTCGCGGGCCTTTCTTGTACCCAAAGCGCGCCTCCTCTTCAACGAAACGGCAACCGAATAGTGGAGGGGTCGCGATTTTGGGCGGCGCTCGCCTGCAAGCACCTATAATGAGCGCATCGAGAAAACATCTTGAAGGAGGCCGTTATGGGCAACAAATTCGGAGTTTTTCTGGCAGGCGGTCTTGTCGGCGCGGCTGCGGCGCTTCTGTGCGCTCCGCGTACGGGCAGGGAAGCTCGCGGCATGGTTGCTGAAAAGGTGAACGCCGTATGGGGCGAAGCTCAGGAACTGGGAGCCCAAACTGCCTCCACTGCACAGCAGGTTGTGGAAGACGTCGCCGGTGCGGATGCCGCAGCGCGTACGCAAACGTTCGCGCAGGACGCGGTCGTCAAGGGCCAGAACGTCGTTTCCGCCGTCGCTTCGAAGGGTCAGGAAATCTACGGTGCAGCTGCTTCTCGCGTTCAAGAAGCTAAGAACAGCGTGAAGCCCGATCCCGACGGCACCGACGACCTCCGCGAGAAGATCGAGGCCGCTCGCGCTCGCATTGCCGCGCAGGTCGCCAAGAACGCCGAGGAATCCGCAGCTGCAGCTTCTGAGGAGATTCCGGTCGAGGTCGCTCAGAGCGAGGCGCCGGCTGCGGGTGCTTCCGAAGGCGAACAGGCGTAACGAACAGCAGGACGACGCGCTCGCACCAAGAGCGCATGTGAAAGGGGCGCAATGCTCGTGTGCGGTTTCCACCGCGCACAGCGCGCCCCTCTGATTTTCCGGGGACGAAATGGCAAGCAATCTCATCACTACCAAGGAACTCTACAACGTCCGCGTCGTGGGTGGCAAAAACGCGTCGAAGCGCATCGGCAAGGTGCGCGCGTTCGTCTACCACCCCAAGGAGCGCCGGTGCATCGGCATCATGGTCAAGCGCCCCGATCTGCTGTGGATGTTCCACCGCAAGGACCTCTTCGTCGCCCTCGACGGCTTCGAATTCGAGGACGGGCGCGTCGTTCTCGCCGACGACGCGAAAACACGTGACAAGGCGGCTTGCAAGGCGATCGACGTGCGCTTGGACGATTGCGTCATTTGGGGCGGCATGCCGGTGGTCACCGAGTCGGGCACAACGCTCGGAACGGTGGGCGTGGTCACGTTCAGCCTGGCAACGGGGAAGGTCGACTCGTTTCTGGTCGACATGGGCGCGACGGCGAACGCGCTTTTGGGCACGCGTTCGGTCCCAGGCGAGCTCATCCTTGGCTTTCGCCGTGGCATCGGCTGTGCACTTGCAGGCGAATACGAGGGCTCGGATGAGACCCCGGTTCTCGGTGCTATCTTGGTGAAAGACGATGTGGCCGACATCGCAATCGAAGGGGGCGCTGCCGAGAAGGCGGGCGCTGCCACCGCCGTTGCCATGGACAAGGCGCATACTGCGGTCGACAAGGTGAAGCCCAAGGTCAGCGAAGCTGCGCACGTCGCCGGCGACGCGGTGAACAAGGGGGCGTACGCGACGGGCAAGCAAATCGGCAAGGCGACGGGCATGTTCTCCGAGTTCAAGGAGGAGTACGACAAGGCGCGCGGCCCCAAGCCCGAGAAGCGCTCGGTCGACGAGGAGGCCCTCGCCGCCGACAACGCCGAAGAGGACGTAACCGAGGTCGTCCCCGAGGAGACTCCGAAGAAGAAGCCGACGAAGAAGGAATCCCAGGATTCGGCGTCGGAGGGAATCGGGCGCGCGGTTGGCAGCCAGCTCAAGGCCGCTGGCGGCATGTTCTCGGCGTTCAAGGAAGAATTCGACAAGGCTCGTCGTGACGACTAGTCGAGGCGCGCGAAAACAGTGCAGGAAACGATTCCGAAGCGAGCAACGGGAGCATCAGTTTGAATAGTCCGCAGATGAAAACCGCATCGAGTGGAAAAAGCGCACAAGATGGGGCGTCGACTCAATCCGAATGCGCGGACGAGCACCGCGAGACGGTGAAGGAGCGTGCCCGTGAGCGCCGCGATGCTGCGCGCGAGAAAGCGCAGGAAATCACGACGGTCCGGGGTCGCGAGATGACGCGCGGCGACATCTTCAAGTTCGGCGGGCTTATCGCGTTTTTGGCGCTGATGGTCGTTGTCGTGGTCTTGATTTGGCCCTACATCCATGAAGTCTTCGAACCAGGCGGGCTTAGCCGGGTGATCGATGACGTTCGCAACGCGGGCCCCCTCGGGGTTCTCATCCTTCTGGCCATGCAGTTCGTGCAGATTGTCGTGGCGTTCATTCCCGGCGAGGTCGTGCAGATGGCGGCGGGCATGATGTATGGCCCTTGGCTCGGTGCCGCGGTCATCTTGCTCGGGTCCATTATCTCGAGCGCGTTCGTGTTCGCGGTGGTTCATCGCCTGGGCGCGCCGTTCGTGCAGGACATGGTTCCCACGAAATACCTTGACAAGTTTCGCGCCTTCGAGGAAAGCGGCAAGCTGTCCATCGTGGTGTTCATCCTGTTCTTGATCCCCGCAATGCCGAAGGACACCTTCACGTATTTGGTCCCGCTCACGAATATGCGCATGCGCGACTTTCTCGTCCTGTCGAACGTGGGCCGCATTCCGGGCATCGTCATCTCGACCTATGCGGCAAATGGCCTGGTGGACGGGAATATCACGCAAAGCCTCATCATCTTTGCGGTCGTCGCGGTCATCGCTATCGTTGCGATTATCTTCCGCGACAAGATCATGAATCTCTTCCATCACGACAAAGGCGAACACGACCGATAACGTCGATGCGAGCGGCGGGTGCGCGGCGCCGTCGACGTCGGTATTCCGCGGGGCATCGACTCGATAACGGACGCGTAACGCAATCGTGGGTTGCGCCTACCTGCGGCTATCATGAATGCGAGGACGCAGGTCGAAAGGTTTTCCCATGAGCGATTCCAACAACATGAACGACGAGATTGCCGCTGCCGAAGCGGCGTTGAAAGAAGCGCAGGAACGCCTCCGCGTGGCGCGCGAGAAGCAGGCTCGGGGCGGACAGCCCGAGGAGCCGAGCGAAGTCGGCGGCGCGGGCCAGCCAGGCGAGGCGGACCAGTCAGGCGAGGCGAGCTGGCCGGGTGGCGTGGACCAGCCGAACGAACAGGGCTACGATGCCTGGAGCCAGGCTTACCAGCAGGGCAAAGACGCATGGAGCCAGCCTTCCCAGCAGGGCAACGACGTCTGGGGGCAAACCTACTGGCAAGCAAACGGTCAAGCCTACCAGCAATCGCAAGGCCCCTGGCAAGCCAACCAGGCCTATTCCCGGCCCTACACGCAGCAGCCTTATGCGCAGGCCGCTCCGAACACGAAAGACCACGTGGCGGCAGGCCTTTTGGCCATCTTCCTCGGCAGCCTCGGCATCCACAAGTTCTACCTTGGCTACAACACGCCGGGGTTCATCATGCTCGCCGTCACTATCGTGGGCAGCATCTTATCGCTCGGCATCGCGGGTCTTGCCATGGTGGTCATCTCCATCGTGGAGGGCGCGCTCTACCTTTCCAAGTCGCAAACGGAATTCGAGCAAACCTATGTCTTCGAGAAGAAGGAATGGTTCTAGGGCGCGCAATCGCCTGAGCCCGAATCCCTGATGCCCCACGCCCCGTGCATCTCGAAGTGCGCCGACGCGTGCATCGCTCGCCGACATGTGCGGCGCGTAGGTTTCCCATTTGCTAGAATATCTTCCGTGCGTCGCCTTGTGAATCGTCGAAGCATCGGCCGCGGCGCCTTATATCGCATCCTAAAAGGAGGATCAACATGCCGAAAATCACCCGTGATCAGGTTCGTGTTCCCGCTGACGTCATGCCCGAGTCGCGCGAGGAATACATCGACAACTACCTGAAGGCCACGCGTGGAACCGGTCGGCTCATGCTGTTCGCATGCGACCAGAAGATCGAGCATTTGAACAAGGACTTCTACGGCGAGGGGATCGACCTCGCCGACGCCGAGCCCGAGCATCTCTTCGAGATCGGTCGTCAGGGCGTGTGCGGCGTTCTCGCCGGTCAGCGCGGCCTCATCGCGCAATACGCCGCCGACTACCCTGAGATCAACTACCTCGTGAAGATGAACTCCAAGACCAACTTGGTGAAGACTTCGCAGGACGACCCCTATTCGCCGCAGCTCTACGACTTGGACGCCATCCTCGTCATGCGCGACGCGGGCGTGAACATCGTCGGTTTGGGCTACACCATCTACCTGGGCAGCGAGTACGAGTCCACCATGATGGCCGAGGCTGGCGAACTCATTGCGCAGGCGCACGCGAACGGCTTGCTCGTCGTGTTGTGGATCTACCCGCGCGGCAAGGCTGTCACCGCCGAGAAGGACCCCGACCTCATCGCGGGCGCTGCCGGCGTGGCGCTTTGCCTGGGCGCCGACTTCGTGAAGGTGAATCCGCCGAAGCCCGAAGGCGACGACACACGCACCCCTGCCGAGGCCCTGAAGGTCGCCTCTATGGCGGCGGGCCGCACGGGCCTTGTGTGCGCAGGCGGTTCGACCGTCGATGCCGAAACCTTCTTAACGCAGCTCTACGATCAGATTCATGTGGGCGGTGCCTGCGGAAACGCAACGGGCCGCAACATTCACCAGCGTTCGCTCGACGAGGCCGTGCGCCTCACGAAGGCCATCAGCGCCATCACGCTGGCCGACTACTCCGTCGCCGACGCCCTCGCGGTGTTCAACGGCGAGAAGGATTTCAGCCTGTAGCTGGCAGGCCGCAGCTCGCGCGCCGACGTGGGTGGAATCGCTCGCATAAGGCCCCAGCTGGCACGCGACAAGCACGTTACACAAGCGCTTGGGAGTGGATTTCACCCCAAGCGCTTTCTTTTTGGGAAAAATCTTTGTGCATTCGCAAAAAAATGCCGATTTTTATGTTACCGAGCAGTTACGTAGGACATAAAATAAGCCGTTCGCATTGAGACGTGGGGTGCGATGAGTGCGAAGTGGAAAGGTTTTCGGGTTTCTTGAGCGTGGGTTCAGCGGTTCAATCAGACGCCAAAGGCACTGACGAGCAGGTCGAACAGACAGGTTCGTCGGACAACTCCGAAAGGGCGGTGGCCGAACATGTCGCCGCATCGGACGGACAGCCAGTCCTTCGGTCTTCGGGCGAGGCCCAGAAGGCACAGGACGAAAAGCAGCTGGTGCTGAAACGTATTCTCGCTGCACATGAGGCATTCTTCGATGTGCATCGGGATTACGAGTTCGCGGGGAAGCGCTTCCCCGGTTTTGCTGAATTTCACTCGTTTGGCGAGCAGTATGTGCTGGTCAAACGTGCGAAGCTCTGGGAGGCCAATTCCCACGAGTACCTCTTTTTCGTGTTTGCGGAAACCTTCGACGAGCCTCAGCTCGATGCGTGGGTTCAGTTCATGAAGACGCGCGGCCTCGAGAAGGTCACGGCGGAACCGAACCACATGTCCTCGGGGCTTTCACTCGTGGTCATCGCCGACGAGTGCGCCGAGGACGCGAAGCGCGCGATTCGAAAAGTGCGTTTCCGCAAGAACTTCGCCCTCGGGTTCCGTGGATGGGCCGACCTCCGCGTGGCGGTCGCCGACCTTTCGAACCGGTGCGTCTATGCGAACGGAGCTGGAAAGCAGCTGGTTTCGACGATCGAAGCCAATCTGCGCCTGGCATAGAAGAACTGCGGTAATATCAGTAAGGAAACTCAATGAACGCTTTGGTTATCTTCCTTATTGCTATGGTTATCCTGGTCATCGGCTATGTGTGCTACGGTGGCTGGCTTGCCAAGCAATGGGGAGTCGATCCGAATCGCCCGACTCCGGCTCACGAGCTGGAAGACGGCGTGGATTACGTGCCGGCGCCACCGTACGTGGTGCTCGGCCATCACTTCTCGTCGATCGCTGGCGCGGGTCCGATTAACGGTCCGATCCAGGCGGCAGTCTTCGGCTGGGTGCCCGTGCTTTTGTGGGTGCTCATCGGCGGCATCTTCTTCGGCGCTATGCACGACTTCGGCGCGCTGTTCGCCTCGCTTCGTCACAAGGGCCAGACACTTGCCGTCGTCGTCGCGGAGAACATCGACAATACGGCGAAGAAGCTCTTCTGCATCTTCGCGTACTTGACGTTGCTGCTGGTCGTGGCTGCATTCGCCTCCATCGTTGCGAACACGTTCGTCGTTTCCGCCTCGGCGGCCCCGGCGACCAACCTCGCCAATGAGCAGACGGCCATGATTTCGGTCATCTTCATCGGTGTCGCCGTCGTCTACGGCTTCGTCACGCGCGGCCGCAACATCCCCGGCCCCGTGAACATCGTCTCGGCGATCATCCTGATCGTCATCATGGTCGCCATCGGCTACAACCTGCCGCTCATGGGCGTTGCGATCTCGCTTGACTACGACACGTGGATGATCATCCTCGGCGTGTACATCCTGGTCGCCTCCGTTGCCCCGGTGTGGATTCTCCTGCAGCCGCGCGACTACCTGTCGAGCTATCTGCTTTATGGCATGATCATCCTCGCCATCATCGGCATCGTGGGCGCAAGCGTCATGGGCGCTGCGACCGACCTGCAGATTCCGGCGTTCACCGGCTTCGTCGCCTCCAATGCCGCCTTCGACGCTTCCACCGGCCAAGCGCTCGTCGATGAGGCGGGCAAGGCCATCACGAACAAGGCCGCCGCTTCCGGCTTTCTGTTCCCGGCTCTGTTCATCACCATCGCATGCGGCGCCATTTCCGGCTTCCATAGCCTCGTCGCTTCGGGCACCACGTCTAAGCAGCTCGACAAGGAAGGCCAGGCGCAGCCCATCGGTTACGGCGGTATGCTCATCGAGTGCGTGCTCGCGGTGATCTCGCTGTGTGCCGTCGGCTTCGTGTGGAGCAAGTACGCCGCTGGCGGATACGCCTCCCCGACGGCGGTCTTTGCGGACGGCCTCTCGCAGATGCTCGCCTGCATCCCCGGTCTCGCCGATGCGCAAGGGCTCGCATATGCGCTGCTCATCCTTGCGGTTTCCGCTTTCTGCCTGACTTCGCTCGATACGGCGACGCGCCTTGCGCGCTACATGTTCCAGGAGCTTTGGACTCCGGTCGACAAGAAGCCCGAGGAGCTCACGGGCGTGCACAAGTTCATGGCGAACCCGTATGTGGCGACGATCATCACCGTGGTCATCGGCATCATCTTGGGTATGACGGGCTACTCCATCATCTGGCCGCTGTTCGGCGCCGCCAACCAGCTGCTTGCCGCGCTCGCCCTGCTTGCCGTGTGCGCATGGCTCGGCAACGCTGGCCGCAACAACAAGATGTTCTTCGTGCCGATGGCGTTCATGCTGCTCGCCACGTTGACGTCGCTCGCCATCACCTTCTACCAGAAGATGACTGCGATCATCACGGGCGGCATCGCGCTCGCGCCGGTGCTGCAGGCGATCCTCGCCGTGCTTCTGTTCGTGCTGGCCATCGTGCTTGCCGTCAAGGGCGTGAAGACGATCGTCGCCACCTCGAAGAAGAACGCCGCCGCGAAAGCGGAATAACGGGAAGCTTCCTGCAAAACGACGAAAGGCGACCTCCGGCGGGGGTCGCCTTTTTTTGCGCTGCGGGAAGTTGCGGGAAAATGAAGAAGGCGGCCGCGCGGGCCGCCTTTGCAATCAGGGAAAACTGGTGCCCGAGGCGAGAGTCGAACTCGCACGTCGTGAGACAACGGTTTTTGAGACCGCCGCGTCTGCCATTCCGCCACTCGGGCACATCAGCTCAAACAGTATAGCGGAAGCACGCGGGTGCGTCTATCGGGAAATTGCGCGTGAGGGCGAGCATGCGCGCTTTCGCGAATCGCGCGATTGCGGGCTGTTCGATACCCGTGCGCTGGGGTAAAGTTGACGGGACGAAAACGATCAAGGAGGTCGCAACATGGAGGATGTTCTCGAAAGCGAGATCGATTCCTATCTCGAGAAGGACTGGGACAACATCGTCGCCGACATCGAGCGCGTCGTGCGCATCGAGTCGACGGAGGATCTGCCCGCCGCAGCGCCGGGCGCGCCGTTCGGCCCCGGGCCCCGCGCGGCGCTCACCGAGGCGCTCAACATCGCGCGTGACATGGGATTTGAAGTCCACGACGTCGATGGATATGTGGGTTACGCCGACCTTCCCGGAGAGTCGGATACGCAGATCGGCATCATCGGGCACGTCGACGTGGTGCCCGCGGGACCTGGTTGGACGGTCGAGCCGTTCGCCGTCACGCGCCGCGAGGGCTATCTTATGGGCCGCGGCGTCATCGACGATAAAGGCCCCATCATCACGACCCTCCACGCGGTGAAGTTCTGGCTGGACAAGGGCGAAAAGCTGCCCTATACCATCCGCATCATCTTCGGCGCGAACGAGGAGACGGGTATGGACGACGTGCCGTACTACCGCGAGCGCTTCGCCGACCCGGCGTTTCTTTTCACGCCCGACGCCGAGTTCCCCGTGAGCTATGGTGAGAAGGGCCTCTACGATGGCGCGTTTACGAGCAAGCGTTTCGAGGGCGGTGTACTCGTGAACATCGAAGGCGGTGCGGCGACGAACGCGGTGCCGGGCCTCGCGCACGCGATCGTGCGGGCCGACGCGGCGGCGCTTCCGCAGGCGGCGGGCATCGTCGTCACCGACGAGGGCGACGGCACAGCGCGCATCGACGCGCATGGGAAGGCGGCGCATGCGAGCCTGCCGCATCTGGGGGTGAGCGCGATCGACATGCTCGTCGCCTATTTGTTGGAAAACGACTTGCTCACCGCCGACGAGCGGGCATACTTCGAGCTGGTTCGCAAGCTCACGAGCGCAACCGATGGCTCGAAGCTCGGCATCAAGGCGTCCGATGAGCATTTCGGCGAACTCACCGTCGTCGGTGGCACGATCAGCATGGAAGGCGGCTGCGTGAAGCAGACGCTCGACTGCCGTTTCCCCACGACGATCGCGCCCGACAAACTCACCGAGCGTCTCGGCACGCTTGCGGCCGAGGCGGGTGCGACCTACGAGGCGACGCGCGAGGTTGAGCCCTTCCTCATCGATCCCGATTCGGGCTACGTGCAGGCGCTTCTTTCTGCGTACAACGAGGCCACGGGCGAGGACGCGAAGCCCTTCACGCAGGGCGGCGGCACGTACGCGCGCAAGTTCTCCTGCGCGGCGAGTTTCGGTCCCGAAATGCCGTGGGTCGAGATGCCCGAGTGGGCGGGCGGCATGCACGGTCCGGACGAGACGGTGCCGGAAGACCTGCTCAAGCAGGCGTTCAAAATCTACGCGCTCACCATCGCCCGTCTGATGGAACTCGACCTGTAAGCGTTCGATAAGGCAAAACGGCCGCCAGGTGCGGCGCGCCAACAAAGGCGCGAGGGGCCTTTCCGGCTCTTCCCTCGCGCCTTTGCGGTCGTTTTGAAATGATGTCGCCAAGCATACAAATCGAGAGCGCTTTGTTTTATAATTGAGCGTTAGGAGTACGCTCTGCGAACGGCGCAGAAGCGGCATCATCGAACACGAATCTGGGAGGCTTGTATGCTGAAAGCAATCATCGTCGACGACGAGGCCCCCGCGCGCTCCGAATTGAAATTCCTGCTCGACGAACTTGGCCAGACCGAGGTTGTTGCCGAGGCGGCTAGTGTGCGCGAGGCCATCGAGAAGCTGAAGGAATACCCCTGCGACGTCATGTTCCTCGACGTGAACATGCCGGAAGCCACCGGGCTTCAGCTCGCCGAGGCGTTGCAGCATTTGAAATTCCCGCCCGCGGTGGTGTTCGTCACCGCCTACAGCGAGCATGCGCTCGACGCGTTCAAGGTGAACGCCATCGATTACCTGGTGAAACCGGTCGAGACCGAGCGTCTCTCCCAGGCGCTTGCACGCGTGCGCGAGCACGTGTCGCTGCATGTGCAGGCCCAGAAATCCGAGCGCATCCCCGTCGAAAAGGGCGGCAAGAAGATCCTCATCGGCATCGACAAGATTCGCTTCGTCATGGCGCGCGATGACTACGCGTACCTGCAGACCGACACGGACCGCTACTTCTCCACGGTGAGTCTGGCCCAGCTTGAAAAGCGCTTAGACGGGCACGGGTTCTTCCGCGTGCACCGCGGCTACCTGGTGAACCTTTCCATGGTCGAGGAAATCGAATCGGTCTCCGGCGGCACGCTGCTGCTCACGCTCAACGGCGTGGAGGAGAAGATCCCCGTGAGCCGTCGTCGCGTGAGCGCGCTCAAGAAGGCGCTTGGGCTCTAGGTCGCTTTTATTACGTAGGTTCCAAATGATTGCTAGGCGCTCGCCGCATCTCGCGACGGGCGCTTTTTGCGTGCTCGAATGCTGGCAAAATCTCCCGAAATCCGTCCCTTTTCCTGCGATTTAGGGCCGTCTTCCCACTTGTCCATAACTCCATCACAGCCTTCGAGGATAATCTATGCCGTGCGTGCCGTCGAGGGGCGGGCGCGCGATACCGAAAGAAGGTTTACATGCTGATTAGCGACATGGAAAAGCTATACCCTTCTGCGAAAACGCTCGTGAAGGAATGCGTCGCCAGCCGCGTGCGGGCGAAGGACGCATCGCTCTACGATTTCTCCGAGGAAGCGCGCCAGACCGCCGAGAACTTCATGGGGTGGGTCGATTTGGGGACGCATCCGCAGTGCGACTTGTCACAGGTCCAGTGCTTCGCCGATAACGTGGTGGAAAGCGGCATCAAGACTGTCGTCCTCATCGGTCAGGGCGGATCGACCCAGGCGCCCATGACCATCACGAAATACAACAAGTCCGACGCGGTGAAGACCAACCGCGTCTCGTTCAAGACGCTCGATTCCGACTCGCCCGTGCGCATGCGCGAACTTTTATGGGACTGCGACCCCGCGACCACGCTCGTGATCGTGTCGTCGAAGTCAGGCGGTACCATCGAGCCGCGCCTGCTCTCAAGCGCGCTGCGTGACGCGTTCGCCGCGCAGGCCCCGGAAATCAACTTCGCGAACCATCTGGTCGCGATCACCGATCCTGGCTCGCAGCTCGAGCGTCAGGCGCGCGAGGAGGGTTGGCTCGCGGCGTTCAACGGCGAGCCCACCGTCGGCGGGCGCTTCTCCGCGCTGTCGATCTTCGGCCTTCTGCCCGCCGCGCTTGCGGGTATCGACCTCGAGAAGTTCATGGCGCATGCGAAGGAAGCCGAGGAGCGTTGCAGCGAGGACGCCATCGACAACCCTGCCATCAACCTGGCGGCGTTCCTCTACGACAACTACCTCAAAGGGCGCAACAAGTTCTCCTTCCTCACGCCGAAGCGCGGGCGCGTGCTCGGCCTTTGGATCGAACAGCTCGTCGCCGAGTCGCTCGGCAAGGAAGGGCAGGGCATCCTGCCGAACATCGAGGTCGATTCGCTTCTGCTCACGCGCGACGCGGGCGATCGCAGCGTCATCATGTACCAGACGAAGACCGACCTGTGGGACGAGCGCAAGAACTTCGAGATGAGCTTGGCCTACATCGACCCGGCCATCCCGCGCCTGAACTTCAAGATCGACTCGGTCGAGGAACTCGCCGAGCACTTCGTGATGTGGGAATACGCCATCGCGATGTGCGGTTTCCTCATGAAGGTGTGCCCGTTCGACCAGCCCGACGTCGCCTCCGCGAAGGCCGAGGTGCTAAAGATTCTCGCCGAGGGTCAGCCCGAGCCCGACTTCGTGCAGGACTTCATCGACGACGTGCACATGGGCGAGGTCGAGGTGCGGCTCGCGCCGTGCTTCAAGGATTGCACCGACGTGCGCGGCGCCCTGCGCGCGCTGCTCGGCAGCATCCAGCCGGGCGACTTCTTCGCGCTGAACGCGTTTCTGCCGTTCACGGGCGAGGGACGTCGCGAGGCGCTCGAGGACATCCGCCATGGCGTAGGCGAATCCCGCTGCGTCGCGTCGTGCTTGGAAGTGGGCCCGCGCTATCTGCACTCCACCGGCCAGCTGCAGAAGGGCGGCCCGAACTGCGGCGTGTTCCTCATTCTGTCGGCCGACGAGCTGAAGGACATCCCCTTGAAGCGCGAGGCGGAAAGCTTGGGTGCGCTCGCGAAGGCGCAGGCATCGGGCGATTTGCTCACGCTGGCGAACCGCGGCCGCCGCTGCGTGCATCTGCATCTGCCCGACAACTCGGGCGTGACGCTGCGCGCGCTCGCTGCCGTCATCCGCGAGATCTTGGCGGAGCTCTAGGTCGTTTGCCGTATCGCGCCGCGTCCGTTGCAAGACGGGCGCGGCGTCTTTATTGTCCGAAATTGAGGGTGAGAAGCATGGTGGAAGCGCTCGATATTCATGTGACGGGAATCGTCCAAGGGGTGGGATTTCGTCCCTTCGTATATCGAATGGCGAAAAAATACCTGGTCAACGGATGGGTTTTGAACGCGGTTGACGGCGTGCGCATTCATGCTGAGGGGGAGAGCCGCCTGCTCGACGAGTTCGTGATCGAGCTTTCCGAGAATGCGCCCGCCGCCGCGCAAGTGAAGGAGATCGAGCTTAAGGAAGTGCCGCTTCAGGACTGCGCGTCCTTTGAGATCCGCTTCTCGGACGACGGCGCGACGCGAGAGACGACGCTCGTGTCCGCCGACCTTGCCACCTGCGACGACTGCGTGGCGGAGCTGTTCAACCCGAACGACCGTCGCTATCGCTACCCGTTCATCAACTGTACCAACTGCGGCCCGCGCTTCACGATTATCGATTCGCTCCCTTACGATCGCGCGAGCACCTCCATGAAGGGCTTCTCCATGTGCGAGCGCTGTGCTGCGGAATACGCCGATCCCGCCGATCGCCGCTTCCACGCGCAGCCCGACGCCTGCTTCGAATGCGGGCCGCATCTGTCTTTTGCGTGGCGCCCTGAATGCGCGGCGACGCCCGGGGATGGCTTCGCCGGCGTGCCGAGCGAGGAGACGGGCGCGGTCACGGGCGATTCGCCGTCCGAGTGGCGCATCGCCTGGGGAAAGACGCGCGAGGGGTCGGACGCCCTCATCGCACGGGCGGTTGAGCTGCTCGTTCGCGGCCAGGTCGTGGCCGTGAAGGGGCTCGGTGGGTTTCATCTGGTGTGCGACGCGCGAAACGTCGAGGCTATCGCGCGTTTGCGCAAGGGGAAGCATCGCGGTGGCAAGCCGTTCGCGGTCATGATGGCGAACGCTGACGCGGCCCGCAGCGTGTGCGAGGTGTCTCCCGAGGAGGAAAAGGCGCTCACCGAGCCGGCGCGCCCGATTGTGCTTCTGAGAAAGCGCCCGGGCGCGGCGCTCGCCGCGGGCCTCGCCGATGCGCTGCCCGAGCTGGGCGTCATGCTCCCCGCTACCCCCTTGCAACACTTGCTGCTCCACGATTTCGCCGCAGCCCTTGAGCGGGCGGGTGTTCCCGAACCTGCGATGCTTGTGATGACCTCGGGAAACATCCATGACGAACCCATAGTCACCGATGATGCGCAAGCGCGTGAGCAGCTTGGGGGCTTCGCGTGCGCCGTCGTGGGCAACGACCGCGCAATCCTCTCGCGCTACGACGACTCGGTGGTGCGCATCGTCGAGGCGGGCAGTGCGGGCGCCGCGGTGCAGATGATTCGCCGCGCGCGCGGGTTCGCGCCCGTGCCCTTGAAGATGCCGCAGGTGGACGGCTCGCTCGCAGACGGCGAACCCGCTTCAGGGGAAGCTTCTCTCGCAATCGGCGATGTGCCTGCACCTGCGGGCGCCTCCGCGCCCGTGCTGTTCGCGGCGGGCTCGGAGCAGAAGAGCACGTTCGCCTTCGTTCGCGGCGCCGAGGCGTTTGTCTCCCAGCATGTGGGCGACTTGGAAAACGCCGAGACGCTCGATGCCTGGCTTGACGCGAGGGGCCGCTTCGAAAAGCTCTTCGACCTTCGCGCCGCCCGCCTCGCCTGTGACGCGCATCCGGAGTACCTCGCTTCGAAATGGGCACGTGAGCAGGCGAGAAAGCAGAACATTCCCCTGGTCGAGGTGCAGCATCACCATGCGCACATCGCCTCGGTCATCGGCGAGAACAACCTTGGCGGCGCGGTGTGCGGTATTGCGTTCGACGGCACGGGCTTCGGCGCGGACGGATCGATCTGGGGCGGGGAAGTGCTGCTCGCGAACGCGCAGGCCTATGAGCGCTTCGCCAACTTCGCCTACATCCCCATGCCCGGCGGCGCTGCGTGCGTGCGAAACCCCCTGCGCATGGCATACGGCGCGCTCTGGGAGTTCGACCTGCTCGAGCACCCGACGGCAAAGCGCGTGCTCGACGCGCTCGGCGAGCAGACCGATGTGCTCGATCAGATGATCGAGCAGGGCATAAACACGCCCGTGACCTCGTCGGTCGGGCGCCTCTTCGATGCGGCAAGCGCGCTTTTGGGCGTATGCGAGCACCCGACCTACGAAGGCGAGGCGGCGATCCTTCTGGAGGCCGCGATGGGCGATTGGGCGCGCGCGAACGCCGCCGCCGACCCCAGCCCCGACGCCGCGGCTCGCTACGCAATCGCCATCACGAAGAACACCGCCACCTCGAACTCGACTGCGCAGGACACCTCGGTCGTGCTCTTC
Organism: uncultured Ellagibacter sp.; assembly: GCA_934663775.1. Taxonomy (GTDB): domain Bacteria; phylum Actinomycetota; class Coriobacteriia; order Coriobacteriales; family Eggerthellaceae; genus Ellagibacter. The sequence continues at coordinate 276,758 of CAKUKU010000001.1, read as the reverse complement.
GACGCGCAGCCCACGTTCAAGGCGCTCCTCGACGACATGGGCTCGGGCATCCCCACGCCGCTCATCGCGCGCCGGTTCCACAACGCCATCGTGGAGGCTATTGTGAACGCGGCGAAGCTCGTCTACAACGTGTACGGTGTGACGACGGTGGCGCTTTCGGGCGGCGTGTTCATGAACCGCTACGTGACGGAACATACGCTTGCGGCGCTTGAGGACGAGGGCTTCACGGTAGCCGTCAACCGCGAGCTGCCGCCCAACGATGGGTGCATCTCCTACGGCCAAGCTGTGATAGCATGTGCGCAAAATGAGACGAGAAAAAAGGACTGAGCCTATGTGTTTGGCAATCCCCGCGCTTATCACGGAAAAGAAATCCGACAACCTGGCGACGGCGGAGATCCTCGGCGTCACGCGCGAGGTCGCGCTTGACCTGACGCCGCAGGCGAACGTCGGCGACTACGTGTTGGTGCACGCCGGCTTCGCGATCGAAGTGGTCGACGCCGACTATGCGAAAGAAACAATTGAACTGGTGAAACAGCTGGAAGAAGTGGCCGTATGAGCACCTTGGAACACGTGGCCGACATCGACTTTTCGGTCTTCAAGGACCCTAAGCTTGCACGTGGGCTCATCGAAACCATCCATCGTTTGGCGCCCGAGCACGCAACGCTCATGGAAGTGTGCGGCACGCACACCGTCTCCATCGCCCGCAACGGCATCCGCGATTTGATGCCCGCGGGGCTTCGCCTGGCGTCTGGCCCTGGGTGCCCCGTTTGCGTCACATGCAATCGCGACATCGACACGGTGATCGCGCTCGCGCGCATCCCGAACGTCACCATCACCACCTTCGGCGACATGACGCGCGTTCCCGGCTCGACGTCGAGCCTGCTCGCGGAGCAGGCGGCGGGGCGTTCGGTCGAAATCGTCTATTCGCCGCTCGATGCGCTCGCCTTCGCCCAGGCGCACCCCGAGCGCGAGGTCGTGTTCGTGGGCGTCGGCTTCGAGACGACGACGCCGCTTGTGGCCATGGCAATCAAGCGCGCGAAGGCGATGGGGCTTTCCAACTTCACCGTGTTCGCGGCGCACAAGAACATGCCCGGCGCGTTGGAACTGCTCGTGGGCGACCCCACGCTCGAGCTCGACGCGCTCATCCTGCCCGGCCACGTGAGCACCATCATCGGCGCCGAGCCGTATCGCTTCCTCGCGGAGAAATACGGCATCCCCGGCGTGATCACGGGCTTCGAGCCGGTCGACGTCCTGCAGGGCATCGCCATGCTCGCACGCCAGCTGCATGAGGGGCGCGCCGAAATCGAGATTGCATACTCGCGCGGCGTCATGCCGGAGGGAAACCCCGTGGCGCTCGCCGCGATTGACGAGGTGTTCGAAACATGCACGGCGACCTGGCGCGGCTTGGGCGAGATCCCCGGGTCGGGCTACCGCATCCGCGAGGGATTCGCCGATTTCGACGCGGTGCGCCGTTTCCAGCCCGACGTGGAGCCGACCCGCGACCCGAAGGGCTGCCGCTGCGGCGATGTGCTGCGCGCGCGCATGGCTCCGAACGAGTGTCCGCTCTTCCGCAAGGTTTGCACGCCGGAAAATCCGGTAGGCCCCTGCATGGTGTCGAGCGAGGGCAGCTGCGCCGCCTACTTCCGCTACTATTAAAGTTAGCCGAGGCTGCAGATGCTCGCGCGTTGCCCGCGCTGTGTTACTATAGTGCAAAGCGCGCTGATTGGAGGGAAGCATGGAAAAGGTTTCCATGTCGCATGAGGACTACCTCGAGGCAATCGTCATGCTGGGCGGAACGACCGAGAAATCCGTGCGATCGGTCGACATCGCGAACAAGCTGGGGGTTTCCAAGGCCTCCGTCAATAAGGCAATGAACGCCCTCAAGGAAAAGGGCTTCGCTGACCAGCCGTATTACGGCGACGTCACGCTGACGGAAGACGGTTACAAGTACGGTTCCTCGGTGCTTGAGCGCCACGAGCTTCTGCGCAAGTTCCTCACCAAGGCGCTCGGCATTCCCGAGGACACGGCGGAGGAGGAGGCGTGTCTCATGGAGCACGCCATAAGCGATGCGTCCTTCGAGAAATGGAATTCTTATATCAAACAGCTCGACCTTTAGGGGTCGCGTTCGCGACCTAGCTAACCAAGTCGCGCTTTCGGGCAGCTCAGGTGCCCCTCGATAAAGCAACCTACCGCATAAATGCCGACCGTTTTCGCGTGCCGGCATTTTGTTTGTGTGGTATCCTGCGAACAGCTTCTTGCATTACACACACTCTATTCAAACCACGATGCACTAAGGGGCCTTTCGTTGACACAGCAGGCGAAAATCCTTTCGTTTGACAAGGCGAAGCGCGCGCAGCGCGACCGTTCGCACTTGTCGGTTTCCTCGCGTTCCACGGCGCGCGATGCGCGCTATTCCTCTGCGGACCGCTCCGCTCGCAATCGTTCGGGAGCTTATGATTCAACCCGTTCGCGCCGCGACGCGGATTATGCCGCCCGCGCGGCAGAACGCCTGCGCTACACCGACGATGATGCTTTCGACGTGCGCACGTATTCGCGCGACGTCCGCCGCTCTTCCTCGACTCGTGATTTCTCGGAGGGGCACGCTCGCTCCTCGCACTTCGAGGACGACTATGCAACGCGCCGTTTGGCCTGGGACGACTCTGCGGAAGACGCCGAGGCGGAACGGTCCGCGTGCGCGGAGGAGCCGGCTTCTCGCATCGAGCGCATGAAGCGCAAGCTCGCCAAGGACAAGGCCGACCGCAAGTTCGCGCGCCAATACGGCGGCAGCGACCGCGCCACCGCGCCGGGCGAGGGCGGGCCGCGCGCCGCAGTGTACAAAGGGGAGATGGGCTCGACCCATCGTCGCTCGTCCCGCATGCAAAACGAGGGCTCCTCGTCCCGCTCGCGTACCTCGCGCGCGGGTGGCGAGCCGTCCTCGCGGGTTTCGCGCGTCGTTACCCGTTCGTGGTTCATCGCGGTGGCTGCAACGGCGTTTTGCCTGGTCTTCACCGCGTCGTTCCTCTATCCGTCGGCGGCGCAGCTCTATCATTCCGTGCGCGAGCGCGATCAGCTGCAGGCCGAATATGCCGCCATCGAGCAGCGCAACGACTCCATCCAGACGACGGTCGACGCGCTTTCGACCGATGCGGGCGTGGAGGACCGGGCGCACCAGGAGTTCGGCTGGGTGTCGAAGGGCGAGAACGCCGTCACGGTGTACGGCCTTGACCTCAACGACGAGTCGACGTTCACGGCGAGTATCGTGCCCGGCAGCGTTCCCGCTCCCGAGACGTGGTATTCCAAGCTCTTCGGCCCGATTTTCGGGGAAAAATAATGCGCTTGGGAAGATACGCCGTGATTGACATCGGCACGGTGACGTGCCGTATGCTCGTCGCCGACGTGGATGAGTCGGAAATACGCGAGCTCACGCGCGAATACGCCATCACGAACTTGGGCGAAGGGGTCGACGCTACAGGCGAGCTTGCTCCCTGCGCGATGGAGCGCGTCGAGGACGCAATCGATAGGTTCCTTGCTGTTCGTGATTCCCTCTCCACACCCGGAAACCCGGTGATTCGCACCATCGCGGTGGCGACCTCGGCGGCCCGCGATGCGCGCAATGCGGACGAATTCGCGTCCCGCCTGTGTAAACGGGGAATCGAGCTTTCGGTTATTCCTGGCAACCGCGAGGCGGCGCTGTCGTTTTCGGGCGCTTCGATCGACTTTTCGGGGGAACATCTCATGGTGGTCGACGTGGGCGGTGGATCGACCGAGGTCGTCGTCGGCACAGGGGGCGCGGCGCCTGCGTGCGCGCATTCCTTCAACGTGGGATGCCGGCGCGTGACCGAGAGGTTCCTCGCGAGCGACCCGCCGGCATCTGAGGAACTCGCTCGAGCGAGCGCGTGGATTCACGATCAGATGGCCTCATGGTTCGCCGAAAACGAGCGGGAAGTCGCCTCGCTCGACCGCGTCGTCGCGGTGGCGGGCACGGCGACGACCGTCGTCAGCATTCGCGAGCGCATGGAAACCTACGATTCGTCCCGCGTTCACAAAGCGCTTGTCACCCGGGGGACGTTGCTCGAGATTTACAAGCGGCTGGCTTTCCTTTCGCTTGCCCATCGCGAACGTGTGGTCGGGCTTGACCCCAAGCGCGCGCCCGTGATGGTCGCCGGGCTTCTCATTCTGCTTGAAGTGCTTGATTTTGCGCATGTTGATGCGTTTACGGTGAGCGAAACCGACATTCTGCATGGTATTACGCTCGCTGTCTCGCATGAGGCGTGCGAAGAATCGCGCTTGTGATAGGATTTGCACGGGCAATTCGCGGGGGCGTGGCGGAATTGGCATACGCAGCGGACTTAAAATCCGCCGCCGCAAGGCTTGTGGGTTCGAGTCCCACCGCCCCTACCAGATTTGACCTGCCGAAAACGTTCGAACTACCAAGACAGGCGATTTACCGACCGCATGGAAACCATCAACGACATCATCGCATCGACCGAACAACCCCCCACGTCATTCGAGGAATACTTGAACTGCTACGCATCGAGAATCGGGGACATCCTCAACGCGTACATCCCTTCGGGATCTCATCCCGACATGGACCGTTATCTTTACGACCCGCTGAAGCGCTACAGCAAAAACGGCGGCAAGCGCCATCGCCCGCTCATCTGCTTCGCAGCGTGTCGCGCGGTTGGCGGCGATATGGAGCTCGCGACGAGCGCTGCGGCTGCCATCGAGCATTTCCACACGGCGGCGCTTATTCACGACGATATCGCCGACGAGGCCGAGCTTCGCCGCGGCGAGCCCTGCCTGCATCTAACCGAGGGCATAGGCCTTGCCATCAACATGGGTGACCTTGCGTTGTCCCTGGTCAACGGCACGGTGATTAATGACCCGCTGCTTTCCGACGCGGTGAAGGTGCGCGTGGTCGGCGAGCTTATCGAGATGACGCGCCGCACGATCGAGGGCCAGGCGCTCGACATCGGCTGGGCGCGCGACGGCCGCTACGACATCACGCCCGAGGACTACCTCGTCATGGCGACGCACAAGACTGCGCATTATTCGGGCGCGGTGCCCTTGGCCGTCGGCGCCATCGTGGGCGGCGGCACCGACGCGCAGATCGAGGCGCTGCGCGCATACGGCCTGGACACAGGACTCGCGTTCCAAATTCAAGACGACCTGCTGAACCTCATCGGCAGCGAGGAGTCCACGAAGAAGGACTTCCGCAGCGACATCACCGAGGGCAAGCGCACGCTCATGGTCGTCCATGCGCTGCAGAACTCGCCGAAGCGCGACCGCCTGATCGAGATTCTCTCATCTAAGGAAAAAGACCCCGCAGTGCTCGCCGAGGCGGTGGGCATCATGGAGGAGTCCGGTTCCATCGAATACGCGCGCACGTACGCGGAAAACCTGACGAGCATCGCCAAGAACCGCCTGATCGACCTGGTTGAGCCGTCCGTTTCGCGCGATTTGCTCGTCTCCATGGCCGACTGGTTCGTCAACAGGTTGAAGTAGCAGAAGTAGGCGGTTTTCATGGACACGATCAAACGAAACGACAAGGGACCTGCGGTCGAGGATGTTCAGCAGCGCCTCGTTGCGGCGGAATGCCTGGTCGAAGGCGCTGTTAGCGGGACGTTCGACGACGCGACGGCTGCCGCGGTCGTCGCATTTTGCGCGAAGTCGGGTCTGCCTGCGACCGACGAGGTCGATGAAAAGGTATGGGCGGCGCTTGTCGACGCGACGTTTTCCTTGGGCGACCGCACGCTGTATCTGCGCATGCCGTACTTCCATGGGCGCGACGTTCGCGAACTGCAGCAGGTGCTTTCCGCACTCGGGTTCGCCTGCGGCGTGATCGACGGCATCTTCGGGGCGCATACCGAAGACGCGCTGCGCAAGTTCCAGCTGAACCTAGGTTTGCCTTCCGACGGCATCGCGGGCGCGTACACGTATGCGGCCATCCAGAACCTGCATCACTCATGGGTCGGCAAGGCGGCTATTCACGAAATCGTGCACCTCGGCTTCGCGCGTGCGGCGGATGTGCTGGAAAGCAACGCGCTCTGTTTGTTCGGGACCGAAGAATTTGCCCGCAGCGTGGCGTCGCGCATGTCGAATCTTTCGCTTGCGACGAACCCGCAGTCGAAGATCCTCTCTGCGGATTCGCTTCTCGTCGCGCCCGACGAGTCGATGCTGCTCGTGCACATCGTGCTTCCCGAGGAGGAGGCAGTGCAGAAGGTGCCGCGCGTGAGCTACGAGGACGAGGCGACGCTGCCGCTTCGCCTGGAGCAGGCAATCGCCGCCGCGCGAAAGTCGACGCCGCAGCGCATCGCCATCGAGCTTCCGGGGCGCGTATGGGAAGACGCGGGCGAGGGTCGAAGCGCCCAGCACTTCGCGATCACCCTACTCGACGCCCTCTGCACCGCACTTTCGAGCACGAATTAGCGCGGTGGGGCGAGGGCTCTCGCAGCCAATATTCAAGTTGCATCTTCGCCAATCGACGAAAGGCCACTCCTGGTGGCCTTTCTGCTATAACTCCACCTCGCCGTACTCGACGCCTTTGTCTTCTTTTAACCAGGTGAAGAACTCCTCGCAGTCGAGCACTTTAATTGACGACTTCTCGAAGTCCTTTTGGTTGCGCGTGATGATCGCGTCGGCCTTGATGGACCGCGCTGCTTGATAAACGCAGGCATCCTCGACGTCATCCCAGGTTGAATCGAGCGCGGCGTCGATTTCCCGCTCTGTGATCGGCGCGATGCGAATGAACTTCCGTGCATCCGCCAGCGCGCGCTTCGCGATGTTGGCTCGGCCTTGCTTTCCGCCGTTCGTCAGGAGATAATAGGCGTCCGTTACTTGTGATCCGCTCATGAACAGGTCCATCTCGCCAATCTCGCCTAATAACATCAAAAGGGACGCCGGCTTGTCGAAGGGCTTTCGCTCCAGCATGCAGTCAAGAAGCACGTTGGTGTCTACCAGTAACTTCATGCGTCGAGCTCCATCCTGCATTTTTCCTCGAGGCGCATGCGCTTAACCTCTTTGAGATCCATGTTCGCGAGCCGAGGATCGACGCCGTGAATCACCAGGCTGTTGACTGCCCTTGTGGCTTCGGCGATTTGCTCTTTCGTGTATTTGTGCAGGCCAAGCTCTTGTTTTGGCGCGAAGGGAAGCCGCTTGTTGCGAATGACGAAATCGTAGAGCTCGTTCACCGCCTGGGAGGCGTTCGTCCCAAGCGACTCAAGAATCTGATTCCCAGCGTCCTTTTTCTCCGCCGACATACGCGCCGATACCATCGCATCCGCCATTTTCCGCGCCTTTCTCCTACGTCATACGTTGTACATATTATATAGTATTACGTATGACATGGATATAAGAATAATAGCAACATCTTCGAGAACGAATTTTGCGGCTTGCGTATGCTTGGGGCGAGCGGGGCGCGCTGTTTCTGGGGCGGTGCTACAATATTCGAGCTTATCCAGACGGTTCAACTGCACGAAAGAGGGAGTCAACATGGCACGTCCCATGACCATGGCGGAAAAGATTCTGGCCGCCCATGCGCATCTCGATGAAGTGGAGCCGGGGCAGCTGATCGAATGCGACCTCGACCTCGTGCTTTCCAACGACATCACGTCGCCTATCGCGATCAAGAACTTCAAGAAGATCGGTGTCGAGAAGGTGTTCGATCCGACTAAGATCGCCCTGGTGCCCGACCACTACGTTCCCAACAAGGACATCAAAAGCGCTGAGCAGGCCAAGCAGGTGCGCGAATTTGCCCGCGAGCAGGGCATCACGCACTACTACGAAGTCGGCTGCATGGGCGTTGAGCACGCGCTTCTGCCCGAGCAGGGCGTTGTGGGCGCGGGCGACCTCATCATCGGCGCCGACTCCCACACCTGCACCTATGGTGCGCTCGGCGCATTCTCCACGGGCGTCGGCTCCACCGATGCCGCGGTCGGCTATGCCACTGGCAAGGCGTGGTTCAAGGTGCCCGAGACGCTGCTCTTCAAGATCGACGGCGAGCTCAACCCGGGCGTTACCGGCAAGGACATCATCCTCTACATCATCGGCATGATCGGCGTCGACGGCGCGCTGTACAAGGCGATGGAGTTCGCGGGCAGCGCCATCCGCAGCCTGTCGATGGACCAGCGCCTTTCCATCTCCAACATGGCGATCGAAGCTGGCGGCAAGGCCGGCCTCATCGAGGTGGACGACATCACGCGCGCTTACATGGACGGCCGCACCGAGCGCCCCTACACCGAGTATCATTCCGACCCCGACGCGACGTACGCGAAGGTGTACGAGATCAAGGCGTCCGACATTCCGCCGACGGTCGCGTTCCCGCATCTGCCGTCGAACACGCGCCCGGTCGCCGAGGCGCGCGACGTGAAGATCGACCAGTCCGTCATTGGCAGCTGCACGAACGGCCGCCTGGAGGACATGCGCCAGGCCGCGGCCGTGCTCAAGGGCCGCAAGGTTCATCCCGACGTGCGCTGCATCGTGATTCCCGCCACGCAGCAGGTGTACAAGCAGTGCATCGCCGAGGGCTTGATGGACATCTTCCTCGACGCCAACTGCGCGGTGTCCACCCCGACATGCGGCCCGTGCCTGGGCGGCTACATGGGCATCCTCGCTGCAGGTGAGCGCTCGATTTCCACCAGCAACCGCAACTTCGTCGGCCGCATGGGCGACCCGACGAGCGAGGTCTATCTCTCCTCGCCGGCCGTTGCCGCGGCGAGCGCGGTCTTGGGCCACATCGGCCTGCCGGAAGATTTGGACTAACGGGAAGGGAAGGTTCCACTCATGCATTTCAAGGGTACCGCGCATCGCTACGGGCGCGACATCGACACCGACGTCATCATTCCTGCCCGCTACCTGAACTCCTCCGAGCCCGAGTGGCTCGCGCAGCATTGCCTGGAGGATTTGGACGCCGACTTCGTGAAGAAGGTCAAGAAGGGCGACATTATCGTTGCCGAGGAGAACTTCGGCTGCGGCAGCTCGCGCGAGCATGCGCCGATCGCCATCAAGGCGGCGGGCGTGGACGTGGTTATCGCGAAGAGCTTCGCGCGCATCTTCTACCGCAACTCGATCAACACGGGCCTTGCCATCATGGAGTGCCCCGAGGCGGTCGACGCCATCAAGCAGGGCGACGTTGTGGATGTCGACGCCGACGCGGGCATCATCACGAACACCACGACGGGCGAGACCTTCAAGGCGCAGCCGTTCCCGCCGTTCATCCGCGAGATTATCGAGGAAGGCGGCCTTATCAACCGCACGAAGAAGGTGCTGGGGAAGTAAAGGAGAAAGCCGATGCCGAGGAGGCGGCGCAGGGCGTCGACACCTCTAATCTTGCTGCCGCCCAGAAGAAGCATGACGAGCTGAAACACCCCTACGACGAGCTCGTCGAGCAAGCGCGACGCCATTTAGGATGAGCAGCAGCGCCTCTATGAGGACGCGATGGCGGCACGCAGGGATTATGAGAATGCCCGCAAGAACGCCTCCAGGGAAAACACGAAGGTTAGTGACGATGAGGGCTATCTCAACCAGCAGCTCAGCATGGACTGGGACTGGCTCCGGAACTCCTTCGGGATCAGTCCCTTCAGTGTAACCTGGCGCCTCTCGTTCTCCTGATTTTGAACTGCCCTACGCATTCCAGATACGGGCCGCCTCCCGTCTCCCTGATCTTGAACCGCCTTCCATTTCTCGTACATGAAGAACTGGGAGACGGCGACGATATTCGCCGAAGGTCGTGGATAGCGCGGGGCAAAGATGCCACTACGGAAGTACCCCCGCGGGGCGAGCATGCTACTTCCAGAATGCCCCGCGGGGCGAGCGAGTTGTTTCTCAGGCGGCCCCAGGGAGCGGAGGGCCTACTCGTGGTCACTTGGGAGAGTTGTGCGCTGCCATTTCTCAGAATAATCCAACTTGTTTTAAGCTGACCTGGGGTTTTGCTCTCGAAGGACGCTCCAAGCCATCATGAAGGGGAGGATCGGGCGAAAAAACGTCGCACAACTCGTCCAATTGACCACGAACTTGCCTCTCTGCTGATTGGACGCTGTCTTTCCGTAAATTCGGCAATGATTTTCCACCTGATAACTAGTGTTCTGTAAAACGAATATCAGAGTTATCTGATTTCCATGCAGGCAGTGCGATTCTTCGATACACTAACCACTCGTATTCGAACCATACAAACTTGCTAGGGAAATGCTGGCTGCTCCGTTCTGCCTCTGCGTGTGTAGCGCGCGATGGGTTGGCGCGGATTAGACATACTCGCCGTGCCGCCTCTGCGTAAGCGGTGAGTGGGGGAGGTTGCGTGGGCCGGGCATGCCGTGCTGCGCAGGTCGCGCGCACGTGTCGTGCCGGGTGGGCCAGAGACTCAAGATTTCTGCGAGCTGTTGCGCCTCTCGGTCTTTGCGTGCCCCGCATGGGCGAGGCTGCCAGGGCGCCAGCGTTTCCCGAGCATTTGTCCTTTGCGGAAGACGACATCGGGGGAAGGGAACACTGCTCGTATGAACGACTCAAGCTTCGAGGCAATGGCCGAGGAAATCGAGGGGCTTCTCGGTATCGACCAGGAGAAACACGCTGGCTGGCACGCGGAATCCATCGCGGTCCACGGCTATGAGGGCGTAGATGCGCGCACGGGTGCCATCAGCTACCCGCTCTACCAGTCCGCGACGTTCGCCCATCCCGCTTGGGGCAAATCGACCGGCTACTGCTATTCTCGCTGCGGGAATCCGACGCGCTTGGAGCTTGAGAACACCATCGCCCTTTTGGAGGGCGGGAAGAAGTGCATGGCGTTCTCGAGCGGCATGGCGGCCATCACCACGCTGCTCAAGCTTCTGCGCTCGGGCGATCATGTGCTGGTGAGCGACGACCTTTACGGCGGCACGTATCGCCTGTTCAGCAACATCTATACGCAGTACGGGCTGGAATTCGACTACGTCGACCTTACCGATGCCGAGGTGCTCGCGGCGTCGTTCAGGCCGAACACGAAGCTCGTGTTTCTGGAAACGCCTACAAACCCCGCCATGAAGGTAGCCGATATCGCCAGCATCGCCGAAGCCGCGCACTCGCACGGGGCGGTGCTTGCGGTGGACAACACCTTTCTTACCATGTACTTCCAGAAGCCGCTCGAACTGGGCGCTGACGTGGTGGTTTACAGCGGCACGAAGTACCTGTGCGGCCACAACGACGTGCTGTCGGGCTTTCTTGTCCTGCGCGACAGCGCGCTGCTCGAGACGCTGTTCAACGCCACGATGAGCGAGGGCAACCAGCTCGACCCGTTCGACAGCTGGCTTATGCTGCGAAGCTTGAAGACGCTCGGCGTTCGCCTTCGCCAGCAGGAGGGCAACGCGAAGCGTATCGTGGAGGCGCTGAAAGCGAATCCCCATGTCGCAGATGTGTTCTACGTTGGCGACCCCGATCACCCGGACTATGAGCTGTCCTGTCGGCAGACCTCGGGTTTCGGCGCGATGGTGTCCTTCAAGGTCGACACGCACGAGCGCGCGCTGGCGGTGCTCGAGCGTGTGCGGCTCGTTCTCTTCGCGGAGAGCCTTGGCGGCACAGAGAGCCTCGTGACGTATCCGCTCGTGCAGACGCACGGCTCGATTCCGAAGCCGATGCTCGACAAGCTGGGAATCGACGAGTGCCTGCTGCGCCTTTCAGTCGGCCTCGAAAACGCGGAGGACCTTATCGCCGACTTGGAGCAGGCGATAGGGTAACCTTATCGCGGGAGGAAAAACACCAAGGTCGTGCATTTTGCCTGGGACGGGTGCGCCCGGGCGCGGCCTTGCGTGCGACAGTGAACGGAGCATTCGCATGACGAAGTACGATTTCGAGACGATCATCGAGCGCCGCGGTACGGGCAGCTTGAAGTGGGACGCGTGGAGCCGCCGCGGCCACGCCGCCGATGAGCTGCCGCTTTGGGTCGCCGACATGGATTTCAAGACCGCGCCCGCCGCAATCGAGGCGCTGGGGGAACGCGTGGCACACGGCGTGTTCGGCTACTCGATGGCGCCCGACGGATACTACGAGGCGGTGCAAGCGTGGTTTGAGCGCCGTCACGGCTGGCGGCCCGCGCGCGAGTGGTTCGTCATGACCCCCGGCGTGGTGTTCGCCCTGGCCATGGCCGTGACCTCGTTCACGCAGCCGGGTGATTCCGTGATCATCCAGCCGCCTGTGTACTACCCGCTCCGCATGATGATCGAGGACAACGGCCGCAAGATGGTCACGAGCCCCCTGCTTTACGAGGATGGGCGCTACACCATGGACTACGAGGGCTTCGAGCGCGAGCTGGAGAAATCGGGTGCGAAGCTGTTCATCCTGTGCAACCCGCACAATCCCGTGGGGCGCGCGTGGACCGAAGACGAGCTGCGCCGCATCGGCGACATCTGCCTGCGCCACAACGTCGTGGTGGTCGCTGACGAGATTCACGCCGACTTCGCGCGCGCGGGTCATGTGCATGTGCCGTACGCCTCGCTCGGCGAGCGCTATGCCAAAAGCGCCGTTGTCTGCACGGCGCCGAGCAAGACGTTCAACCTGGCAGGGCTGCAGCTGTCGAACATCTTCATCCCGAACCCCGATCTGCGCGCCGCGTTCAGGCGCACGCTCGACCGCACGGGCTACGACGAGCCGAGCGTGTTCGGCGTCGTGGCCACGCAGGCATGCTATGAGCAGGGCGGAGAATGGCTCGACGAGCTCAAGGGCGTGCTCGACGAGAATTACGCCGTGCTCGAGGCGGCGGTTTCGCGCATGCCGGGCGTGGAGCTCGTGCCGCTCGAGAGCACGTACCTGCCGTGGCTCGACTGTCGCGAACTGGGGCTTAACGACGACGAGCTCAAGCGCCTGATGGAGCATGACGCGAAGCTCTGGCTCGACATGGGAACGATGTTCGGCCCCGAGGGCGCGGGCTTTGTCCGCGTGAACCTCGCAAGCCCGAAGGCCATGATCGAGGACGCCTGCGGCCGACTCGAGCGGGCGGTGGCGGCTCTGGGGAGAAAAGTCGCCACTCCAACAGGAAAAGATGCCGCGGAGTTTAAATGAGGGCTCTCCAACCTCGGGATTGGGCTTTCTGGCTTCAGAGTCGGGTCTCTGGTCTTAGAATCGGGTCTCCTGCCTTAGGCCTCACGGCTACGCAAAGGGGGCGACCAGGCTATCATCGGCCCTGGTCGCCCCCCTCCTTGCAAGTATTTGCCGCCCGGCGGCCTACTTCCCGAATATCTTCGAGAAGAACCCTTGCTTTTTAACCTTCTCCTCGCGCAAGGACCCTTCGCGCCTCGCCTCGGCCTGTGGGGCGCCGCCGCTGCCGCCGTTGCCCCCGATGCGGACGATCTCGTGCAGGAAAGGCGACTTCACGTAGCGAATCTCGATGGGCGTCGCGTGCACGGTGCTCTCGCCCGAGAGGTGCACAGTCGAGCTGAGCGGGGCGACAACGTGGGTTTCGCGTGTCTCGCTGAACAGCACGGCGGCGGCGCGTCCCGTCTGGCCGTTCACGGCGATGCGCACCTGCTCGCCCTCGCGCCCGTCCGAGGCGGGCCTGTCGACGTAGTAGATGGGCACGAGCATGAGCCCAGAAGTGTGCTTCCTCACGTTATATGTCCAGGTGCGGAGGCTCTTCTTGCTCAAGCCGAGCGCTTCCTCGGCGTCGTTTTTCGCAATCTTGAGCGCCAGGTTGTCGATGATGACGCTGTCCTTCGCGAAAGCCTCGACGGCCGCCACGCGGAAATTCCCCTCCTGCATGGCGGGGTCGAAGGGGGCCACCGCCGAGAAATCCCACGGCTCCAAAAGGTTCATGAGGGACAAATCGAATATGCGCGTCTTGGGGTAGACCCAATCGAGCACCTCGAAGAGCACGAGCGTCTCCTTTTGGAGCTTCCTGCCGGGGTAAGACGCGATTATGCGCAGGTCAGCGAGCGATACCGCGGTATACGCGAGAACCATCTGGTTGTCGATGGCGTCCTCGACGTTGTGCCCCGCGAAGAGGCCGGGGTGCTGCCGCACGAGCTCGCGGGCGTTTGCGCGCGCCTGCTGCTCGGATATGCGGCAGGGAATTGCCTGGTCGGGGATGTACTCCGAGCCTGTCCCGATGGATAGGTGCTTGCTGAACGTGCCAGGTTGCATCAGGTCGGTGGCGCCGATCTTGTTTCCGCACGACGGGCACTCGAACACGCTCTGGGTCGAATCACCCTCGAACGCCGCGCCGCAAAACGGGCAGGGGATGCTCACGGTCGTTGCGCGCTCGAACTCGCCTGCGGTGGCGGGGTCCTCGTTTAAGATCCACTCGGTGAGGGACATGTTGCGCCAGTAGGACTTGAAGAAGTACCAGTCGGATTCCTTCGGGGGTTCGAGGCGCGACACTTGGGGCAGCTTGATCAGGCCGTTTACCATTTGAAGGGGCTGGTGGCGGAACTTCACGATGGAATCTTGCCCCGCCGCGCCTTCTCCCCAGGGCTCGCTCGTCCCGCAGTACGCGCATTCGAAGCTGCGGGTTGCCTGGTGGGAATACATGGGGCCGCCGCAGTTGCGGCACTTGATAGCGAAGAAATCTTCCATGAAGCCTCCTTAGCATTCGGTTTGTCGCCTGAAAGTATGTGGGAGCGCGTGCGGGCTTGGCAATACCCCTATGGCCCATTTCGCGCCGCTGTTGCGGCTTCCGTTTTGCGAGTTTGCGCGGGAAATCCGAGCGAGCCCCTTCCTTGTTATCGCGCTGCGCTACTATAGGCGGGTGCGAGAAACTGCTTATCGAAAGAGGCATGCAACTATGACTACGAAGTACAACATCTGCCTTTTGCCGGGCGACGGCATCGGCCCCGAGATCATCGCGGAAGGGGTGAAGGTCCTAAACGCCGTCAGCGCGAAGTACGACACGGAATTCGCGTGCGAGGAATCGCTTATCGGCGGCGCTGCCATCGATGCGGTGGGCGAGCCGCTTCCCCAAGCGACGCTCGATGCCGCGAAGGCCGCCGACGCCGTGCTGCTTGCCGCTGTGGGCGGGCCGAAGTGGGACACGACCGACCCGAATGCCCCGCGTCCTGAGCAGGGCTTGCTCGGCATCCGCAAGGGCTTGGGCCTCTACACCAACCTGCGCCCCGTGCAGATCTTCGACGCGCTCGCCGGCGCTTCCACGCTGAAGCCCGAGGTCATCGCGGGTGTCGACCTTATGATCGTGCGCGAGCTGACGGGCGGTTTGTACTTCGGCAAGCGCGAGCGCTTCTATGACGAGGAGGGTGCTGGCGTAAACGGCGCCAAGGGGCAGCGCGCTTACGACACGCTCGAGTACCGCGAGTACGAGATCGAGCGCATCGCCCGTCAGGCGTTCGAGGCTGCGCGCAAGCGCCGCAAGAAGGTGACGAGCGTCGACAAGGCCAACGTGCTCGAGACTTCCCGCATGTGGCGCGAAATCGTGCATCGCATCGGCGAGGCCGAATATCCCGATGTCGAAATCGAGGACCTGCTCGTCGACAACACGGCGATGCAGCTGATCAACCGCCCCGCCGACTTCGACGTCGTGGTGACCGAGAACATGTTCGGCGACATCCTCTCCGATGAGGCCGCCCAGATCACGGGCTCGCTCGGTATGCTCGCCTCCGCCAGCTTGGGTGATGGCACCGCGCTCTACGAGCCGTCCCACGGCAGCGCGCCCGACATCGCGGGCAAGGGCATCGCGAACCCGCTTGCGCAGATTCTTTCCGTCGAGATGATGCTGCGCTACAGCTTCGACATGAATGATGCCGCCGACGACATCCGCCGCGCGGTGACCAACCTGCTCAACGACGGGTGGCGCACGGGCGACCTGAAGGATGCCACCACTCCTGCCGACAAGGTGGTCAACTGCGCCGGCATGGGCGATTTGGTCGTGAAGTACCTGTAAACTAGTCCTGACGTGATGCTATCGAAAGGAGCCGACATGGCTGACGATTGCTTGTTCTGCAAACTCATCTCTGGGGAAATCCCCACGAACAAGGTCTACGAGGATGACATCTGCTTCGCGTTCGACGATATCGAGCCCGAGGCGCCCGTGCACACGCTGCTCGTGCCGAAGAAGCACTACGACGACATGTGTGACGGCGTGCCCGAGGAAGTTTTCGGTCACATGATGTCGGTCGTCCCGAAGGTCGCCGAGATTAAGGGCGTGCGCGAGTCCGGCTTCCGCACGGTGGTGAACACCGGCCCCGATTCCGCGACCACGGTGAAGCATTTCCACATCCACATTCTGGGTGGGGTGAAAATGGGACGCTTCACGTTCGAGAACTCCCAGCGCGCGCAGGGCGAGGAGTAAGCCCCAGCATTTAGCGCGACGGCGCGCAGGCAAGTGTGGGTGCGCATAGGTGCGCGACCCTTTCGTCAGCGCGCGCGAGCTGCTGGCAACCTTGCCTCAACGAACAAGCTGGCGATCCGCCGGCGGCATGCTCTTTTCAAGCCCCTTCGAATCGCAGCCTGAACTGCGCGGAGGGGCTTTTTCATGCCGCGACTTGCGGCGTCGCAGACGAGCTTCGCTAACGAGTAGGCTGGTAACCTGACTGACGGCATGTTTTTCAAGCCCCTCCTGTTCGCAGTTCAGTTCGACCTGGGCCTTTTGAAGTAAAGCTGCGGCTGATTTCTGTTCGCTGACGTTTGGCGTACAACATGAGCCTCTCCGCGGTTCCTGCGCGGAGAGGCTCGCCTGTTTTGCGGACGGTGTAAGCCTCTCTTTGCGAGGAGCGGAATCTTTTCCTGCGTTTTGCGGTTCTCGTCCTTGGACTAACCGGGCTTCCTTCTCGAGCGTTCCGACTCGACCAACGTGCGCGGCTCCTTCCCGACTTCTATATCTCGATTGATATGATAGTAATTAGGTGTCATTTAGAGACAAATTCATGCCATTCGTCCTAGAACGCGGTCGTCGCGATAAAATACTCCGTATTTGGGGTAATTTAAGCCCCATGAGACGAGTTGGATGCATGGCCGCGACGGGGTTGCGTCGATCGTGCGGCATGCGAGGAAGCGGGGCGGAGGTCCCGAAGAAAGAAGGCAAGATGACTACCTCGATCAAACTCGCTGTGCCGACGATGGGCGCGGCTGGCCTCAACGCTGAGCGCTCCGGCCATTTTGGCCATTGCGACTGCTTCACCGTGATCGACATCGTGGACGGCGTGGTCTCCGAAAAGACAACGATGGTCGCGAATCCGCCGCACGAAGAGGGCGGTTGCCTGCGCCCGGTGGGCCTGCTCGCCGACGCCGGATGCAATGCCATCGTCGCTGCAGGTATGGGAATGCGCCCGCTCATGGGCTTCAACCAGGCGGGTATCACGGTGTACTACGACGCCGAGCACCCGATCGTAGGCGACGCCGTTCGAGCCGTTGCGGCTGGTGAGGCGCCCATCATGTCCGCCGACCAGGCGTGCAACCATCACCACTAAGGCACCTAGGTTATCTCCGCGCGGCAACTCAATCGAGCTGCCGCGCTTTTTTATGCCTGCTGAGCGGTTCGATTCCTGCCATAGAGAGCTATTGCTCGCGAGTGGCGCGCTCGCGGCTGGTGCGCTCGGGTCGCTCGTATCGACATTGCGCTTCGTTAAACGGGGCATCTGCGCTGTGCAGTGCTATCCTTTCCCTAAGAGGAAAGGAAGTTTGATGGCGCATTGCGAGGCGGATAAGGACGGCGTGTATCGCATCGACGGCAGGGTCGGTCTTTTCGGGGTGCGACCTCAGGTGCTGCCCGATGCGGTGATGCCCCTGCCCGGCGGACCTGCACCGACATCGTCGTTCGGCTGGATTCGCGACTCGAGCATCACTCCCTCCTCGGGTGACATCTACCTGGTCGAGTTCGTTGCGGAAAACAAGTTTCGCATCTGGGGTTACGTCGATTGCTACGGTCGCGCGTTCGTGACCGACCGCCCGCTTTTCGCGCCCCCGGCGCGCGATCCCGACATCCTGTTCTCGCGACCGTGGGACGGGAAGTCCCCCTCTGATTTCGGCACGCTTGTCTTGCCGAACTCGAAATTCAAGCGCGATCAGGAGATTCGCGGCACCGTTCAGCTGCGCGACAAGCGCGGGGTTCGTCAAGTTGCCTGCTTCTCCCTGAAAAACGGCCGCTACTCGCTTTTCGATTCCTGGTGCGATTTCGGCTCCCATTCGGACAACCTCACATATCACGAGGCGCTCGCCCGCTGCTTTTTCGCGTTCACCTTCCGCCCGCTGCTCGGCGGTGCGCGGGTCCCGGCGCGCGGTCTCGGCGAGATCATGGAGAGCCTCGACTCCGAAACGCCCTTCGAGGACCTGCTCGGCACCCTGCACGACATCCGCTCTGCGGCCCTCGATCCCGCGATGCAGCCTCCATCGCTTGCGCTTCTGCTTGCGAGCTGGCTTTACGACACGAACGCGATGGGCGTGCTGGCGGGTGCCCAGAGCGACGGGTTGAACGCCCCGTCGCTGCGATTCGTTCGGACGCGGCGCTATTCGGACACGTATTTCCTCGGTCGCAGGGAAGGCGGCGACGGCATTCCCGAGGCGACGATTTGGGCTATCGAGTCGGCAATCAACTGCTTCGTCCTCATCGCGCGAAAGCTCGAGGAAGGTGCGGACCCGGGGTGTTGCAGTGCGTCTGACCAGGATATTTCCGAAATCGACGCGTGCGGTGCCATCGATACGCAGCTGTTCGAGGCGGTCGCTGTGCAGGCTCCCTGCGCCGCGCATCCCGCAGACGAGAACGCCGCGGCGCCGAACAGGGCGGGGGAATGGGATGTCCGCCGCTCGATTGGGGAATCAATCGAGCGCTTCCAGCTGCCCGTTCGCTTCATGGTCGAGTACCGCGTCGACGTGCGCTGCGGAAAAGTCGCGTTTGAGGTGGTCGTTCCGCCTGCACAGCTTATGCCGCAGCGGGTCTACTCCTCTCAGGCGGGTTCCTGGGTCGATCAATCCGACGCCGAGCGAGCGCGGATGGCGCTGCGCTATGCCGAGCACGTGGGCATGATGCTCGCCGCGGCCGCATTCCATGCGGGGTGCGCGATCGACGAGGTAGCCGTCTGTGCACGGGAACTGAAAACAGCCGGCGAGGTCGAACCCGAAGGCGGCGAGCCCGCAGGCGAAAGTCATGGCGACGGCGCCAGCGTCGACACCGGGTTTGGTGGCGGCTTCGGCGACGAAGGTGACGAGTTTGACGGCGGGCTTGACGCTGAAGGCAATGAGTTTGATGGCGGCAGCGTCATCGTCGAGCTCGAAGACGGCAGCGCTATCATCGAGCCCGGCGGCAACAGCAACGGCAACGGCAGCGGAAACGCCGATGCCGGCAACCGCGACGCGCACCCCCTCTACCAGGTGGAATTCACGAGAAGTATCTGCGAGGGCGCCCGTTTCCAAGAGGCGCTTAAAGACGATCCCGAGGCGCTGTTCGAGGAATGCGGCGCGCGCCTCGGCGCTGATGCGGCCGACTTTTCGCTCGATGATGCCGTCGATGCCGAAGCGAAGCGCATTCGCGGTGAGCTGCCCGAGGTGGGCTCGCTCGCTTTCGGTCCGCGCGAGGCGAAGGCCTTCGGTGCCGAATCGCTTCGAGACCTAAGGATTCACTCCGATGCCCAGCTGCGCCATGCGGGCGAGCGGCTCGTCGATGCGATCGCCCGCGCGACGAGCACCACCGAGGCCATCCGCTTGGCGCAGGCGGAGCAGAACGTCGCCGACGACCCGCGTATTTTCGCGGCGTGCACGCGCCTTATGACCGACCTTCTCGAAGGCAACGTCGACGTACACGACCAAAACGCGCTGGTCAGCTGCTTTATGGGGGAGGACCCTTACCTGAATGCGCTTAGGCAGGCGCGCGCCGTCGCGCAGGCCGACCCGCATCGGGCGGCGTCGATCCTCCGCGAGGCGATCCGCCAGGCCGAGGAGTCAAAGCGCTTTGCGGACAACTCCGAGGCCGTCCATCGCATGTTCGACACGTATGCGTCGCGCATCATCTACAACCGCGAGCGGCAGGGGAGCGCGCCTTGGCGCAGCGGGCTCGCCTTCCCCCATCCTGACGAGGGGAAACGCGTCGAGCTGTTGCCGTCGTCATTGGCTATGTGCTACCTGGAATCGGTGCGCCTTCTCGAGGAGTCGTTCAGCCACGCGGAAGAGGCCGTGCAGTTCGGCCTGCGCTGCATCCAGGTCGCGCCCACCTACACGCCCGCGTATCGCCAGACGGCGCGCGCGTACATGCTCATGGGCGACGTGTCCACGTCCTCGCGCACGCTCAGGCGCTGCCTGGAAATCGCGACGCAGCCCGACGAGATCGCGCTCGCGTACTATCAGCTCGCGTACGTGGAATGGAAGGCGGGGAAAACGGCGCTCGGCGTGGCATGCTACATGAAGTCGATGATGACTGCCCCGATCTATCTGGCCCAATGCACCATCGAGATGCATCGGCTGATGGCGGAGACCGGGCAGGGCCCTATCGATCGCGAGGCGGTCGACGCGATCCTGGCAGGCGAGGGCGTGCCCATCGCGCCGCTCGACTCGCTGCTCGATGCGCTCGACGACGCCATGCGCACGGCGATTGACGACAATATCTTCCAGGTCGGCCAGCCGCTCTTGGCGCTGCGGCTGTTCTACCGCCCCGACGACGCGCTCGTGAACGTGCACAAGAGTCTCAACGCGCCCCTGCCCCCGCAAGCGCTCGACTAGGGGAAATGCAAATTGACAAGCCCCCGTTCGCTTGCCTTCTCACTACAGCGGCGCCCCAGGGTCGGCTTGCGAACCGCACCTCTGGGGCGCCGCTGCGTTCACGCGAAAGCTCTACGCGTAGATTTCCTTCTCCACGACGAGCTCGTTTTTGATCTTGCCGACGAGTTTTTGCAGCGCATCGACGCAGTTCGGGCGGATGTCGGCGCCGATGAGCACGTACATGATGGAGTCGCCCACGCCAAGCTCGCCCTCGTTCATCCAGGTGCGCACGTAGTACACGCCCGGCCAGGTGAGCGCCTCTTTCTCAGCTGCGGCAACGCCCTCGGCGTCGTAAGAGAATTGCACCTTCGCGACTTCTCCGAGGCCTTGGACGCCTTCGCGCACCTGTTTTTTAGGCGTGATGCGTACGATGCCGTTGTGGGTGAGGAACATGCCGCACTGCGCGGCTTTCGGGTCGGCCTTGGCTTCCTTGAGCCACTGGTCGATCGACGGTTCAGGTTTGGACATAAGTTGCCTCCAAAACGTTGAGTGTTCAGGCGCCCCTCCCCGGGCGCTATCTAGACGCCCATTGTACTCGAAGCGGGCCTTCCCGCGGGCGTGCGCATCCCAGCTCCCGCGAATCCGCAGGTTTGCTATTCGTCCCGCTCACCTTCCCCTTCCCTATAAAACGCGTGCATTTTACGAATGGGAAATACTTGCTCATCGCCCAAATGATAGACTGGGCAAATTCCACAGCATCAGAAAGGACAGCTATGTCTCTCCCAGCATCCGATACCAGCAAGCAGCCCGACAACCTCACCACCATGGATTTGGGCGAGGTTCTTCCCCGCACGGCCGAGGTTCGCGATAACCACCTGTTCATCGGCGGCGTCGATATGGTGAAGCTCGCGCGCGAGGAAGGCACCGCGCTCTACGTGTTCGACGAGGCCGACCTTCGTTGGCGCATGGAAACCTACCGCGAGGCGTTTCGCTCGCGCTACGAGAACTCCGACGTCATCTACGCTTCGAAGGCCTTCCTGAACAAGGAAGTCGTGCGCATTGTGAACGAGGAGGGGCTTTGCCTCGACGTATCGGGCGGCGGCGAGCTCGCCTGCGCCCAGATGGCGGGCTTCCCGATGGAGCGCGTCTTCGTGCACGGCAACAACAAGACGCCGGCTGAGCTGCGCGAAGCTATCTCCGCAGGTGTGGGTCGCATCGTGGTCGACAGCCGCATCGAGCTCGCGCGCGTGTCTGAAATCGCCGGCGAACTCGGCGTCGAGCAGGCCATCTACATGCGCATCACGCCTGGCGTCGAGGCCGACACGCACGAGTACATCCGCACGGGCTGCGAGGACTCCAAGTTCGGCTTCACCATGCTCGACGACTTCGCCTTCAAGTGCGTGAAGGACGCTATCGAGGCGCCCAACGTGAAGCTCGTCGGCTTCCACTGCCATATCGGTTCGCAAATCTTCGCGCTGCATTCGTTCCGCGAGGCGGCGCAGGTCATGATCGAGTTCATCGCGCGCGTCCAGAAGGAATACGGCATCGAGATTCCCGAGCTCGACCTGGGCGGCGGTTTGGGCGTGGCCTACCTCGCGACCGACAAGCCCTCCTCGATCGACGACTTCGCGGAATGCACGACCCGCGCCGTGAAGGACTTCTGCGCTGAATACGGCGTGCCCGAGCCGCGCATTCTCGTCGAGCCTGGTCGCAGCCTTGTCGCCAACGCCGGCGTCACGCTCTACACCGTGGGCATCCTTAAAACCCTGCCCGGCATCCGCAAGTACGTCGCCATCGACGGCGGCATGTCCGACAACATCCGCACGGCGCTCTACCACGCCGACTACGAGCCCGTGATCGCCAACAAGGCGGGCGAGCCGCGTACCGAAATCGTCACGCTGTGCGGCAAGCACTGCGAAAGCGGCGACGCGGTCGTCATCGACATGCCCATCCAGCATCCGGAAATCGGCGACATCGCGTGCGTGTTCACGACGGGCGCGTACTGTTCCACCATGTCGAGCAACTACAACGGCCAGCCCAAGCCCGCCGTCGTGTTCGTGAAGGACGGGCGGGCGCGCGTGGTCACGCGTCGCGAGACGTACGCCGATCTGTACGCGCGCGACATCTAGGGAATTTGAGTGCGCCTCATGCCCGCGACCTGCGGGTTCGGGCGCGCTTTTCGGCTTTGCCGACTCACTGCAGGCAAACTTGGTTGGGAGATGAACATGGCTATCAAACTTGGGCTCGTCGGAACCGGCACCGTCGGCGGCGGCTGCATCGACATCCTCCAGAAGCACAAGGAGGATTTCAAGCGCCACTACGGCATCGACGTGGAGCTTGCGCGTGTGTGCTCGCGCAACCCTGAACAGGCCGAAGCGCACGGCGTGGGCGACCTGTTCACGCTCGACTACCGCGACATCGTGAACGACCCGGACATCGACATCGTGATCGAGCTCATCGGCGGTACCACGGTGGCGCGTGACGTGGTCGTGTCGGCCCTCGAGGCGGGCAAGAACGTCGTCACAGCCAACAAGGCGCTCATGGCGACCCACGGCGAGGAAGTCATGCACTTGGCGGAAAAGATGAATCGCGAGCTCGCCTTCGAGGCGTCCGTCGGCGGCGGCATCCCCATCATCGACCCGCTGAAGCATTCGCTCATCTCGAACGAGATAACCTCTGTCATGGGCATCGTGAACGGCACGACGAACTACATGCTCACGCGCATGGTCGACGACAACCTCTCCTACGACGAGGCGCTCAAGGAAGCCCAGGAGCGCGGCTTCGCCGAAGCCGACCCCACGGCCGACGTCGACGGCTTCGACGCTGCGGCGAAGATCGCCATCTTGGCGTCGATCGCCTTCAACTCGCGCGTCACGCTCGACGACGTGCACACCGAGGGCATCCGCAACATCACGACGCTCGATCTGGACACCGCCGACGACATGGGCTACGTCATCAAGCTTTTGGCGATCGCCCATCGCACGCCCGAGGGCATCGACGTGCGCGTCCATCCCACGATGCTCCCGAAGGCGCACCAGCTCGCGACCGTGAACGGCGTGTTCAACGCGATTTACGTGACGGGCGACGCCGTGGGCGAGACGATGTTCTTCGGCGAGGGCGCGGGCGCGGGCCCGGCAGCGAGCGCCGTCATGGGCGATGTGCTCGAGGTGGCGCGCCACCTCACGCTGGGCGTTTCCCCCATCGTGGGCTGCACCTGCACTGACAACCTGCCCATCCTTCCGGTGGAGGAGCTGCAGACGAAGTACTACATCCGCTTCGCCGTCGCCGACCGCTCGGGCGTGCTCGCCGCGATGGCGGGCGTGTTCGCCAAGCACGGCGTCTCCGTGCGCTCCGTGGTGCAGCGCGGCAATTCCGAGCATGAGACGGTGAACCTCTCCTATGTCACGCACACCGCCAAGGAAGCAAGCGTGCGCGCGGTGCTCGCGGAAATCGCAGGGCTCGAAGACGTTCTGCGCGCTGAGCCGTCGGTGATCCGAGTGGAGGGCTAGCTAGCGCTCCCGCCCGGTTTTCGGCCGGGCGGGCTTCTCGCTCATTTTATTATTCCAACGATTCGCTGTGCACTTTCGGGGCGGCGCGCGCAAGCCTGCTACAATGCAAACTATGTGTGAAAACGACTCAACAGCAACCAAAAAGCCCAACCAGCTCACGCATCGTGTGATGGTGGGCGATGTGCCCCTAGGCGGCGGCGCGCCCGTGGTGGTGCAGTCCATGCTGAACGCGCCCGCGAACGACGTGGACGCCAACCTTGCGCAGATTCGGGAACTCGCCGCGGCGGGATGCGAGGTGGTCCGCATGGCCATCCCGCGCCGCGATTGCCTCGACGCCTTCCAGCGCGTCTGCGAGCAGTCGCCCCTTCCCGTGGTGGCAGACGTCCACTTCGACGCGCAGATCGCCGTGGAGGCGACGCGCCGCGGGGCGGCCAAGCTGCGCATCAACCCCGGCAACATCGGCGGCCTCGCAAAGACCGACGCCGTGCTCGACGCCGCAGGTGAGGCAGGTATTCCCATCCGCATCGGCGTGAACGCGGGCTCGCTTGACCAAGACCTCGCCGCGCGGCGCGACCTCACGCTTCCGCAAAAGCTCGCCGCGTCCGCCGCGGGCTATGTGGAATACTGCGAGGGCCGCGGGTTCCACGACCTTGTGGTGAGCGCGAAGGCTCACGACGTCATGACCACGGTGCGCACGTATCGCCAGCTCTCGCGCGATTTGCCCCATATTCCTTTGCACATCGGCATCACCGAGGCGGGAACACAGTTCCAAGGAGTGGTAAAAAGCGCTTCTGGCTTGGGAATACTTTTGGAAGAAGGAATCGGGGACACCATGCGCATCTCGCTTACCGACGACCCCGTCGTCGAGATGCGCGCGTGCTGGGCGCTGCTCTCGGCGCTCGATTTGCGCCGTCGCGGCCCGGAAATCATCAGCTGTCCCACGTGCGGGCGTTGCCAGGTGAACCTGATCGATTTGGCCAAGCAGGTGGAGTCGAACCTCATGAGCACGACCAAGCCCATAAAGGTCGCCGTCATGGGCTGCGTCGTCAACGGCCCCGGCGAGGCGCGCGATGCCGACATCGGCGTGGCGTGCGGCGCGGGCGTAGGCGTCGTATTCAAGCACGGCGAAGTGCAACGGAAAGTGGAAGAGCACGCCATCGTCGACGTGTTGATGGAGGAGATAGGAAAACTATGAGTGAAGTTATGCGAATGAGCAAGCTTTATGCTCCGACGCTGAAGGAAGACCCCGCGGACGCGGAAATCGCGAGCCACAAGCTGATGCTTCGCGCGGGCATGATCCGTAAGACCGCTTCGGGCGTGTACACCTTCCTGCCGCTTGGCTACAAGGTGCTCTCGAAGGTCGAGAACATCGTGCGCGAGGAAATGGACAAGATCGGCGCGCAGGAAATCATGATGCCGGCGCTGCAGCCGGCGGAGCTGTGGCACGAGTCCGGCCGCTGGGACGACTACGGCCCCGAGCTCATGCGCCTTGTTGACCGCCACGACCACGGCTTCTGCCTCGGGCCCACCCACGAGGAGCTCATCACGTCGCTCATCCGCAACGAGCTGCGTTCCTACAAGGAGCTTCCCTGCACGCTCTACCAGATTCAGGTGAAGTTCCGCGACGAGATCCGTCCGCGCCTGGGCCTGTTCCGCAGCCGCGAGTTCATCATGAAGGACGCGTACTCCTTCCACGCGACGCAGGAATCGCTGCAGGAAACCTACGACGACATGAGCCGCGCTTACGGCACGATCTGCGATCGCTGTGGCCTGGATTACCGCCCTGTCGAGGCCGATGGCGGTCAGATCGGCGGCAAGGTGACGACCGAGTTCATGGCGCTTGCCCCGGCGGGCGAGGCGGAACTCGTGCATTGCACCTGCGGTTATGCCGCGAACACCGAGGCTGGCGAGTGCCTGGCCCGCCCGACGGAGTACGAGGCTACCGAGCTTAAGAAGGTCCACACCCCCGGCATCCGCACGATCGAGGAGCTCGCGGAGTTCCTGCATATCCCTGCGTCCTCCACGGTGAAGGCGCTCTCCGGCAAGGACGCCGAGGGCAAGCTCGTCGTGATGTTCGTTCCCGGCGACCACGAGCTCAACGAGATCAAGGCCGAGCGCGCCGTTCCCGGGTTTACCCTGCTCACCGACGAGGAAATGGAATCCTTCGGCCTGCACAAGGGTTCGATGGGCCCGGTCGGGCTGCCCGAGGGCGCTCGTATCGTCGCGGCGCGCAGCCTGCAGGGCATCGAGCACTGGGTCGTCGGCGCGAACGAGGACGACTACCACTACGTCGGTGCCGAACAGGGCCGCGACTTCACGGTGGACGAATGGGCCGACCTGTGCGTCGTGAAGCCCGGCGACTGCTGCCCCGACTGCGGCCTGCCGCTTTCGGGTTCCCGCGGCATCGAGGTTTCCCAGGTGTTCCAGCTGGGCACCCGCTACTCCGAGACCATGGGCGCCACCTTCCACGACGAGGACGGCGTGGAGCACCCATTCATCATGGGTTGCTACGGCGTGGGCGTTTCCCGCACGGTGGCTGCCATCGTCGAACAGCACAACGACGAGAACGGAATCATGTGGCCGTTCAATGTCGCGCCTGCTCACGTGTGTGTTATTCCGCTTACAGTCGGCGACGACGAGGTGCAGCCCGCGGCTGAGAAGCTCGCGAGCGAGATCGCCGATTTCGGCTTCGACGTGGTCATCGACGACCGCAAGGAGCGCGCTGGCGTGAAGTTCGCGGACGCCGACCTTATCGGCTGGCCGCTGCAGGTGGTCATCGGCAAGCGCGGTCTGGCCGAGGGCAACGTGGAAGTGAAGCTGCGCCGCACGGGCGAGAAGAAGGATGTGTCCCTGTCCACCATTGCCGAGCTCATGCGCTTCGCGAAGCGCAACGCTCGCAAGCACCCCTCTGGCCTGGGCGCTTTCGCGGGCATCTTCGAATAGGAGGGTTCCGCGGACCTGTCGGCCCGCGGAACTTGCCGACGCTGCGAAGCGCTCTGACGGCGCAGCTGTTCCCTGCGAATCCTCGTCGCGTACTTTCAGTACGCTTCCTCGTATTCTCGGGGCATCTGCACTCGCCAGGGCGCTTCTCGCTGACTCCTTGGAGACCTGTTGAATTTCACGGTTCGACCTGGGGGTTCTTTTATCTTTCCCTCCAAATATCTCGCATCCTCATCGATTGGACTACTGCATGGTCTCTTCCGTTAAAGCTGTCTTGTTCGACTTGGACGGCACGCTCGTCGACACTGAGGCGCTCATCCTGGCGTCGTTTCGCTATGCGACGAAGACGGTGTTAGGGCGTGACATTCCCGACGAGGAACTGCGCGCGAAGATCGGCCAGCCGCTCACGGTGCAGATGTGGGACTGGGCCGGCGGCAGCCAAGAGGTGCACGATAAGCTTTTCGACACCTACCTCGAGCACAACGACCGCGTGCACTCGCAGCTCATCAGGTCGTTTCCCGGCACGACGGCGGTGCTCGGGAAGCTTGCGGCGGCGGGGCTTCCGCTCGGCATCGTCACGTCGAAGCGCAGCGGGAATGCCCACCGCGCCATGGAGAGCACGGGGATCGAGGGGTACTTCGACTTTCTCGTCGCGCCCGATACGTTCCCCGCGCACAAGCCCGACCCGGCGCCCGTGCTGCACGGCTGCGAGCTTTTCGGCGTTTCGCCTGATGAATGCATCTATATTGGCGACAGCCCCTACGATTTGCAGGCGGGACGGGGCGCCGGCTGCGTGACGGTCGCCGCACTCTGGGGCATGTTTGCCCGCGAGGAACTCCTGGCAGAGCACCCCGACTACGCGATTACCTCGCTTTCCGAACTTGTTCCGATAGCGCTAGGGGGGTAGCGACGGGCTGGCGGAGGGTGCTTATTTGGCGAATGAGCGCAGGCGGCGTGCGCTGCGTCCGCCATGCTGACTTGCGACGGATTGTAGGATGGGGCGTTCTAAAGCAGCAGCGCCTCGGGTTCGCTTTCGTAGGCTTCGCGAATCCAGTCTTTCGTGCACTCGATGAAGGCCCGCGCAGCGCCCGACGCCGTCTCGCTCGATTTCTGCGCGAGCGCGATTTCCCGATAGGCGGGAACTTCCGCGGGAAGCGCGACCAGGTCGAACGGGGCGTTTCGCAGTACGAGCCCCGAAAGCACGCTGTACCCGAGCCCTGCTGACACCATGCCCATCGCGGCGTAATCGCTCATGATGGAAAACCTCACGCGCGGTTCGACGCCGTTCACGCGAAACAGGCGGTCCATCTCGGAATACTCGCCCGAATCGAGCTTGATGTACGGTTCGCTCGCAAGTGCCTTCTTAGGGAAGCTCTTGCGCGTCGCGAAGGGGCTGTCGGGGGCGGCGGCAACGAGAAGCGGATCGCGCACGAGCAGTTCCATTTCGAACGGGCGCTTCACGGGTAGCGCCACAAATCCGACATCCGCCTGCCCGCTTTCCACGATGTGCTCAAGTTGTACCTGGTCATCGCAACAGGTGATGCGCAAATCGATATGTGGGTGCGCCTCGGTGAAGCGCTTCGTTATCCGCGGCAGCCATTGCGTGAGCGTGCTTGTGAACGCGACGATATGAAGCGATCCTTCTTCCAGCTGCTTCAAGTCTGCAAGATGCGCCTCGAGCCTGCGCTCGCTCGCGCACACTTCCTGAATCCACGGGAGAAGCGCGGTGCCTTCCGAGGTGAGCCGGACGCCGCCGTGCTCGCGCACGAACAGGCGAACTCCCAGCTCTTTTTCGAGCGCGTTCGCAAGGTAGCTGACGCCTGCCTGCGTGTATCCAAGCTCGCTCGCGGCTTGTTTGAAGCTGCCCGTTCGCGCTGCCTCCAGGAACGCTTCGTATTTCTGATTTCGCATCAGTCGTCCTAAGAATAGGGGTTGAACTCGCTAAACAAGTATATCTTGAACCATTCGAAAGAAATACAAGTTTTACTTGGATACATCCATGCCCTACCATCGACATCGCGCCAGGCGACATAAGGTCGCGCTGCGTTCTGTGGTGAAATTCGAATTCGACGGCCGCGCGCCATGCTGTGCGCGGGCGGGAAAGACGGGGCAGGGACGATGAAAATGCAGCAGGGGAGCAGAAGCCCGTTCGTGCTTTGCGTCGTGGCGCAAACCGTCATCTTCGGCTTCGGCAACGTTATAACGAAGTTCGCCTACGAGAGCGTGTCCCCTTTGTGGTGCATGGCGCTGCGATTTGGACTGGCGCTTGTCGTGTTCGCAATCGTTTTCGGCCCGCGCATGGTGCACGAGCTGCGCGGAGCCAAGCTCGCCGATTGGGTTCCCGCCGCCGCGTGCCTGGCAGTCGGCTACATCGCGTGCAATTTGGCGCTCAATCTGACGACGGCGACTAACGTGGGCTTTCTGGTGGCGCTTCCCGTGGTGTTTGCCCCGTTCATCGCCGTGACGGTGCGCCGCGTGCGCTACCCTCGCGCAATGATTCCCTTCCAGGTAGCGGTCGTCGGCGGGCTGTACCTTCTGTGCTGTAACGGTGGCTCGTTTTCGTTCGGCGCGGGCGAGGTTCTCTCGCTGCTTTCTTCGGCGGCCATCGCCGGCTCGCTCGTCTTCGGCGAGAAGGGCCTCGAGAAGCTGTCTGCCCCGACGATCGCGGGGACGCAGATTCTTGCGGCATTCGTGCTGTCGGCGGCAATGGCGCTCGCGGCCGAGCCCGTCGTCGATGTTGCGACGATCGAGCCTGTGGCCTGGGGCGTTATCGTCTTCCTCGCAATCCTGAGCACGTGTGTCACCTTCGCGCTCCAAAACGTCGCGCTCACGGGCCTTCCCTCTTCGACGGTTTCGCTCCTTCTTACCGGCGAGCCGGTGTTCACGGCGCTGTTCTCCATGGCGCTTCTAGGCGAATCCCTCTCGACGGCTGGTTTGATCGGTGCCGGCGTCATCGTGGTGGCGGTCGTCGGCGCGACGCTTGTCGAGGGGCGTGATGGGGATTCCGAAGCGCCCTCGAGCGCCGGCATGGAGAGGCTCGTGTCGCAGCTCGCCTCCGATTCGAACGCCCGATAGTGAGAAAACGTGTATCTGGAATACACGTTTTTCAATAAAATCGTGTATTTCAGATACACGAAATTCCATCATGGCCTTCCCCGTCGGTTAAACGAGGAGTGCGGCGAGAAACGCAGCTTTGACGGAGTCGTGGCGCGGCCGAACAGCATGGTCATCAGTCGCTCGTTGGTGCTGCCGTCAAAAACAAATCGATGCAATAATGATTAGAATAGTGTTAGATTGGTTAGAATATAATAGAATAGTGTTAGATAAAGAAGGGAGATGGGAAGATGAGAAGAGAAGATCAGTCGACCGAGTTCAAGGAAACGTACGTCGACGATATCAAGAAGACCGTCGTCGCCTTCGCAAACACGGACGGGGGCACCATCTTCGTCGGCGTCGACGATTCGGGAAGGGTCGTAGGCGTCGAGGATGTCGACAAGACCATCCTTCGCGCGCAAAATGCGCTTCGCGACGCCATCAAGCCCGACGTGATGATGCACGTGTCGTGCAGCGCGCGGGAAGTCGAGAACGAAACCATCATCGCCATCGAGGTTCAAAAAGGAACTTCCTGCCCGTACTATCTTGCAGACAAGGGCATCCGTCCGGCAGGCGTCTACGTTCGCCAGGGCCCGTCCTCCGTGCCCGCTTCTGAGGCGGCCATACTGCAGATGATCAGGGAAACGGATGGGGGAAGCTATGAGAGTGCCCGATCGCTCGAGCAGAGCCTCTCTTTCAGCGAAGCGGAGACGGCGTTCGGGGAGGCAGGGCTGACGTTTGGGGAAGGAAAGCGGCGAACGCTCGGCCTTGTCACCGAGGATGGCGTGCACACCAACTTGGCGCTCCTCTTGTCCGATCAATGCCCGCATACCGTAAAGCTCGCTGTGTTCCAAGGGAGGAAGAAGTCGGTGTTCCGCGATAGGTGTGAGCTGAGCGGATCTGTGCTGAAGCAGCTGGACGGCGCGTACGAGTACATCAACCGGTTCAACAGGCTTCGCTCGGAGTTCAAGGGGCTGAAGCGAATCGACATGCCGGACTATCCCGAGGAAGCCATCCGCGAGGCGCTGCTGAACACCATCGTCCACAGGGACTACGCGCTAAGCGGGCCCGCCCTCATCAGCATCTTCGACGACAGAATCGAGTTCGTCACGCTCGGGGGGTTGGTGAAAGGCGTTTCGACGGACGATATCGCCCTCGGCATCTCCATCCCGCGCAACAAGCGGTTGGCGGAGGTTTTTTACCGCCTAAAGCTCATCGAGGCGTACGGGACGGGCATCCCAAAGATTTACGAATGCTACGACGGCACCGGGAAGCAGCCGGTTATCCAAACGACGCCCAACGCCTTCAAAGTCACCTTGCCCAATCTGAACTACGACGGCGTCGACCGCCCCGAGCTTAACGGACTGACGGACTCCGAGAAGAGGGCGTACCGGCTGTTCGAAAGCAATCCCGTCGTGAAGCGCAGCGACATAGAACAGTCGCTTGGCGTTTCCCAGACCATGGCAATCAGAATTCTCTCCCACCTGGACGACAAGGGCCTTATCCAACGCGAGGGGGCAGGGAGGAGCACGCGGTATCGCCGCGCCGAGACATCTTGAAAACCCTCGTCGGCGGGAATCGGGCGAAACCTTGAAACGTTGTAAAAGCCAACGTGCGCCGCATCAACCGACATGAGCGACATGTTCTCCGGCACGCCAGGAAATCACGTCTTCTATGTCGTTTTCGCCCCAACTGACACGGCGAACTACAATGCGGTACGCGACATCCTAGTGACGGTTGAAGTCGCAGCGCTCCTCCCGACCCCGTTTTGCAATGCGCTTCGAAATCGCGCATAGAGTGCTGGTTCCGCTCAGCCACGTTATAGTTCGCTGCGCAAAAATCCTACGTCGAGACAGTAGGCGGCGTAGAGGGGCAGATGCCGCAGCTCGTTTCCGGACTCGGTTTTGCTGCGCGAAAAGTCGTTCCCTGAAAGAATGTATGCGTAGGGGGAATGCGCTTTCTCCATAAACGAGGCCAGCGTTTTCGCTCGGACGTTTCGCGCGGACTTGACTTCTACGGGGATTACTTCCATGCGGTCGGTTTGAAGAAGAAAGTCCAGCTCACCCGTTGCCTTCCAAGAGCTTGGCGGCGCCCAATAGTACGTTTGGAGGTTGTTGGACGAGAAGGCTTGCGCCGTGGAGTTTTCCGCCAATGCGCCCCTGAAATCGGAAGAGGCAATCGCAGCGCCGAGTTCTTCCGCTTCGAGCCAAAGCCGTGGGTTTATCCCAAGCTTGTAGAACATAAGCCCCGTGTCCGCTAGATAGACCTTGAAAAAGCTGCCCTCCTCTTCGTCGAACGGAATCAGAGGGGCGGCAACGCATTCGGTCATTTCGTTTAAGGAAATGACCCCTGCTCCTTCGAGCCATTCAAGAGGCTCCATCAATTTCGCGCGTCGCCCGCCCCGTTCAACTTCCGAATATTTGAACTTCTTCGTGGACGAACGCATGAGCTGCGCCGGAATCGACCTCCACACTTTGCGTGCCGCTATGCCGCTGATGCCATTGTCGGGGTCAGTCATGTCGGCAGTGTACGTTTGGTCGATTTCGCGCTGCTCGATGCGCGCGTCATCAATTGATTGCTGTTGCAGATATGCGGAAACCGCCGCCGGCATCCCTCCGATTGCCTGGTAAAGGCGGAAATAGCGCGTTGCAAGGTGATGGGATGCGTAGGGTTCAAGCGTTTGCGCGTGGGTCCTGATCGCCTCCGCCATGTGTTCTTCGCCAAGCGCCCAGAGAAACTCTTCAAACGTCATGGGGTGCATGGTTTCTTGGCGGACTCCGCTGGGGAAGGGGAGCCTGCGCTTGCGTGTTGCGACGCCGAGCTGGCTGCCTGTCGCGCAAATGCGCCAACCCGAACCGGAGAAGAATCGCAGGGAGTTCAAAGCGCGCTCGCACAATTGAACCTCATCGAGCAGGATGAAGGCGGACTCTTTTGCTACGGGCATGCGTTTGTAGTCGGCGATGCGCGCCATGATGCCGTCGACGTCGTCGGTTGGGCCGTCGAACAGGGGCTCGATGAGCTTGAGGTTGGTTTGGAAGTCGAGTTTTACGAAGGCGTCGCCGGCAATTCGTTTGCCGACGGTTTCAGCGACATGTGTTTTGCCAACGCGACGGGCGCCGCGGATCAGCAGCGGGCGGCTGAAATCTTTCGTCGCCCATGTTTCGATAGTGCTTTCGATAGCTCTTTTCATTATGCCCTCGCATTAAAATCGCGTACTCCGAATACACGTTATTATATAAAATCATGTATCTGAAATACACGTTTTTCTACAAAATCGTGTATTTCAGATACATGAAATTCAATTCACGCTTTCCTTGTCGAGGGATTCGGCTTTTTGCACCATGGCAACGCTTTGGCGGCACGGTTTGCCCTTTTTTCCCAAATGCGGCATTATGAATAAGTAGCGCGTGTCGCCGCGCGGCACGTCCATCTGAGGGACAAGGAGGCCACCATGGCTACACTCGGAGACGGTTTCAAAGGTATTTTCCTGGCAGGCATCGGTGCGGTTGCCATTGGCGCCGAAAAGGGCAAAGAGCTGGTCGATCAGCTGGTCGCTCGCGGAGAGATGACGGTTGAGCAGGGCAAGCAGATCAACACCGAGCTCAAGCACCGCGCATCGAACCTCGAATCATCTATTCGCCGCGACACCATCGAGGCGCGTATGTCCATGATGACCCCCGATGAGCGCATCGAGTTCGCCAACATCGTGCGTGAGATGGCGGATACCGCCAACGCGAAGGAGGCCGAGGCCGCTGCCGCGAAGGTGGAGGCTGCGAATGCGGCGAGCGCAGCAGCCACCGGCGCCGCCGCGGACGTGAAGGCGGCTTGCGTGACCGCTGTTGCCGCTGTGGGAGCTGCGGCGGAGTCGGTCGTCAATGGTGCGAAGGCCGTGTTCGACGAGGCGGCGGCGTTGAACGTGCAGAAGGCGGCATCGGCCGAGGCCGTCGCCGATTCGCCGACTGAGGTTCCCGCCGAAGCCCCGATCGACATCGAAGCGGAGGCTCCCGCTGTTGGTGAAGCCCCCGCTGTCGGCACTTCCGCCCAGGCAGCTCCTGCGGAAGGCGCCCCCACGGCCTAGCGCCGCGCCGCCACGGTTTCCTCATGGCCGAAAACAACACACTGCTCAGGCACTTTTTCGCTCCCGGGGCAGACGCCGACCCCGAGGGGCGCTTCGGGCTCAACTCCAAGTCCCGTCGCCGCCGCATGCGCGAAATCATCGGCATCGTCGGCAAGCATCGCGCCCTCGAGGGCTTCACGCCCGAAGAGTTTCGCGCGATGCTTGAGGACTTGGGCCCGAGCTTCGTGAAGATCGGACAAACGCTTTCGACGCGATCGGAAATTCTCCCCAAAGTGTTTTGCGAGGAGCTTACCAAGCTTCAAACGGAATGCGATCCGCTGCCGTTCGACGAGATGCTCGCGGCGCTCGACAAGGAATTCGGTGGTCGCCGCAAGGAGATATTCGCCGCAATCGATTCGAAGCCGCTTGGCAGCGCATCGCTTGCCCAGGTGCACCGCGCGGTCCTGACCTCGGGAGAGTCGGTTGCCATCAAGATTCAGCGCCCCGGCGTGAAGGCCACGATGGCGCTCGACATCGACATCATGCGCATGCTCGCCCGTCGCGCCTCGAGGTACATGAAAGGCGAGCAGATGCTCGACTTGCGCGCTGTGGTCGAGGAGATGTGGGCGACGTTTCTGGAGGAAACCGACTTTCGGCGCGAGGCGGCGAACCTCGCCGAGTTCGCCGAGCTCAACCGCGACTGCGTCTTCATCGCATGCCCGAAGGTCTACACCGAACTGTGCAGCGAGTTCGTCCTGGTCATGGAATACGTCGACGGCATTCCCGTCGGCGACGCGGACCGGTTGGTGGCCAACGGGTACGACCTGGAGGAAATCGGGTCGAAGATGCTCGACAACTACGCGACGCAGATTCTCGACCACGGGTTTTTCCACGCCGACCCGCATCCGGGCAACGTGATTATCCGCGATGGGCGGATCGTCTACATCGATTTGGGGAACATGGGCCGCCTGTCGGCGCGCGACCGCGCGGGGTTCGGCGACATCATCGAGGCCGTAGGGCTTAAGGATCCGGGCGCGCTCAAGGACGCGCTCATGCGCTTCGCCGCCAAGAAGGACAACGCGGCCATCGACCACACGCGCTTTCTCGCCGACCTCGACCTGCTGCTTGAAGACTACGGCTCGTGCGACGTGGCCGAAATCGACGTGGGCCAGTTCCTGGGCGACATCATGCAGCTCACGCGCTCGTGCAACGTGATGCTTCCCGCGTCGGTCACGAGCGTGTCGCGCGGCATCGTGACCATCGAGGGCACCGTGGCGCCCTATATTCCCAACCAGAATATCGTCGCCATCATAAATGCCCACATCAAAGGCAAGAAAGGCACGCGCGAAGAAATCCGCGACGCGCTTGAGGACCTTGCGCGCGCGATATACTCGTCGGGTCGCGGAACGCTCGACGCGGCGTCGTATTCCGGCGAGGCGCTCAAGATGCTCACGCGCGGGCAGCTGAAGATGAACATGGAGGTGCTCGGTTCCGAGGCGCCGCTTGCCCATCTCTCGCGCATGATCAACCGCGTCGCTATCGCGATGGTGATTGCGGGCCTGTTCGTGGGCTCGAGCTTGATGGCGGGAACCACGATGGAACCGCGCTTTCTCGGGGTGCCGATGCTGTCGTTCTTCGGATACTTCGGCTCGCTTGTTCTGTCGATCTGGCTCATCTTCAGCATCTGGCGCAAGAAATAGCCCTCGCGGTGTGGATTTCCCGTGCCGATGCGCGCGGACGGCGGAATGAAGCGGCATAATGAACAGTCGCTTCAAGCGAAAATCTTTCTCTTTTCTTATTTGCGCATATCCGCGACGGCTTCGAGCTGCGCGTTTTTACCGCCTATGAATTGGAAAGCGGCTCGCCTCAAGCGCAAATGCACGCCGCTGGGAGCGGGTGCGCCCACGGATTCGCATCGCAAGGGGCGATGGGACGTGGCAACTGAAGAAAAGAGTATTACATGGAAAACTTTGCCAGCCTTGGCCTGTCCGAAAACGCCCTCGATGCGGTTACGCGCCTGGGCTACGATGAGCCCACACCCGTTCAGGAACAGGCTATTCCTGTTGTTTTGACTGGTCGCGACCTTATTGCCGCCGCGAGCACGGGCACGGGCAAGACGGCAGCCTTCCTGCTCCCCGTCCTTTCCCGCATGCCGCGCGACCGCAGCCACAGCCGTCCGCCGCGCCTGCTTGTGGTTTCGCCCACGCGCGAACTCGCGCAGCAGATTGCCTTCACGGCCATGAAGATCGCGCGTTGCACCGGGCAGTTCGTGACGACCGTCTTCGGCGGCGCGCCCTACGGCCCGCAAATCAAGGAGATCCGCCGCGGCACCGACGTGCTCATCGCCACGCCCGGCCGCCTGAACGACCTCATGAAGCGCGAGGTCGTCGACCTCTCCGGCGTGCAGACGCTCGTGCTCGACGAGGCGGATCGCATGCTTGACATGGGCTTTCTCCCCGATGTGACCACCATCGTCGAGGCCACGCCCGACGAGCGCCAGACGCTTCTCTTCTCGGCGACGATCGACGAGTCCATCCAGAAGAACCTCGGCAACCTGCTCAAGAACCCCGCCGTGGTGGAGATCGCGCACAAGGGCGAGACGGCCAAGACCGTCGACCAGTACATGATGCCGATCAAGCAGGACAAGAAGCCCGAGCTCCTTCGCGCGGTGCTCGAGGAGAAGGGTCACGAGCGCGTGATCGTGTTCGCCCGCACGCGCAATCGCGCCGAGGACTTCGCAAAGGCGCTGAATGACGACGGCTACCAGGCGGAATCCATCCATTCCGACAAGTCGGTGGGTGCGCGCCGCCGTGCGCTCGACAAGTTCCGCCGCGGCAAGGCGAACATTCTCGTGGCGACTGACGTGCTCGCTCGCGGCATCGATGTGCCGAGCGTCGATTATGTCATCAACCTCGACCTTCCCGATTGCCCCGAAGACTACGTGCACCGCATCGGCCGTACGGGCCGCGCGGGCGAGCATGGGTATGCCATCTCGTTCGTGAGCCCCAATCAGCGCCGCCTTCTGGTCGACATCGAGAAGCTCATAGATCGCGACATTCCCTTCATGGGGCTCGAGACGTACGACCTTGATCCCGATATGCTGAATCGCAAGAGCAAGGGCCGCGGTGGCTCGAGCCGCAACTGCGCTGGTCGCAAGCGTGATGGACGCGGGGCTGGCGAGTTCGCCAACCGCGCCGAGCGTCGTGCGGCGAAGTTCGGCGACAACAAGCGCGGTCGCGGCGGGCGCGATGAGTTCGAGGGCCGCGGCGGGCGCGGTGACTCGCGTGGCGACAAGCGCAACGAGGGCGGCAGGCGCGGCGAAGGCGGCAAGCGTGGTGACTCGAAGGGCAAGCGCGGCGATTCGCATCGCACGAGCAAGCCGTCGGGCAACAAGGGCGCCGCGGCGACCGCTTCCAAGCGCAACAAGAAGCGCCCCTCCAACATGAACGACGTGCGCTCCTTCGGCGAGCGCCGCAACTTCGAGAAGAAGCAGAAGCGCCACTAGCAAGCGGGACGCTGCTGGCAAGGGCGTCGCGAGCAGGAGCGCCACGAGATTGCGCGCGCTGTGCGGGCAGGCGGGAACGCCACGAGCAGACAGGGTCATCGCGAAATCGTGCCCACTGCGAGCAGGAACGCCACTGAGTCGACTCTGACGGCAACGGTGGAGCATCGGGTGGACTGGTCGTGCGCAGATTATTCCACCTGAGGCAAATAGAGAAGAGCCCAGTTCATTCGCGCTGAACTGGGCTCTTCTTGTGTATGGGTGTCAATTATTCCTATCCGACAGCTCTTTCTCAAAATCGGCAATGAAGCTCTGCACCTGGCCGCTTTCAGAATCATCACCGTCAAAGCGAAGGGCTGCCTTTTAACGTGCTATAACGTGCCTGTGCGGTCTGGCGAGCTCGGAGGGATGGCCATGTGATAATTCCCGCTCGTCCCGGCATGTCTTCGCTGGTGAGTCCTTCCGCGAGATTTACTGCTCGGCGGCTCTCGCACTGCAGCGGCTATCTGGTCTTTTCGATGCGCGGTGTGCCGTCATTCATTTGCGGTGTGTGGTCTTTATTGTGCCTTCATGTCCGAAAATGGCTGGTTTTGGCGACCTCGTTGTGGTTTCATTGCCTGCGTAAGAAAGAGTCGCAGATGGAAGGTTCGGCGAGCGGGCATATGAGCAGCAAGGGAAAAGTCGATGTCAGCATGGGAAAAGCTGGCGAGGGCAAAAACATCAAGGACAAGGTCGATTTCGGGCTTTTCGCGGGGAGCGGTCTTCCCAGCCAGGACGTCTGCTATCAGGCGCTTTTGTCGGGGGATCCCCATCTTGACGGCTTGCTCTTCGTCGGCGTTTCGTCGACGGGAATTTATTGTCGTGTGGGGGTGTGCTGGGCGAAGGTGCCCAAGCGCGAAAACTGCACGTTCTTCAAAACTGCTGCCGAGGCGGAGGCGGCGGGGTATCGGCCTTGCCTGAAATGCCGCCCCGAGCTTGCGCCGGGAACCCCGATTGCGCCCGATATCGACCATGCGGTTGCAAGCGCCGCTGCGAGTATGCGGGAGAGGCCTGGGGATGCTCCCATCGCTCGGATTGCCGCGGAACAAGGCATGTCGGAGCGTCATCTGCGCCGCTTGTTTGAGCAAACTTATGGCGTGTCTCCTGCGGAATATCGCGAAACGTGTCGCCTGCTTCTTGCGAAAAGCCTGCTCACAGACACGGATCTTCCCATAACGCGCGTTGCCTACGCAAGCGGGTTTGCCTCGGTCCGCCGCTTCAACGATGCGTTCGTCAACAGCTATGGCATGCAGCCGACGCGATTCCGCAAAAGCGCGCAAGACTCAACATCTGCGAAAACGGAGGCGACGCCTATCGTTCTTCATGTCGACTATCGCGAGCCGTATCGCTTTGATTTGCTGCTCGGTTTCCTGCAGATGCGCGCTATCGAGGGCGTGGAGGCGGTGCTCGACGGTGCGTATTGGCGGATCGTTCGCGCCTCCGATGGCGAACATGCTGGGTGGATCAAGGTGAAAAACGACCCCTCGCATCGCCGCCTTGCCGTCACCATATCGCCCGAGCTTTTCGACGACATTCCCTCGGTGCTTGCCCGAACGCGTCGCCTGTTCGATACTGACTGCGTTCCTGCGGCAATCGAGCAGGGCCTTGCCGGCTTTTACGAACACGCAGGTGAGGCCTACCGTATCCCCGGCATCCGCGTGCCGTGCGCGTTCGACGGCTTCGAGATGGCGACCCGCGCCATCTTGGGACAGCAAATCACTGTGAAGGCGGCAAGCACGCTTGCGGGTCGTGTGGCTCGCGAGTTCGGCGCGCCGATAAAGGGGCCGACACCTGAACTGACCTGCGCATTTCCATCGCCGCAAGCCTTTTGCGCGGACGATGCGCCCGCTCGCCTTGGTGAAGTCGGCGTCATCGCTCAGCGCGCGAACGCCATTTGCGCCATTGCGCGCGCCATGGAAGCGGGCGAGCTCACGCTGCGCCCCGGAGTCGACCTCGCGGCGGAGGCCGCACGCCTTGGCAGTATTCGCGGCATCGGCGACTGGACGGTGCAGTACGTGCTCATGCGTGCCTACGATTATCCCGACGCGTTTTTGCCCACCGACTATGGCGTAAAGCTCGCGCTTCCCGACATGAAGCCGCGTGAGCTGGAGAAACTGTCGCAGCCCTGGCGCCCGTGGCGATCGTACGCCGTGATGTCGATGTGGTCGGTGCCACACGAGAAACCCAAGAAGTCCGCCCCGAAGACAGAAAAGGGGAAAGGAAAGGGGAAGGCGCGTGCGGAGTCGCCCCTGGCGAACACGGCGAACGCGACCGCTGTGGAAAAGACTGCTGACGCGCTGCCCGTGAGCGTGACGGTCGCGACGAAGCGCGCAACAACAACGGCGAGGCGCGCAAACCAACAAAAGAAAGAAGGGACCATGGATTTCACCTGCACGTATGCGTCGCCTTTGGGCGATATCGAGCTTGCAAGCAACGGCGAGGCGCTCATCGGGCTGTGGTTCAAGGGGCAGAAATACGACGCGGCGACGCTTTCGCCCGCCACGCAGGAAAAGCCTGACGACCCCGTGCTCGCCCAGGCGCGCGCGTGGCTCGACGCGTACTTCGAGGGCCGCGACCCGGGCAAGATTCCCCCCTGTGCGCCCCGTGGATCGGAGTTTCGCCAGCTCGTATGGGCGAAACTTGCGGAAATCCCCTACGGCGAGCTTGTCACCTACGGCGATATCGCGAAGGCGATCGAGGCCGACACGGGCAAGAAGCGCTCGGCGCGAGCCGTCGGCGGGGCAGTGGGGCACAATCCGGTGTCGATCATCCTGCCCTGCCATCGCGTGGTGGGGGCAAGCCGCAGCTTGACGGGATATGCGGGCGGCATCGATCGCAAGATCGCGCTCCTCAAGCTGGAAGGCGTCGACATGAGCACGCTCTCGGTTCCCACGAAAGGCACGGCGCTTTAGGTCGCCGGGTGCAGAGGGCGAACGCAGTGCACGAGACGCAGATGGGCTTCTACCGTGCTCGCTGTCGGCGTATTCGTGGGTCGCCGCCGCACGCGCGATGCTCCACTTGAGTGCCTCGTACCCGTCTCCCGCGAAAGCGCCCCGCCACCCGTCTACCGCCCCTCATTCGCGGGGATATGGCGGAGAGCCAGCCGTGCCCGCAGGCCGCGTGGTACACTTGCTCGCTAGACGAACCCGCCGCCTCGTGCGGCGTCAATCAATTACGAAAGCGAATACCATGGCTGATTTCATCGAGGGCAAACGCCCCGTCATCGAAGCGCTGCGCACTGAGGTGCCGTGTAAGCGTGTTCTTCTTGCCGACAATGTGAAGCGCGATCCGCTCATTGAGGACGTGCTGCGCAAGGCGAAGAAACGCAACGTGCCCGTGGAGACGGTGTCGCGCGCGCGGCTCGACAAGCTCTCCGAACGCGGCAGCCACCAGGGCGTTATGGCGGAAACCAAGCCCTTCAACTACGTGAACGTCGCGGCCGTCGTGGAGACCGCGAACGCCCAGGCCGCCGAAAACGACGGCTCGGCACTCGTCGTCATTCTCGACCATATCACTGATGCGGGCAACCTGGGCGCCATCGCCCGTTCCGCTGAGTCGGTCGGGGCTGCCGGCATCGTCATTCCCAACAAGCGCGCGGCGCACGTGACGGCGGCGACGTACAAAAGCTCGGCGGGCGCCATCTCGCACATCAACGTGACGCAGGTCGCAAACCTCTCCCAGACGATCGAGCGCCTGAAGAAAGAGGGTTTCTGGATCTGCGCGGCGAGCGAACATGCGCAAGAAGTGGTGTGGAAGTCGAATCTCAAGGGCAAAATCGCGCTTGTTATGGGTTCGGAAGGCGAAGGCGTGTCGAGCCTTGTGCTTGAGAATTGCGACTTCGCGGTGAAGCTTCCCCAGATGGGGAAGGTGTCCTCGCTCAACGTGGCGCAGGCGTCGACGGTTTTCATGTACGAGTGGTTGCGGCAGCAGCAGTAGGTCGCACATTCGGAAATGGCAAAGAAACGCAACAAGCTGCTCATCGTCGACGGATACAACGTGCTTCGCTCGGGTGAGCGCTACAAGGCGACGGCCTTCGGGCCCGACTACACCGACGACGCGTTCAATACGGCACGTGAGCGGCTCATCAACGACGTCGTGAACTTCGCGGGGCGCGATTGGCGTGCCATCATCGTGTTCGACGGCGCGAAAAACGAGTTTTCAACAGGGGAAACGCAAACCATTGGCGGCGTGCGCATCATGTTCAGCCCAGCGGGCCAGTCCGCCGACAAGGTTATCGAGAAGCTCGCGCACGACGCCCGCGAGCGCATGGTCGAAACGCTCGTGGTCACAAGCGACGCCACTATCCAGGACACCGTCTTCGGAGGCGGCGTCGATCGCATGAGCGCGAACGGCTTTAGTTATGAGGTGGGGGAGTACTACGATCAGGCGCGACTCGACGAGACGCCGAAGGTAGCCGAGAAGCGCACGCTCGGCGATCGCATCCCGGCTGACACCCTCGCCAGGCTGAAAGCGATGCGCGACGGCAAGCTTTAAGGCTTCGGAGGGCTTTCTTGATGGCGCGTGGGGCAATCGCAATCCGTCCGTTAGCCTTCTTCTCGAAAAATGGGGCTCCGTGGACAAAAATCGTCGATATGTGAGTCCGGGTGCTCGAAAACGACCATCTGCCCATTTCCTTGTCGGCGTTTTCCCAGGTCGGATTTTTGGGAGAAGAGTTAGCTTCGAGAAACTCATCACATATCGCCGTTTTTTGTCCACGACGAGCCGATTTCGAGAAAGAAACACCTGCGTGGATGTGCCTCGCGAGGGTGCGGGACGGTCGAATGCCCAATATGCCTCCCGTGGATGCGTCCTGTGAGCCCGCCGCGTGAAAAAAATCGCTCATGTGCGTAGGTTTTTGCGACTCGGGTAGATACATCGTTATCGCCTGATTCTGTGATCTGGGGTTTTCTTGTCCCGTTGAGTTCGTGTTAAGGTTGCAGGCGAAAAAACCTACGCACATGGGGAGTGCGGCGACGAACCCGCAATGCCGGCTGCCGGTAACCCGGCAAATCGTTGTTTGCCGGCAGCACTTGCCCTACTTTTTGCCCTCTTTGCGCTCCTCGTTTGTGAGGTGCTCTTTCGCGATGTAGAGCGGGCGGTGCTTGCCTTCGACGTAGCTGCGCGCCAGGTACTCGCCGATCACGCCGAGCACGGTAAGCTGCAGGCCCCCGAACAGCAGAATCAGGCACGCGAGCGTCGGGAAGCCCGGCACGTCGGTGCCGCACAGCGCATAGGTGAAGATAATCCACAGAAGATAGGCGAACCCGCCGAGCGAGGCGGCGAGCCCGATCCAGATGGCGACCTTCAAAGGCCAGGTTGTAAAGCCGAAAATGCCGTTCGCCGCATAATGGAACAGCGACCTTACCGACCACTTGCTCTCGCCGTTCGCGCGCGCGTCCGGCTCGTAGGGAACCTCGAGCGTCTTGAAGCCGACCCACGCGAACAGGCCCTTGCTGAAGCGCTGCCCCTCGGGCATCGAGAGCAGAGCGTCTGCCACCGTATGGCGAAACACGCGGAAGTCGCTCACGTTTGCGGGGATGTCGATATCGGTGCACACGCCGTTGAACGTCTTGTAGAACGCGCGCTTGAACAGCTTCAGCACGATGCTCTCTTTGCGCTCGACCTGACACGCCGCGACGATGTCGTATTCGGGCTTTTCCATGAGCAGCTTGTACATGCGCAGCGCGTCCTCGGGAGTTTGCTGCAAATCGGCGTCGATGAGGCAGATGCACTCGCCGCGCGCCGCTTCCATGCCGGCGTAGAGCGCCGCCTCCTTGCCGAAGTTGCGGGAGAACTGCACGGCCTGCACGGGGTGGGCGGAATCGGTTTCGGCCACAACCTCGCGCAAAAGTTCGAAGGTGCCGTCCTGGCTGCCGTCGTTCACGAACACGATCTCAAGCGAGATGCCTTCCGCGTCGAAGCACGAAAAGGCACGGCGCTCGAACAGGCGGACGTTGTCCACCTCGTTGTAACAGGGGACGACGAAGCTCAGGCTGTACGGGTGACTCATTGTGCTGCTCTCTTTCCGCTGGTCGCGCGCGTGCGATGGCGATGGTTTGCGATGGCCCGCCATGCGCAGAACGCGGCGATGCCGAGGATGCTGATAATCGCGCTCGGTATGAGGCCGGGCGTCATGTAGTGAAGCTCGATGGCGTTCTCGCCGGCGGTGACGTCGATGCCCAAAAGCCCGCCGTAAAGCTCGTGGACGGGAACCTCGCGTCCGTTCACGGTGGCGCTCCAACCCTTCTCGTAGGGGATGGATATGAGGAGTGTTTCGTCGCGCTGGGCGTCGAAGGTGGCGCTCACCTGGCCGTTCGAGAACGACTTCAGCGAGAAACCGGCGGAATCGAGCTTTCCGAGCAGCGCCTTCATCTCATCGACATCGAGCGTTTCCGCCTTGATGGCCGCCTCGATCGGTGCGTCGAAGAGGGCCTCTTTCGTGCCGACGACGCGCCCGTGCTTGTCCACGGTTGTCTGGCCCTTGACGGTCGGGGCAATCGACACCGTGACGGTCTCGCCCGCGTCGAACGTGCCCGCGTACACCACGTTGCATGATCCGCGCCCGCCCACG
The DNA here is from genome assembly GCA_934663775.1 of uncultured Ellagibacter sp. Classification (GTDB taxonomy): domain Bacteria; phylum Actinomycetota; class Coriobacteriia; order Coriobacteriales; family Eggerthellaceae; genus Ellagibacter. The sequence goes on along the minus strand of CAKUKU010000001.1, from coordinate 232,458 downwards.
TGCTCGACGGTTGTGCCGTTGACCTGGGCATAGCAGGAGATGCCTGCCTCCTCGATGTCGAGTAAGTAGATGCTTGGGAAGTAGAGGAAAAGCGGCCCTTCGCTCGTGGTGGTGACGGTGAAGTCACGCTGGTCTGCGCCGCCTGTCCTCGCGTCGACGACGGTCGCCTTATGGTAGAGGTCGCTCGCATCGGCGCCCGTGGCGGACGCGTACATGGCTATCTGGTTGTTGAAGGGGTTGGCGCTCCATGCGTCGATGGGCTCGTTGTCGGTCGCATCGGTCGCAGCACCCGAGTAGTCGGCCTTATCGGCCAGCTCCGTCCCCTCGGCCGTGGCCGCAATGCCGTAGCCGAGTGGCATCGACGAGGTCGTCTTCCAGTCGCGATACGACCCGTAGAGCTCATGGACATGGTCGGTGACGAGCTCGGTTTCGGGTGGCTGCTCCTCGGCGATGACATTGGTCACTGAAAGGAGCGCGTCGGCGGCCGTGTTGGGAGACTGGTACGCGGTTCCGAACGGTGTCTTCTTCGAGTAGCCGAGGCGCATGAGCAGGTTCTGCACGCTGTTTTCCTGGGTGGACGAGTACAAGTCGAACGAGCCCGACCCGCTGAGCACAAGCCCCGTGCAGTCGGGTCCGTTGTACTTCGACGACCCGTAGTACACGCAGGTCTGGCCCGTGCGCGCGAAGCCGTTGTCGGTGGGGTAGTCCTCGTAGTATTTCTCGAGCTCGGCGATGCGGTTCGAGTATTCGCTCGCGCTTATGTTGCACACGCCGAATTGGGCCGCCGTGCCATAGCACTGCTCGAAGGCGAACAGCGCAATCAGGCACAAAATCCCCGCGCGCGAGAGGGTGCCTGCCGCGCGGGACGCCCCTGCGTTGCCGCCCGCATGTTTGCGGCGTGCGTACTTCCCGACGGGGGCGGACGCCGAACCCGCCATGAGCGCGAGGAAGATGGTGAAGCCCGCGATCAGCACGAGCTCGAGCACGGCGTTCGGCGCGCTTGGGCGAAGCGAGAGCGTGCGATACCACACGTTGAAGGTGGCGCATCCGAAGATGAGGAACGCCGCAACCCCACCCTTCACGACGGCGCGCAGTGAGCTGTGGCGGATGGGGCGACTCTTGGGGTTGCCGGCGACGACGAGCACGTCGCCCTTGTTTTCCAGGCAAAACGCGATTCCTTCGAAGGCGATCGTCGCCATCATGAGCAGGAGCAGAAACGCCATGCGCCCCGTGTAGGACGACTCGGGAACGAACCCGAGCCAGACAGTGTTCAGCTGCACGACGACGAGCGATGCGGCGGGAATGCCGACGATGAGGGCGCTTGCTGCGCGAAGGGCACGCGAGCGGCGCGCGTCGACGAAGAACACGGCCATGCCGACGAGCACGAGGGCCGAAATCACGATCGCGGGCGTCGCGTTCGCGACGATGATGCCTGGCCGCGTGCCGATGGCGAAGAAGTTCGCGTAGTCGAAGGGGTTGAGCGAGAAGATGGTCCCCGCAAGCGACGCCAGCCCGGCGCCCGACCCCTTGCCGCCCAAAAGCGCGATCAGCGTGGGGAAGAGGATCACCGCGGAGGCACACACCGAAAGCAGCATCGTCGCCGCATAGCGCACGCCGGCGCGAAGCAACGGGTGCTTCTCTCGTTTTTCCCGCTTGTCCGAGCCCTCCGCCTCGCGCGATTCGATGCGCAGGCGGGCGTATTCGTAGAAGAAGTAGAAGATGGTGAAAAAGCACACCATGTAGCCCGTGTACCAGTTGAAGAGGATGGCGCATGCGCACGACGCGAACAGAAGCGCGCACCCGCGCCCGCGCACGAGGCGCCAAACGCCCAGACAGGCGAGCGGCGCCATGATGACGCCGTCGATCCACATGATGTTGCTCGCGTATCCGGTGACGTACGATGTGAGCGAATACGCGATCGCGCACACGACGGCGAGCGCCTGCGTGGTGCGGGAACCCTGCGCGCCCGCCGCGGCGAAGCGGCTGCGCAGAAATACGAGGCAGGTCACGGCGGCAAGCGGGATCTTCACCGCGAACAGGAAGCTGAAGAAATACGGCACATCGGCCGGGTCGCAGAAGGCGACGAGCAGGTTTATAGGACTCGACAGGTAGTAGGTGAACATGGCGAACGTGCTCGTTCCCATGCCCGCGTCGGCGGAATACAGAAGCGAGCCGTCGCCGTTGAGCACGTTGGAGAGCCACCCGAAGAACTGCGCGTACTGCACGGGCATGTCGTACATCATGACCGAGGTGTCGCCGAACGGGTAGATGCCGCATCGCCAGTATGCGAACAGAATCACCGCGCACGGCACGGCGAAGGCTATGACGTATGCGAGGATGCGGGGCGCGACACCGCGCATCCCCGGGCCCGTCTTGCGGGGCGCGTTGCTGTTGGTGGTAACTTGTGGGGTGTGGGGTGTGTCTTGTCTTCTATCCATAATTAAGAAGCGATGATACAGGCTCGCGCGCGCGATGGCGGCGGGCAAGCCAAACCTTATACAGATACCATACGATTCGCGAATAATCCGATATGCTCGCGGGCGGCGCGAAGAGCGCCCAAGCGCTCGGCCGCGCGGGTCGCCCGAGCGTCGGGCCTCGCTCGGCCGCGCGGGTCGCGCAAGCCCCTCGAAAGCAATTTTTTTACCCCTGTTCCCCCAGCTTAAAGGCCGAAAGAACAAAAAACTTCCACAGCTCGTAAAAATTTTTCTTGACGACGGCTTGTCCCCATAATATCCTTTTCGATTGCAACTTTTTTGGGAAATGAGTGCGTGCGTGAAGGAGGAAAAGCCTCGTGGCCAAAGGAAAAACTAGCGCTCCCACCAGCCTTTATAGGAATCGTCGAAGCTTCGCGAAGATTCCGGACGTAATGGACGTCCCCAATCTTATCGCAATCCAGACGGAAAGTTTCGAATGGTTCAAGGAAGAAGGCCTCCAGCAAGCCTTCCAGGACATCGCTCCGATTGAGAACTCCACGAAAGACATGTGCGTGGAGTTCGGCAAGCATGAATTCGGCGAGCCGAAATACACCGTCGATGAATGCAAGGAGAAGGACGTCTCGTATCAGGCGCCCCTGTTCGTGGAAATCCGCTTCATCAACCGCGAAACGGGCGAAATCAAGGAGCAGAACGTGTTCATGGGCGACTTCCCGCTCATGACGAACCGCGGTACCTTCATCATCAACGGTACCGAGCGCGTTGTCGTCTCCCAGCTCGTCCGTTCCCCGGGCGTGTACTTCTCGTCCGAGCGCGATAAGACGTCGGACAAGACCATCTACAACGCGAAGATCATCCCTTCCCGCGGCGCGTGGCTCGAGTTCGAAACCGACAAGCGCGACATCCTCTCCGTGCGTATCGACCGCAAGCGCAAGCAGCCGGCCACGCTGCTCGTGCGTGCCCTTGGCCTGGCCGAGACGCGTGAGGAAATCGTCGAGCTTCTGGGTTCCGACGACATGGTGCTGCGCACCCTTGATCGCGACCCTGCGACCACCAAGGAAGAGTCGCTCATCGAGCTGTACAAGCGCTTCCGTCCGGGCGAGCCGCCCACGATCGACTCCGCGCGTACGCTGCTCGAGGGACTGTTCTTCAACCCGCAGCGCTACGACCTGGCGAAAGTCGGCCGCTACAAGATCAACAAGAAGCTCGGCTTCGACGCTGACAACGACGCGTCGACTTTGACCGACGAGGACATCACGGCGGCGATGAGGTACATCATCGCGCTGCATGCGGGCGAGGACGGGGTGAAGGTCGATGACATCGACCACTTCGGCAACCGCCGCATCCGCACGGTCGGCGAGCTCATCCAAAACCAGTTCCGCATCGGCCTCTCCCGCATGGAGCGTGTCGTGCGCGAGCGCATGAGCATGCAGGAGCCTGACGAAATCACGCCGCAGTCGCTCGTGAACATCCGCCCGATCGTGGCTGCCATCAAGGAGTTCTTCGGAAGCTCCCAGCTCTCGCAGTTCATGGACCAGGCGAACCTCGCCGCAGGCATCACGCACAAGCGCCGCCTGTCCGCACTCGGCCCGGGTGGCCTGTCCCGCGAGCGCGCAGGCTTCGAAGTTCGCGACGTCCACAATTCCCACTACGGCCGCATGTGCCCGATCGAGACGCCTGAAGGCCCGAACATCGGCCTGATCGGCTCGCTTGCGACCTTCGGCCGCATCAACCCCTACGGCTTCATCGAGACGCCGTACCGCCGCGTGGTCGACGGCAAGGTGACCGACGACATCGACTACCTCACGGCCGACGAGGAGGAGAACTACACGATCGCCCAGGCGAACGAGAAGTTCAACCTCGAGACCCGCGAGTTCGGCACCACCGACAAAGACGGCGTGTTCCACAAGGCGACGCGCGTGCTCTGCCGCACCAAGGACGCTGCCGGCGTGTTCGGCGAGCCTGAGGAAGTGCTGCCCGAGCAGGTCACCTACATGGACGTTTCCCCGCGTCAGATGACGTCGGTCGCAACGTCGCTCATCCCGTTCTTGGAGCACGACGACGCGAACCGCGCCCTCATGGGCTCGAACATGCAGCGTCAGGCTGTGCCGCTGCTCAAGCCGCACGCCCCGCTCGTCGGCACGGGCATGGAGCACCGCATCGCGGTCGACTCCGGCGAGATCTTGGTCGCCCAGAACCCGGGCGTCGTCGACTACGTCGACGGTCAGACCATCATCGTGCTCAACAACGACGGCGAGTACGACGAGTACCTGGTCCCCAAGTTCCAGCGCTCCAACCAGTCCGGTTGCATCAACCATCGCCCGATCGTCCGCAAGGGCGACGAGGTCCATGCCGGTGACGTGCTCGCCGACGGCCCGTCCTGCGACGGCGGCGAGCTGGCGCTTGGCCAGAACCTCATGGTCGCCTACATGCCGTGGGAAGGCTACAACTACGAGGACGCCATCATCGTGTCCGAGCGCGTGGTTGCCGAAGACCTGCTCACGTCCATCCACATCTCCGAGTACGAGGTCGACGCGCGCGACACCAAGCTCGGCCCCGAGGAAATCACCCGCGAGATTCCGAATATGTCCGAGGACATGACGGCCGACCTCGATGCCGACGGCATCATCCGCGTGGGCGCCGAGGTGTTCCCGGGCGACGTGCTCGTGGGCAAGGTCACCCCGAAGGGCGAAACCGAGCTCACCGCTGAAGAGCGCCTTCTGCGCGCCATCTTCGGCGAGAAGGCTCGCGAGGTCCGCGACACGTCGCTTAAGGTGCCCCACGGCTCCGGCGGCCGTGTGATCGGCATCCATCGCTTCAGCCGCGCCGCCGGCGACGAGCTGGCCCCCGGCGTGAACGAGCTCATCCGCATCTTCGTGGCCCAGAAGCGCAAGGTCCAGCAGGGCGACAAGCTTTCCGGCCGCCACGGCAACAAGGGCGTCATCTCCCGCGTGCTTCCGGTGGAGGACATGCCCTACCTCGCCGACGGCACCCCGATCGACGTCATGCTCAACCCGCTCGGCGTTCCTTCCCGTATGAACGTCGGCCAGCTGCTTGAGAACCACCTCGGCTGGGCCGCCAAATGGGGTTGGTCCGACGAGGACACCGACAAGCCGGTGGCCGGCCCGCAGTACGTGGCGACGCCGGTCTTCGACGGCGCCACCGAGGAGGAAATCTCCGACGCCATCGAGCATGCGAACAGGAACCTCATCAACATCAACCACGCCAAGTACGGCGACCTCGCGCGCGACGAGTTCGTGCCGCAGCTGTCCCGTACCGGCAAGACTTGGCTCTACGACGGCCGCACGGGCGAGAAGTTCCGCGAGCCGATCACCGTCGGCCAGACCTACATCCTGAAGTTGGGCCACATGGTCGACGACAAGATCCACGCCCGCTCGACCGGCCCCTACAGCCTGATCACCCAGCAGCCTCTCGGCGGCAAGGCCCAATTCGGCGGCCAGCGCTTCGGCGAGATGGAAGTGTGGGCGCTCTACGCGTACGGCGCTTCCAACGTGCTGCAGGAGATTTTGACCGTGAAGTCCGACGACACCGCCGGCCGCGTGAAGTCTTACGAGGCCATCGTCAAGGGCGAGAACATCCCGCCCGCGGAGGTGCCGGAGAGCTTCAAGGTTCTCGTGAAGGAAATGAAGTCGCTGTGCTTGAACATCGAGCTCGAGGGCCACGACATGCAGCCGATCAGCGAGGACGAAGGCGTCGTTGAGAAGAGGGACGACGACTCGGATCAGGCGCTGTTCGACGCGATTGCCGCGGACGCGAAGCTTACCGAGGAAGAGTCCGACAAGGCTCTCGATGACATCGCAGCTGAACTGGGAGAATTGATGGGCGATTCATCAAATGACGATACGACCAACGACCTTATCGGTGGAGAGGAGTAAGAGATGACGGCAGAATTCGACGTGAACAACTTCGACGCGCTTCGCATCTCCCTCGCGAGCGCCGACGATATCCGCAGCTGGTCGCACGGCGAGGTCAAGAAGCCCGAGACCATCAACTACCGCACGCTCAAGCCTGAAAAGGACGGCCTGTACTGCGAGAAGATCTTCGGTCCTACCAAGGATTGGGAGTGCGCCTGCGGCAAGTACAAGCGCGTTCGCTTCAAGGGCATCGTCTGCGAGCGCTGCGGCGTCGAGGTGACGCGCAGCAAGGTTCGCCGCGAGCGCATGGGCCACATCGAGCTCGCTGCTCCTGTGTCCCATATTTGGTACTTCAAGGGTAGCCCGAGCCGCCTTGGCTACCTGCTCGACATCCCGCCGAAGGAACTGGAGAAGGTGCTGTACTTCGCCAGCTCCATCATCACTTCGATCGACAAGGAAGGCCGCGACGAGGACGCCGACCTTCTGCGCGACGAGCTCGCGAGCGACCTTGACGAGCTCGATGCCGAGCGCGACCGCCTCATCGAGGCGACGCGCCGTCTGGGCACCGACTACGTGCCGGAGGACGACGACTTCGTCGACGAGGTCGACGAGGACGAGCGCATGACCCCCGAAGAGGTCGAGGCCGAGATCGCCGACATCCACGAGGAGTTTATCGAGCGCAAGCAGCTTCGACAGGACGCCTTCGAGGCGTTCATGAAGATCGAGCCCAAGCAGCTCGTTCCCGACGAGGCGCTCTACCGCGAGATGCGCATGAATTACAAGAGCTACTTCACCGGCGGCATGGGCGCCGAGGCGGTACGTGACCTGCTCGACGCGATGGACCTCGATAAGGCCGCCGAAGAGCTGCGCGACACCATCGCCAACGGCAAGGGCCAGAAGCGCGCGAAGGCCATCAAGCGCTTGAAGGTGGTCGACGCGTTCCTGAAGTCCACCAACAAGCCCTCCGACATGATCTTGGACGTCATCCCGGTCATCCCGCCCGATCTGCGCCCGATGGTGCAGCTCGACGGCGGTCGCTTCGCGACGTCGGACCTTAACGACCTGTACCGTCGCGTGATCAACCGCAACAACCGCTTGAAGCGCCTGCTCGACCTCGGCGCGCCCGAGATCATCGTGAACAACGAGAAGCGCATGCTCCAGGAGGCCGTCGACAGCCTCTTCGACAACGGCCGCCGCGGCCGCCCCGTCACGGGCCCGGGCAACCGTCCGCTCAAGTCGCTCTCCGACATGCTCAAGGGCAAGCAGGGCCGCTTCCGTCAGAACCTGCTCGGCAAGCGCGTCGACTACTCCGGCCGTTCGGTTATCGTCGTCGGCCCGTCGCTGAAGCTGCACCAGTGCGGCCTGCCGCAGCAGATGGCGCTCGAGCTGTTCAAGCCCTTCGTCATGAAGCGCCTGGTCGAGCTCGAATACGCCGCCAACATCAAGGCTGCTAAGCGCGCGGTCGACCGCGGCGCGAGCTACGTGTGGGACGTGCTCGAGGAAGTCATCGTCGAGCATCCCGTGCTCTTGAACCGCGCACCTACGCTTCACCGTCTGGGCATCCAGGCGTTCGAGCCGGTGCTCGTCGAGGGCAAGGCCATCAAGCTCCATCCGCTCGTCTGCACGGCGTTCAACGCCGACTTCGACGGCGACCAGATGGCTGTGCACGTTCCTTTGGGCGCTGAGGCCCAGGCTGAGGCTCGCGTGCTCATGCTTTCCGCCAACAACATCAAATCACCTGCTCACGGCCGTCCTCTGACCGTGCCGACGCAGGACATGATTATCGGCGTGTACTACCTGACCGCCGCTCGTGACAACTTCCCGGGCGAGGGCCGCACGTTCGTGAACTTCGCGGACGCCGTGAACGCGCACGACGCTCATGCCGATGTCGACCTGCAGGCCAAGATTTGGGTTCGCCTCTCGAAGGACACCCAGGTTGCCACCGCGTTCCACACCTACGAGGAGCACAAGGCCGGCACGCGTCTTCAGACGACTATCGGTCGCATCATCTTCAACGACGTGTTCCCGGACGATTACCCGTTCATGAACTACCAGATGAACAAGAAGGAAATCGGCCGCCTTGTCGAGGACGTGTGCAACCGCTACGAGCTCGCCGACGTGCCGCCGATCCTCGACGGCCTGAAGGCGACGGGCTTCCATTACGCCACGCTCGCCGGCATCACCGTTTCCGTCTACGACGCGACGGTGCCGCCGAACAAGCAGGAAATCCTGAGCGAGGCCGAGGGTAAGGTCGAGGCCATCGACGAAGATTACGAGATGGGTCTCATGAGCCCCGAAGAGCGCCACAAGCAGGTTGTCGACATCTGGACCGATGCGAACGAGAAGGTCGGCGACGCGATGTCTGCCAACTTCGATCACTACAACCCCATCTACATGATGGCCGACTCCGGTGCTCGCGGTAACATCAAGCAGATTCGCCAGCTCGCTGGCATGCGCGGCCTCATGGCCGACACGAAGGGCCAGACGATTGACATTCCGGTTAAGTCGAACTTCCGTGAAGGCCTGTCGGTGTTGGAGTACTTCATCTCCACGCACGGCACCCGAAAGGGTATGGCCGACACGGCGCTCCGTACCGCCGACTCCGGCTACCTCACGCGCCGTCTCGTCGACGTCGCGCAGGACGTCATCGTCCGCGAAATCGACTGCGGCACCACCGAGGGCGTGCCCTACCCGCTGCACAACGAGAAGGGCGAGCTCGATGAGAACCTCATCGGCCGCTGCCTGCTCGAGTCCGCTGTGGGCTCCGACGGCGCGGTCGTGCTCGAGGGCGACAACTACATCACCTCGATGGACCAGCTCGCAGAAATGGACGCGGCGGGCATTGAGGAAGTCGTTATCCGCACGGTCATGACCTGCCACGCCGAGCACGGCGTCTGCCAGAAGTGCTACGGCTGGGACCTCGCCACGGCGCGCCCGGTCAACATCGGCACGGCGGTCGGCATCATCGCAGCTCAGTCTATCGGCGAGCCGGGTACGCAGCTTACGATGCGCACCTTCCACGCCGGTGGCGTCGCAGGCGACGACATCACGCAGGGTCTTCCGCGTGTTCAGGAACTTTTCGAGGCACGCAAGCCGAAGGGCCAGGCCGTGCTCGCCGAGATTTCCGGCACGCTGCAGGTCGCTGCCGACAAGACGTCCAAGACGCTCACGATCCACGATCAGGAAGGCAACTTCCGCGAGTACGTTGTTTCCGCGCGCGCGACGCTCTATCCGGGCGTGGTCGACGGCGGTGAGGTCAAGGTTGGCCAGCAGCTCACCAAGGGTTCGGTGAATCCGCACGACCTGCTGCGCCTGACCGACCCGAACACGACGCTTCGCTACATCGTTGGCCAGGTCCAGGGCGTGTACGTGTCCCAGGGTGTAGACATCAACGACAAGCACATCGAGGTCATCGCGCGCCAGATGCTGCGCAAGGTGGCCGTGCTTGACGCCGGCGATTCCGAGTTCCTCCCGGGCCGCCAGGTCAACCGCTACGAGTTCGAGAACGAGGCGAATGCGCTTATCGCCGAGGGCAAGAACCCGCCGGTCGGTCAGCCGCTGCTTTTGGGCATCACCAAGGCATCGCTTGCCACCGACTCGTTCCTGTCGGCCGCTTCGTTCCAAGAGACCACTAAGGTTCTCACCGACGCGGCCATCGAGGGCAAGATCGATCACTTGGCAGGCCTCAAGGAGAACGTCATCATCGGCAAGCCGATTCCCGCCGGTACCGGCCTCAAGCGCTACCGCGAGGTGGGGCTCACCTACAAGGGTCGCCCGACGAGCAAGGTCGTGGGCGATGCTCTGCCCGACACCGCGCCCGACGCGCTGCGCGAGGTGGAGGAGCTTCTGCCCCAGCCGCAGGATTGGTCGCTCGACGGCGACGGATACCTGAACTCCATGGGATCGAGCTATGGCAACTACTACTCGGGTCTTTCGCTCGGGCATCGCGGGCCGCAGCTTACCGACGAGGAGGCGCGCCTCTACATCTACGATGACCTGGGAGTTTCCCAGCGTTGGGCCAACAAGTTCAGCGAGGCGGGCATCGAGACCGTGGCCGATCTGGTGGGCCATACCGAAGAAGACCTCCTTCGCATCGAGGGCATCGGCGTGAAGGCGATCGAAGAGCTCAAGGAAGGCCTGAAGGAGCACAACCTGCTCTACGTCATCGAGGACGACCTGTCGGCGTCTTCCGACGACATGAGCCAGCTGCTCGACATGGTGTTCAGCCCCGATGACAACATCCTCATCGGCGGCGACGAGCCGGCGACGTTCAACACGGAAGGCGAGGACATGCTCGGAGAGGCGCTGCCCCCGCGCAGCTACCATCGCAATCTCGAGGAGCTCGACGAGCTGCTTGGGTCGGTCGGCAACTTCGGCTTCAGCTTGAAGCACGCCGATGACGAGGAAAATTCCGACGAGGACGAGGACGAGGAATAATCGCTCCGCCGCCCCCACGGGCGGCGGGTCCACTTGACGCTGTGAGGCCCTGAGGCGCTCAGCTTTGCCCCTGCGCATCGCGGCGCGTACCTTTCAAGTACGCAAGCGTGCGCACGGGCGATCCTGGGTGCCTCGGGGCCTCTCGTCATTTCCCGTGCAGGACAAGGGTGCCTCACGAATAGGGGGATTGCCCCCCTCGCAATCCGAATGAGGCGCCAGGTCAAGGAAAGGCGCATATGTCTGAGAAAACGTATGTCCCCGAAGGCGAGCTGCCGCCGTCTTCGCAGATCGCAGCCACGATTGAAGCGCTCGCTGCGACGATTCGCGCGCGTCGCGAGGCGGGCGAAGAAAGCTATACTCACCAGCTTCTCTATGGGCCGGCCGACAAGCCGCTCAAGAAGGTGATGGAAGAGGCTGGGGAAGTGGGTCTCGCCGCCAAGGACGTCGAGTCCGAGCTCGTGATGCTGCGGGCTATGGAGCACCATGCGCGCGGCCATGAATCACTGGTCGCTGCTGCGGGCGAGCGCGTTGATGCATGCACCGACCACCTTCGCTATGAGGCGGCCGACGTGGTGTATCATCTTCTCGTTGTGCTCGAGCGCTACGGCATCGACCTTGACGAGTTCGCTGCCGAGCTCAACGAGCGTATGACCGACGAAGAGCGACCTTCGGGGGCGGTTCGCCTCAAAGAAGGCCACGTTAAAAGGGGAAAATAGTCTATGGCACGTCTATTTGGCACCGACGGTGTCCGCGGGGTCGCGAACACTGAGCTTACCTGCGAACTCGCCTATCGATTGGGACAGGCTGCGGTGAAGTTCCTCGGCAAGAACATCGTGGTCGGCAAAGACACTCGCCTGTCGGGCGATATGCTTGAATCCGCGCTCGCCGCGGGCATCATGAGCGCGGGCGGCACCGAGCTTGCGGTGGGCATCATCCCGACGCCGGCCGTGGCGCTGCTCGTCCGCGAGCTGCATGCCGACGGCGGCGCGGTGATCTCCGCTTCGCACAACCCGCCGGAGTACAACGGCATCAAGCTCTTCGATGCAGAGGGATTCAAGCTTCCCGATGAGGTGGAAGATAAGATCGAGGAGTTCATCAAACAGGGTGGTCTCGAGGGCGCTGCGGCTCGAGCCGAGGAGGGCGCGGACGGAGAGGACGCCGCCGCGATGCTTCCCGGCGACGAGGTGGGCGTTGCCCTTCCCGTCGATGAGGCCTGCGAGATTTACATCGAGCATGCGGTGCAGAGCGTTCGCGCGCAGGGCGTCGACTTTGCGGGTATGCGCATCGCGCTCGACACGGGGCACGGCGCCTCGTCGCTCACGAGTGCTGAGGCCTTTCGCCGCCTGGGCGCGGATGTCATCGCGATCAACGAGGATTTCGACGGCACCGACATCAACGTGAACTGCGGTTCCACCCATCTTGAGCCGCTTGCCCAGCTTATGCGCGAAAGTGGTGCGGACGTCGGCGTGGCGCACGACGGCGATGCCGACCGCGTGATGCTCATGACGCCCGACGGCACCGAGATCGACGGCGACATGGTCGAGGCCGTGTGCGCGCTCGACATGAAACGCCGCGGGTGCCTGCCCGAGGACACCGTGGTTTCCACCGTCATGTGCAACCTCGGGTTCGTCCACGCGATGCGCAACAACGGCATCACCGTCGTCCAGACGAAGGTGGGCGATCGCTACGTGCTCGAGGAGATGCGCGCGAAGGGCTACGCCATCGGCGGCGAGCAATCGGGACACATGATTCTGCTTGAGCATAACTCCACGGGTGACGGCCTTATGACAGCCTGCCAGTTCCTCGCGGCGGTGAAGCGCGCGGATATGCCGGTGGCCGACGTGGTTTCCATCATGAAGAAGTACCCGCAGACGCTCATCAACGTGCGCGTGCGCGACAAGCATGCGGTCGAGGGCAATGAGGCGATTGCGAACGCCGTCGCCAAGGCCGAAGCGGTGCTCGGCGACACGGGTCGCGTGCTTTTGCGCCCGAGCGGTACGGAGCCGGTGGTGCGTGTGATGGTCGAGGCGGAAGATGCTGCTGCGGCCAAGGCCCACGCCGAGGCGATCGCCGCCGTCGTCGAGGCGGAAATCTAGTTGCTTTTTCCGTCGTCCCTGGTAGCGGGGGCGACGGTTCTCTATTTACGCGATGTGCGCAAAGTGAGGGGGACGCATGGCCTACGAGGTGCTGATCGAGAAGTTCACCCCGGACGAGCCGGACGGGCGCGTCGGCATCGTGCTGCCCGACGAGGTGGTGGCAATCGGCGAGAAGGCATTCCGCTTCACGAACGAGGTGCGCTCCATTCGCGCTTCGGAAAACCTCGTGCGCGTGGGAGATGCCGCATTCGACGGCTGCCGAAACCTTGCGGAAGTGGATTTCCCGGGGGATGTGACCTCCGTCGGCAAGCGCGCGTTCCAACATTGCACCTCGCTGGGCGAGATCGCGTTTTCCGATGCGTTGACCTGTATCGATGATGCAGCGTTTCAGGGTGCGACCTCGCTTTCGCGCGTGAGCGCGCCAGGGGTCGCAACCCTTTGCCGTTATGCGTTTCAGCGCTGTGCGTCGCTTGTCGAAGTGCAGTTGGGGTCTTTGGAATCCATCGGCCGCCGAGCGTTTGCGAATTGCACTGAGCTTGCGCGAATCGATTTGCCCGACACGATAAAATCGATCGAGGAAGAGGCCTTTTCGGGTTGCGAGAAACTTCGCGAGATCTCGATTCCCGAGAGTATCGAGGAAATCGGCCCGCGCGCGTTTCGCGGGTGCGTGAACCTGGACGCGGCTCTGATTCCCGAGAGTGTCGTGAAACGCTTCCCCGAGGCGTTCACGCAGGAAGTCGCGGCATCGGCGGGCGTCGTGCTGAAAAACGAGCGCTCGCGGCTTTCGACGGCGTTTCAGCAGGAGCACGAGGCGGATCGTGAGGAGCTCATGGCCGATGGGAAGCGCCTCGTTGCCGAAGAGGATGACCTTCGCAAGCAGATTGCGAACCTAGGCGTGTTCGCTCGCTCGGAGAAGGAGCGTCTGCAGACGCGGCTTTCCGAGGTGGAAGGCCAGCTCACTGAGGTGCGCGACCTGATTGACGCCCTCGACAACCCAACCGACGAAGACCTGCTCTCGATGCTGTAGCGCGCGGGGGGGGCGGCCCTCGGGGTGCGAGCTCGCCCACGCGCCCCGTGCCCGTCGCTCGCGAGCCTGGCGCTTGGGGTTGCCCGTGTCCGCTAACCCGGCGTGTGGGTGCCCGGACGCCGGTGGTCTGGCAGGCTCGCGGGGCGTCCCGTCGAGCGTTGGGCCCTTGAATACGAGCAGAACATGCAGTTGGTGGTCAATTGAAAGAGTTGTGCGACATTTCGGCCACAGAAAATCGGCGTTTTCTTGTTCCTGGAGGTCGGTTGGGGCATCCTTGCCAGCGAAAGGCCTGGTCGCGATTTTCCCTTGAGGGCAAGGGGCGAAAACAGGAGCGCATAACTCTTCCGATTGACCACCAACTCACCGGCTTGCTCCCCGGCAACTCCTCCGGCGCTCACATGCAACAAGGCTGAAGGAGGATGGTGCAAAACGCCTTCCTATTACCCTTGAACCGCCTCCCATTTCTCGATTTACGAGAGATGGGAGGCGGTTTCGGTTTCGTACCCTGTCTTTTCGTTCCCGCGGACGGGGGCTAGTCATCTCTTTTTCGAAGGAACCTGGCTGACCTCTTCCTGCGGGTGACCTGCTCCATCTTTGGGACGACTGTCCTTGTTACTTCTTTCGGTTAGAGAAGCGAATGGCTGCGGCAAGTGCGCGCACGAGCAGGCTTGGCTTGTGCGGCGGTTGCTCGATGTGGGGCAAAATCGCCGTGGTCGTCGCTTTCTCGGCGGGCTCGATGGCATCGGGCTCAAGCGCTGGCTCGCTGGTGCTCGTCGCATCTACGAGAGCAGCTTCGCTAGCCGCGTCGTCGGGAGCGGAGATGTTCGTTGCATTCACCGTCGCCGTGGGATCGCCCGCACTCGTCGTCGTCGCGGGGGCGTCCACGCTTGCAATCGTCGCCGTCGCTCCAGCGCTCGCGGGCTCAGCAGCCACGACCACCTCGCGCTTCTCCACCTCGCGCTCGACTTCCACCTCGGTGCTCTCGCGCAGTCTCAGGCGCGCCTCTTCCATGAAATGCGCCTGCGAGTCGAACCTGATCGTCTTGCCCTCGGGGCTGACCTGCGCGAAGAACCCAAGCGGCGTGTAGCGGCGGTTGGGAAGCAGCTCGCGCAGCTTCGCCGTGTCGGAAAGCGAGACGTCGATGTAGGACAGGATGCGGTCGCGCAGTTTCTCATCGAGCACGGGCCAGGCGATTTCCACGCGCTTGTCCATGTTGCGCGTCATAAGGTCGGCGCTTGCCAGGTAAACCTTCATGTTCGCGCGCGGGCCGAATCCGTAGATGCGGCTATGCTCGAGCATGCGCCCAACGATGGACACGACACGCACGTTCTCCGTATAGCCTTCCACGCCCGGCACCAGGCACGATATCCCGCGAACGAGCATGACGGTCTTCACGCCCGCCTGCGATGCTTCGGCGATCTTGTCGATGATCTCCTTGTCGGTGACCGAGTTCGTCTTGAAGAACAGCCCGCACGGCTCGCCGCGGCGCGCCAGCTCGATCTGATGGTCGATGTTCTTCAGGATGAGCGGCTTCACCTGCAGGGGTGCAACCCACAGCACGTCGTAGTTGTCCGAGACGTTCTCGAGCGCCATGTTGCGGAAGAACTCCATCGCATCGCGGCCGATCGAGGAGCTTGTGGTGATGAGCGACAGGTCGGTGTAGAGCTTCGCCGTCTTCTCGTTGTAATTGCCCGTGCCGAGCTGCGTGATGTGTTGGATGCCGTCGTCGGTCTGGCGGGTGATGCAGCAGATCTTGCTGTGCACCTTGTAGTCGCGAAAGCCGTAGATGACGTTGCATCCGGCCTGCTCAAAACGCTGCGACCACTCGATGTTGTTGCTCTCGTCGAAACGCGCGCGCAGCTCGAACAGCGCGGTGACCTCCTTGCCGTTCTCGGCGGCGTCGATCAGCGCCTCGGCGAGATGCGACTGGCTGGCCAGACGGTAGAGCGTGATCTTGATCGAGATGACGCGCGGGTCGCGCGATGCCTCGCGCAGAAGCTGCACGAACGGGTCCATGCTCTCGTAGGGGTAGGAAAGCAGCACGTCGCCGCCTGCCGTCACCTGGTCCATGATGGGGCGCTTGCGGTCGAGGCATGCCGGCCATTGGGGCGTGAACGGGGGGTAAGTGAGCGCTGCGCGCTGCTTTTCGGTGAGATGCGACGACAAACCCCAGGTGAAGCTCAAGTCGAGCGGCACCGACGTCGTGAACACCTGATGCTTCTTCAGGTTCAAGCGGTCGAGCAGCAGCGGCTCGAGCGTGTCGGAGAGCTCGCGCTCGCTTTCCAGGCGCACGGGCGCCAGGCGCGCGCGCTTCTTCAGGATGCGCTTCATGTGCTCGCGGTAGTCCTCGTCGTTCTCGTCGGTGGACTCCGTCGCGTCGATGTCGGCGTTGCGTGTGACGCAGATGACGTTGGTATGCTTCACGGTGTACATGGAAAACACCTGTTCGGCGACCATTTCCACCACATGCTCAAGCAGGATGAACGAAAAGCCCTCGCCCGGCAGCTTCACGACGCGTGCGCACTGTCGCGGCAGGGGGATGAGCCCGAGCATGGTTCCCTCGGCGCCGACGTTTTGCGAGAGGGAGGCGCTCTTCGCGGTTTCCTTTTCCGCCTTCCCCTTGCCTTTCTTCCCCTTCTTGCCCTTCTTCTTGCGGTCGGCGCTCTCCTTGCTCGCGACCGACGCGTTGTCGGCCTCCTCGTCGAGGCGCACGACGATGTAGAGCGCTCCGTTTTCGAGGTGCGGGAAGGGGTGGCGCGCGTTGATGATCTGCGGAGAGAGGAATGGCGCCACGTTGACCTCGGCATATTCGGCGAGAAACGCGCGCTGCTCGGCGGTGAGCTCATCGGGGCGGACATGGGTGACGCCTACCTCGCGCAGAAGCGAGCGAACCTGCTCAAAGGTGCGCTCGTAGGCGGGGTAGAGTTCGTGGCAGCGCAGGTAGATGGCGCGAAGCTGCTCGGAGGGCGTCATGTTGGACTTGGAGTCGACGATGTGCTTCTTCACGAGCGACAAGTCGGTCAGGCTGCCGACGCGCACCATGAAGAACTCCTGCAAGTTGCTCCAGAAGATGGAGATGAAGTTCAGACGCTGCAGCAGGGGGACCGACTCGTCGGCGCCCTGCTCGAGCACGCGCTCGTTGAAGGCGAGCCAGGAAAGCTCGCGGTTCTGCAGGTATGGCGCGGGATTGCCCGCTGCGGGAATGACCTGGTCCGACGAGGTGGGATTGCCGTTAGACATGCAGAGCCTCCTTGATGTGCATGATGACTCGTTCTTCGCGCTACCTTCCATGATAGCGCGTTGCGGGTTTGGAAGAAGAAAGCGTTACTGAGCCTTTACCCTTGAGCAAGGCGTATTGTCCAGCATGCGTTCGATGAGATAGCCTTCGCGCACGCCGCGCTTGCAGATTTCCAGGTTGCGGGCGCTGAGCTTGCGCATGAGGGTTGAAAGGATAACGCAGCCCGGTCCGACGGTATGGACGCGTTCAGGCACGGCGCGTGCTGCATAGTGCGAGAACGTGGCTGGGTCGTTCACGAGCAGATCGAGCAGGGCGTCGAAATGGGCGGGCGTGAGCGTCTTCGGGCGGCAGGGGTCGCCGTGCAGCTGGGCGTAGAGCTTTGCGGCGGCGCGGGCGCTTCCCCCGACGCCAAAAAGCGTATCTGCGCGATATTTTTCCAGTTCAACTGATGCGTCAACGATGCGTTCCAAAAACGCGTGCTCGATGGCCTCCACCTCGCGCGCCTGCGGGATGACGAATTCCACGAAGTTCGCGTAGGAGGAAAGCGAGCCCTGCCCGATGCTCACGTCGTCGAAGTCGCGCCCGCCTTTGACGCGGGTGAGCTCGCACGATCCGCCGCCGAGGTCGACGACGGTGCCCTCGTCGATGACGCGGTCGCACGAGGCGCCGACGAAGCTCAGGTGCGCCTCGTCGCGCGCGGAAAGCGGGTTCACGGGCGCCCCGATGGCGGCTTCGATCTTGCGGATGGCGGCGCGAGAGTTCGCGCAGTTGCGCAGCACGGCGGTGGCGAAGATGTCAGTGCGCACGCAGTTGAAATAGCGCGCGCGTTTCAGGTGCCCGGCGAGCACGCCTGTGGCGCACGCGACTCCCTCGGGGGTGAACTCGCCCGCCTCCACGTAGGCGGAAAGCCCCGCCATCACCTTGTCGTTGATGATGCTTCTGAAGTCTTTGCTGGTGACTGGCTTCTTTTTGCCCGTGCCGTCCCGCACGTCGAAAATCACGAGGCGCACAGAGTTCGACCCCAAATCGATTACGCCGTAGTTTGCCATAGTGCTATCCGTTTCCTGTTAAGCTCGCTTCCACCCCATCCTAGCGTAGCGCCCCGAGCAATCGGAAAAACTTTACGCGTCCTTTACTTCGCTTGGGCGCATTCTTTCGCCTTAACGGGCGGCGCGTCGGCCGTCTGCCTTGCAAGATTGCAGCGTGTTGTGACACCGTGCGGTTGTTGTGGGAAAATACCCCTCGAAAAAAAGAAAACAAAGCATGTTTCGAGGTAGATTTCCATGTCAGCCCAATTCAACATCCGGCGCGCGTCGGGCCGTATGGTGTCGGTTCTGCAGCGCGAGCTTGACCTGCCGCGTTTCGTCGCGGCGACGCTCGTCGGCCGCGGCATCGATACGCCGAAGGCGGCGCGAGCGTTTCTGTACCCGTCGTTCAAGCACGATTGGCTCGACCCCTACGCGATTCCCGGCCTAGGGGACGTCGTCAGCGCGCTTGAGGACGCCATCCGCAAGGGCCGCCGCATCCTCGTGTTCGGCGACTTCGACCTCGACGGCATCTCCGCCACGACGATTCTTACCCGTGGCCTGCGCGAACTCGGGGTTGACGCGGTGCCGTTCATCCCGAAGCGCTTCGAGGAAGGCTACGGCATCACTGCCTCCGCACTCGAGCGCGTGAAAACCTATGCCCCCGATTTCCTCGTGACGGTCGACTGCGGCATCGCCTGCAAGGCCGAGGCCAAGCTCGTGCAGGCGGCGGGGATCGACGTTGCGATCACCGACCACCACGAGCCGACGGAGCTTGTCCCCGAGGGCGTTCCCGTGGCGGACCCCAAGATCGACCCCGACTGCCCGAGCTGCGTGCTCGCCGGCGCGGGCGTCGCGCTGAAGCTCGTGCAGGCGCTCGGCGGACGCTTCGGCAAACCATATCTCTGGCGCGATTTCGTCGATTTCGCGACGCTCGGCACGGTGGCCGATCTCATGCCGATGCTCGGCGAGAACCGTCCGCTCGTCATCGAGGGCATCAAGATGATGAACAAGGCGCCGCGCCCGTGCATCGCCGCGCTGCTCGAAACCTCGGGCGCGTCCGACAAGCCGCTCACCAGCACAAATTTAAGTTTCTCGCTCATTCCGCGTCTCAACGCGGCGGGGCGCATGGGCAACGCCGACTTAGCGCTCAATCTGCTTATGTCCGACGACTTCGACGAGGCGTATCGCTTGGCGAGCGAGCTCGAGGGCCTAAACGACCAGCGCCGCGCCATCGAGGCGGAGCTCTCCGAAATCGCGAAGGTCCAGGCCGCGGAAATCTACCACGGCCAGCGCGCGCTCGTCGTTGCGGGCGAGGGCTGGCACGAGGGCGTGAAGGGCATCGTCGCGAGCCGGCTCGTCGGCATCTACGGCGTGCCGTGCATCCTTATGACCATCGACGGCGACGAGGCGCGCGGGTCGGGGAGAAGCGTTGGTCGCGTGAACTTGTTCGCCGCGGTTGAATCGGCGTCCGACCTGCTCGTTCGCTTCGGCGGGCATGAGGCAGCCGTGGGCGTCACCCTAAAGACGAAGGACATCCCCGCGTTCGCCGAGGCGCTGTGCGCCTACCTCGACAAGCTGCCCGAGGACGACTTCCACCCGCTGATCGAGATCGACGCCTGCGTCGACCTCGACGAGCTCACGCTCGACACGGTGGGCGCGCTCAAGCAGGTCGCTCCTTTCGGACAGGAGAACCCGACGCCGTGCTTCCTCGCGCGCGACGTGCTGCTCACCCATTGCCGCGCCGTCGGCGCCGAGAAGAACCACTTCTCCTGCACGCTTACCAATGGCCGCTCGTCGCTTTCGGGCATCATGTTCCATTGCACCGACATCGACATGCTCATGGCCACCGACAGCGTGGTGAACGCGGCATTCCAGGTGGAAATCGACACCTGGCGCGGCCGAAAATCGGTGAAGGCCATGTTGCAATCCATCACGCCCGCGCGCACCTGCCCCGCGCTCGAGGCGTGCCTAGAGCCGGAGAACCTGTCGTTCGCGGCCGACCTGTACGCCACGAGCGACGCGGAGCTTTGCGAGGACTGCTGCGAGAGCCCCGAGGATATCGAGGCGTACGAGGCGCAGCGCGAGAAGAACCGCGCGCTTTGGGAGGAAAAGGCGAAGAACGACCCCGACGAGCTCGAAGCTGACGTCGTGCGGGCGATCATCAGCGATCGCGAGCTGCACAAGTCGCAGCGCGTGGTGCTCTCGAGCCTGCGCGCGGGGAACTCCGTGCTCGCCGTCATGGCGACGGGGCGCGGCAAGTCGCTCACCTTCCAAGTCCATGCGGCATGCGAGGCGCTCGCGCACCATACGGCGAGTCTGTTCGTGTACCCGCTGCGCGCGCTCATCGCCGATCAGGCCTTCCACATCAACGAGGCGCTCGCGCCTTTCGGCATCAACGCCTGCACACTCACGGGCGAAAGCACGCCTGACGAGCGCCGCCAAACGTTTGCGGGTCTTGCCGACGGCTCGGTCGACATCGTGCTCACCACGCCGGAGTTTCTCGTGTGCCACGCCCCCGAGTTCGCGGAAGCGGGCCGCATCGGCTTCGTCGTGGTGGACGAGGCGCACCACATCGGGCTTTCGCGTGCAGGGCACCGCCCGGCATACGCGCAGCTCGGGGGTGTGATCGAGAAGCTGGGTAACCCGGTTGTGCTCGCGCTCACGGCGACGTCGGACGAGGCGATCACCAACGACATCGACCGCGTGCTTCCCGTGGCGGGGCACGTGGTGGACGACACCATGCGCACGAACCTTCATGTGATCGATCAACGCAACCTGCGCAACCGCGGCGACTATCTGGCGACGCTCGTCGCGCAGGGTGAGAAGAGCGTCATCTACGTTTCCTCGCGCGAGCAGTCGGTGGCGCTCGCGCGCAACCTGCGCAAACGCGTGCCCCAGATGGCACCTCTCATCGGCTTCTACAACGCAGGCCTCTCGCGCGCCGAGCGCACACGCGTCGAGGATCTCTTCCGCACGGGCGCCATCGCGGTTCTCGTGGCCACGTCGGCGTTCGGCGAGGGTGTGGACATCCCCGACATCCGCAACGTCGTGCTTTTCCAGCTACCGTACAACGAGATCGAGTTCAACCAGATGAGCGGCCGCGCGGGGCGCGACGGCAAGGACGCGCGCATCCATCTTCTGTTCGGACGTTCGGACGTGAAGCACAACGATCGCATTCTGCAGGAAATGACGCCGAACCACGACGTGCTCGCCGAGGTATACCGCGCGCTGCGCGCCTGGCAGCGTAGGACGCCGGGCGAGTTCTTCGAGATGACGGACGCCGAACTCGCGCGCATCGTGAGCGGCGCAGGTTGTGAGATCACGCCCTCGGCGGCGGCATGCGGCGTCGCGGTCTTCCGCGAGTTGGGGCTTATCGAGACGCACGTGGCTTACGCGTCGGGCGAAGGCGCGCGCATGGTTCGCGTGAAGGAAGGCGCAGCCCGTGTGGAACTCACCGACAGCGTGCGCTATCGCGAGGGCTTAGGCGAGCGCGACATTTTCCACGCATTTTTCGAATGGGTGATCGATTGCGATCGAATGCGCCTCGAGCAGCGCGTTTCCGGCCCCATCACCCCGCAAATGAAGCCGCTGCATCTGCGGTAGGGGTGCGTGGCGTGCGACCAGTTGTTTCCAAGACCTCTTTTCCCTTGGGTGAATCGAGTAGAATAAAGGTACTACGATTCTAACTTTAAGGGAAAGGGGGACCGACATGGGCACCGATCGCCATAACGATGACGAGATAATGCTCGGCGAGTCGCTCAAGTCGTCTTCCGAAAAACAGACGGTTGATGATGTTATGCTCGGGCGCGCGCATACGCCTGAGAAGAGCTTTTCGGTCATGCCGCGTCCGACGGAAGTGGGCGAATTCCACACCACTGAAACGCCTGAAGAACGCTTCTTCGAGCTTCAGCGCTTAACCGACGGCTACCTCACCGACGACGAGAAGGACATGCTCGAACGCGCCTTCAAGTTCGCCGACGAAGCGCACAAGGGCGTGACGCGCAAATCGGGCGAGCCCTACATCATCCATCCCGTCGAAGTGGCCATTATCCTGGCTGACCTGCGCATGGACGCCGAAACGCTATGCGCGGCGCTTCTGCACGACACTATCGAAGACACCTCCGTCACCTACGAGGACGTCGCGCGCGAGTTCAACGAGAACGTGGCGGCACTCGTCGATGGTGTCACCAAGATCACGCGTATCGAGGTGGAAAGCCTGTCGGACAAGCAGGCGGCCACTATCCGCAAGATGTTCGTCGCCATGAGCAAAGACATCCGCGTCATCGTGATCAAGCTGGCCGACCGCCTGCACAACATGCGCACGCTCGCCGCCCTGAAGGAAGATCGCCGCATCTTCAAAGCGCGCGAGACGCTCGAGATCTACGCCCCCATCGCGCACCGTTTGGGCATCAACTCCGTGAAGTGGGAGCTTGAGGACCTTTCCTTCTACTACCTCGAGCCCAACAAGTACAAGCAGGTCAGCCGCATGGTCACCGAGTCGCGCGCCGAGCGCGAGCAGTACCTGGGCGAAGTGATCGACACGCTGCACGATGAGATGCAGAAGGTCAGCATCGTCTGCCAGATTATGGGCCGCCCGAAGCATTTGTACTCCATCTACCAGAAGATGGCGAACAAGGGCAAAGGCTTCTCCGAAATCTACGACCTCATCGCCGTGCGCATCATCGTGAAGTCGGTGAAGGATTGCTACTCGGCGCTGGGCGCGGTGCACACGCTGTGGCACCCGATGCCCGGGCGATTCAAAGATTACATCGCCATGCCGAAGTTCAACATGTACCAAAGCCTGCACACCACGGTCATCGGCCCAGCTGGCAGGCCGCTTGAGGTGCAGATTCGCACCGAGGAGATGCACCGCCAAAGCGAATACGGCGTGGCGGCGCACTGGCGTTACAAGGAAAAGGGCGCGAAGGCCGACGCCGCCCTCGACCAGCAGCTGGCATGGCTGCGTCAGATGGTCGACTGGCAGGACGAGACGCAGGATTCGCGCGAGTTCCTGAAGGACTTGAAGGTTGACCTAGCGCCGACCGAGGTGTTCGTGTTCACGCCGAAAGGCGAGGTCATGAGCTTGCGGGTGGGCTCCACGCCGGTCGATTTCGCTTACGCCATCCACACCGAGGTGGGCAACCATTGCGTGGGCGCGAAGGTGAACGGCGCCATCGTGCCGCTGACCTACGAGCTGCAGCTGGGTGACCGCGTGGAGATTCTCACGCAGAAGAGCGCCACGCCTTCGCGCGACTGGCTGAACATCGTGAAGACGCCCTCGGCGCGCAACAAGATTCGCGGGTTCTTCAGCAAGGCGAGCCGCTCGGACGACCTGCAGGAGGGCCGTGACCGTCTGACGCGCGAGATGAAGAAGCACGGCATCGGCATCTCGAGTGCCAACTCGATGCGCGCCATCAAGACGATTTCCGAGCACATGGGCTACAAAAGCCCTGATGACATGCTCGTCAACATCGGCACGGGCAAAGAAAGCCCGCAGCATGTGGGCAACCGTCTGCTAAAGCTTCTCGTCGACGGCGGCAACGAGGACGTGAGCGAGAGCGCGCTCGGCCAGTCTGAGACGTCCCCCGGCGTCATGCCGCCTATGATCACGAGCCTCATCTCGCCGAAGCGCCGTGAGGCGCACAGCTCGAACGGCATCGTCGTGAAGGGCGTCGACGACGTGCTCGTGCGCCTGTCGCGCTGCTGCAACCCAGTGCCGGGCGACAAGATTTTGGGCTTCGTGACGCGCGGCCGCGGCGTGTCGGTGCACCGCGCAGACTGCCCGAACGCCGAGGAACTCATGAAGCACCCCGAGCGCATCATCGACGTCGAGTGGGAAAACTCCGCGCCGTCGAACACATCCTATAAGGTGGAAATCTACATCGAGGCGCTCGATCGCATGAATCTTCTGCGCGACGTGACGGTGGTGCTTTCCGACATGGGCGCGAACGTGCTTTCCTGCAACACCATCTCGCATCGCGACGGCATGGTCGAGATGCGCTTTTTGTTCCAGGTGTCGGACATCGCGCTCATCGACGCGGTGCAGCGTAAGCTGCTCGGCCTTGAAGGCGTGTTCGACGTGCATCGAATGTTGCCTGGTCAGGGCGGTAAAAAGAAGTAGCGGAGGTTGCCCCTCGCGAGTGTGATGCATACCCGTCGAGTCCCAAGTAAACGTGCTGGTAGAATCGAAAGGTTCCTGAAAATGTCTCTTCATGAAGTGAAAAACGCCTGCGTGGACGTCTGTTTTCTCGTTCAGGGAATGCTCGATAACAACGTGTACTTCATCTCCGACGGCGAAGGCACGATGGTGGTCGACCCGTCGTGCGACGCGAACGAGATCATGGCCGCCCTCGGTGGGCGCGAGGTTGACGCCATCGTGCTCACGCATCGCCATTTCGACCATGTGGGCGCCGCGGCCGAGCTGCGCCGCCTGACGGGCGCTACGGTGATCGCGTCCGCCATCGACGCGCCGGTGATTTGCGGCGAGGAGCCCATTCCCGCCGAGAATCGCAGCTTCGAGGTGTGCCCCGTCGACTTTTGCGCCGAGGATGGCGACATCGTGGAAATCGGCAACATGGCGTGGAAGGTCATGGTGACGCCTGGTCACACGAAAGGCGGCATGTGTTGGTATCTCGTGCCGCAATTCGGCAATCACGAGGAGGGCGCGCCTGTCCTCATTTCGGGAGACACGCTATTCGCGGGCACCGTCGGACGGACCGACTTTGCAGGCGGCAGCGCAGACGACATGCGCGCGTCGATGCGCAAGCTCGCGTTTCTGCCCGACGAGACGATCGTCCTTCCCGGGCATGGCGAGCAAACCACCATCGGGGCCGAGCGCACGCGAACCTTCACCCGCTGGGCATAAGGGCGGCCCGCTTGCCGCTTCGGGGCCATCTTATGCTCGTCGGCGGTAATCAGCGGGCTTTCGGCGCGCGCCGCGCGAAAAATACGTTAAGCTTTTCCGTGCGTTTGAATGATTGCGCGGGTGCCCTCCAAGGCTCGCGTCCGTCTCGTTAGCTCGCTTTTCGATAAGGGGTCGATGTATGGGCAAAAAGCACAAGTACGACTACTTCAGTGCGTTCGAGGATCTTTCGAAGCTCGCAATCGACGAGGCCGATCTGCTGATCGAGGCCATCGAGAGCTTCACCACCGCCGAGGCCCTCAAGGAAACGATGGAGAAGGCGCACGCCATCGAGCACAAAGGCGACGACATCAACCACGACATCTTTCGCAATGTGGCGACCGATTTCATCACGCCGATCGACCGCGAGGACATCATCGGCCTCGCCCAGGCGCTCGACACGATCATCGACGAGCTCGAAGAGGTTATCCAGCGCTTCTACATGTACGACGTTCACTTCATGCATAAAGACGCGCTCGAGTTCGCGCAGCTTCTGAAGAAGGAATGCAAGGCGCTCAACAAGGCCATGGAGGACTTTCGCAACTTCAAGAAGTCCAAGAAGTTCAAGTCGCTCGTCATCGAGGTGAACACCTACGAGGAAGAGGCCGACCAGCTGTTGATGCACGTCATCCGCGATTTGCACACCTCCGAGCGCGAAAACGCCATGCGCGTCATGGTGTGGTCGCGCATCTTCGAGCACATGGAGAACTGCGCGGATGCCACCGAGCACGCCGCCGACTGCATGAGCACTATCCTATTGAAAAATGTGTAGAATCCTACATTTATTCACGACATGAAAAAGCCCGCATCACGCGGGCTTTTCGCTATCTACTCTACCGAGAGCAGCTTCGCTTCGACGGGCTCGCCGGAGAAGTTGAGGTCGTGCGTGATGGCGCGCGCAGCGGCTATGTCGAAATCGGGCGCGTCGAACAGCGCGCTCACCTCGTCGAAGCGCCGCTGCGCCTTCTCGTAGCGGTCCCAGAAGCTGTCGGTCGACTTCTCGTGCGTGAAGGGGTTCTCCCAGGCGGCGTGCTCGCGGTTGTCGTAAGCGCACGTCTCCGCCAGGATCGCGCGGTGGCTCATCGCGCGGTAGAACGAGTACGGGCGCACCGTCTCCTCGATGCGCGCGATCGCCTCGCGCTTCACGCCAGAGCCCGAATGGAAGAGGCGCTGCACCAGGCGGAAGCAGCGCACCGCGTCGCCGAACGCGTTGCGTGGGATGATCTTGCCGAACACGGAGAACGCCATGTTCGCATACAAAAGCGAAACGATGCGCAGCATGCGATCGGAGCCCTTGAGGATGTTCACGGCCGGGTTGAACGTTGCCACCGTTTCGCCGCGCTTCACCGTGAGCACCATCTCGTCGTACTCGCTCTCGATAACCGCGTGCACCTCGCTGCCGTCCGCGCGCGAAAGACCCAGCTCGCCCGCATCGCACAGCTGGAACTCGTGGAAGTACACGAGCGGGTGCATAGTCGAATCGAGCACGTAGTGCCCTAAGAACCCGAGCGCGTAGGCGCGCCCGACGGAGCAATCAGTCTCATCGAGCGCGTCGATCGCCTGCTTGAAGGCAATGAGAATCTCGTTCGGCTTCTCCTTGTGCATGATGTTCCCCAGCTTGTGCACGGGTGCGAGCAGGGGATTGGCGATGGAGTAGAACAGCGGATCGGGGCCTTGGTTGCCCAAAAGGAACGCCTCCGCCTCGTCTTTCGTTCCGCCGATCGTGGAGAAGTGGCGTGCGTAGGCGTCTTGCCCGAAGGTGTCGTGCGTGATGATTGCCGGCATGGTCTGCGCTCCGTCCTTTGGTTCCCTGACGGGAATTTTACCGTTGTTAAGTAAAGCATCATATACAATGGTGGGCGACTTGTTAATGTCCCTGCCATGTCTTTGCGTACGTTTTACATAGGCGACTACCGTGCATGAGCAGGCATTTTCCAGAAGCATTGAGTGAAAGGGCGTTGCGTTGGCACGCACTCATATGACGAAACCCGAGCGCAGTTGGGTTCTCTACGACGTGGGCAATTCCGCCTACGTGCTTCTCGCATCCACGCTTATCCCCATCTACTTCTCGGCGATTGCCGATCCGAATTCGTCGGCCGTGGTGGCCTGGGGCTACGCCTCGACGGTGGCCTCGCTTGTGCTGGCGTTGCTCATGCCGTTCCTCGGCAGCCTCGCCGATCTGAAGGGCAACAAGAAGAAGTTCCTCGCCGGCACCATCGGCACGGGCGCGGTGACGCTCGCGGTTATGGGCATTCCCTCCGACGCGATGGTGTTCCTCGTAATCTACGTGGTGTCGTCGGTTATGCTGAACGCGTCGCTCGTGTTCTACGACGCCTTCCTGGTCGACGCCGCGGCGAGCGACGAGCGCTACGACGAGGTGTCGTCTCAGGGGTACGCCTGGGGATACATTGGGTCGTGCGTGCCGTTCATTATCTGTCTGGTGCTCGTGCTGTTCGGCGAGAACTTCGGAATCGGGCAACTCGACGGCATCCGCATCTCGTTTGTAATCACGGCGCTATGGTGGGTTGCGTTCAGCATTCCCATCTGGCGCGACGTGCACCAGACGCACTATAAGCCGCGTGAGGAGCACCTGTTCAAAAACACGATAGTGGGCCTTGTCGGCACGTGCAAGAAGATCTTCCACGACCGCAGGCTCATGATGTTCATGCTGGCGTTTTTCTTCTACATCGACGGTGTGCACACGATCATCGCGATGTCTACGAGCTACGGCACCGACTTGGGCATCAGCTCGACGAACCTTGTGCTGGCGCTTTTAGTCACGCAGTTCGTGGCATTCCCCTCGGCGATTGCCTACGGGCGCCTTGCGGGGCGTTTCGGCACGAAGAAGATGCTGCTCATCGCCGTGTTCGCGTACTTTTTGATCACGCTGTTCGCGGCGTTCTTCCTGCGCAGCGCTGCCGAGTTCTGGGTGCTCGCGATCTGCGTCGGCCTGTTCCAAGGCGGCATCCAGGCGCTCTCGCGCAGCGAGTTCGGCAAGCTCATCCCCAAGGAGCACGCCAACGAGTACTACGGCTTCTTCGATATCTTCGGCAAGTACGCGACCATCATGGGCACGCTGCTCGTGAGCGTGTTCACCCAGGTGACGGGCTCGAGCTCGATCGGCGTCCTTTCCGTGGCGGTGCTGTTCATCGTCGGCTTCGTGCTGCTTTTGAAGATGCCCGAGGGCACGGCGGCGGGAGAGTAGAAGTCGGGGCGCCGCTTGCGGGATGTGCGGCGCGGTGTACTCGGCATGGAAAATCGCTCGCTCGTGTACGGCTCGGGGGTGTATCCCGAGCCGTTTGGTATAGTGGCGCAAAGGTTTCCCTTTCAAAAGAAAGATCGAGATGTCGTTAGTCGTATGCAAATTCGGGGGGACGTCGGTCGCGTCGCCCGAGCGTATCAAGATGGTCGCGAACAAGCTCATCGCCAAGAAGAAGGCGGGCGACGATGTGGTCGCCGTTGTCTCTGCGATGGGAAAAACGACCGATGAGCTGGTAGGACTTGCAAACGCGCTCAACACGAACCCTCCAGCGCGCGAGCTTGACCGCCTCCTTTCGACCGGCGAGCAGGTGTCGATGACGCTTCTGGCCATGGCGCTCGAGGCGCAGGGCTATCACGCCATGAGCTTTACGGGCCGTCAGGCGGGCATCCGCACGGACGGGACGCACAACAAGGCGAAGATCGTGAGCGTATGCTCCGACCGCATCATGGAGACGGTCGACAAGGGCATCATCCCCGTGATCGCGGGGTTTCAGGGTATCGACGACAACGATGACATGACCACGCTCGGCCGCGGCGGTTCCGACACGACGGCAGTGGCTGTGGCCTGGGGAATCAATGCCGACGTGTGCGAGATCTATTCCGACGTTGAAGGCGTCTTCACCGCCGATCCGCGCGTGTGCCCGCGCGCTAAGAAGCTCGACCAGATTTCCTACGACGACATGCTCGAACTCGCTGGCGCGGGCGCCGGCGTGCTCCAGATGCGCGCCGTCGAGTTCGCCCGCAAATGGAACGTCGTCATCCATTCCCGTTCGGCGTTTTCCGACGCCGAGGGCACGTATATCAAGGAGGCTCCCGACATGGAGGAAGCGGTAATCACCGGCATTGCGCACGATACGTCCGAGGTCAAGGTCACGATTCGCGGTGTTCCCGATATGTCGGGCGTGGCGGCGAAGCTGTTCAGCGCGCTGGCATCCAACCAGGTGAGCGTCGACATGATCATCCAGAACGTGTCGGAGTCGGGCATCACCGACATCAGCTTCACCTGCCCGGGCGGCGATTTGCCGCGCGCCCGCGAGACCGTCGAGCGCATCGTGCCGACCATCAACGCGCGCACCTACATCGTCGACGAGGACATCGCGAAGGTGAGCCTGGTGGGCACGGGTATGAAGTCCTCGCCGGGCGTTGCCGCGAAGGCGTTCGAGACGTTGGGCCAAAACGACATCAACATTCTGGCTATCTCCACGAGCCCGATTCGCCTGTCCGTAGTGGTCGATGCCGCGCAGGCCGCCCAGGCGGTCCAGTGCCTGCACACCGCTTTCGGTCTGGATTCCGACAGCGTGTTCGTGGAAACCCAGCTTTCGGCGGAAGAAATCGCCGCCAAGATGAACAAGGGCCGATAGGGAGGTAAACATGGCTTGGACGAAGGTTATCCCTGCTCATCCGGTTGTTGCTGTTGCCGGTGCGACGGGCGCTGTGGGAAATGAGTTCCTGAAGGTCTTGCATGACCTGGACTTCCCTGCAAGCGAGGTGCGCGCGCTCGCGTCTGCTCGCTCGGCGGGCAAGAAGCTTCCCTTCGAGGGCTGCGGCGACGTTCCCGCAGGTGAGCTCACTGTGCAGGAAATGACCCCCGAGTCGTTCGAGGGTGTCGACATTGCGCTGTTCTCCGCAGGCTCCGATGTTTCCAAGGCGATGCGTGAAGCTGTGGTTGCCGCGGGTGCTGTCATGATCGACAACTCGAGCGCGTTCCGCATGGATGAGGACGTGCCCCTGGTGGTTCCCGAGGTGAACCCGGGCGACGTGTCGTGGCACTCGGGCGTCATCGCCAACCCGAACTGCTCGACCATCCAGATGGTCGTTGCCCTGAAACCCCTCTACGACCTGGCGAAAATCACCCGCGTCGTCGTTTCGACCTATCAGGCGGCAAGCGGCGCCGGCGCACCTGCCATGGCCGAGCTCTACGATCAGACGCGCGAGTTTCTGGGTGGCACACCCGACGACGAGCTCACGGTGTCGGCGTTCCAGCACCGCATTGCTTTCAACTGCATCCCGCACATCGATAAGTTCCTCGACGACGATTCCACGAAGGAAGAGTGGAAGATGGTTGCCGAGACGAAGAAGATTATGGGTGATGAGGGCGTGAAGGTTGCCGCGACCTGCGTTCGCGTTCCCGTGCTGCGCTGCCACGGCGAGTCCGTGAACGTGGAGTTCGCCGCCGACGTGACGCCCGAGGCTGCCCGAGAGGCCCTCGCCGCAGCGCCCGGTGTCACCGTGATGGACGACCCCGCGAACAACGTGTACCCGATGCCCGGCCTGCTCGCGGGCACGAACGACACCTACGTTGGGCGCATTCGCCGCGACGACACGGTCGATTACGGCCTGTCGATGTGGGTGGTTGCCGACCAGATCCGCAAGGGCGCAGCGCTCAATGCCGTGCAGATCGCGCAGCTTCTGCTTCCGAAGGATTAACGGTGGATTGTCCGGCCGAGCGCCGAACCAGGATGGTATACTGAACGTGTGCAAGGTGGCTTGCCGCTCCTACGGCAGCTACCCCGGTTTCAAGTTTTTAGCTTGTGGGAGTAGCCGTTTCCCGTCTTAGCGGGGGCGGCTACTTCACTTTCTTAAGCGTAACGAAAGCTCGATAACCGCTATCACAACCAGACAGAATGTGAACAATTCCGTATAGGTAACCATGAGCAACCTCCTAATGGGATAGGGGGTAGCCCGCCACCTTGCACGAGCGTAGTGTATCATATAAAAACGAACTTGTGTTCGTGTATTGAGTCTGTATAATGCTCCTATGACGAAAAAGCCTAAAAAGATTCGCCTTGACGAACTCCTTGTTGAACAGGGAGTTTTTCCTGATGCAGGCACGGTTTTGCGCGCTGTGCTCGCGCATGAGGTGAAGGTGGACGATGTGTACGTCACGAGTGCCGCGGTGAAGGTGGCGCCCGATGCGGAAATCATCGTGCGTGGGCGCAAGCAGTTCGTTTCGCGCGGAGGGCATAAGTTGCAGGGCGCGCTCGACGCGTTCGGACAGGACGTACAGGGGCTGAACTGCATCGACGTCGGGTCGTCGACGGGCGGCTTCACCGATTGTCTTTTGCAGGCGGGTGCTGCGCATGTGGCCTGCGTCGATGTGAACTACGGTCAGCTCGCTTGGAAGATTCGCACCGACGAGCGCGTGAGCGTTTTCGAGCGCACGAACATCAAGCTCGCCGATCCGGGGGAATTGGGCGCACCGTTCGACTTGATCGTGTGCGATGTGAGCTTTATCGGGCTTGCCGTGCTGGCTCCCGCTTTCGCGCGCTTGTCGCGCCCGGCGACCGAAGACGCTCCGGCGAGTGTGTTCTTAGGGCTGGTCAAGCCCCAGTTCGAATCCCGTCACGACGAGACGGACCACGGCATCGTGCGCGACGAGGCTGTGCGCGCCCGCACGGTGGAAGAGGTCCGCCGCGCTCTCGAGCGCGAAGGCTTCGAAGTCACTGGTACTATCGAGTCACCCATTAAAGGTGCGGAAGGGAACGTGGAATACCTTGTCCGCGCAGTGTTTCAGGGCGACTCCATGTTAAACCAGCGTTGATATTTCCTCGTACCTCCTGGCTCAGCGGGCCATGGCGTCGTAGAGCTCGAGCGCTGTACGAAAACGCCATTTTTTCATGAAGAAATAGTGGACTAGACACCAAAATATAAAGTAATGTGGAGAAAAGTTCTCCAAATTGAGATTAAATGGGACGATTTCGGGACAGTCTGGGAGTATTCCCGCTGTTTTTCACCGTTTCTTCATAACTTTTCGTCATTCTTGTACAAGTAGGAATCTATCAAATGGCACGGTGCCTGCGAATACGATGCTTCGTGGTCGTATCGTTTCAAGGTCGAAGCGCTTTGAGCCGGAAATCTCTTCAAGGCCGTGGCGCTTTGGGGTTAAAACTCTTCAAAACTGTGGCGACTCGAAGGTTGAAGTGCTTCAAGACCGTGGCGTTTCGGGATCGAGGCTCCGCTCCGCCCTTCCCGACTTTTGCGTGTTTGCCCATGTTCTCGCGTTATACTGAGTTCGATATATCGAACTTGACCGAAGGAGTCGGCATGAACGGACAGGATTACCTCGACCTTTTGAAGGCGCGCTATTCGGTGCGCAAGTTTTCCGACGAGCAGTTGACCGACGCGGAGCTCGATGTGCTGCTTCAGGCGGCGCAGCTTTCTCCCACGGCGAAGAACCTGCAGCCGTTCCGTCTGTGCGTGGTGCAAAGTGCCGAAGGCCTCGCGAAAATCGACGAGGCGACGCATTGCCGCTACGGTGCGCCCACGGTGTTCATCGGCGCATACGATGCCGACGCGTCCGCGAAGGGGCTCGGCTACGAAACGGGCGACTTCGGCGACATCGACACGTCGATTGTGCTCACCAACATCGCGAACGCTGCAGCGGCGGAAAACCTCGGAAGTTGCTGGGTTGGGGCCTATGATTCTGAGATTATTCGAAAGAATTTCAATATCCCGAACAATTATGTGCTCGTAGACCTTATGATGGTAGGGCACAGTGCCGAGGATGCTGAACCGAGTCCTCGCCACGAGCTGACCGAGCCGCTCGATACGTTGGTGGTTCGCGAAACGTTTTAAGGAACCCTCGCGGGTTCAGTTGCATAGCCCTCACTCACGTCGCAACTGATTGAAGGGCTGAAGGCGTCGCTTCCAAAGCGGCGCCTTCTTTTTTGGCGAAGGTTTCTGAAAAGGTTGAACGTCGGTTTCGGAAGGCGTCGATCGTCGGGCGAGATTGTCGATTGCCGGATGAAGGCGTCGATTGCCAGGGGGATAGTGCCGAAGGCTTTCCCTTGAGGGGCACGGGGTTTCCCTGGACGGGTTCGGGCTCTTCTGCGGAAGGTGCCGACGACGGTGAGCGAAAGGGGCTTACGATGCGGTTAACGATGCTGGGCACTGGCCACGCGCTCGCAACAAAATGCTACAACGCGTGCTTCGCGCTGCAGGACGACGCGATGGGGAAGGCGCCGGGCCGCACCTTCCTTGTCGACGCGGGCGGCGGCAACGGCATCTTGACCCAGCTCGAGCGGGCGGGCATCGATTGGCATTCCATCCACGACCTGTTCGTCACGCACACCCACGTCGATCATCTGCTCGGGTCCGTTTGGATTCTCCGCGTGGTGTGCTACGGCATGGAATGCGGCAATTATCAGGGAGAATTTCACTTCTGGGGAAATGGCGAGGTCGTAGCGGCCGCCGATAAGCTGGCCCATATGCTGCTTCGTCCGAGCGAGTCGGCGTTCATCGGCAAGCGCGTGTTCCTGCATGCGGTCGAAGACGGCGACGCGGCGCAGATCCTCGGGCGTCCCGTTACCTTTTTCGACATCCACTCGACCGGATCGGCCAAGCAGTTCGGGTTCACGATGGAATACGCCCCGGGCAAGGCGCTCGCCTGCAGCGGAGATGAGCCGCTGACCAGCGAGAACTTCTCACATGTTGAAGGGGCGGCGTGGCTTGTCCACGAGGCCTACTGCCGCCATGCCGATATCGAGCGCTATAACCCGCACCCGATTCACCATGGGACCGTGCGTGAGGCATGCGCGACGGCGGAGCACCTCGGTGTGGAGAACCTCGTGCTCTACCATACGGAAGACGACGATCTGTCGCATCGCAAGGAGCGCTACGTCGCCGAAGGCCGCAGCGTATACGGCGGCAACCTCCATGTGCCCGACGATTTGGAAACCCTCGAACTGTAGGCGGTCGCTCGCTTGGTACAATAAGCGTCGCATATACAAAGACCAGGACAATAGGGAGTCTATCGAATGGCCGAATTCATTTACCAGATGTACAAGGCGCGCAAGGCGCACGGCGACAAGGTGATCTTGGACGACGTCACGCTGTCGTTCTATCCCGGCGCGAAGATTGGCGTGGTCGGTCCGAACGGCATGGGCAAGTCCACGCTTTTAAAGCTGATGGCGGGCATGGAGGAGGTCTCCAACGGCGAGGCGCGCCTCACGCCCGGCTACACCGTAGGAATCCTCCAGCAGGAGCCGCCGCTCGACGAGGACAAGACGGTGCTCGAGAACATCGAGCTCGCGTTTGGCGACGTGAAGGCGAAGATTGATCGCTTCAACGAGATCGGCGGGCTCATGGCCGAGCCCGACGCCGACTTCGACGCGCTCATGGCGGAAATGGGCGAGCTGCAGGATGCTATCGACGCAGTCGACGGCTGGGATTTGGACAGCCAGCTCTCGCAGGCGATGGATGCGCTGCAGTGCCCCGACCCCGATATGCCGGTGAACGTGCTCTCCGGCGGCGAACACAGGCGCGTGGCGCTCTGCCGCTTGCTGCTTGAGGCGCCTGACCTGCTGCTTTTGGACGAACCGACGAACCACTTGGACGCCGAGTCCGTCCTGTGGCTCGAGCAGTTCCTCCACAAGTACCAAGGAGCGGTGCTCGCCGTCACGCACGACCGCTACTTCCTGGACAACGTGGCCGAGTGGATCTGCGAGGTCGACCGCGGGCATCTGTACCCCTACAAGGGCAACTACACCACCTACCTCGAGACGAAGGCTGCGCGTCTAGCGTCGCAGAAGCAGCGCGACGAGAAGCTCGCGAAGCGCCTTGCCGAGGAAATCGAGTGGGTGCGTTCGTCTCCGAAGGCGCGTCAGGCGAAAAGCCGCGCGCGTCTGGAACGTTACGACCAGATGGTGGCCGAGGCTTCGCAGTCGAAGAAGGTCGACTTCACCGAGATTCACATTCCCGCAGGTCCGCGCCTCGGTGCGAACGTGCTCAAGGTGGACGGGCTTTGCAAGAGCTTCGGTGATCGCGTGCTTATCGACAACCTGTCGTTCGAGTTGCCGCGCAACGGCATCGTGGGTGTCATCGGCCCGAACGGCGTGGGCAAGTCCACGCTCTTCAAGATGATCGTCGGCAAGGAACAGCCGACCGCAGGTACGCTCGAGCTGGGCGAGACGGTGAAGCTTTCCTACGTTGACCAGGGGCGTGAGGGTATCGACCCCAAGAAGAACGTGTGGGAAGTGGTTTCCGACGGGCTCGACTACATGATGGTGTGCGAGACCGAGGTGCCGAGCCGCGCGTATGTGGCAAGTTTCGGCTTCAAAGGCTCTGACCAGCAGAAACCTGCAGGCGTGCTCTCGGGCGGCGAGCGCAATCGCCTGAATTTGGCGCTCACGCTGAAGCAGGGCGGCAACTTGCTGCTGCTCGACGAGCCCACCAACGACTTGGACGTCGAGACGCTTTCCAGCTTGGAGAAGGCGCTGCTTGAATTCCCTGGCTGTGCCGTCGTGACGAGCCACGACCGCATGTTCCTCGACCGCATCGCCACGCATATCCTCGCGTGGGAGGGCACCGATGAGAACCCGGGCAACTGGTTCTGGTTCGAAGGCAACTTCGACAGCTACCAGAAGAACCGCATCGAGCGCTTGGGCGAAGAGGCTTCGAAGCCGCATCGCCTCCATCGCAAGCTGACGCGGGACTAGCCGGACGATGCTGAAGCCGATTGCGGCGCTGCGGGCGTGGTTCGACGGTTCGTGGGACGATGCGTGCCTGCGCTGCGGGATGTGCTGCTACGAGCGGGAAGTCGGTGACGACGGTTCTGTCGGCATCGACTTCTCGGCGCCGTGCGAGTTCCTTGACGAGGACTCGCGGCTCTGCCGCGTGTATGATGAGCGCTTTACGCGATGCGAGCGTTGCCGGCGCTTGACGCCTGCGGCTGCATTGTTCGGAAAGCACCTACCTCCGACCTGCGGATACGTGCTGAGGTTTCGCTAAAGGAACGCTAAGCCGCCTTCGTCTGACGCCTTGTGTTGGGACGACAAAACCCTTCGCTATAGCGAAGGGTTTTTGATATACTGAAAATATGAAAACTATTCGTTATAGCGAAGGGTTTTGCCATGATGACCACAAGCCAGGCGGCATCTAAGCTCAATATCAGCGTAAGGCGAGTTCAAGAGCTCATAAAGAACGGTGCGTTGAAGGCTCGGAAGATGTCGGGGGTGTGGCTTATCGACGAGGCGTCAGTGAATGATCGTCTTGCTAATTCGAACAAACGCGGTGGACGGCCTCCTATCGGGAGCGGGAAAAATGAAACCTTGTTCACCCTGATGAACCGGGCTCATGAAGTGGCAGAGCTCGTGTATAGCGCGAAGCGCCACGAATTTGTGAAAATCGGCATCGATGCGGATGCCGACTATGCGCCAATCGGCCTCGTCCATGACGGCGTTATCCCCCTCTCCGAGTTCAACGTCTGGTGGCGCGGTCGGGGCATTCCCGGCACACGCGGGGGGCTATCGTCGCTCTTGAGCGAGTCGGGGGTCTCTCTTCCCGAAGAGCTGCTGCAGAGAAACTTAGGACTCTCTCTTTCTGATCAATATTGGATTAAGCCGACCCATTCTTCTCTCACGTGGGAAAACATCAATTTCTTCGATAATGATTTTGACCACGTCTCCCTGGTAACTGCCGAATTTGCCGTCGAAGGCAGACAGGCTAAGGCGAAGCCGGACAATACTTCGGATGGAAACCTCGAGAAGCGCTGGGTATGTCGCAACGGTGTTCGCACGCTGCTTAAAAGCGGCACGCAATATGGGCAGGAACCTTACAACGAGGTGGTTGCATCTGCTTTGCACTGTCGCCTTCTTGCGCCGAATGAATATGTTGCGTACGCGCTGGAGGGAGAAGGGGCGAAAGCGCTGAGCAGTTGCGCGGATTTTCTGACCAACGAGGAGGAGTTCGTGCCGGCGATTTACGTTGAGCGCTATCTGGGTCGCGATGAGCGCACGAGCGACTTCGAGCATTACTTATCTTGTTGCGAGGCGTTGGGCATTGCCGATATGAAGGAAATGCTGGGCCATGTGATCGTTTGCGACGATATCATCGCAAACCACGATCGCCATCATCGCAATTTCGGTATTGTCCGGAATGTTGAATCGGGCGCATGCCGACCTGCGCCGATATTTGATTCGGGGTCGTCGCTGTGGTGCGATGTCGAGACTTCTCGGCTTGCAGCGGGTGAGCACAGCTTCAAAAGCAAGCAGTTTTACGAAAGCCCCGCAAAGCAAATGCTGCTTGTCGAAGATATGGATTGGTTCGATACCGGCGCGCTCGAAGGGTTCGTTGACGAGGCGATGGAAATTTTAGGGCGCAACGAGGCGCTCACCGCGCGACTTCCGCATATCGAAGCCGCTCTCCGATGGCGCCTCGAGAGAATGATCCGCATTGCCGAGTGGGATTAAGAAGCTGATGTTTGATCTGCATGCTCGAGTTGGAAATCGTGATGACTACCACCCTAACGTTGCGTTTTCCTCTACGAGCGCTTCGGCTTCCCTTTGACATTTCCCGAGTTGTTATATCTTCCAAAAGCTCCTGTTCTAAAAGTCATTGAGAAGGGGCGTGCTCGCTTAGGCGCATAGTATGAGAACGGGTAATCTGCCGAATCGCTAGTTCTTCAAGCTGTTGATCGGGGCGGGCATGCGGCCGCCTCGGTGAGCGAAGACGGTGCCGGCGTGTCCGTTCACGGGCATGACGGGGGCGTATCCCAGAAGGCCGCCGAATTCCAGTCGGTCGCCGACCTTCTTGCCGATGGCGGGGATGACGCGCACGGCGGTGGTCTTGTTGTTGATCATGCCGATGGCGCACTCGTCGGCGATGATGCCGAAGATCGTTTCCACCGAGGTGTCGCCCGGGATAGCGATCATATCGAGGCCCACGCTGCAGACGCAGGTCATGGCCTCGAGCTTCTCAAGGGAAAGGGCGCCTGCCTCGGCTGCGCGGATCATGCCGGCGTCTTCCGACACGGGAATGAACGCGCCCGAAAGCCCGCCGACGCTCGACGACGCCATGACGCCGCCCTTCTTCACCGCGTCGTTGAGCATGGCAAGCGCCGCCGTGGTGCCCGGGCCGCCGCATTTTCCGACGCCGATGGCTTCCAGGATCTCCGCGACCGAGTCGCCCTCAGCCGGCGTCGGGGCGAGCGACAGATCGAGGATGCCCTTCGTCACGCCCAGGCGCTTGCTCGCCTCGCGGGCCATGAGCTCGCCCGCGCGCGTGATCTTAAACGTCGTCGCCTTGATGGCTTCCGAGATGGCGGTCATGTCGGCGTCCTTCGGCATGCTAGCGAGCACCGAACGCACGACGCCCGGGCCCGAAACGCCCACGTTCACGACGGCGTCGGCCTCGCCCGAGCCGTGGAACGCGCCCGCCATGAAGGGGTTGTCTTCAACAGCGTTGCAGAAAACAACCAGCTTACCTGCGCCGATGCACTGGCGGTCGGCCGTTGCCTCGGCAGTCTTCTTCACGATGCCCGCCATCTTGAAGGCGGCGTCCATGTTGATGCCCGCGCGCGTCGAACCCACGTTCACGCTCGAGCACACAAAATCGGTCGCCGCAAGGGCGTCGGGGATGGAGTCCATGAGGTTGTTGTCCGCGCGCGACGCGCCCTTGTGCACGAGGGCGGAGAAGCCGCCGACGAAGTCGACGCCGACGACCTTCGCGGCCTTGTCCATGGCCACGGCGATTGGCGACAGGTCGCAGGCATCGGTCGCCGCGCAGATCTCGGCGATGGGCGTCACGGAGATGCGCTTGTTCACGATGGGGATGCCGTATTCGCGCTCGAGCTGTTCGGCGGTGGGAACGAGCTGCTCGGCTGCGGTGGTCATGCGGTCGTAAACCTTGCGGGCCATCGTGTTGATGTTCGAATCGGTGCATCCTCGCAGGTTCAGTCCGAGCGTGATCGTTCGGATATCGAGGTGCTCCTTGTTCACCATCGCCAGGGTTTCGGCGATTTCGGCAGGTGTGATTTGCATAGATGCTCTCCCTCTCGCGAATGGGCGTTTGAATTGCGCGTGGGCTGTTGATTTCTTCGAACAGGATACCTTTTTTCGGAGGGGAAACGGCAGCTGTCATCGTTTTAGCGGGAAAAACGGCGCTGATTTGGCGCGGCGGGGGAAGGTGATTCGGCTGCGCCTTGGTCGGCTCCTGTTTTTCCAGCAAAACCTGTGTAAACAGGGCGCGCATCCGTTGCCATTCGCGTGCCAGCTCGCTACAATCACACTATTGAACAATATGTTTATTATTGGTCGGATTGTTGAATGGGGGTGGAGCTTATGACATGTTCGGCAAACGAAGGTGTCGCTTCTGAAGATCGGCGGATCACGCGCTCGAAGCAGGCGCTGCGCGAGGCCTTCATCGAGCTGACGGAGGAATGCGGGCTCGACGGGTTCTCCGCAAGCGACCTGTGCGCTCGCGCGGGGCTCAACCGCGGCACGCTCTACAACATCTTCGGGGACAAAGACGGGCTGCTTCGTGCCCTTGAGGGAGACATCATGGCCGACCTCGAGGCTCTTCAGGCAAAGATGCAGACGATCGGCCTGAAGGACGTCATGCGCTACCGCGTGAGCAAGCGCCCGATGCCCTTTTTGGTGGAACTGTTCGATTGCCTGCGTGAACAGGGTGATTTCCTGCATGCGGTGATGGGCCCTAAAGGCGACCCGAGCTTCGGCCCGCGCGTGCGCGATGCGCTGTGCACCGAGATCATCCAGACCATCCTGCACGAGCGCTATCGCAACAACCCCGAGCCGTTCGTGCAATATTACGTTGCGTTCTACGCGAGCGCGTATCTGGGGGTCATCACGCGTTGGGTCGAAACGGGCATGCGCGAGAGCTCCCAGGACATGGCGCTTATCGCGATGAAGCTCTTCTTCATCAAACCGGGCGATCCGATCAAGCTGTAAACGAAGGCGATAACGATGGAAGACGAAAACATGAACAATCAGGAATTGACGGCCGATGAGAAGGCGTCCCTTAGCGCATGTTCGGGCGAGGGCTGCGCGCCCCGCACTACGACGGTTGACGCGACCCCGGTTGGAGAACCCGTCGTGAAAGACGCGCTCCATATCGGCATCGATGTCGGCTCGACGACGGTGAAGCTTGCCATCTTGGACGAGAACGACCAGGTCAAGTACTCGGTCTATCGTCGCCACCACGCTGACGTGCGCGCAACGATCGTGGAGGTGCTCTCCGAGGCCGCCGAGGGTTTCGGTGATGAGCGCATGACGATCGCCATCACCGGCTCGGGCGGACTGCTTTTGGCCCAGTGGCTCGGCATCGAGTTCGTGCAGGAGGTCATCGCGAGCAAAACCGCGGTCGAAACCTTCATTCCCAAAACCGACGTGGCCATCGAGCTCGGCGGCGAGGACGCGAAGATCATCTACTTCGAAAACGGCATCGAGCAGCG
Source organism: uncultured Ellagibacter sp. (assembly GCA_934663775.1). Classification (GTDB taxonomy): domain Bacteria; phylum Actinomycetota; class Coriobacteriia; order Coriobacteriales; family Eggerthellaceae; genus Ellagibacter. Next base: position 191,976 of record CAKUKU010000001.1, on the reverse strand, counting down.
CATGAACGGCACCTGCGCGGGCGGAACGGGCGCATTCATCGACCAGATGGCGGCACTTCTGAACACCGATGCGGGCGGCTTGAACACGCTTGCGCAGAACGCGACCACCATCTACCCGATTGCCTCGCGCTGCGGCGTGTTCGCGAAGACCGACGTGCAACCGCTTTTGAACGAGGGCGCGCGCAAGGAGGACATCGCCGCGTCCATCTTCCAGTCCGTCGTGACGCAGACCATCTCCGGCCTCGCATGCGGCCGGCCCATCCGCGGCTACGTGGCATTTTTGGGCGGCCCGCTGCAATACCTTCCCGAGCTGCGCAAACGCTTCTATGAGACGCTCGACCTCGACGAGGAACATCGCATCGTGCCCGACAACGCGCACCTGTTCGTGGCGAGCGGCTGCGCCATTGCGGGCGCGGCGAGCTCGACCGTGCGCGCCGAGAAGCTCTCCGACGTGCTTGACCGCTTGAAGAACCTGGGCGATATCCAAGGCTCCGAGGTCGTGCGCCTGCCTCCGCTGTTCGCAAGCGACGCCGAGCTTGACGAGTTCAACGAACGCCATGCCGCCGAGTGCGTGAAGCGTGAGAGCCTCATGGATTACATGGGCGTTGCCTATCTGGGCATTGACGCGGGTTCGACCACGTTCAAGGCGACGCTCATCGACGAGGAAGGCAGCCTGCTCTGGTCGCACTACGTGTCGAACAAGGGCGACGTGCTCGGATGCGCGAAGGCCGCCATCGCCAAGCTATACAACGACATGCCGGTCGACGCCGAGACGGGCGAGCCGCTCATCACCATTGGACACGCCACGGTCACCGGCTACGGCGAGGCGCTGCTCCTTGAGGCGCTGCGCGTCGACTCGGGCGAGATCGAGACGGTCGCGCATCTGCGCGGCGCTCAGCAGATGCTCCCAGGCGTGGAGTTCATCCTCGACATCGGCGGCCAGGACATGAAGTGCCTGCGCGTGAAGGACGGCGTGATCGACCATATCATGCTGAACGAGGCGTGCTCGTCGGGCTGCGGCAGCTTCATCGAGAGCTTCGCGACGGGCCTGAACCTGGACGTTTCCGAGTTCGCCAAGACGGCAATTCATGCGGAAAACCCCGTTGACTTGGGAAGCCGCTGCACCGTGTTCATGAACTCCCGCGTGAAGCAGGCGCAGAAAGAAGGCGCCACGGTGGGCGATATCGCCGCGGGCCTGGCCATCTCGGTCATCAAGAACGCGCTGTTCAAGGTTATCAAGATCCGCGACCCGCACGACGTGGGCACGAAGGTCATCGTGCAGGGCGGCACGTTCTTGAACGACGCGGTGCTGCGCGCGTTCGAACAGCTCGCGGGCGTGCATGCCGTGCGCCCCGACATCGCGGGCAACATGGGCGCCTACGGTGCCGCGCTCCTCGCGCGCGATCGCTACCGCAAGCAGGTCGCCCCCCAGGTCAAATCCACGCTGCTTTCCCTCGAACAGATCGAATCGCTCGCTCCCACGCACAAGACCGTGCGCTGCAAGGGCTGCTCGAACGCCTGCCTGCTCACGGTGAACGATTTCGGCAAGGACGAGAACACTGGCAAGCACCGCCGCTTCATCACGGGCAACCGCTGCGAGAAGGGCGCCGGCGCGCTCGACAAGAAGTCGCAGCAGGTGCCGAACCTCTTCGAGTACAAGAGCAAGCGCCTGTTCGACCACTACACGCCGCTTTCCGCCGACAAGGCCCCGCGCGGCACGGTGGGCATTCCCCGTGCGCTCAACATGTACGAGAACTACCCGTTCTGGTTCACCTTCTTCACGAAACTCGGGTGGCGCGTGGTGCTTTCCGACCCGTCCACGAAGAAGACCTACGAGGCGGGCATCGAGTCCATGCCGTCGGAGAGCGTGTGCTACCCGGCGAAGCTCTCGCACGGCCACATCATGAACCTGCTCGACAAGCACCCAGACTTCATCTGGTTCCCCTGCAGCAAGTGGGAGCGCCAGGAGGACGACACGGCGGGCAACCATTTCAACTGCCCGATCGTGGCGAGCTACGCCGAGGCGCTGCGCTTGAACATCGACGAGCTGCGCGAGTCGTCGACGCAGTTTTTGAACCCGTGGCTGCCCTACGACAAGAAGGAACACCTGAAGAAGCGCCTGATGGTGGAGCTTATCGAGGCGCACCCCGAGCTCATGGGTGAAGGTGTTTCCGCCCCGACGCAGGAGGAAGTGAACGCCGCGGTCGACGCCGCTTGGGCCGAGGACGAGGCGTTCAAGCGCGATATGCGCGCGAAGGGCACCGAGACCCTGAAATGGATGGAGGAGACCGGCGCCCACGGCATCGTGCTGGCGGGCCGCCCCTACCACAACGATCCCGAGATCAACCACGCTATCCCCGAGCTGCTCACAAGCTTCGGGCTGGCGGTGCTCACCGAGGACTCCATCGCGCACCTGGGCACGCTCGAGCGACCGATTCGCCTGGTCGACCAGTGGATGTACCACACGCGCCTCTATGCGGCGGCGAAGGTGGCGACCGAGCGTCGCGACCTCGACCTCATCCAGCTGAACTCGTTCGGTTGCGGCTTGGACGCGCTCACCACCGACCAGGTGCAGGAAATTCTCGAGTCGGCGGGCAAGGTGTACACCGTGCTCAAAATCGACGAGGTGTCCAACCTGGGCGCCGCGCGTATTCGCGTGCGCAGCCTCCTTGCTGCCCTGAAGGATCAGGCCGATGAAGAGGCAGAACGCACCGCAAAGCCCGCAAGCTGCCCCGCGTGCGACATCGAGATCTCGCCCGACGCCATCCCCGACGCGTTCAACGAGAAGGCCGCGCCCGAGGCTCAGGAGCGCATGCGCCAGCGCGAGGGCGCCGACACGGAGTTCCCGCGCGCGGTGTTCACCGAGGAGATGAAGGAGCAGGGCTACACCATCCTGGCACCGCAGATGGCGCCGTACCATTTCGAGCTTCTTGTGCCCATCTTCAGCCGCTTCGGCTACAACGTCGAGCTTCTGCCGAGCGTGGACCACGGCGCGGTCGATGCGGGCCTTAAGTACGTGAACAACGACATCTGCTATCCGTCCATCCTGGTCACCGGCCAGATTATGGAAGCCGTCATGTCGGGACGCTACGACACCGACAAGCTTGCCGTGCTCATCACGCAGACGGGCGGCGGTTGCCGCGCCACCAACTACATCTCGCTTATCCGCAAGGCATTGAAGGCTGTGGGCCTCGCGCACATTCCCGTGATCGCTATCTCGTTCAAGGACTTAGGCGAGCACAACCCTGGCTTCAAGATCACGCCGAAGATGCTGCTCCAGGCCGTGTACGCGCTGCAGTACGGCGACGTGCTCATGCAGTGTCTCTATCGCACGCGCCCCTACGAGGTGGAACCCGGTAGCGCGAATCGCCTGTTCGACCACTGGATGGCCACGTGCAAGGGCCAGTTGGAAACCGGCGAGTCGTACGGCCGCTTCAAGCGCACGATCCGGCAGATTGTCGAGGACTTCGACACGCTGCCGCTCCAGGGCGAGGGAACCAAGCCGCGCGTCGGCGTGGTGGGCGAGATTCTCGTGAAGTTCCATCCCACGGCGAACAACCAGATCGTCGACGTGATCGAGCGGGAAGGGTGCGAGGCCGTGGTGCCGGGGCTCATCGAGTTCTTCCTGTTCGGCGTTGCGGGCGGCATTTTCCAGAAAGATCCGCTCGGGCGCAGCTCGAAGGGCGCGCTCGGGTCGAAGGTGGCGCTTTCCGCCATCAAGAAGTTCCGCGCACCGGTGAACAAGGCGCTTGCCGACTCGTCGCGCTTCAACCCGCCGGCGAACATCTACGAGCTGGCCGAATATGCGAGTGAGATCCTCTCGCTGTGCAACTCGATGGGCGAGGGGTGGCTGCTCACCGCCGAAATGGTGGAGCTTATCAAGACCGGCGCGCCGAACGTGGTGTGCACCCAGCCGTTCGCGTGCCTGCCGAACCATGTCGTCGGCAAGGCGGTCATCAAGGAGTTGCGCCGCCGTTATCCGGAGAGCAACATCGTGGCCGTCGACTACGATCCGGGCGCGTCGGAGGTGAACCAGCTCAACCGCATCAAGCTGATGATTTCGGTCGCGAAGGCGAATCTGGCGGAGAAGGAGTCCGAGGCCCGCGCGGCACGCGACACCTTCGTGAACGCCGACGGATCGCATGGCAAGGCGCAGGACGCGGGCAAGCTCGAGGTCGAGACCGAGCTCGCGTAAGCCGGGCTCGCGCGGGCGGGGCGACGGACGAACCTGGAGGCATCCGCCCTGCCCGTCGTTCCTGTTGCCCCATCGTGCCGCCCACTCGCCCACTTGCACCGCCGTTCGCCGGGGCATCCTGGCGCTTTGTTTCGAGCGTGTTTCGGGGTTGTCATAACCTTGTTGCAGCTTGAAACAAAGCGCGCGAGAGTCGATACACTACGCAATAGACTGCCATTCTGGAAAACGGCGGTCGCGTAGACGAAGGATCGTATATGAACTCTCAACTTAGCGAACAGGCGGGGGCTCGAAGCTGTTGGGATGCGCACGGGGCATGCGCAACTCGCGAGGCGAAACAACCCGCAGCGGGTCTTTACCGCGAATCGTACGAGCACGACGCGTGCGGCATCGGCGCATTGGCGCACCTGAAGGGCGAGCGCAGCCATGCCATGCTGGACGATGCGCTGTCGGTGCTGGTCAATCTGGAGCACCGCGGAGGCACGGGCCTTGAGCGCAACACCGGCGACGGCGCAGGCGTGCTCTTCCAGATTCCTCACCGCTTCTTCCGCAAGGAAGCGCAGAAGGAAGGCCAGCTTTTGCCAGGGGAAGGCGACTACGGCGTTGCCATGCTCTTCTTCCCGCACGATGATCCAACGGGCGTTCGCGACGCGAAGCGCGTCTTCGAGGAAGGCTGCGCGAAGTGCGGCGTGCCCTTGATGTTCTGGCGCGAGGTGCCGGTTGATCCGCACGACCTGGGCAGTACCGCGCAGGCGTGCATGCCGACCATCCTGCAGGCGTTTTTGCGTCGTCCGGAAGACGTTTCCGCAGGCCAAGATTTCGAACGCAAGCTCTATGTGTGCCGCCGCACCATCGAGCGCGCGGCTGACGCGAACCCGGCGCTCGCGAACAAGATCTTCTACGTGTGCTCGATGTCGAGCCGCACCATCGTCTACAAGGGCATGCTCGTGGCGACCCAGATGCGCCGCTTCTTCATCGACCTGAATGACGCGGCGGTCGAAACCTCGCTTGCACTCGTGCACTCGCGCTACTCCACGAACACGACGCCGTCGTGGGAGCGCGCGCATCCGAACCGCTACATCATCCACAACGGCGAGATCAACACGCTGCGCGGCAACATTTCCTGGACGCGCGCCCGCGAGCCGAAGCTCTACAGCCCGGTGCTCGGCGAGGACCTGAAGAAGATCCTGCCGATTATCAACCGTGAAGGTTCCGACTCCGCCATCTTGGACAACGTGCTCGAGTTCCTGACGATGAACGGCCGTCCGCTCGACCGCGCCGTCACCATGATGATTCCCGAGCCGTGGGACAACAACGATCGCATCGACGAGAAGCGCCGCGCCTACGACGCCTACCAGTCCATGCTCATGGAGCCTTGGGACGGACCTGCCGCCATCGCGTTCACCGACGGCCGCATGCTGGGTGCCGCGCTCGACCGCAACGGCCTGCGCCCGGCTCGCTACTACGTCACGCGCAAGGACTGGCTCATCCTGTCTTCCGAGGTCGGCACGATCGATGTCGACCCCGAGGACATCCTGCAGGCGGGGTGCCTCGGCCCGGGCGAGATGCTCGAGGTCGACCCTGACCAGGGACGCGTCATCTGGAACGACGAGATTCGCAACCGCTACGCGAACGAGAAGCCCTACCGCGATTGGCTCGGCGAGGAAATGCTCTCGGTCGACGATCTGCCCCTGCCCGAGCCTGCCGTCCCCGCCGCTGAGGAGGACGCGGGCGTGCCCTTCACGCGTCGCATGGCCAAGCTGGGTTACCACTTCGACGACATCCAAGAGCTCATCCGCCCCATGGCGAACAAGGGCCAGGTTCCGCTTGCGTCCATGGGAACCGATGCGCCGCTTGCGTGTCTCTCCAAGAAGACGCGCAGCTTCTTCGACTATTTCAACCAGCTGTTCGCCCAGGTGACGAACCCGCCGATCGATGCATTGCGCGAAAGCTTCGTCACCTCGACGGTGCTCTACGTCGGCAACCACGGCAACCTTTTGGAAGACTGCCGCGACACCTGCCGCCTCGTGCGCCTCGAAGGCCCGATGCTCACCCACGACGAGTTCAACCGCCTGTGCTCGATCGACCGCGTCGGGTTCAAGACGGCGCGCTTCAGCTGCACTTATCCGCGCGGCGCTGAGGAGGGCGCTCTCGAAGGGGCGCTCGCCGCATTGCGCGAGAACGTGGAAGCGGCCGTGCGCGGCGGCGCGAACCTGATTGTGCTGTCCGACCGCGCGGGTGAGGGGGAAGTTCCCATCCCGAGCCTTCTGTCGCTCGCTGCGGTGCACAACCACCTCATCAACGTGGGTCTGCGCACCGATGCCGATTTGCTTGTCGAGACCGGCGACGCGATGCGCGCGCACGATTTCGCCTGCTTGGTGGGCTATTCCGCCTCGGGCATCTACCCGTACATGGCGCACGAGTGCATCCGCGATCTGTGCGAGCGCGGCGAGCTCGACGTGGGCGGCGACACCGCTGTCGCGAACTACGACAAGGCGGTCACCGCGGGCATCACGTCCATCATGTCGAAGATGGGCATCTCCACGATGCAGGGTTACCATTCCGCGCAGATCTTCGAGATTCTGGGCCTCGATGACGCGTTCGTCGACGAGTGCTTCACCCATACCTCCACGCGCATCGGCGGACTTGGTGTGGAAGGCGTGCAGCGCGAGCTGAATGAGCGCTACGACAAGGCGATCGCACTCGACAAGACTCCGGCGCCCGACCAGCTTCCCTCGCTCGGCGTGACCTCGTGGCGTCCGATCGATGGCGAGGAGCACCTGATCAACCCCCAGACGATCTACCTGCTCCAGCGCGCGGTGCGCGAGGGCGACTACGACATGTTCAAGGAATACAGCGCCGCATGCCATGTGCCCGGCCGTGCGGTCACGCTGCGCGACTTGCTCGACTTCGCGCCGCAGGGCGCTCCGGTGCCGATCGACGAGGTCGAGCCCGCAAGCGAGATCGTCAAGCGTTTCAACACGGGTGCCATGAGCTACGGCTCCATTTCCAAGGAAGCGCACGAATGCCTGGCCATCGCGATGAACCGCCTCGGCGGCAAGTCGAACACGGGTGAAGGCGGCGAAGATCCCGCTCGCGAGACGCCGCTTCCCAACGGCGACAGCAAGTGCAGCGCTATCAAGCAGGTGGCGTCGGGCCGCTTCGGCGTGACGAGTCGTTACCTCTCTTCCGCCATCGAGATCCAGATCAAGATGGCGCAGGGCGCAAAGCCGGGCGAAGGCGGGCACCTGCCTGGCAAGAAGGTGTACCCCTGGATCGCCGAAGTGCGTCGCTCCACTCCAGGTGTGGGGCTTATTTCCCCGCCGCCGCACCATGACATTTATTCGATCGAGGACTTGGCCGAGCTCATCTTCGACCTGAAGAACGCCAATCCCGGCGCGCGCGTGTCGGTGAAGTTGTGCGCGCTCGCGGGCGTGGGCACCATCGCCACGGGCGTTGCCAAGGGCGGCGCCGACAAGATCACCATCTCCGGCCACAACGGCGGCACGGGTGCGGCCCCGCGCGACTCGATCTACCATGCGGGCATCCCGTTTGAGATCGGTCTCGCCGAAACGCAGCAGACGCTTCTGCGCAACGGCCTGCGCAGCCGCGTGGTCGTGGAAACCGACGGCAAGCTCATGTGCGGGCGCGACGTGGTCATGGCCGCGCTGCTCGGCGCCGAGGAGTTCGGTTTCGCCACCATGCCGCTCGTCGCCATGGGCTGTATGATGCAGCGCGACTGCCAGCAGGACACCTGCCCCGTGGGCGTCGCGACGCAGAACTGCAAGCTGCGCAGCTGCTTTGCCGGCAAGCCCGAGTACGTCGTGAACTTCATGATGTTCGTCGCCGAGGAGATGCGCGAGATCATGGCGCAGCTCGGCTTCCGCACGGTCGACGAGATGGTCGGCCACCCCGAGTACCTGCGCCAGGTTGAGGTGCCGGGCAACTGGAAGGCGAACGAGATGGACCTCTCCGACATGCTCGCCACGGTGACCAACGAGTTCGGCCAGGCCATCCCCGGTGCCGAGGGCAAGCACTTCCTCCCCTCGATGGCGCCCGACTGCCAGCTCGACCGCGCGCTCGACGCGACGCTGTTCATCCCCTACACAGCCGAGGCGCGCGAGCATCTGCGCCCCATCCGCTTCCGCGCCGACATCGCCAACGTGAACCGCTGCGTGGGCACGATGCTCGGCAGCCAGGTGACGCGCCAGCATCCCGAAGGGCTTCCCGAGGGCTCGATCACGGTGGACTGCGACGGCTCGGGCGGCCAGAGCTTCGGCGCCTTCCTGCCGCGCGGCATCACGCTGAACATCGAAGGCGATGCGAACGACTACTTCGGCAAGGGACTTTCGGGCGGCGTCCTGACGGTGCGCCCGCCCGAGGCGGCGACGTACAAGTTCGACGAGAACGTGGTCGTAGGTAATGTGGCGTTCTATGGCGCGACCAGCGGAAAAGGCTTTGTGAACGGCCTTTCCGGCCAGCGTTTCGCCGTGCGCAACTCGGGCGCCACGGTGGTCGTCGAGGGTGTGGGCAACCACGGCTGCGAGTACATGACCGGCGGCATCGCGCTCATCTTGGGCGAGGTCGGGCCGAACTTCGCGGCAGGCATGTCGGGCGGCGTGGCGTACGTGTACGACAAGTTCGGCACGCTCGCGGACAACTGCAACCTCGACATGGTGCGCCTGTGCGAGCCCTCCGAGGACGAGATCGAGCTCATCCGCAGCCTGATCGAGGAGCACGCCGAGCGCACGCAGTCGCCGCGCGGCATCAAGCTGCTCTACCAGTTCAACACATTGAAGAAGCTGTTCGTGAAGGTGATTCCCCGCGACTACGAGCGCGTGATCAACGCGGTCGAGGCCGCCGAGGCATCGGGGAAAACGCATGAAGAGGCGTTGCAGATCGCATTCGACGCCATGACGGAAGGGAAGTAAACGATGGGCAAGCCAGGAGCGTTTTTGGAGCATGGTCGTCATGCTCATGACCTGCGTCCCGTCGCTGAGCGCACGCAGGATTTCAACGAGTTGGGCGTGAACCTTCCCGAGGGGGATCAGCGGGTGCAGGCGAGTCGCTGCATGGCATGCGGCGTGGCGTTTTGCCAGTTCGGAGCCTCGTTTGGGAAGGCTCGCCCCTCGGGGTGCCCGCTTCACAACCTGATTCCCGAATGGAATGACCTCGCGTGGCGCGGCCAGTGGGACGAGGCGGCGGCGCGTTTGTCGCTTACGAGCCCCATGCCCGAGTTTACGAGCCGCGTGTGCCCGGCGCTGTGCGAGGCGGCGTGCAACTTAGGCCGTAACGACGAGGCCGTGACGATCCACGACAACGAGCGCGCCATCTCCGATTGGCAATGGGAACACGGCGGGCCGCGCAGGTTCGCGCCTGCGGCCGTGGATGCCCCGAAGGTCGCTGTGATTGGTTCGGGACCTGCGGGTTTGGTCGCCGCTTGGGACCTTGCGCGCCGCGGTGCCCGGGTCACGGTGGTAGAGCGCCACGACCGTGCGGGCGGCCTTCTCATGTACGGCATCCCCAACATGAAGCTCGAGAAGTCGGTCGTTTCGCGCCGCACCGAGCTCATGGCCGAGCTTGGCATCGAGTTTCGCCTGAACACCGACGCGGCCGATTCCGCGGTGGCTGCGGGGCTTGCCGAGGAATTCGACGCGGTCGTCGTGGCGGCGGGCGCGTGTGCGGCACGCGGTGTTCACGCCGAAGGCTTCGAGGAAGGCCTCGCCTCGGGTGACGTGGTCTACGCGGTCGATTATCTCACCGAGCAGACGCGCGCGCTGCTCGAGGGCCGCGAGCCTGCTATCAGCGCCGCGGGCAAAGACGTCGTCGTTATCGGCGGCGGCGACACGGGCAACGACTGCATGGGTACGGCGGTGCGCCAGGGTGCGCGCACGGTGCGCCAGCTGGAATACGGCCCCTGCGCGCCCGAGGTGCGTGCGGCCTCCAATGCGTGGCCGGAGTGGCCCAACGTGAAGAAGACCGACTACGGCCAGGAGGAAGCCATCGCGCTTCAGGGCTATGACCTGCGTGAATGGTGCGCCGACACGCAGCGCGTGCTCCTGGACGACAACGGGCACGTGCGCGGACTTCAGGTTCACTCGCTCGATTGGTCGGCGGGCAAACCTTCTTCCGTCGAAGGCTCCGAGCGGGAAATCTCGGCGCAGCTGGTGCTTGTGGCCTGTGGTTTCGCGGGTCCCGAGCGCGGCGTGTTCGATGCGCTCGGCGTTCCCGTGGCGACGGCGGGCCGTCCCCTTCCCGTGATGGAAGGCGGCGCGACTGGAGCGGCTGCGGCGACGCATCGCGCTGAGCTCGCCGAAGGCGCTGCCGCGGCGGGTCGCGCTGCGGTGTATGTCGCGGGCGATGCGCGCAACGGCAGCTCGCTCGTGGTGAGCTCGATGGCCGATGCGCTCAAGTGCGCAGCTGAAGTGGCGGTCGACCTGGGGCTCTAACCTCGATTTCACCATTGAACCACCTTGCAGAGAAGGCGTCCCGCACAACGCGGGGCGCCTTCTCTGCTTTCGGGGAGCCTTCGACCCCGACATGGGGGAGCCTTGGCTCCTTATGCCAACAGCGCTTCGATCTGGACGTTTTTCAACTTGTTCACGGCATCGAGCTTCCATTTGGGGTAATCGAAGCCCGGGTCCTCGTATTCGAAGTCCTTCAAGTCGACGAGCTTCGCGCGGATGGCGGGCGTCATGAGGGCGCGTCCGATGGCGATGAAGTCGGTGCCGATCTTCGGCCCGATGAGACGGATGTACTCGTCGAAGTCGTCCGTCTTCATCATCATGGGCAGACATGCCATGTTGTGGTCGAACAGCGGCGCCATGCGAAGGATCTTGCCGGTTGCGTTGTCGACCAAAAAGCCGTAATTACCCGCATGTCGATCGACGTTCGCCATGACCGCATCCATCACGACCATCTCGCGGAATGCCTCTTCAGCACCATGCTCGGCGGCGAAGGCGAGCATGTCGTCGACGTCAAATATTCGATTGAAAAAGCGATGAGCCGAAACGAATCCTTCACGCTCCGACGTGAACAGGGGGCATTTGCAAGCGAGCTTTTTATGGAATCGAAGCAGTGAATAGGGAACGTGGTCGATTCTAGCGGCGTCGAGCAGATCGGATGCGAGTTTCTCGGAATATGGCTCGAACCCCGCGTTCGCATAACCAGTAGAGCCGCGCTTCAGAAGCGAAATCTGCCCGTCTTCGCGAATCCAGCATTTCGCAAATGAACCCGACGTCGCGAATTCCGGGGAAGTAGGAGAATTCTGCCGTCCGTACATGCCGGTGCCGTCGAAGGCGATGCGCGCGATGACGCCATCGAAGGGATTGCGATAAAGCGATACGTCATCCCAAGTCAAAGCCTCGTCTTCGCGCTTCATCCAGAAAGTGTCAGTCAGCGACAGGCAGCGTATCATGCCGATGAAGTCATGGCGGGTGGTAAGGCCGAGCTCGCGCATGAGCTTCTCGATCGACGTTCGGTGCTTGGCGATGGCTCGCCCGTCGATCCAGTCGTTGATATCGATGAATCCATAGGGAAGATAAGAATCGAGGCGCTCGACCTCCATATAACGGTAGTCGGTGGTCCTTTTCTCTTCTTTATATGTCGCGACGACGGTGTTCTTATTCATCAGCTGATAGAGCATGTCACACCTCCCTCAGGTGAAATCATATACGTGCATTATACGGCACCTGCGAAGCGCCGCTTTGTGTGTGAGCCGAATCTCACGGGGCGTCTCGGTTGCTGGGTTTCAACAGGCATAGCGCAGAAGCTTTTATGCCATCCGCCGTGTAGCAAATACCCTCTGCAGAATTGTCGTGATGCTGTGGCGAGTTGCGAACGCGGCCTTCGGACCGTAACGCTCGAACTAAACTGGGCAGCGAGTCGAAACCCTACGTCAGGAGGCCTGTGTGAAAACAGTTGCTATCATCGGCACGTTCGACACGAAGGGCGAGGAATTCGCCTATGTGAAAGCCCGCTTCGAGGAGCTGGGCATAAACACCCTCACCATCCACTGCGGCGTCTTCGATCCGCAAACCATGCCCGACGTTCCCAACACGGAAGTCGCGGCGGCGGTCGATATCGAGATGTCGACCATCGTGGAGAAGAAGGATCGCGCTTTCGCCACCGAGACCATGACACGCGGCGTCGAGAAGCTTCTGCCGACGCTGTACGCGAACGGCCGCTTCGACGGCGTGTTCTCCATGGGCGGCTCGGGCGGCACGACCATCGCGACTGCCGGCATGCGCAAGCTCCCCATCGGCGTGCCCAAGGTCATGGTGTCCACCATGGCGTCCGGCGATACCTCCCCCTACATCGGCGCGTCGGATATCGCCATGTTCCCCTCGATCGTCGACGTGGCGGGCATCAACTCCTTCTCGGCGACCATCTTCAACAACGCCATCGCCGCCATGACGGGCATGCTCGAGCACGTCGCCCCCAAGCACGAGGATAACAAGCCCCTCGTCGCCGCGACCATGTTCGGCGTGACCACCCCCGCCGTGCAGAAGGCGCAGGCCTACCTGGAGTCGAAGGGCTTCGAGGTGCTCGTCTTCCACGCGACGGGCACGGGTGGAAAATGCATGGAGGCGCTGGTCAACGGCGGGTTCATCAAGGGCGTGCTCGACCTGACCACCACCGAGTGGTGCGACGAGGTCGCAGGCGGCGTGCTCACCGCAGGCCCCGATCGCTGCAGCGCGGCTGCCTTGAACGGCGTGCCGGCCGTCGTGTCGGTCGGTGCTGACGATATGGTGAACTTCGGGCCGTGGGAAACCGTTCCCGAGCAGTACCAGTCCCGAAACCTGTACAAGCACAACCCCACGGTCACGCTCATGCGCACCACGGTGGAAGAAAACGAGCAGATCGGCCACGCCATCGCCTCCAAGGTGAACATGTCGATCGGCCCGTGCGCGGTCATGCTGCCGCTCAAGGGCGTGTCGATGATCGACGCCGAGGGCCAGCCGTTCTACGGTCCCGAAGAGGACGCGGCGCTCTTCAAGACGCTCAAGGACGAGATCGACCCCGCAAAGGCCGAGGTCATCGAGATGGACGCGCACGTAAACGACGACGAGTTCGCGATCGCCGCAGCCCAGAAGCTCATCGACCTCATGGAGAAATAGCACGACCGGGAAGGCGGCGGCGACGCGCTTCCGCCTTCCCTTTGGCATCGCGCCGCGCCGGATCGCAGCCGCCCCGTCTTCATCGGGGTCGCTGCGGGGCGGGCGGCGCCTTCCCCCCAGGCTTCATCGGTGGCGCCTGTTCTAACTCGCAGGCGCGCCGTGAACGCATATGTTCGGCAAGAAAAAGGTAGTACTCGAAAAGAAGGAGAACACCATGCTTGAACTGTCCCGCGCGGAAATCCTCGATCGTTTCCGCAAGTCCCTCGCCGAGGGCAACATCCTGCTCGGCGTCGGCGCCGGCACGGGCATCACGGCGAAGTCGGCTGAGGCCGGCGGAGCCGACATCTTCGTCATCTACAACTCCGGCCGTTTCCGCATGGCCGGTCGCGGCTCGCTCGCGGGCCTGCTTTCCTACGGCGACGCGAACCAGATCGTCGTCGAGATGGGCGCCGAGGTGCTGCCCGTCGTGAAGGACACCCCGGTTCTCGCCGGCGTCTGCGGCACCGACCCGTTCCGCGTCATGAAGAAGTACCTGGCCGAGCTGAAGGACCAGGGCTTCAACGGCGTGCAGAACTTTCCGACCGTAGGCCTCATCGACGGCGTGTTCCGCAAGAACCTCGAGGAGACCGGCATGGGCTACGGCCTTGAGGTCGACATGATCGCCGAGGCGCACAAGCTCGACATGCTCACCTGCCCGTACGTCTTCGACGAGGAGCAGGCGGCCGCGATGACCAAGGCCGGCGCCGACATCATCGTCGCGCACATGGGCCTCACCACCGGCGGCACGATCGGTGCCGAGACCGCTCGCACGCTCGACGACTGCGTGGAGATCATCACCGGCATCGTGAAGGTCGTGAAGGACATCAACCCCGACGCGCTCGTCATCTGCCACGGCGGCCCGATTTCCGAGCCGAAGGACGCGGCGTACGTCATCGAGCACGTGCCCGGCATCGACGGCTTCTTCGGCGCCACCTCGATTGAGCGCCTGGCCGCCGAGCGCGGCATCAAAGCCCAGACCGAGGCCTTCAAGGCGATCAAGAAGTAACGTCTCTCGGCTTCGCATTCCACTGAGGCTCCAACGAAGGGCGCTGCTGCGATTCGCGTCGCAGCGGGCGCCCTTTTCTCGTGGTGGGCGCGCTTCCTCTTGCGCGCCGCGGCTCCGCTCGCGCTATACTAGCGCGCATGGCTAACACACTTGGAAAACTCATCATCTGCCCGACGCCCATCGGCAACTTAGGCGACATGACCGAGCGCGCGGTTTCGGCGCTTGGGGAAGCGGACGTGGTGTGCGCGGAGGACACGCGCGTCACGGGGAAGCTGCTCGCCGCCTTCGGCATCGAGAAGCGACTCGAACGCTTGGACGAGGCGCTTATCGGCGACCGCGCGGCGCAGGTCGCCGAGCGCGTGCTTGCCGGCGAGGTGATCGCGTACTGCAGCGACGCCGGCATGCCGGGCGTGTCCGACCCGGGGCTTCGGCTCGTTCGCGCAGCTCGCGAGGTTGGCGCGCCCGTCGAGGTGCTTCCCGGCGCATCCGCCTGCGCCACCGCCTATGTGGCAAGCGGCTGTACGTGCCCCCGCTTCTACTTCGGCGGCTTCTTCCCGCGCAAGGACGCCGAGCGCAAGGCGACGCTCGGTGCGCTGCGCTCTCTCGACGCGGCGCTCATCTTCTACGAGAGCCCCAATCGCGTGGCGTCGGCGCTCGAGTCGATGGCCCAGGTATTTCCCCTGCGCGAGGCGGCGGTGTGCCGCGAGCTTACCAAGTTGCACGAGGAAGTGGTGCGCGATACCCTGCCGAGCCTGCGCGACGAGTTCGCCCGACGCGCGGAAGAGGGCTCCATCAAAGGTGAGATTGCCATCGTGATCGACGAGCCGAGCGCCGCTGAGGAAGACGCCGCGCAACTCGACGCCGCTGAGGCTGCCCGCGCCCGCGCCGCTGAGCTCAAGGCCGAGGGCGCGCGCAACAAGGAAATCGCCAAGGCGATCGCCGCCGAGTTCGGGCTCCCCCGAAACGCCGCCTACGAGATCGCGCTCGACGCTTAAAGGTTGCGCCGTGCCGTATTCCAATCAATCGGGCCCCGTGCGCACGCGCCGCATCGCACCTGGGTCTGCGGGCGAGCCCTCTTCCGCCGGTAAGCGTGCCCCGAAGCGGGCAGGCTGTGGTTCCCAAGGTGACGGGCGCGCCGGTGCCGCTGGGCGAACCCGCGCGGGCGCTCGCTCCGCCGCAGATGAGCGTACGCTTCTCGTCGATGGCATCGAGGTGCGCCTTTCCCGCAAGCGCGTGAAAAACCTCAACCTGCGCATTTCCCGCGATGGGTCGCATGTGGACGTGTCGGCGCCGTCGTGGGTGAGCGAAGACGAGGTGCGCGACTTCGTTCGGCGTAAGGCGGCATGGATCGAGTCGCATCTTGCCCGAACGGCGGATACCCCCATGGCCCGCGCGTCGCAGGCCAAGCCCGAAGAAGTCGCCCAGTGGTGCGAAGCGGTAAGCACATGTGTGCCCGCGCTCATCGCGGCGTGGGAGCCCATCATGGGAGTGCGCGCGGGGAAGCTTGCCTATCGCAACATGACGAGCCGGTGGGGGAGCTGCCAGCCTTCGACGGGCCGCATCTGCATCAACGTGCGCCTCGCGCTCTATCCTTCCGAATGCCTGGAATACGTGGTGGTCCACGAGCTGTGCCATCTGCTCGAACGCGGCCATGGTCCAAGGTTCCACCAGCTCATGGACGCGTTTATGCCCGATTGGAAGCAGCGCCGCGCGAAGCTGCGCTAAGGGGTGTCTCTTCCAGCGATCGTCCAGGCATTCCCGCATGCGCCCGCGTCCGTGCGAGCCCTTGCGCCCCCGCAGAGATGTCCGCGACCTCCCAGCCTGTGTTGAGATGAAACGTGACAAAAAGGCGCGAAACACAACGAAAAACGTGCAACGATGGAAAAAACGATTATTCCTTCTTGCGTTCAATAGCGAAGCGTTCTATTATTCCTACTCAGTTACTAGAAGTTACGTAAAGGCCGCAAGTCCTCGCCGCGAGCTCGCTCGCACGGACTGGCGGCCTTTTTCGCACTGAGGGGAGAAACCATCATGGAAAACACCGGCCACGTTCGCTCCGTCAACGTCTCCGAGCGCAAGGGCACGCGTAAAAAGCCAGTTGAGAGCGGTCAAATTCACATCGACCCGCACCATGGTGTGACGGGCGACGCTCATGCCGGCGACTGGCATCGCCAGGTTTCGCTGCTTGCGTGGGAATCTATCGAGAAGGCGCGCGCGATGGGTCTCGATGTGAAGGAGGGCGACTTCGCCGAGAACATCACCACCGAGGGCATGAATCTGCTTGCGCTGCCGCTTGGCACCCAGGTGAAGATCGGCGACGAGGTCGTGCTCGAGCTTTCCCAGATCGGCAAGGTGTGCCACAAGAAATGCGCTATCTATTATCTGGCGGGTGACTGCATCTTCCCGCGCGAGGGCATCTTCTTCGAGGTCGTCGAGGGCGGCACGGTGTCCGTCGGCGATGCCATCGTCGTCACCAAGATGGGCGACGGCCACTGCAAGTACACGCCGCAGGAGGCGCTCGACGAAATCGCGAAAGTGCGCGCCGAAGAAGCCGCCGAGAAGGCCGCGAAGGCGAAGGGGGCCGTCGGCGCTACAGAGGAAGCCTCATCTCTGCGGTAAACCCGCCTTCGCCCGAGGAAAATTCGAAGGTTCCGCCGAGCGTTTGGCAGATGCGGTCGACGAGCACGAGCCCCAACCCGTGCTCGTCGCCGTATGCCGCAGCGACGGTGCCTGTCTTGCGGGCGCGTTCGATGCGCTCGCGCAGCGCGCGAAGCTGCTCGGGTGCGGTGCCTGCACCCTCGTCGGCGACGCGCACGCAGACGAGGGACGGCTGCCCTGCGTTAGGGATGTCGCCCGGCGCATCGAGCGACACGTGGACGGCGCATCCCTGCGGGTTGTGCGAGCGAACGTTCGACATGAGGTTCTCAACCGCTCGTTTCAACATGCGATAATCTCCCATGACCTGTGCATTCGCGGCATCGGGCGCGATGTCGCACGTCAGGGGGAAGCGCTCGCCGAACCCCGCGTTCACGTGTTCGGCGCACACCTCGCGCAGAAGCCGGGCGAGGTGTGCGCACGCCTCGCCGGCAGGCTTCGCGCCGTAGTCGAGCTGCGCCGCCGTGTTCAAGTCGGTGACCAGGTCGGATATCTTCAAACCCTGCATGCGGATCGTCTCCGCCTGCTCGCGCACACGCTGGGGATTGCCCTCCTCGCTTGCAATCGTGTCGGCAAGCCCGACGACCATGGATAGCGGCGTGCGGATATCGTGAGAAACGCCGCGAATCCACATGCTGCGCGACTCGTCCTTCCTCTCGATGAGCCGCGACACCTCGGTCACGCGGTCGCCCACTTCCGCCAAATCGCCCGACAGGTGCAGCTCTGCCGACCGCCCGCACGACAGCTCGTCGAGCGCATCGGTCAGGGGCTTCACGGTGCGCTGCGTGCGCCGCTTCGCGATGGCGTACAGCAAAAACAACACGAGCGCATCCGCGACGAACAGTGAAATCGCGAGTAGGATAACCGCGAACGCCTGATCGTCGGAGAACGTGAGGCTTTGCGACCAGAACGACCCCTGCGGCCAAGCGGCGATGATCATACCCTCATCGCGCGTGTAGAAGAAGACGGGGTAGCCCTCCATCATGTTGAAGTGGCCCGCCATCGCCAGGTCGGTCGCCGAAAGCACTCGCGGCATCCTCGCGGGGTAGCCGTATTCCCACGCGATGCTGCCGTCGGGTAGCACGAAGCATGCCCACGCCGCACCGCCGTCTTCGAGTGCCCTGTACCCTTCTTGGGACATCTCCCATATGCCCTCGCCGTTTTGCGAAAGGCCCGTGCATGCGTTGATCGTGGCACCGTGAGGCTTCAACGTGTCGCTCGCGACTCCCGTTTGGGAAACCTCGAACCCGATGAACATCACGAAGTCGAGCATGAGCAGGGCAAACAGAACGCCCGCAAACAGAAGAATCTGGCGGGAGAAGAACGCGCCGAACGCGACGGGCTTGCGGCGCGCTCGCTCTCCTCCCGCCGCGGGAGGGCGCCGCGGGGGTTCGGTCTTTTTCGAGAAACGGGACATGGCGGCTACTTCTCCACGTTGAGCTTGTAGCCTAGGCCGCGCACGGTGACAAGCGATTGCGGATGCGACGGGTCGGCCTCAATCTTCTCGCGCAGACGCCGCACGTGCGCCATGAGCGAGTTCTCATAGGCGAACGAGGTGCCCCAGCACTCGTCGCAGATGGCGTCGATCGTGACGATGCGCCCCGCGTTGCGCGCGAGCACGCCCAAAATCTCGGACTCCTTCGCCGTGAGCTGCACGTTCCTTCCGTCGGCGCGCATCACTTCCGCGTTGGGCACATCCACCGTCGCCGCCGCGAGCTTGAGCGTTTCCTGTTCATCGGCATAGCAGCGCCTGAGCACCGCCGCGATGCGCAGCACCAGTTCCTGCGGCAGAAACGGCTTCGCGACATAATCGTCGGCGCCGAGCGAGAGTCCGCCCACGCGGTCGATCGGCTCGTCGCGCGCGGTGAGGAAGATCGCCGGGGTCGTTGCGTGCTCGGGAATCTCGCGTAGGCGCGCGAGCAGGGCGAACCCGTCCATTCCCGGCATCATCACGTCGAGAAGAAACAGCTGCGGCCTGCGCTTCGCGCCTGCGCTCTCGGCGACGTAGCCAAGCGCTTCTTCCGCCGATCGCACGATGTCGACCTGCGAAAACCCCGCGCTCTCGAGGGTCGAGCGCACCATATCGCCCAAATCGCGCTCGTCGTCGACGATGAGGATGCGCTTGCTGCGCAGCGGGCCTTCCACCAATCCGAAACCGTAAGCCATGATCTCCTCGCTTTCCCTTTCGCTTGCAGTATGCCACACGCGGCGCCTCAGCACAGGGGTAGCCTTGCGTCGTAAGGTTTCCGCAAGGTGCGCGCAAGCGTGCGGCAAACGGGGCCGCTTAGCATGGTTGTCGCTGAAAACCGCAATCGTGCAAGCCGCCGAGGAGAAGAGGAACCTTATGAACGAAGCACCCGTCAAAGACTCGAGCGTGCGCTCTGTCGTCACCGTGCGCAATCTCACGAAGCGCTATGGCGCCGTCGAAGGTGCGCGGGGGAAGAAGGCAAACAAGGCGAACGCCAACGTGACCTGCGCACTTTCGGGGGTGAGCTTCGATATTGCCCCGGGCGAGTTCGTGGGAATCATGGGGCCGTCGGGCTCGGGCAAATCGACCCTGCTCAACTGCCTGTCCACTATCGACGCACCGACGTCGGGGTCGATCGTGGTCGCGGGGCGCGCCACCGAGGGGCTGCGCGGGCGCGAGCTTACGCGCTTTCGCCGCGATGAGCTCGGCTTTATCTTCCAGGATTCCAACCTGCTCGACACGCTGACCGCCTACGAGAACATCGCGCTCGCGCTTTCTATCAAGCACGTGCCCGCGGGAGAGATCGACCTGCGCGTTCGCCAGGCCGCCGACCTTTTGGGGATCGCCCCCGTGCTCGACCAGCATCCCTTCCAGCTGTCGGGGGGCCAGCGCCAGCGCGTCGCCGCGGCCCGCGCCATGGTGGGGCGCCCAAGCCTTATCCTCGCCGACGAGCCCACGGGCGCTCTCGACTCGAAGTCGGCGCATAAGCTGCTCGAGTCGCTCGACAGCCTGAACCGCTTCGGCGCGACCATCCTCATGGTGACCCACGATGCTGCGGCTGCAAGCTTCTGCTCGCGCATCCTCTTCATCAAGGACGGGAAGCTCGCAGGCGAGTTGCCGCGCAGAAACGCCGATCGCGCCACGTTCCATGAGCGCATCTCGCGCGCCGTGACCGCCCTCGAGGGAAAGGATGTGCGCGATGACGCTTAAGATCGCCTGGGGGAACGTGCGCAGGTCGGTGCGCGATTTCGCCATCTATTTCATCACCGTGGCGCTTGGCGTCGCGGTGTTCTACGCCTTCAACTCCATGGGCGCGCAGCAGGGGGTGCTCGCGTTCTCGCAGACGCAAAGCGAGATCATGGGCTTGCTTTCGAGAGTGATCGGGCTCGTGTCGGGGCTGATTGCAGTGGTGATGGCCTATCTTGTGGTGTATGCGAACCGTTTTTTGATCCGCCGCCGCAAAAAGGAATTTGGAACCTACCTTTTGCTCGGCATGGAGACGGCAGGCGTCGTGCGCATCGTGCTTGCCGAGTCCGCCATCGTGGGCGCGGCATCGCTTGCGGTGGGGCTTGCCTTGGGCATCGGCTTCTCGCAGCTGCTCCTCGCTGCCACGTCGGCGCTCTTCAAGGCGGACATCGCCGCGAAAGCCAACTTCGCCTTCGTGTTCTCGCCTGACGCGTTCGTCGCCACGATCGTCTTGTTCGCGGCGATCTTCGTGCTCGCGGCGATCGTGAACTCCCGCACGGTGGCGCGCGCGAAGCTCATCGACTTCATGCAGGCTGAAAGCCGCGTCGAGACGATGAAGCTTCGAAGCCTTCCCTTGTCGATCGTCCTGTTCGCAGTGTCGATTGCGCTCATCGCGGCCGCTTACAGCCTGCTGCTTCGAAACGGCTTGCTCGCCATGGGGCCAGAGTTCATCGCCTCGTGCGTGCTGGTTGTCACGGGAACGGCGCTGTTCTTCTACTCGCTTTCGGGCTTTCTGCTGCGCGCGGTCAAAGCCATCCGCCCGTTGTACCTGCGCGGTTTGAACGCGTTCACCCTGCGCCAGCTGAACGCGCGCGTGAACACGGCATTCGCGACGCTCACGGTGGTGTGCCTGGTGCTCTTCTTGGCTATCACGAGCGTGTGCGGCGGCATGGGGTTGCGCAACGCGACGGAGGATTCGCTTGCGAAGGGCACGTCCTACAGCTTCACGGCATCCACCACGTTCGGGATGACCGGGCTCGGCGGCGAATACCATGCGGTCGAGTATCCCGCGGGGCAGCTCGACTTCGCCCAAAGCGTCGGCTACGACATGTGCGAAGGCCTCGCGCAAGGCGCGCAGGATGAGGGGCTCGGCGATTTTCGCTCCCTCGTGACGAAGTCCGCGCAGGTCGACAGTCTCTATCTTCCGAGCAACCCCGTCACTTACGGCTCAATCGAACAGGCGGCCGGCTTCTTGCTTGCCGATCTCACGGACAACGCGCTCATCTCGAACGAAAGCTATGCCGCCTACAGCGTGTCCGTTATGCGGCTCTCGCAGGTGAACGCCGCGCTCGAGCTTGCCGGGAAGAGCCCTTTGGAACTTGGGCCGGGCGAGTGCGCCGTTGTGAGCGACGTGGACATGCTCGCGCCTTTCTGGGAGCGCCTTGCGGCCGAGCGCACCTCGCTTGTCATCGGCCAGACGCCCCTGCGCGTCTCTCAGTATCGTGGAGTGAGCCTTATGACCACGCCATACCAGTACAACATGGGCGCCGTCGTGGTGCCCGACGAGGCGATTCCCGCAGACGCCATCATCGCCGAAACCACTCTCGACGTGCAAAGCGACTCGGATATCGACGGCGAGGCGATGGCCTCCATCGTCGAGAAGATCGGCGAGCGAAACGATCTTGCGACCTGGCCTCCTGCTGCGGCTCTCTCGCGCAGCATATGCTACGAGCAGAGCGTCGGCATCTCGGCGATGGTGAGCTTCCTCGCTATCTATATGGGCTTCGTGCTCGTGATTGCCTGCGCCGCCATCCTCGCGATTCAGCAGCTCTCCGACGCATCCGACAACGCGCGCCGCTATGGGCTTCTGCGCAAGCTCGGCGCCCCCGAGGGCATGATTTCCCGTGCGCTGTTCATCCAAGTGCTCGTGTACTTTCTCTTCCCGCTCGGGCTCGCGGCGGCGCATTCGGCATGCGCGCTTGCCGTGGTCGCCGACGTGGTGCAGATGTTCGGCCGCTTCGATATCGGGCAGACGGCGCTTCTCGTGTCGGGCGCGTTCGTCTCGGTATACGGCGTCTACTTCGCCCTGACGTATCTCGGTGCGCGCCGCCTCGCGAGAGGCTAGCGGTTCGCGCCGGCTGCGATCCCCGCATGTCGCGGCGCTTGGCATGCGGGATGTTTCTATTGCCTATTGCGCCTCCGGCAATATGAACGTCGTGTGGCGATTTGACAAACCTAAGTCCCTATCGCTCAAGTTTTCTTCAAAACGCTTGCATTCGCCTCGCCAGATGATATAGTTACCCATTGTTGTTGGCACTCGCATACGAAGAGTGCTAGCACTCGCAAGCTCGGTATTAACAACCATCGATTCAAGGTTGATGAGAGGAAGGCAAGCAATGATGAACCTGAAGCCGCTCGGCGATCGCGTCATCGTGAAGCAAGACGAAGCAGAGGAAACCACCGCCGGTGGCCTCATCCTCGCGCACGACGCGAAGGAAAAGCCCCAGACCGGCGTCGTCCTTAAGGTGGGCGAGGGCAAGCTTGACAAGGAGGGCAATCTTGTTCCTGTGCCCGTGAAGGAAGGCGACCGCGTGCTGTACGGCAAGTACGGTGGAACCGAAGTCAAGGTCGACGGCGAGGAAGTCATGATCCTTCGCTCCGAGGATATCTACGCGGTCTTCGAATAGCCGACCCGATGGCTTTCCGTGGCGGCCCCGAAACCGCATCGCGCCGCATCGCTTTCGCGCGGCCCCAAGGCCGCCAAGCTCTAAGCTCTTTTGCGCTCCCCGGTTTCGGGATTCACCACGAAGACTCTGCCCTCAGTTTTGCTGAACGTTTTCTCCGATAGAAAGGAAGCCTAAAAATGGCTAAGGATATCAAGTTCGAGTCCGATGCTCGTTCCGCTCTGGCCGCCGGCGTGTCCAAGCTCGCCGACGCTGTGAAGGTCACGCTTGGCCCTAAGGGCCGCTACGTTGCCCTCGAGAAGTCCTACGGCGCGCCGGTCGTCACCAACGACGGCGTCACGGTCGCCAAGGAAGTCGAGCTGGAAGATCCCGTTGAGAACATGGGCGCCCAGCTCATCCGCGAGGCCGCTGTGAAGACCAACGACGACGCGGGCGACGGCACCACGACCGCGACCCTGCTCGCCGACGTCATCGTGAACGAGGGCCTGCGCAACGTCACCGCCGGCGCCGACGCGCTCGGCATCCGCCGCGGTATCCAGAAGGCGACCAACGCCGTCGTCGACGCTATCAAGGCGAACGCCCAGACCATCGACACCAAAGAGCAAATCGCCAACGTCGGCACCATCTCCGCGGGCGACCCCGAAATCGGCGAGAAGATCGCCGAGGCTATGGAGGCCGTCGGCAAGGACGGCGCCATCTCCGTCGAGGATTCCCAGACGTTCGGCATGGACGTGAACATCGTCGAGGGCATGCAGTACGATCGCGGCTACATCTCCCCGTACATGGCGACCGACGCCGAGAAGATGGAAGCGAACCTGCGCGACCCGTTCATCCTGCTCACCGATCAGAAGGTGTCCAACATTCAGGACATGGTCAGCCTGCTCGAGTCCATCATGAAGACCGGCCGCCCGCTGTTCCTCGTCGCTGAGGACGTCGAGGGCGAGGCGCTTGCCACCATCCTGCTCAACAAGCTGCGCGGCACTTTCAACTGCGTCGCCATCAAAGCCCCCGGCTTCGGCGACCGCCGCAAGCGCATCCTCGAGGACATGGCCGCCGTCACCGGCGCGACCGTCATCTCGAAGGATCTCGGCATGACGCTCGCCGACGTTACCATCGACATGCTCGGCACCGCGAAGAGCGTCAAGGTCACCAAGGACAACTCGCTCATCGTCGACGGCGCAGGCGAGAAGAAGGATATCGACGACCGCATCAGCCAGATCAAGGCCGAGCTCGAGCGCACCGAGTCCGACTTCGACCGCGAGAAGCTCCAGGAGCGTCTCGCGAAGCTTTCCGGCGGTGTGGCGGTGCTCAAGGTCGGTGCTGCGACCGAGTCTGAGCTCAAGGAGAAGAAATCCCGCATCGAGGACGCGCTGCAGGCAACCCGCGCGGCTGTCGAAGAAGGCATCGTCGCTGGCGGCGGTGTGGCTCTGCTCGATGCCGTTCCGGTGCTTGACGAAATCGAGACGACCGACAAGGACGAGCAGGTCGGCATCGACATCATTCGCCGCGCTCTCGAGGCGCCGATCCGCGCGATTTCTCAGAACGCCGGCTTCGAAGGCTCCGTCGTGGTCGAGAAGATTAAGGGCCTGCCCGCTGGCGAGGGTCTGAATTGCGCGACCGGCGAGTACGGCAACATGATCGAGATGGGCGTGAACGACCCGGTCAAGGTCACCCGCACGGCGCTGCAATCCGCAGCATCCGTCGCCGGCCTCATCCTCATCACCGAGGCCACGATCAACGAGATCCCGAAGGAGGGTCCCGACCTCTCCGCTCTCGCCGCAGCAGGCCAGGGCGGCGGCATGGGCATGATGTAATGGGGTTGCGATGATCTGACGATCATCGCAACTGCTCGACGCTGCGAAGGCCCCTGGCGGCGCGGATGCGTGCTCCAAGGATTTCTCGCGTACCGAAGTACGCGTCGAAATCCTTTCGCACGCCCCGCATCCGCCGGGGGCCTTCTCGCTGTCTTTTGGCGAGAAAGCGCGTCAATCCCTCACGTACCGAAGTACGCGTCCTCAACCTTTCGCGCCATCCGAACTCGCCAGTCGGGCCCTCGCTGTCTTCGGGGCGAAAGCGCGTCGTATTTCTCGCGTACCGAAGTACGCGTCGAAATCCTTTCGCACGCCCCGCATCCGCCGGGGGCCTTCTCGCTGTCTTCGGGGCGAAAGCACGCTCCCGGTTTTCCCTCGCGCAAGGTGCCCTGGTCGAAGCGCTTGTCAAGAATTGCCTTTCCTCTTGTCGGGTGCTATTTTGAGCCAGTGTGCAACGACACTGGGCGGAGCATCATCACACTCTGAGAGTTGAAAGGCGTTGAGGACGATGAGCGGTATTGCTTGCGAAAGTTGCCGGGTAGCGGCTTGCGAACATCTAGACAAGACGGCGCCTGATTTCTGCGTCCAGTCATCGATTACCAAGGAAATGCATGATGAGGTGCTGCGTCTCTACAACGAGCCCGAGAACCACCTCATAATGGAATCTGCCGCGATAGTGAGCGCGGAGACGATCAATTCGACGCGTGTTCAGGATACGATCAAGTTCGCATCCTGCATGGGGGCGTCTCTTGTCGGCATAGCGACATGCACGGCCATGCTGAGGGAAACGGGCATCCTGGCGGGGCTTCTTCGGAAGGCCGGGTTCGAAGTGCGGGCAGTTGGCTGCAAGCTGGAAAGCAATAAAAAAGCCGACTTGAGCATCGACGCGCCTTCTATGAGCGAGGACAGCATTATCTGCAACCCGATCATGCAGGCCATGCTGCTCAACGATGCCAAGACAGATTTGAATATCCTGATGGGGATTTGCATAGGGCACGATGCGCTTTTCTGCAAATACTCGAATGCGCCTGCGGTGACATTGGTCGCAAAGGATTTCCTGACGGTTCATAATCCCTGTTCGGTGCTCTATTCTGCCGATTCCGTCTACAAGCGCAAGCTGGAAACCACCATTGACGAAGTCATGTCGGATAAAAAGCGATAAAGCGCCTGAAGTTCTTGCAGGGAGCTAACAATCTGTTGATGCGCTCTATCGAGGTGTCATGTTGGATAAAAGCGACTCACCCGAGGGACAACAGCGGCAGGATGACGAACCAGAGGGGCGGCACCAGGAGCGCGGGCAGAAGATTCATCACCGAAATCTCCTTGATTTTCAAGATTGATAGGCCCGATGCCAGGATCAAAAACCCGCCAACGATGGTGATCTCGCACATCAGGTTCGCGGTCATGAGCGGTTCGAGCCATTGCGCCAAAAGGAAGATTGAGCCCTGCCAGCAAAAAAGCACCACGCCTGCGAGTGCCATGCCGACGCCGAACGACGACGCTAAGACCATCGAGGTTACAAAATCGAGCGTGGCGTTGGTGAGCAGGAAGGTCTCGTCGCCGTAAAGCGCGCTGTTGATTGGTCCCAAGATGGAAAGCGTGCCGAAGCAAAAAAGCACGATGCCGGTCGAAAGCCCGCGCGAAAGGTTCGCCGCGCCGTCCGATCCCGACCCGGATTTCGACAGGCGCTCGGTCAGGTGACTGAAGCGTCCCTCGATATCGATCGCCGTGCCCACGACGCCTCCGATGGCAAGGCTTACGATGAACAGCACGGGATAGGCGCTTCCGTTCATACCCTCGACCACCGAATGAAGGCCCAGACCCGTCGCCGCAAGACCCATCGCGCAGAATAGGACGTTTTGGTATTTCTCGCCGAGTCCGCGTTTCGCAAGGCTTCCGATGACGCTTCCTATGACGATCGCCGCAGTGTTGACGATGGTTCCAATCATATATGCGCTGCTCCTTCTGTTTTTCTTGTCGTCCGGCGAAACCCGGTTCCGCGTTGCGGCCACCGTTCGCGCCCGTGCGCTACAATGCCGCCTTATGGAAGAAATCATGCATATCGCGGGGCATGTCCTCGAGCACTCAGTTGAAGACACACTCTACCTCATCCCGTTTCTTTTCGTCACCTACTTGGCGATGGAATGGCTCGAGCACAAGGCGGGAGACAAGGCGCAAAACGCCATCAAGCGCGCGGGGAAGGCGGGGCCCGTCATCGGCGCGGTGCTCGGCGTCGTGCCCCAATGCGGCTTTTCTGCCGCGGCCTCGACGCTCTACGCGGGCCGCGTCATCACGGTCGGCACGCTCATCGCTGTGCTCCTGTCCACCTCCGACGAGATGATCCCCATCTTCCTCGCAGCTCAGGTGCCACTTTCCACCATGGGCGCCATTCTGGGTGCGAAGGTGGTCGTGGGCATCGTCGCGGGCCTTGCGCTCGACGGTGTGCTTCGCTTGCTTCATCGTCCCGAAGAACATCTACGCATCCACGAGCTCTGCCAGCGCGATCATTGCCACTGCAACGGCGAGTGTCACGCCTGCGAGGAGAATCCCGAGCTTGCCTACGAGGCGGAAACGGACGAGGAACACCATCACGATCACGCGGGCGCTTCCATCGCGAAGAGCGCGCTCAAGCACACAGCCCAGGTCACGGTCTTCATCTTCATCGTCACGCTGCTTTTGAACGTGGTGCTCGAAACGGTGGGCGAGGACGCGCTGGCGCAGATCCTTGGCTCGAACAGCGCCCTTTCGGTCGTTGTTGCGGCCATCGTGGGCCTTATCCCGAACTGCGCGGCGAGCGTTGTCATCGCCGACTTGTATGTGGAAGGCGTGCTCGGCGCGGGAGCCATGTTCGCGGGCCTGCTCGTCTCCGCGGGCGTCGGCCTGCTCGTGCTCTTCCGTGCGAACCGCCGCCCGAAGCAAAACCTCATCATCGTGGCGATTCTCCTTGTCGTGGGCATTGTTGCGGGAGCGGTCGTCTCTGCTGCGGGTATCGTGTTCTGATTCTGCTACACTGTTTCGCACATCATTCATCGGTTCGAAAGGGCGCAAAGGGGTAGAGATGAAGCTTTTGGAAGATCGCATCCGCCGCGATGGAATCGTCAAGTCGGAAGGCGTGCTGAAGGTCGACAGCTTCTTGAATCACCAGGTCGACGTTGAGTTAGTCGACGAGATGGGTGCGGAATTCGCCCGCCTGTTCGAAGGAGCCCCCATCAACAAGATTCTCACGATCGAGGCGTCGGGCATCGGCATCGCGTGCCTGATCGCGCGCCATTTCGACAACGCGCCCGTCGTGTTCGCGAAGAAGGCGCAGTCCATCAACCTCGACGGCGAGATGTATTCCACCAAGATCCAATCGTTCACCCATGGACGCGTCTTCGACGTCATCGTGTCGAAGAAATACCTCGGCCCCGAAGACCATGTGCTCATCATCGACGACTTCCTGGCGAACGGATGCGCGCTGAACGGCCTGCTCGAGCTCGTGGAAGAGTCGGGTGCTACGGTCGAGGGCATCGGCATCGCGGTGGAAAAGGGCTTCCAGCATGGCGGCGACAAGCTGCGCGAGGAGGGCTATCACTTGGAGTCGCTCGCAATCCTCGAGTCGATGGACCCCAGCACCGGCGAGATCATCTTCCGTGAAAACGCGTAGGGCGCCAAGTTTTTCCTTGACGCGCGTTCGGCGCACCGCTAGCATATACAGTTGCGCTATTGGATAAGAGGGCCGTTAGCTCAGTTGGCAGAGCAGGGGACTTTTAATCCCAAGGCCCGGGGTTCGAATCCCCGACGGCCCACCATTCTTTTAGCGCGAGACCTGCTTTGGGTCTGCACCTATCCAGACTGGGGTATCGTCCAATGGCAGGACTCTGGTTTTTGGTACCAGCTATCTAGGTTCGAATCCTGGTACCCCAGCCATCTTGGATGCAGCAAAGCAGCGTTCGGCTGGGGCCATAGCAACCAAGTTGGCACCAGTCACGAAAAGCCGACAAGGCGGCTGCGCTTTCCGAAAGCGCGAATACCTGGCGATTCCACTCCGGATAAAGCGGAGCGACAATCGCGCGGCATGACCGCGGGCCTGGCAAGCAGGTACTTTTGAAGCCACAACAATGGTTTGTTGGTTTTGTGTGCTTTTACGCTCAAATCTCCCACACAACTTTATATGTTTGGTATCATCTCGTATTGCTGTCTTAAGTCCACATTAAGAGGAGAGCACAGTTGGCGAAACAAGATGTCATCGAGCTTGAGGGCACGGTCCTTGAAGCGTTGCCGAACGCGATGTTCAAGGTCGAGCTCGAGAACGGCCACGAGATCCTGGCCCACATTTCGGGGAAGATGCGCATGCACTACATCAAGATCCTCCCTGGCGACAAGGTCACGGTCGAGTTGTCCGTCTACGACTTGAATCGCGGGCGCATCACGTACCGCTTCAAGTAGGGAACCCGCGGGTTTTCCTCGCCGAATTTCGGCAATAACGTCTGCGGCTGGACGTTTGTATATAGAAGAGAACGCATAACCGAAAGGAATTATGAAATGAAGGTACGTCCTTCGGTCAAGAAAATGTGCGACAAGTGCAAAATCATCCGACGCCATGGCAAGGTCCTCGTTATCTGCGAGAATCCTCGTCATAAGCAGCGTCAGGGCTAGGAAGAAAGAAGGGGAATTAACCTATGGCACGTCTCGTTGGTGTCGACCTTCCTCGCGATAAGCGCATTGAAGTCGGCTTGACCTACATCTACGGCATTGGCCTCACGACCTCCAAGAAGATCCTCGCAGAAACCGGCGTGAACCCGGACATCCGCGTGAAGGACCTCTCCGAAGAGGATCTCGGCAAGCTCCGCGACTACATCCAGGAGAACCTCACGGTTGAGGGCGACCTGCACCGCGAAGTTTCCCAGAACGTGAAGCGCCTCATGGAAATCGGCTGCTACCGTGGCCTTCGTCACCGCAAGGGTCTGCCCGTTCGCGGTCAGCGTACCCACACCAATGCACGCACCCGCAAGGGCCCGCGTAAGCAAATCGGCGGCAAGAAGAAGTAAGGGAGCAGATAAGTGGCAGCTAAGAAACAAGTGCGTGCGCGCATCAAGCGCTCCGAGCGCAAGAACATTGCCGTTGGCGCCGCACATATCAAATCCACGTTCAACAACACTATCGTGAGCATCACCGATCCTCAGGGCAATGTGATCTCCTGGCAGTCCGCCGGCACCGTCGGCTTCAAGGGCTCCCGCAAGTCCACGCCGTTCGCGGCGCAGATGGCTGCGGAAGCCGCCGCCAAGACCGCGATGGAGCACGGCCTCAAGAAGGTTGCCGTGTACGTGAAGGGCCCCGGTTCCGGTCGCGAGACCGCAATCCGTTCCCTGCAGGCAGCTGGCCTCGAAATCGCGAGCATCCAGGATTGCACCCCCATCCCGCACAACGGTTGCCGTCCGTGCAAGCGTCGTCGCGTGTAGTTGAAAGGATCATATAACCATGGCAATTAACAGAACTCCGGTTCTTAAGCGCTGCCGCCAGCTGGGCCTTGATCCCGTTGTGCTGGGGTACAGCAGCTCTAAAACCTCCAAGCGCGAGCCCAAGCGCCGTCGCAAGGAATCCGAGTACGGCATGCAGCTGCGCGAGAAGCAGAAGGTGAAGTTCATCTACGGCGTTCTCGAGAAGCAGTTCCATGGCTACTTCGAGAAGGCGAAGGCCATGCCGGGCATCACCGGCGAGAACCTGATGCGCATCCTCGAGTCCCGTCTCGACAGCGTCATCTTCCGTCTCGGCTTCGCCCGCACCCGCAAGGAAGCTCGTCAGATCGTTACCCACGGCCACATCATGGTCAACGGCCGCCGCGTCAACGTTCCTTCCTATCGTG
The DNA here is from genome assembly GCA_934663775.1 of uncultured Ellagibacter sp. Lineage (GTDB taxonomy): Bacteria > Actinomycetota > Coriobacteriia > Coriobacteriales > Eggerthellaceae > Ellagibacter. The sequence goes on along the minus strand of CAKUKU010000001.1, from coordinate 161,471 downwards.
TGAAGGCCGGCGACGTCGTCTCCGTGGCTCCGAAATCCAAGGAGCTCCTCGTCATCAAGAGCGCACTCGTTTCCAACGCTCGCTTCGAGGTGCCTGCTTGGCTTGAGGTCGACATCGAGAAACTCCAGGGCAATGTTTTGGCCCTTCCGCAGCGCGATCAAATCGATTTGGACATTAACGAACAGCTTATTGTCGAACTTTACTCGAAGTAATCGCAGCATAGTAAGGAGGCTTTTATAACATGACGGAGTTCATGAGGCCTACTGTAACAACGGAAGAAGTCAACGACACGGTGGCTCGCTACATCGTCGAGCCTCTCGAGCGCGGTTACGGCCACACGCTTGGCAACAGCTTGCGCCGCGTGCTCCTCTCTTCGCTTGACGGCGCTAAGGCGACCGCCATCCAGATCGAGGGCGTGCAGCATGAGTTCACCACTGCGGAAGGCGTTATCGAGGACATCACCGACATCGTGCTGAACGTGAAGGGCCTGGTTTTCTCGGCTCTGAACGACGATATCACCGAGGCAACCGCTCACGTGCTGGCCGAAGGCCCGTGCACGGTGACCGGCGCCGACCTCGACGTCCCGACCGAGTTCACGCTCGTGAACCCCGAGCACGTCATCGCGACGGTCGCCGACGGCGGCACGCTCGACATGACGATTCGCATCGGCGTGGGCCGCGGCTACGTTTCCGCTGAGCGCAACAAGCGCACGGAGGACCCCATCGGGGTCATCCACGTTGACTCGCTGTTCTCGCCGGTTCGTCGCTGCACCCTCAACGTGACCGACACGCGTGTTGGCCAGCGTACCGACTACGACAAGCTCGTCCTCGAAGTTGAGACCGACGGCAGCATCACCCCGACCGAGGCTGTGTGCCGCGCTGCGAACATCGTGAACCAGTACATGGGCGCATTCCTGAGCCTGTCGAGCGCCGACGAAGAAGAAGGGGAGGAGACCCCCTCCATCTTCGCGCCCGAGGGTCAGGAGTCCAACGCCGAGCTCGACAAGCAGATCGAGGATTTGGACCTTTCCGTCCGCTCCTACAACTGCCTGAAGCGCGCTGGCATTCATTCCGTCCGTCAGCTCGTCGAGTTCTCCGAGAACGACCTGCTGAACATCAGGAACTTTGGTGCGAAGTCCATCGAGGAAGTGAAGGACAAACTCATTTCCATGGACCTCAATTTGAAGCAATAGGAGACCGAGATCATGAGACACAACAAGAAGGGGCGCAAGCTCGGCACCGACTGGAGCCACACTAAGGCTATGAAGCGCAGCCTTGTCAAAGCCCTTTTCCTGAACGACCGTATCAAGACGGTCGAGTCGCGCGCCAAGGAGATTCGTCCTGACGTCGACAAAATCATCACCTGGGCGAAGAAGGGCGACCTGCATTCCCGTCGTCTCGCCATCGCTGCTCTTGGCAACGACAAAGAGCTCGTTCGCGAGATCTTCGAGAAGGTTGAGCAGGGCCTGTTCGCCGACCGCCAGGGCGGCTACACCCGCATTATGAAGCTGGGCTTCCGCAAGGGTGACAATGCTCCCATGGTCATCATGGAGCTGTGCACCGAGCCGGTTGCCAAGAAGCAGAAGACCGAGGAGAAGCCGGCTGCCAAGAAGGCTGCTCCGAAGAAGGTCGAAGCTGCCAAGGAAGAGAAGGCCGAGGAGGTTGCTCCTGCCGAAGAAGCTGCAACCGAGGAAGCCGCTCCTGCCGAGGAAGCTGCAACCGAGGAGAAGGCCGAATAGCCTTATTCGCTTTCGGGTTACGAGGGGAGTCGCGACGTTGCGTCGTGACTCCCTTTTTGTATTTGGGGCGAAGCGCGCTTAGGAATGAAGCTTTGCTGGGTATACTGCTTGGGTGCGTTTAGCTGCCGAGACATATCACTATGGAACGACGGTCGTCCATCGTGCCGACCCCCGCGTGAAGATCGCGCTGCTTTTGGCGTACTCGATTATGCTGTTTCTGCTGGAGACGTGGGCGGGCCTGGCAATTGCCGCCGTTGCGTACGGGCTTGCCCACGTGGCAAGCCGCGTTTCTTTCAGGAGCGTTTTCACTCTTGCGGCGCCTACGTACATGCTAGTTGCCGTAGCCATCATCTTCTGCTCCTTCAGCTGGAACATCTCGCTTGCCGCTGCCCCTGTTGGCTCCGAGGCGTCGATGGCGGGCCCCTTCGCCTTATGCGAGCCTGTGGCTCTCGCGGGATCGTTCGGGTTTCTGCCCGCAGGTTTCATGAAGGGCGCCTACAACGCGCTTCGGGTCGTGATTCTGGTTTACGCGAGTCTGCTCGTGAGCTTCACGACATCCTCGACGGAGATGATGCGCGCCGCCTTGAGCTTCCTCGCGCCTTTGCGCCGCACTTCGTTTCCCGTCGACGATGCCGCGAACGCGATTACGATCGCGCTTCGCTTCATTCCCGTGACGGCGGAGGAGTTGTGCCTGGTCCACGACGCGCAGTGGTCGCGCGGAGCGCGCTTTTCGGGAGCGGGCGTAGCGGAGAGCCTTCGTGCCTGGTCGCGCGTGTTCGTGTCACTGTTCGTGGCGCTCTTTCGGCGTGCCGATCGCCTGGCGAGCGCGATGGATGCGCGCTGTTACGGCGCACCGACGCCCCAGGGTCGAAGAAGCGCGCTCGGGAATTTGCATCTCGGCGCGCGCGGGACCGCTGCAATCGTTCTCGGCATTGTGGCTTGCGTTCTGCTCGCCGTATTCTTCTAGCGTGCTTTCGCGAAGCGCGCTGTTTTTTTTCGCCCCGCAGGCGCATTTCGGCGCCGTCTTCGCGCTTCGGGCGGGCGGGCTCAAGCTGGCGAAGTGGTATAGTTTCCCTGTTGGGTTTCGGCGGCGCATGCGCGTTGGCCGGACGGAAGAAATCCTTCAGGGAGGTTTTGCATGGGCATGATCATCGACGTATTCGGGCGCGAGGTTCTCGACTCTCGCGGTAACCCGACGGTTGAGGTTGAAGTGGCGCTCGACGACGGCTCGTTCGGACGCGCTGCCGTTCCCTCCGGTGCGTCGACGGGCGCATTCGAGGCGGTCGAACTGCGCGATTGCGACACGCATCGCTACATGGGCAAGGGCGTTCAGGACGCCGTGGCGCATGTGAACGAGGAAATCGCCGAGGCCCTCATCGGCTTTGAGGCCGAGGATCAGCGCGCCATCGACGCGACGATGCTCGAGATTGACGGCACCGATAACAAAGGCGCGCTCGGCGCGAACGCCATCCTGGGCGCCTCGCTCGCTTGCGCGAAGGCTGCCGCCGAGTCGGCGCAGCTTCCTCTGTACAAGTACGTCGGCGGCATTGGGGCGCATGTGCTGCCCACGCCGATGATGAATATCCTGAACGGCGGCGTGCATGCCGACAACAACGTCGACTTCCAGGAATTCATGATCATGCCGGTGGGTGCGCCCACGTTCGCTGAGGCACTGCGCTGGTGTGCCGAGATCTACCACACGCTCAAGAAGGTCCTGCACGACGCGGGCCTCGGCGGCGGCGTGGGCGATGAGGGCGGCTTTGCGCCGAACTTCACCACCAACGAGGAGCCGCTCGAGTATATCGTGCGCGCGTGCGAGGCCGCGGGCTACAAGCCGGGCGTCGACATCATGTTCGCGATGGACCCGGCCTCGACCGAGTTCTACAACGCCGAGACGGGAAAATACGAGCTTAAGGGCGAAGGTCGCGAGCTCACGAGCGCCGAGATGGTCGACTACTGGGCCGCGCTCGTCGAGAAGTATCCCATCATCTCCATTGAAGATGGCATGGCCGAAGAGGATTGGGACGGCTGGAAGGCGCTCACCGACCGCATCGGCGACAAGGTGCAGCTCGTGGGCGACGACCTGTTCGTAACGAACTCCAAGCGCCTCGCGAAGGGGATCAAGCTCGGCTGTGCGAACGCCATCCTCATCAAGGTGAACCAGATCGGCAGCCTCACTGAGACGCTCGAGGCGATCGAGATGGCCAAGCGCGCTGGCTATGCGTGCGTTATGAGCCACCGCTCGGGCGAGACGGAGGACACGACCATCGCCGACTTGGCCGTTGCGTGCAATACCGGCCAGATCAAGACGGGCGCGCCGTGCAGAAGCGACCGCGTGGCGAAGTACAACCAGCTTCTCCGCATTGAGGAAGAGCTGGGCGATCAGGCTGAATACGCTGGCCTCTCCGCATTTTACAACATTGACGCGCCGCAGGCGTAAAGGTGAAATCGCTCGTTGATTGTATAGCCGTAACGCTATAATAGGTGCCATCGAACGTGTGCGCGCCGTCGCTTTCGCGGCGGCGCGTTTTTCTGTGAAAGGGGATTTGATGGCAGAGATGATTTCTCTGGAAGAGGCGCGCTCGCTCGTTTTGTCGAACGTGGCGCCGCTCTCGACGGAGGTGGTCGAGGTGCTCGACGCGGTGGGACGCGTCGCGGCGGCCGACTTGGCGAGCGATATCGACATCTCGCCCTTTGCCCATTCCGCGATGGATGGGTTCGCGGTGCATGCGGCGGACCTTGAAGGGGCGAGCGAGGATGCGCCGGCGGAGCTCAAGGTTATCGCCGAGATCGGCGCGGGCGACGTGTACGACGGCCCGATCGCTTCTGGGGAATGCGTGCGCATCATGACGGGCGCGCCGCTTCCCGATGCCGCCGATTCCGTGGTGAAGTACGAGATCGTGAACGTCGTCACGGGCGACGGCAAGCCTGGCAGCCGCGTCTCGTTCAGCGCTCCCACCAAGGTGCGCAGCAATGTGCGCGAAGCGGGCGAGGAGGCGCACGCAGGCGAGGTCATCGTGCGAAAAAGCGAGGTCATCGGCACGGCTGGCGTCGGTTTTCTGGCGGGCTGCGGCGTTTTGCAGGTACCCGTCTATCGTCGCCCGAAGGTAGCCATCGCGGCTACGGGTTCGGAGCTCGTCGATCCCTCCGAGGTTCCCACGGCGGGCAAGATTCGCAACTCGAACAGCCTCGCGCTCGCCGCGTGCGCGAAAGCGGCAGGCTGCGAGCCTGTCATCCTCCCCATCGTGAAGGACACCTACGAGGCGCTTGAAAAGACGGTGCTCGACGCGGTGGACGCCTACGACTTCGTCATCACGAGCGGCGGCGCCGCGAACGGCGACTTCGACTTCATCAAGCCGGTGGTGGAGGGCACGGGCGAGCTTCTCATGACGACCGTGAACATGCGACCCGGTAAGGCGCAGACGTTCGGCCTGGTCAAGGGAACGCCCGTGTTCGGCCTTCCCGGCAACCCGGCGGCGGCGTACTGCGGCTTCGAGATGATCATCCGCCCGGCGCTTCGCAAGATGCAGGGCTTTTCCCGCTTCGAGCGACCCATCGTTCGCGCCCGCCTCGCCGAGGACACCAAGAAGAAGGACCCGCGCCGCATCTTCATGCGCGCCACGCTTACGAAAGACGATACGGGCTACGTGGTCACTCCCGCAAAGAACCAAAGCTCGGGACTTTTCGGTCCCATCCAGCGCAGCAATTGCATGGCGATCATGCCCGAAGGGCTCGAATCCCGCTCTGCTGGCTCGCTGATCGACTGCATGCTGCTCGACGTTCCTGAGGAAGTACTGATTTAGGGACATTTGGCGTGCTCACGGGCCCGAGGGCCCGTGCTGTCCTGACGGAGAGGCGCCGTTTTGAAACGAAAGGAAGAACCATGAGTGTTGAGAAACCGGTTTTCGCGATTATCACGTGCTCTGACACGCGCGGTCCCGAGTGTGACACCGCGGGCGACGCGCTTGAGTCGCTCATCGAGGAGCAAGGTTGGGCATGCCGCACGCACATGATCGTGAAGGACGATCGTGCGGGCATCGCCGCGGCCATCAAGCGTTGCACCGACGATTTGAAGGTCGACATCGTGTTGACCTGCGGCGGGAGCGGTTTGTCCCCGCGTGACAATACGCCTGAGGCCACGCGCGACGTGTGCGAGCGCGACGTCCCCGGCATCGCCGAAGCCATGCGCTATCACAGCCTGCAGATCACGCCTTACGCGATGCTCTCGCGCGCGATTTGCATGCAGCGCGGCAACTCCATCGTCATCAATCTGCCCGGAAGCGAGAAGGCCGCCCGCGAGAACTGGGATGGTATCGTCGCGGCGCTTCCCCATGCCGTGAAGATGATGGCCGGCGGCGGGCACTGATCGAAGGCGGCTCGCCCGCAGTATTTCAGTTTTGTTTCCAAAACGCGCCTGGGCGGCTTGACCGCGTGGGCGCGTTTTTCATGAGTGCTATACTTTTCAACCGATCACAGGTTACGAGAAAGGCTTGAAGCGGTGGAGGAGCTCATCAACGGCTTCACGGGGTTCGCTCGCAAAGCTCAACAGCAGCAACAACAACGATCCGCGGCATCGCGCACGGCGGCGCCCGAAAAGGCGGAAGCGGCCGAGGGCGATGGCGAGCAGGCGGAAAAGCCCACGTTCGACCCCGAGCGTTTGCGCTTGATTCCCGAGATCGATCGCCGCTGGTCATGGGTGGAAATCGACCTTTCTGCCATCCGCCACAACGTGAGCGTTGCGCGCTCGCTCATCAAGCCGAACACGCGCCTTCTCGCTGTGGTGAAGTCTGACGCATATGGTCACGGTGCTGTGCGTGTTGCGAAGACCGCGCTGCAATCAGGTGCGAATTACCTTGCCGTCGCCACGATCGATGAGGGCATCAAGCTGCGAGAGGGCATGGTGGGAGCGCCTATCCTGCTTTTGTCCGAGCCCCCCGCGACGGCGGCGCCCCTGCTGCTCGCCTACAAGATCATGCCGTCCATCTACACGCCCGAGTTCGCCATCGCCTACGCCGAGAAGGCCGACGAGTACGGCGTTCGCGCGCCGTTCCATCTGGCGGTGAACACGGGTATGAACCGCATCGGCGTACGTTATGACAACGTGGTCGATTTCATGCGGAAGGTGAGTTTCCATCGCGCGCTCGATTTGGTGGGCACGTTCACGCACTTCGCGACGGCGGACTGCGAGGGGACGCTCGACTTCAGTATCCAGGTGAAGCGCTTTACGGAGGCGATTTCCGCACTGCGCGAGGTGGGCATCGACCCCGGCATCGTGCATTGCGCGAACTCCGCCGCGACCGTGCGCTACCCGAAAGTGCACTTCGACATGGTGCGCTGGGGCGTGTCGCTCTACGGCTTGCATACCTGCCAGGAAACGCGTTCGATGATCAACCTCAAGCCCGCGATGAGCGTTCATGCGCGCATCACTGACGCGCGTACGCTTCCCATGAGCGAGGGCGTGAGCTATGGGTTGAATTACCGCAGCCCCGGCAGCGTGAAGATTTGCACGGTGCCTGTCGGCTATGCGGACGGCTTGAACCGCGGTCTTTCTGGTCGCACTGACTTCATCGTCGATGGCACGCGCGTGCGCCAGGTGGGCAACATCTGCATGGACCAGTGCATGTTCGAGGTCGACTTGCGCACATACGGCACCCGCCGCCGCCTCGACCCGCAGATTGGCGACGAGGTGGTCATCGTCGGCCGCCAGGGAGATTCCGTGGTGACGCTCGACGACATGGCGAACAAGCTCGGCACGATCCACTACGAGCTGGCCTGCGCCTTTGGAATGCGTCTGCCGAAGGTGTACGTATAGATGGGCAAGCCGCACATACCCCTTCCCGAGATTCGCGCCGCGGTGGAAGCTTGTCACCGCTGTCCGCTTTCGCAGGGGCGCACGCAAACGGTGTTCGGGGTGGGAAACCCTCGCGCCCGCGTGCTTTTCGTGGGGGAAGCGCCTGGTCGCAATGAGGATTTGCAGGGCGAGCCTTTCGTAGGCGCCGCTGGGCACATGCTCAACGACCTGCTTGCGATCGCGGGGCTTTCCCGCGATGACGTCTACATCGCGAACGTGCTGAAATGCCGCCCTCCTGGAAACCGCGACCCAAGGCCCGAGGAAATCGAGCTGTGCGCGCCTTTCCTGCGCGAACAGACGCGAACCATCATGCCCGACTTCATCGTGACGCTCGGCAAGTTCGCCACGCAGTTCATCCTGAAGACCGAGGTGGGAATCACGCGGCTGCATGGGACCTTGCAACATGCGGGCCGCTTCAGCGTTTTCCCGATTTACCATCCCGCGGCCGCGCTCTACGACGGCAGCAAGCGCGAGGCGCTCGAAAACGACTTCGCGACGCTCGGCGAGCTTTTGCGACAGGCAGGCATCGTTGCCGCTGCTCCCGATGGTTCGCAGCCAGGTGGGGAAGACGGGGTGCCGCAAATGCGCTCGGTCGCTGCTGTTTCCCCTGATGATTCGGGGGATGCGCCACAGCCTTCTCCAGTGAAAGAGAATGAATCGTTCTCGCAGCAAAAACTTCTCTAAAAAGGTGGAAGCATGCCTTTCGACGCAATCGAATACATCAACACGCCTCGTTGGCTGACGTCCCGACTCGGCCTTGAGCGCATCCGCGAGCTTCTCGATCGGCTGGGGCGCCCTCAAGACCGCTTGAAGTTCGTCCATGTCGCCGGCACGAACGGCAAGGGGTCGACCTGCGCCTTCACGGCGTCGATTCTTGCGGAGGCGGGTTTCAAAACGGGGCTTTTCACGAGCCCCTACGTGGAGACCTTCCACGAGCGCATCCGTGTGAGCGGGTGCAACATCTCGGATGAGGACCTCACGGCTGCAACGCTTCGCGTACGGGAATGCGCTGAGGCAATGGAAGCGGAAGGTGGGGAGCACCCCACCGAGTTCGAGCTGATGACTGCCGTGGCGCTCGTGCATTTCGCGCACGTCGGCTGCGACATCGTGGTCCTTGAGGTGGGGCTTGGCGGCCGGCTCGATTCTACCAACGTCATCGCTGCGCCCGAGGTTGCGGCCATCGTGTCGATTGCGCTCGACCACACGAACCTGCTGGGCAACACGCTTGCCGAGATTGCTCATGAGAAGGCGGGCATCGTGAAGGAGGGTTCAACCGTGGTGTCGTGGCCGCAGGAGCCTTCCGCCATGGAGGTGGTGGAAGGTGCGGCGCGGCGCGCGGGCGATACGCTCATTGTGCCTGATTTCTCGATGCTTTCGGTGGGGAAGGTGACGAGGGGCGCTGCGCTGCTGGCTCGCGGTACCGCTCTTGAGCATGAGGGGCATACTCCGTGCTCAGACAGTCCTCGCTTCGCTGCGGAACTGCGCGCGGAGCACGCCCCTCATGCTCAAGAGCTCCAGGTGGGGGCCGAGGGAGGCTCGGCCTGCGAGACCGCTTCTGGGCGGGGACAGCATACTCCGTGCTCAGACAGTCCTCGCTTGCGAGCTCAGGACTGTTTGAGCATGGCATATGCCCACCGAACCCCCATGCCGCAGGTTGAGAGTGCTGTTCCCATGCGTCAGTTCTCCTATCGTGGGCGGGAGTATGCGACGCGGCTTTTGGGGTCGTATCAACCCTCGAACGCGGCGATGGCTATCGAGATCGCTGGTGCGCTGCGCGAGCGCGGCTGGGAGATTCCTGATGAGGCTATCGCGCGCGGAATTGCCGAGACGCGGTGGCCTGCGCGCTTTGAAGTGCTTGATCAACCAGCGGGTATGCCGACTGTGGTGATCGATGGCGGCCACAACCCGCAGGGCGCGGGCGTGCTCGCCGATTCGCTGCGCGACGTTTTCCCCGATAAAAGGCCAGTATTCCTTGTTGGTATCCTTGCCGATAAAGACTATCGCTCGATGCTTCGGGCTGTCGCGCCGCTGGCGAGCGCCTTCGTGTGCGTGACGCCGCCCAATCCGCGCGCCCTTGATGCGGCCGATCTCGCTGAGACGATTCGCGAGACATGCGATGAACTCGGCGTTCGCGCAACGGTTGAGATTGCGGGCGATTTCGACGGCGCTGTCTCTTGTACGCGCAAACTCGCTGGCCCCGAAGGCCTTATCTGCGCGTTCGGTAGCCTCTACTCGATTGCCGATGTCAAGGCAGCGTTTCTTCGCGCAGCAGGCGGCGACTCCCCGCAGTCGTAGCGTTTCCCGGCAACATTTCGCATATACGGCGCTTGGCTACTGCAAACGAATCAAGCGCCGTATATTGCACCTGCCTACCTCAACTTATCTGCAGCGCACATTTCCTGATACAAGCTCAGCAGCTTGTCGTTATCGACATCCGAGACAAGCTCGACTTTCTCTTTCAGCTCGGTCAGAGAGTCAATTCTTTTTTGATATCGGTTGAAGACGTCGACCTCGTCATCTCGCAGGCCCCTTATTTGCGCTATCTCGATCGGGGTCTTGTAATAACCGATTCGCTCATCGATGACATCCTCGAGGTAGGTTTTCGTCAATGAGACCTTGTCGTAAACCGACAGATCGATGTTTACCACGGCGGAATTTGCGCTCAGATCATTGTCGTCGACCCAGTACGTTTGGTGTATCTCACGGTAATCGTACGTGCTCATGTCGTCGTATACCGGCAGCTGTCTGATCACGACTTCGAGCCAATTGCCTTCGGTTTTCCCGAACGATTGCGCTGAGCCGTCTTCGGGCAATGCGACCGCCTCCTTGGCTGGGTCGGTGTCGACGCAATCCAGATCGACCAAAAGCGGCGCAACCATCTTCCTACTATCCTGCCCGACCATCCGTACGTTCAGCTCGCCCTTAAAAGGTTGAGCATCGAGTGGTTGAGATATTCCATCTTGAATATAATCATTATCATTCATTTTATTATCCTTGGGATTGGATTCGCTGCTACACCCCGACAGCATAGCCAATGCTAGAATCGTATTCATAATAAGTGGAACGGCTCTATTCATGCGTTATCCTACCGACCGTACACCATAAAGCTTGTACTAAAACGGATAGAGTCAGTTTCGGATGACTCGCCATTTGCATAATAGGTAATAGTAACTTTGGTTCCTTTTTGCGTGGGAGGGACTTTCAGCAAAAGCCTCATGCCTTGAGCAAATTCGTTGTAGCGATACGAACCATACCCATATAGTTCACTGCATGATTTATCGGTATTATTCTTAAATAATTTGCTTGCAACGAAAGAGGCTATTGACATTGCCGTGCCCAAACCATTGCTGACCACGCCAGCACAAAGGCCCAGCAACGAAAGCATATCACCCATTTCCTCGGAGGCTAGAGACCCATACCCACGTGCTGAAGGATTTGAGAATACCTCAGACTGGCTAGAATAATAGAGTTTTGACTCATCGTTTCCCGATATTGCAACACTTATTTTTGCTTCTCGCAGGATGTTAATATCAGAATAACCTCCATCAATTATTTTACAAGCCTTGCAAGCGCCCACAATATCAATGGTAAAATACGTCACATTCGCAGAGGAATCTGGTCCTGCAGTAGAAAATGAATATCCCAAGCTTGCAGTTTGCTTAATATTCTGAAATCTGTAGTCCGACTTTCCTTGATAGGTAATAGTCGATGTGGCGGTATCGCGACCCTTTTTTGGAGACGAAACCCAACCTCCGCCCCCGCCCGACATCTTTGCTTCGATTTCATTGAGCTTGTTTGCGCTCCAATATGACAAGGCTGGCTTTTCATAGGAGGGCGATTTACTTGCAGCTTTCATAATTCACCTCCTTATGCAATCCAATCAAAGCATGAAAATCTTCGATGGGCTTATCCATCCTATAGAACAGCTCGTAGAATGATTTTGCTTCATTCGCCAAGTCATAATCGCAGTGTTGAGGCCAGATGACAGATGCAAGCCATAATACGCCAATTGACTGGACGCACGCCAACGATCCAAACCAGCTATTGATCAGTGCTGGAGAAACTACCGCAGCCCCTCGAGTAACTGCGGTGCATTGGGACCAGCAATCCCAGGATGGCCCTTCTCTGCGCGATAGGGAAGCAAGGCATTTCGTATCGTCAAAGACAATGAGATCTGCTTTGGCCTCATTAAGCGCTGCGATGTCAACCGTTCTATCTGGGAATATGTATGGGGAAGTTATCGGCGTCGCTCCAACGTGTGTTATTGCGTCGGCTTGAACTGTATAGCTACTCCGAACCTCTACGCCGTTATGGCGCGGCGCATAAAAAACCCGCGGAGAAGTCTCAGATGCTAAACCTGCAACCGCAGCACGAGACATGGCGGACTCAACGTACGAGGCGAGCTGCTCGGCGCGGACCTCTCGGCCTAGCAAATCTCCCAACATGCGATATGCTCGAGGCAGGTTGCCAAATGAAACGTCTAAGAATACGCAGGGGACGCCTTCTTCTTCCTGCAATGCGTCGAGATCGTTGGCCAGACCGTCTTTCTTCAACCCTGCATCCAAAATCAAGCTCGCTCCCGTCCACGAGGCGGCTTGCGGCACAACCCCTTCAACGCCACTCGATGAAGCCCCTCCCGTTTTTGGAAGGTCGGCAACCTCCCCTATTCCAGCCTGCACGAGCTCCAGGGCGTCCTCTTTGGTGATCTCCGACGCAACGGACGATAATAACTCGGGGCATAAAGTGCACACTAATTGTTGAGCGATGTCGCCTGCCGGCATGACCGCGTACGAAGTCGTCGGAACAATCACCGGCCGTCCCAGCGAATCCGTAAACTTTCGAGATTGAGGTTCGGCAATGGCGAGCTCGGGCGTGCCAACAACCAGCGCAGCGGCACTCAATGCAGCGAATCGAGCGAATTCCCTGCGGGATATACCGCGTTGCTGTTCAGCTTGTGCCGCTCTTAGGGCCTTGACCATTTGGTCAGCGCAGGAAGTATCCTTGTGACGATGGCAAGTCCCGCCTTCAAGGAGCTTGGCCACACGGTCAATTTTCTGCCCCGCAACTAATTTGCATATCGCATTGAGGTTTCCATCGCAGCCGCCGTATATCTTGACATGCTTTACCACACCCCCCTCTACCTCGACGTCGATAGTCTCGCAACATACTCCTTTTGGTTCGTAACGAAACATGCCACCCTCCTAAGTGATGAGTGTTCAGGCAAGCGCACAAGTAGCAATTTGTTCCCTGTCAAAGCTTGACATTAAGCATCGAAAAGCCTTTTATGGTCATTCTGTCTCGCCAAACTTCGCGGTAGATTGGGCCGCAGTGATTTTTAAATACGCCACCGTTTGCGAGCATCGTCCTTCGGCCAGCGTCTTCGGCCGCAATTCCTATGTCAAAGGCGGTTGCGTATCGTGCGCTGTTTCCGGGACAGTCGAGCGCCGTAACCTCAACGGCCGACCCTCTGAACGTCTTGTCCCCTTTCCCGCTTCGGGAAAAGCAGGGGGATGTGACTACATCACAGCGCATCTCTCCGCCCTCCGAAAACATATTCGCTCGTATCTCAGCAACACCAGAGCTGGAATCGTGCAAGTTCAAACGAAGTTGAAAGACGAAGCAATCAATATCGAAAAGCACTGCGTCTGGCACGGTCCATATAACATGCGCCAAGTTCTCCATTATTGCAATCCGCGCCGAAATCGTCACATTGTCGCATACGTCCCAACGAATTTCCTTTACTTCTCCCTCGCTGATCTCATTGCACCACTGCGGTCCGGTTAATCTTGCAAGTGCGTCCGCAAGCGCAAAGTCCCTTCTCCTTGAAGCGTCCGTGAAACGAATCCGGTAAGAGGAGCTCGGCAAACCGATTTTTATTGTTGACAGGAAATTGAATTGTTCAGGAAATAGATCGATTAGATTGGCGATTACCTTTGCGACTTTACTGGTTTCGCCCAGACCGCAAAGCAGCTCTATCGCCTGTCCAAAACAGTCCTTCCCCATAGAAAACAGGCTTGCAAGTAAATCGTAGTACAGCTTAAGGCCCAAAGCGTCTCGTTTGCTATTTGGTGCATACCCTTCGGAGTCATCATATGATGCTAGAATCAGATAGGCTATCAGCGTCGATCCGGTCAGACTGTTCACCTTTATGTCGCCAAAAGTGACACAAGCGGTTCCCCAGCTAAAGACTCGAAGCTCAGGCTGTCTAATCTGCGACAACCTGTCGTGGATATCCATGACGACAGGATATCCGTCGACGACTTTCAAGTACTCTGACAAACTGTCCGAGTCCCACCTTCTCCTTATTTGAAATGGAGCAAATGGCCACCTGTCAAGCCCTTCGCTCAATTTTTTTCCATCTCGCAAGGCGTAGTATTCCAAAGGCTGTTTAAAGCCGCATAGGCTTGCTGCATAGCCCGCTTTATCGCAGTCATCGGCCTCGACCAGGATATCGATATCCGTACTTTGTCGCGCATAAGGCGAGCCGTACAGAATAGTTGACAGCGATGAGCCCTTTAACGAGACGAATCGAAGCTGATTCTCCCTCGCGCAGCGAGAGAACCCCTTGAGTTCGTTGTTGATGAGATCTTGCCTCGCTTTATATTGTGCAACCCTTTGACGTATCATCTTTCTTACCGGATCGAAAGGGAAGGCTGCGCCTACCGAAACTAGAGGAAGGAGAATGCCGGCTCCATCGAGCCACAAAGCGAACTCAAGCCAATCGTTTAAACGGTACGTCTGAAAGCTTTGCCTGGGCCTATAGAGCTGTGCGGCAGTTTCTAGCATTATTATCGCTAATTGCTCTCGATCGGAAGGACCTATTTCGGAGCGGTCCGCCTTGCTGGAGATCACTGCCCTCATCTCTTTTCCGCGTAAGCCGACGCGCGCAAATGCTTTTCGTAGCATGGTCGGCATAGCAGTTGCCCGTTCCATGCGGTCTCGTGACAGTCCTGCACTTCCTCTCCGCAGTCGGCGCATGCGACGATCGATGTCATAGGTCCAGGCAAGTCGCAGAGACGAAACTCTTTTCTGATCTTCGTTATGCGGAACAGAGAGTCGTCTGCGATGTTGGAAAAATAGTCGACAATATCATCGCTCTTCTTCGGCCTCGCCTGGCTGCTGAACAGCAGCCTATAACCCGCACCCGAGCGGGTGTCATAAAATCGCGCTGCGCACTTTCCGTAATCAAGCATTTTGAGGCGGCGGCGCCCGATGGAAATCCCCGCAGCAGATAAGATGCCGTCTGCTGGGCATCGATCCGTTTCAACCTCGATAGCGAACCATTCATCTTTCCCATGGGCGTTAAGCAGTCGCTCCGCAATCACTTCCATCCTAACGCCGATATACAATCCTGAGCACAAATGACCATGAAAAGATGTTGCTCGCGAAACAAGCTCTCGAAATTCTTTTGAAGCGTAATCCATTTTGCCTCCTTGGTGAGGTCTTGCCCATGAGGGGGTCTCTGACTCCTTCGACTCCTGAGAGCAGGTAAAGACTATTCTCATCTGAGCTTAAAGTCAAGAATACAATTTGGAGCATCTTGTTGATATATTTGCGCATAGAACTGCAGAAGGGGGTCGCATGGGTGCAACTTACAAAATCGTACTCAGCTTTCATTTCGACAGCTTCTTAATTGTTTCCGATAGCTTTGATCTCATCAAAGATATGGGGGCTGTTTTCGGCGCTGCTGCCACGCGCGATACGCTGAGCGGTACGAACTCTCTGATAACCATTAATGTGATGAGCAGACCTGACGGCACATACTCTGTCGGTGTCGATAAGCTACTCGTTAACAGCAACTCAATTGAGGAGGCGGCCTATGTGGCCATGCGTGTCATAAGCGACTCCTTTATCGACAACATTTCGAATAGCCTTTTCGTCATGCATGCCGCAGCGAGCGCATTCGGCGATTCCGCAGTTTTGTTTGCTGGGAGCTCGGGTTCGGGCAAGACAAGTTTGGCCCTGGCTTTTTCTAAATTCGATGGGCTAATCGGAGACGAATGCGCGTATGTAGATATTCGAACTGGGGCTGCATGCTACGAAGCGTTTCCCTTTCAATTGAAAGAGTCGAACCATGACCTGTCATCTCGATTTGCGAGATCGTGTCGTCTCGATGTCTTTAATCGTGCCATAGGAAAAGCATCGTACTACGCACTTGACTCGGCAAAGATGGATCGCCGACAACTGGTGGGTATATCCACGATTGTGTTCCCTGAGTTCAAGCGCGCAGAAGCAACCTTTGTCGGAAAACTGGACTCATCGGATTACGCTCCGTTTATCCTTGGCTCGATAATCGGGCCACATCAGCCTTCGGCTACATTCGCGCTTTTCATGAAGATGTGCAGCGAGTATGGGATTCGCTTCCTGAAAGTGACCTACTCGAATGCTTCTGATGGCGCGACGGCGCTTTATGATTTTTTATTGAAGGGAGCTAACCATGAAAGTGCTTAGAGAAGAACTCGAGGTTTCTACTGTCGACGATTGCACCATTCTCGTTTTGCCGAATGGAGACATGGCCATAATGAACGAAACAGCGTCATTCATAATGGGAAAGACACAAACCAGCTCATCATGGGACGAAGTCATAAGCCAAACGAGAAACTACTATGGTGTGGATTCTTCCACTATTAGACAGGACATAGACGATCTTTTGGATATTCTCAAATCGCATTCGCTGTTAGCGGAGGCGTGGATGGACTAGCGACATGACCCCTCGTTCAATTGCTATAAAGTCGAATCTTCAGCGGCGGGGTTTCTTCGACGTTGGTTTAAGCGGCTTATGCATGTACCCGATTTTGAAGGAGGGCGACCGTGCCCGAATTATTGCTGCAACAAAACTTTCCGTTGGCGACATCTGCGTGTTTGAAGATGAGACCGATCAATTACTTGCGCATCGAATCATCTGTCTTCGACGGGATGAAATAAGAGTAAAAGGCGATCACTCAAACTCAGCCGAGTTAATTAAACCCGAGAGTATTCTGGGCGTTATTGCGGCAGTCAAACTATCGGGAAGTGACGCATGGACTGCCTTGCCAAATAAAATACCCTATCGCCGTATTGCGGCGTTTCTATCGAAAAGAATGATCCATGAGCGCGATTCTACAGATGCGACCCTTATCCTAAAAGCTCAGCGACTGCTCCGCAGATTTAATCGCCATACTTTAATACTATTAAATAGCGGAATGCGAAAAAGGATAGAGCTTCTCCCGTCAGTCAGCATTTCTTGTCGAGTGAACTATAGAGAGTAACTTGATCCTAAGCAGTCGTTCAGTATGTCAGAGACAGACGGTTTTGGATAATTGGGATTGGATATGCAGAATGCGTTTCTCTGGGCTTACTCACGAAAAGATAAGATAGTTTCTATCCGTAGATTCTACCGAAAACAAATCTTAATAATAATGAGAATTGTTATCGATAATGTGCTATTCTGACATCCAATAATCAACCATCGCATATGCGAAAAGGAGGGGGTTGCGTTATGGATATCTTGACCGACGTTGCTTTACTCTCACGTATCCAGTTTGCGCTCACCGTTGCGTACCACTTCATATTCGTCCCGCTCTCGATTGGGCTTGGCCTGATTACGGCGATTTTCGCGACGAAGTACTACCGCTCGCGCGATGAGAAGGACGGCGCGGCGGTGCGCCTCTGGGTGAAGATCTTCACCGCGACATTCGCCATCGGCGTGGCGACGGGCATCACGATGGAGTTCTCCTTCGGCACGAACTGGGCAGATTACTCGCGCTTCGTAGGCGACATCTTCGGCGCCCCGCTTGCCGCCGAGGCGCTGTTCGCCTTCTTTCTGGAGTCGGTGTTCTTGGGTGTGCTGCTGTTCGGTCGCAACAAGGTCTCGCCCAAGTTCTACACCGTGTCGGCATGGCTTGTGTGGGCAGGCTCCCTCCTAAGTGCGCTCTGGATCCTCATCGCTAACTCGTGGATGCAGACGCCCGCCGGCGCCGAGCTTGCAGCCGATGGAAAGAAGGCCATCATCACCGACTTCCTCGCAGCAGCCATGAACCCCTCGATTGCTCCGCGCTACTTCCATGTGATCGTTGCGTTGCTGATCATCGGCGCGTTCACGTCGCTCGCCTTGGGCGGATGGTATCTGCTCAAGAACAAGCACACTGACTTCGCCATGAAGACGGTGCGCATTGGTGCTGTTGTCGGCATCGTCGCCTCGTGCGCCATGATCGTGACCGCGCACGCGTCCGCCGTTCAGGTGTCCGAAGAGCAGCCCACCAAGCTCGCCATGATGGAGGGCATGTACAACGACGAGGTGCCGCCGCTCTACGCATTCGGCTGGGTGGACGAGGAAAACGAGAAAGTGATCACCCCGTTCGCGATTCCCGGCGGGACGAGCTTCCTTGCAACCGGCACGTGGGATACCGAGTACAAGGGCCTGCACTCGCTCGCGCAGGAGGAGAAGTACTCCGACATGAACGTCGCCGATCAGCCCGTGAACCTCGTGTTCCAGACATATCACCTGATGGTTGCCATGTATGGGCTCATCATGGTGACGGCGATCCTCGCGATTGTCTTCACCATGCGAGGCGGGCGTGT
Organism: uncultured Ellagibacter sp.; assembly: GCA_934663775.1. Taxonomy (GTDB): domain Bacteria; phylum Actinomycetota; class Coriobacteriia; order Coriobacteriales; family Eggerthellaceae; genus Ellagibacter. The sequence goes on along the minus strand of CAKUKU010000001.1, from coordinate 143,322 downwards.
CCGCTCGATGCGCTGGCTGCAGAAGCTGTTCGTCATTTCGCCACTGTTCCCGTTCGTGGCCATTCAAGTTGGTTGGATCACGGCGGAGGTAGGCCGTCAGCCATGGGTCGTCTATCCCTCGACGACCGGTCCCGACGGCGTGGCTCTTTTGACGAACGACGCGATCTCCCAATCCGTGTCGGCACCTGAGCTTTTGATCACGCTGGGGCTGTTCCTTGCGGTCTACCTGTTCCTCCTCATCGGCTGGGTGCGCGTCATCTCCCATTTCGTGAAGCAGGGGCCCGATGAGGGTGCCGCCAAGGCGGGCGATGAGAATCTTGCGGTTGCCGGTGCAGGTGAAAAGGGTGGTGAGCAGTAATGACGATCCTTCAGATACTGTGGTTCTTCCTGATTTTCGTGCTGATTGCGGGCTATTTCGTGCTTGACGGATTCGATTTGGGCGCGGGCGTGCTCTACCCGGTCCTCGCGAAGAACGAGACCGAGCGCGCGTATGTCCGCCGCAGCATCGGCCCTGTGTGGGACGGCAACGAGGTCTGGCTCCTCACGGCGGGAGGCGCGCTGTTCGCAGCGTTCCCTGCGGCATACGCCACGACGTTCTCGGGCTTTTACCTCGCGGTGATGCTCGTGCTCTTCGGGCTTATCGTGCGCGCCGTTTCGCTCGAGTTTCGCGCCCACGACGCTAGCTGGTCGCGCGTGTGGGACGTGTGCTTCGTCGTGGGATCGTTTCTGCCGGCGCTTCTGCTCGGGGTTGCCGTGGGCAATGCGTTCGCGGGTATTCCCATGGCGGCGAACGGTGATTACTCGGGTGTCCCGCTTCTGGGGCTCATCACCCCGTACACGCTGCTTGTCGGGCTTCTCGGTTTCGCGATGTGCCTGACGGCGGGGTGCTTGTGGATCGCGCTTAAAACGCCCGAGGGAAGCGACCTTCGTGCGCGGGCGCGCAAGCTCGGGGGTGTTCTGCAGGTGGCGACGCTCGTGCTGTTCGTGGTCTGCGGCGCTATGACGCTCGGGGTCATCCGTCCCGCTATCGAGCCTGCGATGTGGCCTGTGGCCTGCGTGTTCGCCGCGCTCTTCGCGATTGCTCTCATTGTGTCGATCTACCTGGGCCGCGCGAAGGGGAGCGACTTGGGTGCGTTTCTCGCCCAGTCTGCAGGCGCGGTCTGCCTTATCGGGCTTCTGGCGACGTCGATGTTCCCGACGCTCGTTGTTGCCGATCCTGCCGGCGTGGGCGCCTCGATCACCGCGGCGACTGCAGCATCCTCGGAGGTTTCCCTTGCTTGGATGACGGGCATCGCGTGTATCGGCGTGCCGCTTGTGTTGGTGTACCACGTCATCGTCTACCGCACGTTCCGCGGCCGCTTGAGCGAGGAAGACGTGGCGTAGCATGGAGAGGAAACACTACTTGAAATGGCTTTCCATCGTTTGCGTGGTCCTGGCGGCGTTCGGGGTGGGCATCTTCGCTGTGGGATACCAGCCTTTAAGCGTCGGACGCGTGGCGACAATCTGCCTGCTCGTCGCGGCTGCCGCTGTGCTCGCGTGGCTTTCCCGCCGCGACCGCTCGTAAGCATGCCGCTGACGCGGGCGTGCACGTCAGCGGCATCTTGTCGAAGCCGCCGCGGATGTCCTCGCGTCCCGCTGTGGCCGCCGCGTGTGCCCTCGCGTTTTTCCGTTGCCGTACGCGTTTTCGCCCCGCCGCGCATTCCCCAAAAAGAAAAGAGCCCGCAGATGCGGGCTCTTTCGTTGCGGTGGTGAAACCTTACAGGTTGTCGATGTACTCGACGAGGTCACCGACGGTGGTGAGGCCTTCCGGCTCGCCGAAGTCGACGCTGCACTTCTCCTCGAGATCGCAGATGAGCTCGACCATGTCCAGGGAGTCAATTCCCAGGTCTTCGAAGGTGGCGTCTTCGGTCACGTTCTCGGGGTCGATGTCGAGGTTCGATTCGAGAACTTCTTTAACGGTATCAAGCGTAGCCATTGAAGGCATCCTTTCTCACAGTGAACTAGCGAAGGTATTGTACCCTATCGCTACTCCTTCTGCTTCAAAAGGCCGTAACCTCCATTGTCGCGACGGTAAAGAACATTCACCAAGTTCGTGTCGCGATCGGTGTAAGCGAAGAAATCGTGGCCCAGAAGGTCGATTTGCACGAGTGCTTCTTCCTCGGTGAGCGGCGCGAACTCGATTTCCTTCACGCGTACGACCTCGTCGTCGGAAAGCTCGCTCATAAGCCCGTCGAGGTCGAGCTCTCCTTCGGAGACGGGAATGGGCGAGGCGTCAACGGTTTTCTCGCCGTTGCGGGTCTTGCGATCGATGACGCGCGTCTTGTACTTGCGCAGCTGGCGCAGCACCTTCGCCGCGGCGACGTCGATGGCCGCGTACATATCGTCTTCGTGCTCTTCCACGCGGATGATGTGGCCCTTCGTGCGCAGTGTGACTTCGCAGGTGTCGGGGCAGGGGTTCGCCGGGTTCTTTTCTTTGCTCAGGACGACTTCGGCGTTGAGGGGGTCGATATCCATGACCTTCATCGAGTTGCCGATTTTCTCCTCGGCATAGGCGCGCAGCGCGTCGGTTACAGGCATTTTGCGGCCGGATACGGTAATGCTCATAGTTACCACCTCACAATCGTGGCGAATAAAAAACAGCCTGGGAGGATGCCCTTGTCCATGCGGGTTTATCTGCGATTTCGATACCCGTCTGCATGGAACATGTTGGCTCCTTACCTCGAAGCTGATAGGTACAGCATAGCGCAAAACGGCGTCGGGCGAGATGAGTATTTGCGACCATTTTGGCAACGCTTCTCTTACAATCGCAGGTGAAAAGGGGTTTTGCGAGTTAAGAACCCGTTATTTGAGGGATAATGCAACAAACGCCCGACCCCGTGGTATGCGCTGCTCGCGCATAGATTGGATTTCCCATGACCGAACATTGCGCCTCACCTGCGCACAAAGAAGCGAGCTCTGCGGAAGGCGTGGCTCACGATGCGCCTGCAGCACCCGAGCACCCCAGTGCGCAAAACCCCGATCCGGGGCGCATCTACATCAGCGAAGTGCAGCGCCATCAGGCCCGCTATCGCAAGCTCATCCAGTTCACGAGCTCGTCCACGAAGGCGGCGGGTGCGATGCTCCTTGCGGCGATCGCGGCGCTTGTGGTGGCGAACTCCCCTGTCTCCGATGCCTTCTCCCATTTCTGGCACACCGACGTCGGCTTCGTGTTCGGGCAGACGCAGGCGACGATGCCGCTCTCGCACGTCATCAACGACGTGCTTATGGCGGTGTTTTTCCTGCTCGTGGGCTTGGAGATCAAATACGAGATGACGGTGGGCGAGCTGACGAACATCCGTCAGGCGATCCTTCCCATCGTCGCTGCGGTGGGCGGTGTGCTCGTGCCTGTGGCCGTCTACTCCGCGTTCAACGTGGGCAACCTTGACACGGCGGGCGGATGGGGCGTCCCGACGGCGACCGATATCGCGTTCGCGCTGGGAATCTTGGCGCTTCTCGGCAATCGCGTGCCGAACGGGGTGCGCGTGTTCTTGAGCACCTTGGCCGTCGCCGACGACATCATCGCGATCATCGTCATCGCGGTGTTCTACGGGCAGGCGCCGTCTTTGCCGTGGCTTGGCTGTGCGGCGGTCGTCTTTTGCGCGCTGTTGCTCATGAACAAGCGCCATGTGTTCTCGCTGTATGCGTATCTGCTGGTGGGGGCCGTGTTATGGTACTGTGTGTTCATGTCGGGCGTGCACTCGACCATCGCCGGCGTACTGCTCGCGTTTGCGATTCCCTCCGGCTCGCGCGTGAATGTGAAGAGTTTCATCCGTTGGTCGGGCGAGCGCGTCGTCGAGGCGAAGAGCGCCTTCAACGCGAAAGAACCCGTCATCGGGCAGGAGGATTACCTGAAGACGGTCTCCTCGCTGGCGCGCGTATCGAAGCAGGTCGTGCCCCCGGCGACGCGTTTGGAGCACCTGCTCTATCCCTGGGTGTATTTCGCGATTCTGCCCCTGTTCGCGCTCACGAACGCGAGCGTCGGGCTTGCGGGCAGCGATTTGGGCGCCCTGTTCTCGAACCCGGCGCTGCTTGGTGCGTTCTTCGGCCTGGTGGTGGGCAAGCCGGTCGGCATCATGGCCGCGAGCTTCCTCGTGGTGAAGCTGAGGGTGGCGGACCTGCCCGAGAATGTGACCTGGAAGCATATGCTCGGCGCGGCGGTTTTGGGCGGCGTCGGCTTCACGATGGCGATCTTTGTGGCGAACCTGGCCTACGTCGATGCGGCCACAATCGCCGCGGCGAAGCTCGGCATCCTTTTAGCCTCGCTCGTCGCGGGCGTTGCGGGCTTCTCGCTGCTCGCGGTGCAGGCGAAGTCGGCGCAGAAGCAGGGCGTGGCTTTCATGTCGCTCGGCCCGAGCGAGATGCAGCGGCAGACTGCGGGCGAGGAAGCCAATGCTGCTTCCGAGAGGCTCCTTCGCGAAATCGACGATCCTGAGGTTATTCGCGAGGTGGAGCAGGCTCTTGCGGGGCACAAGGGCATTGCGGAAGTGGCGGTTCGTGTGGAGGACGCGCCCGCAGGGAAGTGACGGGGCGCCCGCGACGGCGCGCGATGAGGGCTAGCGCGCTTTGCGGGCGCGAGCCTTCCTTCTCTTTGCGCTATACTTTCCCTGGCATTTTTCAACCAATCGGAAGGTCGTTTCAATGAATACTGCCGCCATCGTGCTCGCCGCAGGTGCGGGAACTCGTATGAAGTCGAAAAAACCCAAGGTTGCGCACGAGATTCTCGGCAAGCCCCTCGTCCGTTGGGTTGTTGACGCTGCGCGCGAGGCGGGTGCCGATCGCATCGTGTCGGTGGTGGGGCACGCCCGCGATATCGTGGAGCCTTTGGTGTCCGACACCGAGGTCGTCGTGCAGAAGGCGCAGCGCGGCACGGCCGACGCGGTGCTCACCTGCAAGGATGCGCTTGCCGGCTTCGATGGCTCGCTGCTCGTGCTGTCGGGCGACTGCCCGCTTATCACGCCCGATACCATTCGCGAACTCGCCGACATGCGCGCCCGCTCGAACGCGGCGGTCGTGGTGCTCACCATGGAACTCGACGACCCGTTCGGCTATGGGCGCATCATTCGCGACGGCGAAGGGCGCGTCGAGCGCATCGTCGAACAGAAGGACGCGAACGCCGCCGAGGCCGCCGTCACCGAATGCAACTCCGGCTTCTACTGCTTCGACGCGCAGGCGCTTTTCGAGGCGCTCGAGCAGGTGGGAAGCGACAACGCGCAGGGCGAATTCTACCTGACCGATGTGCTCGAGATCTGTCGCAGCGCTGGGCGCGACGTGCTCGCGCTTCCTGCAAGCGATGTCTCCGAGTGCCTGGGCGTGAACTCGCGCGTCCAGCTGGCCGCGGCGACGCGCGCCCTGCAGTCGCGCATCAACAAGGAGCACATGGAGGCGGGCGTCACCATGTGGGACCCGACCTCGGTGTGGATTGGCCCTGACGTGGAGATCGCACCCGACGTGGAGCTTCTCCCGCAGACCTTCCTCTTGGGGAAAACCCAGGTAGGGGAGGATTCCATCATCGGCCCGAACACGCGCCTGACCGACACCGTCGTCGGCTCGGGCTGCACAATCGACGAGACGGTCGCGATCGAGGCACGCATCGACGATGAGGCCACGTGCGGTCCGCGCGCGTACCTGCGCCCCGGCGCGCACCTGTGCGAGGGCGCGAAGGCCGGCACTCATGTGGAGATCAAGAAGTCTACGATCGGCCGCGGTAGCAAGGTTCCTCACCTAAGCTATATCGGCGATGCGACGCTTGGTGAGGGCGTGAACGTCGGCGCAGGCTCGATCACCTGCAACTACGATGGTGCCAAGAAGTGGCCGACTACCATCGGCGACGGTGCCTTCATCGGCAGCGACACCATGATGGTGGCTCCCGTGAACGTGGGCGCGAATACGCTTGTGGCCGCGGGCTCCGTCATCACGAAGGACGTGCCCGACGGCGCGCTCGGCATCGGGCGTGCGCGTCAGGAGAATCATGAGGGTTGGGTGGAAAAACACCACGCTTCGCACTAAACTGCGGAGTAGCCGAAGCGGCCGCGCGCCTGTCCGACGTGCGGCCGCTTTGATTTTAAGCGCATGCCGAAGGGGAAACTCGACGTGCGACCGCGGCGATGAGCCGGCAAGGGGTGCCGGCGAGGGGATATAAGGAGGGGGCTCGATGAAACGAGATTATCCGAATCTGTGCGCGCCGCTTAAGGTGGGGCGCCTGACTTTGCGCAACCGCATGCTATCGGCGCCGATGGGCGCGACCGACATTACGGCGGAGGGCACGCCCGGGCCGCGCACCCAGGGATTCTACGAGCTGCGCGCAAAGGGCGGCGCCGCCGTCGTCACCGTGAGCGAGCTGGTGGTCCATCCCGAAACCGACGGCTCGCAAATGCTGCGGCTGTCGCTGAAGACGCCCGGTCAGCTCGGTGCTTTCACCTACCTTGCCGACGCGATCAAACGTCACGGCGCGGTCGCATCCATCGAGCTCTCGCATTCGGGGCAGTACGCAGGCACCTACATGGTCGACAAGGAGAAGAAGGGCGATCTGTGCCAGTGGGGGCCCTCCGATGGCGTGCGCCCCGACGGCATGCCCGTGCGCGCGCTTTCGCATGAGCAGATTGCGAGCATCGTTGCAGCATATGGTGAGGCGGCTGCGCTCGCGAAGCGCGCCGGCTTCCAGATGGTCATGGTGCATGCGGGGCACGGCTGGCTGATCAACCAGTTCCTCTCCCCCTACTTCAACAAGCGCGAGGACGAATACGGCGGGCCGCTTGAGAACCGCGTCCGCTTCGCGCGCGAGGTGCTCGCTTCGGTGCGCAGCGCCGTTGGCCCTGGATTCCCCATTGAACTGCGCATCAGCGGCGCCGAGCTTTTCGAGGGTGGCTACGATGTGGCCGAGGGCGCCCGCATCGCCCATGCGCTCGAGGATCTGGTCGACCTCATGCACGTGTCGGCAGGGTCCTATCAATTCGGCTTCTCGATCACGCACCCGTCGATGTTCCGTGACCACGGTTGCAACGTGCATCTTGCGGCGGAAATCAAGAAGCACGTGAGCATCCCTGTCGTGGCGATCGGCGGGCTTTCCGACCCCGCGCAGATGGAGGAAATCATCGCGAGCGGTCAGGCCGACGCCGTCGCCATGGCGCGCGGGCTTCTGGCCGACCCCGAGCTCCCCGCGAAGGTGATGGCGAATCGCGGCGATGATGTGGTGAAATGCCTTCGCTGCTACGTGTGCATGGCCGAGCGTGCCGTGACGCAGACGCGCCGCTGCGCGGTGAACCCGCTCATCGGACGCGAATTCGAGGGGATGGACATCGCGCGTTCGCCCCGTTCGCGCAAGGTGCTCGTCGTGGGCGGCGGCATCGCTGGCATGGTCGCCGCGGCCACGGCGGCGCGGCGCGGGCACGACGTCGTCCTGTGCGAGCGCGGGGACGAGCTCGGTGGCATTCTGCGCACCGAGGCGGCGCTGCCCTTCAAGCGCGATATGTACGAGCTGGGGCGCACTTACGCACGCCTGGTCGAGCGTCTTGGTGTGGACGTCCGGCTGAACACCGAGGTCGATGCGGCGTTCGCGGAGAGGATTGCGGCCGATGCGGTGATTGTCGCCGTAGGGTCGGCTCCGATTCCGATGCCGCTTCCCGTCGAAGAGGGCGCGCGCGTGCTCTCGATCGACGACCTGTATCTGGAAGGTGAGCAGCCAGGGGATGAGGTTGTCGTTCTTGGCGGCGGGCTCACGGGCAGCGAATGCGCGCTCAACCAGGTGCGACTCGGCAAGCACGTGCATATCGTCGAGATGCGCGACGGGCTCGCCATCGATGCCAACATCCGCCATAGGCCCATCTTGCTTGCGGAGGTCGAGCGCGCGGGCATCGACGTCAACCTGAGCGCCCGCGGTGTACGCGTGGAGCGCGGCGGGCTTGTTATTGCAGATGAGAGCGGGGAGGAGCGCCTTGTTCCTGGCGACACGGTGATTTGCGCCATTGGCCAACGCTCGCGCAGCGATGCTGCGGATGCCCTTCGCGATGCGGCGCCGTTCGTGCGCATCGTCGGCGACGCGGTGCGACCCTCCAACATCACGACGGCGGTGTACGAGGCCTACCACGCGGCGCTCGACATCTAAGTCGGCGTTGGCAGTGCGGCGCTGGCCAGCTGAGGTGGCTCCTACCACGCGGCGCTGGCCAGCTGAGGCGGCGCCCACCACGTGGTGGACGACATCGGGCTAAAACGCCGGAGCCGGCAAATTTCGCCGGCTGTTGGTTAATCTCGCCATCTTTTCAAACGCGCGGCGGCTCGCAAGGCCGCCGCGCGCATTATTCGGCGCACAGGGACGCCGTCCCGCCCCTTCCGCCACGCCCCCGCCCTCTCCGATGCGCTGCCAATGAAGAAAAATGCCCGATGTGCGTAGGCTTTGGCGTAGGGCATTTCGCAGCAGGCGCTTCGGAATCAGAAAAGCCCAGGTCACGCATATGGCAACTAATCGGCATTCGAGCTCGCTTCGCACAAGCCTACGCACATCGAGCAATTTTTTGAATTCTTCGGTGTGTAAAGGCTGAAATGGGGTATGCGCCTCATGTCGATTGGGCTCGCAACTGAAGGTTGCTAGGAATTCGCGCTTGGTTCGGATAGAGTTTTGCCAACAGAATCGAGAGAGGAGCTTTCGATGGATTTCGCAATAAAACTGATTGAGCTGCGTAAACGCAAGGGCCTGACGCAGGAAGGGCTTGCGGCGAAGCTGTACGTGACGCGACAGGCGGTGTCGCGTTGGGAGCGCGGCGAGGTTGTGCCGGGCATCGACATGATGAAGCTCATCGCGAACGTGCTCGACGAGCCCATTATGCATCTGCTCGATTTGCCCGAGCACTATTGTGAGAGCTGCGGCATGCTTTTGACGCCGACCGATTACGGCTCCGACGCTGACGGCTCTAAAGATGAGCATTACTGCAAATGGTGCTTTGAACAGGGGAAATATACTTACGAAACCACAATGGACGCCATGATCGAGGATTGCGCGCCGCGCTTGGCCGAAAACACAGGCATGTCTCGCGACGAAGCGGTGTCGCTTATGGGCGCGGTGCTGCCGCATTTGAAGCGCTGGAGTGCTGTGCATGCCAACGAGATGAGGCACGGGAAAGAAGCGCGCGAGCGTTACGGCGATGCTGCCGTCGATGCCGCGAATGAAAGGCTGCTCGGCATGAGCGAGGCTGAGTGGGACGCGAAAGAAACGCTTGAACAGGCAATTATCGAGCAGCTGAAAGCGGCGGTGGCTGCCGGAAATGCAAAGGGGCCCGAGGCGGCGAAGCTCGCGCAGATGCATGCCCGATGGATTCGCATGCAATGGGGCGAAGGGGCATATTCGACGGATGCGCATGTTGCGCTCGCGCAAAGCTATCTCGAAGACGAGCGGTTCGTCAATTACTACGACTCGCGGGCGGGCGAGGGCGCGACGGCGTTTTTGGTTGCGGCGATCGAGACCGCAATGGGGGAGGGGGGAATCGATTAGGGCTGCAGCTCCTGCTTGGACATGCGGCGGTGGCGGCAGGGCCGAAGTGCGCTAACAGGGCCGAAGCACGTTGAATAGGGGGCACTGATGGGCTCGCGAATATGGCTTGAAGCCCGCTTGCTCACGTCGGTGGGCGCGTTCGGCCTTAGAGCTGCCGCGCCGCGCCCGCTGTTTGCGACCTATGCGGCTCCTCTGCACGTCTACGGGATTTCGCGCCCCTCTGCGAAGATACCGCGAACTTCTCGCGCAGCGGCGCGGGGCTTGGATACAATGGACGGTACGGGTCTTGCCCTCTGGGCAGGAAGAAGATGAGTCGACTGGCACAAGAAGGAGCGCCGCATGGAATTCGAGAAGATGAAGAGAATCGCTGTATTTTCGGGATCTTCCAACCCGAGGCTGTCTGACGAAATCGCTCACGAGCTGGGCATTTCCTTGGGCAATGTAAAGCTTGAGAAGTTCGCGAACGGCGAGATTTACGCGCGCTATCTCGAAAGCGTGCGCGGCGCGGACGTGTTCATCGTGCAGTCCGTGTGCTCGAGCCCCAACGGCCTCGACGTCAATGACAACCTGATGGAGCTGCTCATCATGATCGACGCCGCCAAGCGCGCGAGCGCACACAGCGTGAGCGCCGTCATCACGCACTACGGCTACGCTCGCCAGGATCGCAAGGCCGCTCCGCGCGAGCCGATCACGGCGAAGCTCGTCGCCGACCTGCTCACCACCGCCGGCGCTGACAACATCATCGCGATCGACCTGCACCAGGACGCTATCCAGGGCTTCTTCGACAAGCCGGTGAACCACATGACCGCGATGCCCATCTTCGTGGACTACTACAAGGCCATGGGCTTCGACCCCGAGGAGCTTTGCGTGGTGTCCCCCGACGTGGGCCGCGCGAAGGCCGCGAAGAAGTTCTCCACGCTGCTCGATTGCGACATCGCGATCATGCACAAGGACCGCCCCAAGCACAATCAGGCCGAGATCACGGCGCTCATCGGCAACGTCGAGGGCAAGGTCTGCATCCTGAACGACGACATGATCGACACCGCCGGCTCCCTCGTTGCCGCGGCGACCACGCTGAAGGCGAAGGGTGCGAAGAGGGTTTTCGCCTGCGCGACGCACGGCCTGTTCAGCGGCCCGGCGTACGATCGCATCGAGAACAGCTGCATCGAGGAAGTCGTCGTGACCGACGCTGTCCCCGTGCCGCTCGAGCGCCAGACCGGCAAGATCAAGGTCCTTACGCTTGCCCCGCTGTTCGCTCAGACCATCAAAAACGTTTACAGCAACGGCTCGGTCGCTTCGCTGTTCGAATAGGGTACGAAATATATGTTTCTCATTGTTGGCCTGGGGAATCCCGGGGAGGAATACGAGCATACGCGCCATAACGCCGGGTTCGATACGGTCGATAAGATCGCAGCGGAAATCGGCGTGCGCTACTGGAAGAACGAGTGCGGCGCGCTGACCGGCAAAGGGGCTTACCGCGACATCGACGTGGTGCTCGCCAAGCCGCAAAGCTACATGAACACATCGGGCGGCCCGGTGAAGCAGCTCATGAACGCCTACGGCGTGTCGCCCGACCACCTTGTCGTCATCCACGACGAGCTCGATATCGACCCGGGCACGATTCGCGTGAAGTTCGGCGGCGGGCATGCGGGCCACAATGGTCTGCGCTCGATCTGCGACAAGCTGGGCACGCGCGATTGGTTCCGCGTGCGCTGCGGAATCGGGCGCCCGCCGGGACGCATGCCGGTGGCCGACTACGTGCTGTCAATCCCTAAGAAGGACGCGGCGGACGACTTTGCGCAGGCGACCGACCTGGGATGCGAGGCGGCGCTGTTCCTTATCGAGCATGGTTTGGAGAAGACGCAGCAGAAGTTTAACTAGCGTGTTGCGATGGCGCTGGCCCGATAAGGTTGCCAGACATCGCCGAGTGCCTATCAAGCGCTCAAGGGGCGGAATTCCGCTAGCGCCCAAACGTTATCTCGATTGGCCCGATTTCCAACCTTGGGAATCGGGCCTTTTCTCGCCTCTCCCCCCGCCGAGCTTCCCGCTTTGCGCTTTGTCCCCTTTCGGTTCGCAGGGTATAATGGGCGCTGCTTGCGCGTCGGGCGGGGCTCCGACGCGAAACGTTCCTACTTGAGCAGTGAGATAGGTGCGTAGCGCCCCGGAGCACAGGAAGTGGGGCATCATGTCGTTGTCCGAAAAAGGGCGTACCTACGCACTCTTCGCGATCGTCGTTTTGGCGTGCGCGCTCGGGTCGCTCACCCAGACGGTGATGAATTCCATGCTCGGTGGCGTGGAAGCTGACTTCGGTGTGAACGCGAGCGTCGGGCAGTGGCTTACGACGATTTACATGCTCGTGCTCGGCATCACCGTTCCAGCTGTGACGTTTCTGTCGCAGCGGCTTTCCCTTCGCAACGTCGTTTTCCTCGCATTGGGATTGTTCCTGGCCGGAGGCGTTGTCGATGTGTTCGCCCCGACGTTTGGGGTGCTCGTTTTCGGGCGCGTGCTGCAGGCAGTTGGTGCGGGCATCACGCTTCCCGTTTTGCAGTCGATCGCGATGACGCGCTTTCCCAAAGGGCAAAACGGCACGGCGATGGGCATCGCGGGCATTGCTATGGGGTTCGCCCCGAACGTCGGCCCGCTTATCGGGGGCGCGCTCGTCGACTCGTGGGGGTGGCGCAGCTTCTTCTGGCTGTTCATCGCCATTGTCGTCCTTCTGATTCTTGCCGCGTTCCTCCTGATCGCGCGCGAAGATGCCCCGATGCGCGATGCGCGCTTCGAAGGCGTGTCCTTCCTGTATTCCGCCCTCGGCTTCGGTGGGCTTCTGCTCGCCTTCTCCAACGCGGCAAGCCTGGGCGTGCAAAGCCCGCTCGTGTGGGTGCCTGCGGTCGTGGGCATTGCGTGCCTCGTGCTTTTCGTGGCGCGCCAAAAGCGGATCGAGCACCCGCTCATCAGCATGCGCATCTTCGAGTCGTCCCACTTCCGCATAAGCTTTATCGCGCAGAATTGCCTGTTCGCGTCGTTCATGGGAATCACGCTGATCGTGCCGTTGTACGTGCAGGGGCTCTGCGGGGGCAGCGCTGTCGAAGCTGGGATCGTGTTCATCCCCGCGACTATCCTGGCCGTGGTGGTGAACCCCCTTGCGGGCATTCTCTCCGACAAGGTGGGCGCGCGGCCGGTGGTGATTGTCGCGGCGGCGCTCCTCACGGTGGGCGCCGTGTCCATGTCGTTCATGGATGAGAACACGCCGCTTTGGGCGACGACGCTCATGCAGACGGTTCGCGGCATGGGGGTGAGCGCGCTGATCGGGCCTTTGAACTCGTGGGGAATGAGCGGGCTTCCGCGTGAGATCATGATGGACGCGAGTGCGTTCTTCGCGGCGGTTCGCCAGGCGTGCGCGTCGCTCGGTACGGCGATTATGGTGCTTGTGATCACGTCGCTTTCTGCGACTGCGCAGTCAGGAGCGATGGGTATGTCCTTCGCCTATCAGGCGGCGTTCGGCATCTCGGCTGTGCTCGCTGCCTGCGTGCTTGCCGTGGTGATCGCGAAGGTGCGCTAGGCGAGCGGAGGTTCGCTGGCCTTGGCGGGCGGTCGCGGCCTCATTCCCCTCGCTAGGCGATCGCGGGTCCGACGCCCGTCCTGCGTTGCCCTCCTCGCTTCTCGCCTTGCTCCGCCGGCGGCCGCATTCCCGACCCGTGCGCCCGCCTTCCTTAAGGCTTTGGACTTGCAGGGGAGGGGCCTTCGCAAATTTGGGCCTTCGGGTGCTTCATATCGCACCCTGTTTCGCAGATGCTGTACGAGGAGGAATGGCCACTGCGGAAAGGAACCTCATGAAAGTCACTCGACGACATATCGGTTGGCATGGATCGAAGGCCCTGACGGCTCTGCTCGTCGCGTGTTGCGCGGCGGTGCTCGCCTTTTCCCTTGCAGGCTGCGGCGGAAACGACGGCGGCGGCGCGGTGGCGAAGAAGGAACCCGCTGCGAACGAGCATCCTCGGATGCTCGAGACGTGCGGCCCAAACGACTTCGGCGATCCGAGCGGCTCGAACGACATGTGGTACGTGGACGGCGACAAGTCGAAGGGCGGCCTGTTCTTCGAAAACTTCTATTATCCCCAGGCCGTGTTCGTCGATGCTGACGGCACGATCACCGAGCCCGGCAGCTCGAAGGTCGAGGACAAGCACCTGCGCCCCGAAAGCACCGACGTCCGTGATTACGACATCGTGTTCAACGACGCGATGACCTGCTACGACTATGTGACCGAGACGTGGTATCTGCGTGGCGACGGCGACGTTACCAAGTACGAGAAGCTGGTTGCGGACACTTCCTGGGCCGACAAGGACGATCCCGACAACAACTACTTCACGCTGAACGCCGACGGCACGGTCGATGCCGGCCCCAAATGCAGCAACTTCGAAAAATGGAAGGTGACGGCGGTCGACCGCATCACCATTTACTTCAAGTCCTACGATTACGAGAACGCTGACGGTGGCCACTTCATTTACGACTTCTACTATGACGGCGACAAGGTGGTCAAGCTCGACTGGGGCGATGGCATCGTGGGCTGCTACCTCAGGAAGTAGCGCATTGTAGCGGCTGAAACACAAGGGAACTTCGTTCGGGGGCGCCTCATGCGGGCGCCCTCGCTATTTGGGAATCTCGCCCGCTTGCGGTATCCTCTCATGATGAAAAAACGCACGGCGGATGAAGCTGCGTGCAGGTTGAATGCGGCGGGGTGCCCGGTATGGTGCCCCGCGAACGAAGGACGAATGGTATGGCGTTTCTGCTTGGTTGTGAGAAGGCGCGGGTCGAGTTCCCCACGAAAACGGTGTTCGAGGATGTCTCCCTCGGGCTTGACGAGGGCGACCGCATCGGCGTCGTCGGCAAGAACGGCGACGGGAAATCCACGCTGCTCTCTTTGCTTGCAGGCATTATCGAGCCTGATGAGGGCCGCGTAATCCGCACGCGCGGCGTTCGCGTGGGCGTGCTCGGGCAGGCGGACGCGCTTTCCGACGACGATACGGTGGAACATGCCGTGGTGGGCGATATCCCCGAATACGAATGGGCAGGAGATGCCCGCGTCCGCGACATCATCTCTGGGCTTGCAGCCGATATTCCCTGGCAAGGGCGTGTGGGCGACCTGTCGGGCGGACAGCGTCGCCGCGTTGACCTGGCGCGTTTGCTCATCGGCGACTGGGACGTGCTCATGCTCGACGAGCCCACCAACCATCTCGACATGCGCGCCATCACCTGGCTTGCGCATCATCTGAAGGCACGCTGGAAACATGGGACGGGCGCGCTTTTGGTGGTCACGCACGACCGCTGGTTCCTCGACGAGGTGTGCCTTTCGATGTGGGAAGTGCACGACCGCACGATCGACCCGTTCGAGGGCGGTTTCTCCGCCTATATCCAGCAGCGCGTCGAGCGCGACCGTCAGGCGCAGGTGGCCGAGCAGCGTCGCCAAAACCAGCTGCGCCGCGAGCTCGCCTGGCTTGCCCGCGGGGCGCAAGCGCGCTCGACCAAGCCGAAGTTCCGCATCGACGCTGCCCGCGAGCTGATCGCCGACGTGCCGCCACTGCGTAACACGCTCGAGCTCAAGCGGATGGCCGTCGCGCGCTTGGGCAAGCAGGTGGTCGACTTGACCGATGTGACTGTGCGCCTCGGCGAAAAGACCGTGCTCGATGACGTGTCGTGGATCATCGGACCTGGCGATCGCTTCGGCATCGTCGGCGAGAACGGCGCGGGCAAGACCACGCTTCTGCGGGTGATCGAGGGTGCGCTCGCCCCGAGCGTGGGACGGGTGAAGATCGGCAAGACCGTGAAGTTCGCCGTGTTGTCGCAGCACCTCGATAACCTGGTGAAACTGGGAAGCGACCGCGTGCGAGAGGTCATCGGCCGCTATTCGCGCCGCGTGATGCTCGACGGCAAGGAGGCCACGCCTGCGCAGCTGCTCGAGCGCCTCGGCTTCACCCGCGATGACCTGAACGAGCCGGTGTGTGACCTATCGGGCGGGCAGAAGCGTCGTCTTGCGCTGATGCTCATCCTGCTTGACGAGCCGAACGTGCTCATCTTGGACGAGCCGGGCAACGATCTGGACACCGACATGCTCGCGCAGGTGGAAGACCTGCTCGACGGATGGCCCGGCACGCTGCTTTTGGTTACGCACGACCGCTATCTCATGGAGCGCGTGACCGACAACCAGTATGCGCTGATCAACGGCAAGATTCGCCACCTGCCGCGCGGCGTCGACGAGTATCTGGAACTTGTAGGGCACACCACCGACGAGCGAGGCGGTGTGGTCGCCTCTTCAAACGGGAAGGCCTCTGCCTCCAAGCAGCCTTCAACGTCGGCGGGCGAGCAGGCGACGGGCGCGGCGTCGAAGCTCTCGGGCGGCGAGATCCGTGCGCTTCGAAAGTCGATGGCGTCGGCCGAGCGCAAAATGGACACGCTGCGCGGCAAGATCGAGGGCATCCACCAGGCTATGACCGAGGTCGACCCCTCCGATTACGTGAAGCTCGGCGATATGCAGAAGGAAATCAAGGAAATCGAGGCGCAGATCGAGGTGCTCGAGGAAGAGTGGATGGAAGCCGCGGAGGCGCTCGGCGAGTAGGCAGCTTTCGGCGTGCAGCCTGCGTGCTATTTGCGGCCCGCACGTGCCTTGCGTCTTTCGGCGCGTAGGCCCTCGCGCGCTCGCGGCGGTAGCCCCTTTGCGAGGGGAAATCGCATGTCGCGAACACCCCTTCGGCCCCTGACTACTCACACGGGCCGCGCCGCTTAAGCGCCGCGGTTTGGCGTTTTGCCAGGCAGCTTTCCCTATGCGCGCGTCGATAGGCTTGCGATCAGCTTCGCCTCGGCGTCGCGGTTAGGGGAGGCGCACGCTTGCGCGAACGGTAGATTATCCGGATCGAGGCACTGCTCGACAGGGACGCTGATCGGGTGGAAAAGCACCTCGAGATCGCGTCCTCGCTCGGCGGCGCGCGCCTCCATGTCGGCAATCAGGCCGGGCGTGGTTTTCTGCATGCATCCCGAGAGCACGATGCCGGAAAAGTCGGCGACGTGGCTTCCCCCTTCCAAATCCTTGCGGCAGTGCGGGGCGAGAAGGGCGAGCAGCGCGTCTTTCACGAGGTTGACGGGCGAAATCGCCGCGATGCGTCGCGGGCTCTTGAGGTGCGGGCCGATCGGCTCCACGGGAAGGCGCGCAGTCGTGACCAGGCAATCGGTGCGTCGGCAAGCGGCCAGGAGCGCATCGTGCACGAGGGGCACCATATGCGTGTGCTGATGCGTGTCGACACGGAGATTACGACGCTGGTCGGGGAAGGCCTCGAGATAGCGCTTGATCTGCTCGCTGAATTCGCGGGCAAGCTGCTCGCGAATGCCGTCACGGTCGCCGGTGCGCAGTGTCGATGCCATCAGGTATCCCATAAAGGAATGGGAGAAAGTTCCGCGCTCGTTCACCAGCAGCGGCACGTCGTCGGGGTTGGAGACAGGATGCCCTTCCACGATATTGAGGTGCAGGCCAAGCTTTATCTTTCCCGCGTTGACGAAGGGACGGACAAGCTCGGCGCATTCGTTAAACGCCGGGCTGTTCGCGAACATGCTCATGCTCGACAGAGCTCCATGGCCGCCGCATGCGTCCGAAAGCTCGAGGATGGCCTTCGATTGCTCGACGGTAATCCCAAAGTCGTCTGCGTGAATGATGAGCGCCACAAGCTTCCCTTCATAATGCGATACGGCAATCTGCCCGCAAAAAGTCGCTATCTTTTTGAAAGATAAGTTATGTCAACGAAATAATAGTACCCTCTTGCAAGCAATAGTATCAGTCATTAGGTATCTGGGGGGAATTCATGAAGCGTGCGAGCGGAACAGCGGCGTGGACGGCGCTTTCGTCGCGCTGGTTCCATCTTGCGATTCTCGTGCTGGGGACAGCATTCGTGCTCATCGGGGCGTTTCATGGCTACATCTGGTTCGATGAAAGCTACTCGGTCGCCATAGCGCGCCACTCGTTCTCGGAGATTTGGCGCATCGGGTCGGGCGATGTCCACCCGGTGCTCTTCTACTGGGCGCTGCATGTCGTCAACCTGATCTTCGGGGAGAACGTCCTCGCGTACAGGCTGTTTGCCGTTGCGGGCTCGGTTGCGCTCGCAAGCTTGGGCTACACGCATATCCGCCGCGATTTCGGGTGGAAAGAAGGCGTGCTTTTCACGCTGTTTGTCCTGTTCATCCCTTATACAGCAATCATGGCGACCGAGATTCGCATGTACTCGTGGGCCACCTTCACCGTCATGCTGTGCGCGCTTACCGCGTGGCGCATCGCATGCGCGCTGCGAGAACCCGCAAGCGAGGGCGTCGCCGCGGGCATCCAAAAGCGCGCGCAGGGGAAGAGGCTTTTTGCGGGCGCGCCGCTTTCGTGGTGGATCGTCTTCGCCGTGTCGAGCCTGGCGAGCGCATACTTGCACTACTTTGGCGCCATGTCCGCCTTCATGGTGAACCTGCTTCTGCTCGTGTTCTGCATCCGCCGTGCGGCGTGCCATCGCGGCGCGGGCGCGCTCGGGGTGTTCGTGGTGAGCGCCGCTGTCCAGGTGGCGTGCTATCTGCCGTGGCTTTTGGTTCTCGCGAGCCAGATGGGCGTCGTGTCCAACACGTACTGGGCGAACATGGTGTTCCCCATCACCTACATCGAGTTCGCGACCTATCCCGTCCAGACGAGCTTCGTGCATTTTGCGCTGGAAGGGAACTATGGTGCGGCCGCCCAGGAGGCGGGGCGGGTTCTCGTGACGGTGACGTTCGTCTGGATTGCCGCATGGGCTGCGTGGGCGGTGTCGCGCCTGGTTCGCCGTCGCGTTGCCGCAGGTGAGAACTTTGCGGCCGCGACGCCTGAATCCCTTACGGGTGGGAAGGCGGCTGCTGGGACGACATCCGACCCCTTTGCGTCCGCCGCGTCCGAGAGCGCGTCTGCGCCCGCCGCAAACGATAAGGGGGCGAACGACCGCGCCTCTTCGCTTCTCAAGAGCCTTGGCAGATGGGCCTCAAGCGATGCGGTCGCGCCTGTGCTTTGCGCGCTCGCTATCTATTTGGGTGTTTTCGCGATTTCGTTCACTGCATCCATCCTGATGGACTCGCTTATCGTGTACTACCGCTACCTCGGCGTGGCGATTGGCCCGCTTCTGTTCGCGACGGTGTATCTCCTTTCCCGCATCCGCTCGCGTGTGCTTGTTGGCACGGCGTGTGCCATCCTCGTTGCCGTGTCCTCGCTCAACATGACGCTGCTCGTTCGCGACTACTACAGCCCCGACAACCAGGTGCCGCTCGACAAGATGCGCGAGGCGGTCGATTGCGTGACGGCCGAGAACGGCGGGGCGTCCCCGCTCGTGATTTCCTCCGACATCGGCTACATCAGCCTGACGTCGCTTGCCTACCCCGATATCGCGCAGACGTACATGGATTGGCAAAAGGGCAACTGGAACCTGGCTTACGAAGCGTACGCGCCCACTCTCACCTGTAAAAACTCCTGGGAAGAGATCATCGGCGATTATCACGGACCGCTTGTCGTTTTAGGGCAGGGCCAGCGAGGCGTCATGCCACGCGACGTTGAGGACCTTTCAAAGCGCAAGGGATTTACGCTGCGGGAATCGTGCACATACTACCGACCATACGAGCGTACCTGGCTTACCGTCGCGGTTATCGACAAGGAATAGGGCGACGCCTCCCGCCGCGCACGAGCGTGCTAAAATCACGGCATTGGTATGGCGCCTCGAGGCCGCTCCATGCTTATCGAGGCATCGGGGAAAGGGAGGACTGTGGACTCGTTTTTTAAGATTTCGGAGCGCAAGAGCACGATCGGAAACGAGATCATCGGCGGCTTGACGACGTTTCTCGCGATGGCGTACATCATCGCAGTGAACCCGAATATGCTGGTGGTCGCTGGCGTTCCGTTTGATGCGGCGCTCACGGCGACGTGCTTCGGCGCGGCGATCATGACTATCGCGATGGGCCTTATCGCGAACCGACCGATCGCGCTTGCATCCGGCATGGGCATCAACGCAATCGTGGCGTACACGCTCTGCCTTGGCGGCGCTGCCGTCGACTGGCGCGTGGCGATGGCCATCGTCTTTCTGGAGGGCATCGTGATCCTTATCCTGGTTGCCTGCGGTTTGCGCAAGGCGGTCATGGACGCGATTCCCGTGAGCCTGCGTCATGCAATCGGCATTGGCATCGGTTTGTTCATCGCGTTCATCGGTCTTAAGGGCGGCGGCGTCATCGTCGCCAACGAGTCGACCATCTTGGGGCTTGGCGACCTGTCGGCGCCGGTTGCGATCGTGTCGCTTATCGCGATCGCGGTTGCCGTGGTGCTCCAGGTTCTCAATGTGAAGGGCGGCCTGCTCATCTCCATTATTGTTGCCACCATCGCGGGCATTCCCCTGGGCGTTACCCCGCTTCCCTCGTCGTGGAGCTTCGGGCTCGACTTCTCGGCCTTCGCGGCACCATTTCAGACGATTCCCGGCACCGACACGATGGCTATCGCGCAGGTCTTCCTGCAGCCCGCGCTGCTGCTGTTCGTGTTCTCCCTGCTCATGAGCGACTTCTTCGACACCATGGGCACGGTCGTCGCCGTTGGTGAACAGGCTGATTTCGTCGACGAGAACGGTGACGTGAAAGACATTCAGCCGATTCTCATGGTCGACTCCGCCGCAGCTGCCGTCGGTGGTTTCGTGGGCGCAAGCTCGGTCACGAGCTTTGTGGAGTCCACTTCGGGCGCTGCCGCCGGTGCGCGCACGGGCCTCTCGAACCTGGTGGTCGGCATCCTGTTCGTGATCTTCGCGTTTGCATCGCCCATCATCGGTATGGTGTCGAGCTCCGCGACCTGCGGCGCGCTCGTCGTCGTTGGCTATCTCATGCTCTCCGACGTCATCAACATCGACTGGACGCGCATTGAGTTCGCATTCCCGGCGTTTGCGACCATCATGGGCATCCCGATGACCTACTCGATCACCAACGGCATCGGCTTTGGCTTCATCTCCTACTGCGTGATTATGCTGGTCACCGGCAAGGCGCGCGAGGTCAAGCCCCTCATGTGGGTGGCCGCCATCGCATTTTTGGCCATGTTCATCTTAAGCTAGCCGTTTCGCTTGCTACGCTCGAAGGGCCTCGCTCGTCGAATCGTCTCCTCTTTCGGAGGCCGTTCGACGGCGAGGCCCTTCTTCTTTCTGGCGCCCGACCGTGATGACGTGGTATCCAAGGAAACTTAAGGAGTTGCGTCGCTTGGCGTCTGCAGCGGTTCGACTGGCTCCTTGCAGCCTCTCACTCGATGCTCGCCATATTGCCCAAGAGGATTTATTCCTCGAATGGGGTGAAACCTATTCTCGCATTCGCTTCGCGCGTCATACAATGATGCTACATTGCCGACGGCCGCAAACGCGACGGACTGAAAGGTTGAGAGCTATGGGGACCAAGGATTGGAAAACAGCGCTCGTCACAGGGGGCGCAGGCGGTTTGGGATTCGAGCTTGCGCGTCAGTGCACGGCGCGCGGGATGGACGTGGTGCTCGTCGGCCGCAACGAGGAGTGTCTTGTCGGCGCGGCGGCGCAGCTGGAATTCGAGCACAACATAACGGCCCATGCCATCGTCTGCGATCTCGCGGTACCGGGCGCGGCGGCGAAGGTTTCCGCCCGCGTGCGCGAGATGGGGCTTGTCGTCGATGTGCTCGTGAACAACGCGGGCTTCGGCTACGACGCGCGCTTCGTGGAAAGCGACATGGCCCGCCAGCGAGAACTTATCCTGACAAACGACCTCGCGCTTGTCGAGCTTGTAGGCGAGTTTGCGCCCGACATGGCGAAGCGCAAATGCGGCGGCATCTTAAACGTTGCGTCCGTGGCGGGCTTCATGCCTGGCCCCGACATGGCGACCTATTATGCCTCGAAGGCGTTCGTCCAGTCGTTTTCCCAGGCCATCCATGTCGAGCTTCGTCGCGCTGGCGTGCACGTGAGCGCGCTGTGCCCCGGCCCCGTGCGCACGGCGTTTTGGGAAAACGCCGACGCTGCGCACACGCCGATTTCGCGCGTCGCGCTCGATGCTCCCTTCGTCGCGAGCGAGGGCTTCAACGCGCTCTGCCGCAACAAGGCCCTCTGCGTGCCCGGTGCGCTTGCGAAGACGATCGTGTTCGCAACGCGTCTTGCTCCGCGCGGTTTCGTGGCAAGGACGGCGGCAGCACTCCAACGCCCGCGCAAGGTGAAATAGGTACGCGGACCTGGTGCGTCTTCCCCATGAGGCGAGGGGCAGCATCCCGCTCACCCGGATCGTCAAAGGGGAAGGCGCGCCGGAGGCCGCGTTAGCTGTCTGCCCGCGTGGCGCCGGAGGCCGTGTTAACTATCCGTGTGGCGCTGGATGGTCGCGCTCGCCGTCCGCCCGCGAGGCGTCGGTCTGCGCTCGCCGTCTACCTGCGAGGTGCCGACGCTCTTGGCGGATGCTAGTCCTCGACGCGCAAGAGCTCGCCGGTCTCGGAATCCATGATGAAGCCGGCGACGCGCACGTGCGGCGGCATGACCGGGTGGTTGCGCACCACGTCGACGCTTTTGCGTACCGCCTCCTCGGTGTCGCCGAAACCCGCGAGCCACTGGTCGAAGTCGATGCCGCAATGGTGCGCCATCTTGATGTGGTCGGCGCTCACGCCAAGGCGCAGCATGTCGGAAACCATGCCCTCGCCGCTCATGTGCTGCGCGCCGCAGTTCGTGTGCGCGACGATCATGATGTCCTCGACGCCAAGCTCGCACACGGCGATGAGCAGCGATCTCATAACGCTGCCGAAGGGGTGGGAAACCTCGGCGCCTGCAACCTTGATGATCTTCGCATCGCCGTTCTTAAGCCCGAGCGCCGCCATGAGCAGCGCGGTCAGGCGCGTGTCCATGCACGAGACGACGGCGAGCTTCTTGTCGGGGTATTTGTCCGTCTTGAACTGCTCGTATTCGCGTTCTTCCACGAAGCGCGCATTGTGTTCCAGAATCTGATCGATTGTCGATTTCTCGGCCATGTTCCGCCCTTTCTCTTGATGGGTGACAGTTTAGCATCGTCTGCTCCCCGCGCCCGCCTGTTTGCGCGCATGAGCTATGATGGGGCAAAGCTGAGTTTTCCCGAAGACGAAAGGAGCCGCATGGCCTCGTATTGCACAACCCAGGGTCGTGCGCGCGCCGAGATCGTCGAGAAGAAGAGTCGCTTCATCGCCACCGTCCAGCATGTCGAAACCGAGGAAGAGGCGCTCGCTTTCCTCGACGAGATCCGCACCGAGCACCGCATGGCGCGCCACAACGTGTACGCCTATGTGTTGCGCGAGAACGGCCGCGTGCGCTACTCCGACGACGGCGAGCCCCAGAAAACGGCGGGCATGCCGACGCTCGAGGCTATCCAGCATGCGGACCTGACTGACGTCGCCGTGGTGGTCACGCGGTATTTCGGCGGGATCTTGCTCGGCACGGGCGGGCTCGTGCGCGCCTATACGCAGGCGACGCAAGCCGGCATCGCCGCAGCGGATATCGTGCGCGTTTCGCGGTGCATCGACGTGCTGATCGAGGTCCCGTATTCTCTTTACGAGCAGGCACAACGTCTTGCCGGCCAACATGGCGCCCAGACCCTCGACGCCGATTTCGCGGCGCAGGTCGCCCTCACGTTCCGCATGCTCGACGGCACGCAGGAGCCTTTCAAAGAAGCCCTCACGGAGCTCGTGCGCGGGCAGTGCCCGATTCTCGAGAGCGACCCCTACGATGCGC
Organism: uncultured Ellagibacter sp.; assembly: GCA_934663775.1. GTDB lineage: Bacteria > Actinomycetota > Coriobacteriia > Coriobacteriales > Eggerthellaceae > Ellagibacter. Next base: position 120,045 of record CAKUKU010000001.1, on the reverse strand, counting down.
CCTTCGCGGTTTCCGGGCAAGCCGACCCTTCGGCGCCCGACGCTGCGCCAAACCTTACGTGAAAAGAGGTTTTCCATGCTCGACCAGGTCAATCTGAATCAACCAGATATCGATAAGGGCACGTACAAGGAAACCCACGACGCGCTCATCGAGCAGCTCGTGACGTTGCAGCAGCAGGCACGCCTTCAGGGCGTCGGGCTTGTGGTGCTCTTCGAGGGATGGAACGGCGCGGGCAAGGGAAGCCGCATCTCCGACCTTATGTTCAACCTGGATGCGCGCGCGACGAGCGTTCACGTGACGGGCGATTTCGACGTGGACGAGGCGCAGGCGTTCTCGGATGCCGGGCATAATGTCACCGGGTACTGGCCTTTCATGCAGCAGTTCTGGCAGGCGCTCGGGCCGCGCGGGGCGATCACCTTCTACGATCGCGGCTGGTATTCCGTCGCCGCTGAGCGCGCGATGTGCCGTGCATTCGGCGGGCTTAACCCGAAGCGCAAGGAAGGCAAGAAGGGCGCTGTCCGAGGTGACCAGCTTGCGGCGCGCAAGGAGGCCGGAGTGTGCCTCGCGTCTATACGCGAGTTCGAGCGCGGGCTTGTTAACGACGGCTACGAGGTCGTGAAGTTCTTCATCCATGTGTCCGCCGAAGGCCAGAGGGAGCGCCTCGAGCGCCTGGCTGCCGACCCCACCACGGCGTGGCGCGTCGACAAGAAGCGTCTCGAGCGCATTGGGAACTACGAGTACGCCTATAGCATCTACGACCTCATGCTCGAGGGCAGCAACTTCGCGTTCGCCCCTTGGACGCTTGTGAACGGGGAAGACAAGCGCCGTGCGAACATCGTCATCGCGCAGACGCTTGTGCGCGCGCTCGAGTCCGCGCTCGCGCGCAAGGAGGCCGCGAACGCTGCGTGCTCCGTGAGCTCGACGGCCGCCGCAGACTCGCCAAGCTCCGCAAAACAGTCTCCGCATTTCGTCGCCCCCGCGACTTCCCGCTTCCACCTTATCGATGACGCACCGACGCTTGCGGGCATCGACCACTCGCTCTCGCCCGAGGAATACAAAGACGAGCTCAAGAGCTTGCAAAAGCGACTGTTTCGACTTGAGAACAACATGTATCAGGCCCGCATCCCACTCATGGTGATGTACGAGGGCTGGGACGCCGCGGGCAAGGGCGGTAACATCAAGCGCGTGGCACAATCGCTCGACGCCCGCGCCTACACGATCTTCCCAAGCCCCGCCCCCACGGCGCCCGAGCTCGCGCACCCGCACTTGTGGCGCTACTGGACGCGCCTGCCGAAGGCGGGCCATGTGGGTATCTACGATCGCAGCTGGTATGGCCGTGTGCTCGTGGAGCGGGTGGAGGGCTACGCCTCGCCCGAGCGCCTCACCCAGGCGTACGACGAGATCAACGCTTTCGAGAAAGACCTGGTGGATTGGGGTGCCATCCTCCTGAAGTTCTGGGTGGAGGTCAGTCCCGACGAGCAGCTGCGTCGTTTCGAGGAGCGACAGTCCAACCCCGCCAAGCAGTGGAAGATCACCGACGACGACTGGCGCAACCGCGAGAAGTATCCCCAGTACAAGGAAGCTATCGAGGACATGTTCCGCTTGACGTCGACCTCGTTCGCGCCCTGGATCATCCTCGAGTCCGACGACAAGCGTTACGCGCGCGTAAAGGCCCTGCGCACGATCGTCGCCGCGCTCGAGGATGCGGGACTCTCCGACTAGCCCCTTCGGCTTTCGCCCCCGAGGCCGCCCGCGGGTTTGCCGCCCCTGGGGGTTGCCCTCCGCCTGTCGCCCCCGAGGCCGCCGCGCTCGAGGCCGCCCCCGAGGCTGCCGCCCCTCCGCCTGTCGCCCCCGAGGCCGCCCGCAGACGGTCCGTGACGTTCCCTTAACCGTTTCTTTATACGCGCCCGCTACAATGCAGGCGTTGGAAACGCGAAGGGAACAGGCTGGCGACGGGGCCGGCAAGAAGGAGAACCTGCATGATCAAGCTTATCGCAAGCGACATGGACGGCACCCTGCTCGACGCGGAGGGCAACGTCCCGCCTGAAACGTTCGAGCTCATCAGCGGGCTTCGCCGTTGCGGAGTCCACTTCGTCGCGTCGTCGGGGCGTCGCTTCGACACGCTTTCCGAGCAGTTCGCGCCCGTGGTCGACCTTATGGACTTCGTCGCGTCGAACGGCGCGCAGGTTGTTGTCGGCGGCAAGCTGGTCGACCGCGAGGTCTTCTCGCATGCCGCCGTGTGCCGCCTCTACCGTGCGGTCACCATGTTCGACGTGCTCCACCTGGCCCTATTCGATCGGACGAACAGCTTCCTCCTCGATGACGAGGCCGTTTTCGAGCGTGAGATCGACAAGAACCTCCCGAATCCCGTGCGCGCCTACGAGGTACCTTCCCCTGAGACGAGCATTATCAAGGCGTCGGTGTACGTGAGCGACGGCACCGTCATGGACATGTCCTATGCGCTCACCCGCGAGCTGGGGGAGGACTTCGTGTTCGCGCCGTCGGGCCGCAAATGGATTGACGTCATGCAGCGCGGCGTGAACAAAGCGACGGGAATTCGCCAGGTCATGGAGGCGCACGGCGTCTCGGCCGACGAGGTCGCGGCGTTCGGCGACTCCATGAACGACTACGAGATCCTGCGCATGGTCGGCATGCCCATCGCGATGGAGAACGGGCGCTCGGCCATCAAGCAGGTCGCGCGCAAGGTCATCGGTCCCAACACCGAGCACAGCGTGCAGAAGGAGCTGCGCCGCATGCTCGAGGAGCTTTCCGCTCGATAGCTCGCGGGGCGAGGAACCTCCCGTTCGGCACGAGGAGTTTTCCCGTTCGGCACGAGGAACTTCCCGCTTGGCAACTCGTAGGGCGATGGATATTTCTCGGCCGTTCGGGGAGATGTTCTTGCGCTCGCGCCCGTTACGCGTGACGATAAGCAGTTGAAAGTTAGCGCGGGGGACGAGGTTTGCATGACGCAGGAGAAAAACGATGCGGCGAAGGCCGAGCTGGGAAGCGGGGGAGTGCTCCTGAAAGGCGGCGCGCCTGGAGAAGGCGCATCTTCGGGCGATTCGCTCGCAGGTGGCGAACCCGCAGGTCGCGCGGCCGAATCGAGCAACGAGCCCACGCTTGCCACCCTGAAGGCGGGGCAGTGCGCGATCATCAAGGCGGTGCGCGGCCATGGCGAGCTGCGACGTCATCTGCTCGACATGGGCCTCACGCCTGGGATCGGGGTGCGCGTGCGCAAGGTTGCCCCGATGGGCGACCCCATCCAGATCGAGCTGCGCGGCTATGAGCTGACGCTGCGCCTCGATGACGCCCGCTTCGCCCTGATCGAGCCCGTGGAATCCCTTCCCCAGACGCCTGTTCCCGTTGAACCGTTACCCCGTGCGTCCGCGCACCCCGGCATCGGCGAGGTGAGCGCGACAGGCGACGACTACATCCGCAACCTCGGTGAGCCTCTGCCTAAGGGCGCGCCGATTACCTTTGCGCTAGCCGGCAATCAAAACTGCGGCAAGACCACACTGTTCAACCAGCTCACAGGCGCAAATCAGCATGTCGGAAACTTCCCCGGCGTCACTGTCGACAAAAAGGAGGGCCAGCTGCGCCGCCACCCCGAGGCAACGGTGGTCGACCTTCCCGGCGTCTACTCGCTTTCGCCGTACTCGAACGAGGAGGTCGTGACGCGCGACTTCCTCATCAAAGAGAAGCCCACCGCGATTATCAACATCGTCGACGCGACAAACATCGAGCGCAACCTTTATCTCACGTTGCAGCTGATGGAACTCAATATTCCCATGGTGCTCGCGCTCAACATGATGGACGAGCTCTCCGCGAACGGCGGCTCGGTGCGCATCAACGAGCTCGAGGCGGCGCTCGGCATTCCCGTCGTGCCCATTTCTGCGGTGAAGAACCAGGGCATCGACGAGCTTGTCGACCATGCGATGCATGTTGCGATGAACCGCGAAGTCCCCGGGTACATCGACTTTTGCCCCGCAGGCGAGAAGTCGGGCGATCCGCTCGGCGAGGTGCACCGCTGCGTTCATGCGTTCATGCACCTCATCGACCCCTATGCGAAGGCGGCGGGCCTGCCCGTGCGTTTCGCCGCGACGAAGATGGTCGAGGGCGACCCGCTGATCGAAAGCGAGCTCGCCGTCCCTGAACGCGAGCGCGAGGCGCTCACCGGCTTCATCGAGGCCCTTGAGTGTCAAGGCGGCCTCGACCGCGAGGCGGCGCTTGCGAACATGCGCTTCTCGTTCATCGAGCGCCTTTGCGCGCGCACCATCGTCCGCCCGCACGAGAGCCGCGAGCATGTCCGCAGCGTGGCGGCCGACCGCATCTTGACCGGGCGCTTTACTGCCATCCCGTGCTTTATTCTCATCATGGGGTTCGTGTTCCTCATGACGTTCAGCTGGCTTGGCGCATGGCTGTCGGACTGGCTGCAGGCGGGAATCGATTTCGTGATCGGCGCCATCGGCGATGCGCTCGCTGCGGCGGAGGTGAGCCCGATCGTAAGCTCGCTCGTGACCGACGGCATCTGCGGCGGCGTGGGAAGCGTGCTCGGGTTTTTGCCGGTCATCGTCACGCTGTTTTTGTTCTTGTCCATTCTTGAGGACAGTGGATACATGGCGCGCGTGGCCTTTGTGATGGACAAGCCGCTGCGCCGTCTTGGCCTTTCGGGCAGAAGCTTCGTGCCCATGCTCATGGGGTTCGGCTGCTCGGTACCGGCAATCATGGCTTCGCGCACCTTGTCGAGCGAGCGCGACCGCAAGATGACGATCCTGCTCGTCCCTTTCATGAGCTGCAGCGCGAAACTTCCGATATACGGCCTGCTCACAAGTGTATTCTTCCCACCTGAGATGCGCGGTTTTGTGGTGCTTGCCCTCTATCTGCTCGGCATGGCGACAGGTGTCCTCTACGCGCTTGCGCTCAAGCGGTTCAAATTCACTGGCGAGCCCGTGCCGTTCGTGATGGAGCTTCCCAACTACCGCCTCCCCAGCGCGAAAAGCGTGCTTCGCCTCGTGTGGGACAAGGCGAAAGGATTCATCCAGAAGGCGTTCACCGTCGTGTTCCTCGCGACGCTCGTCATCTGGTTCCTGCAGACCTTCGACGCGGGGCTCGGTCTTGCGGCAAGCGCTGACGAGAGCCTGCTCGCCCTGATCGGCGGCGCGATTGCCCCGGTGTTCGCGCCGCTTGGTTTCGGCGACTGGCGTGCATCGACGGCGCTGCTCACCGGTTTCATGGCCAAGGAGAGCGTCGTGTCCACCCTGACCGTGCTCGTCGGCGGCGGCGTCGCGGCGCTGCAAGAGGTGTTCACGCCTTTCACGGCGTTCGTGTTCCTCGTGTTCACGCTGCTCTACACGCCCTGCGTGGCCGCCATCGCGACGGTAAAGAAGGAGACGAACGGCCGCACGGCCGCGAAGCTCGTGGTGTCCCAGTGCGTCGTCGCGTGGATCGTGGCGTTCTGCATCCGCGCCGTGGGGCTTGCGTTCGGGCTTGTGTAGAGGCTGCGGCCCAGCGAGGGGTGCGGATCCGCTGTGACCTGCACTCGCGGGGTGCAGCCCCTCATTCTCGCGTCCTGTCCCGCATCGCCTGCATCCTGTTGCATCTCGAAGCGCCCTGCCGCCTCCCCCTCACGGTGCGCCCGGGCGCGGCGCGTGATACACTCGCTCTAACACGTTGCCGATCGAAAGGGGTCCAGCCATGCGCGTGAACGTCGAACTCGAAGATAACCTGCTGCCCGACCGATTCGGGAAGTATGCGTCCGCAGCCGACAGGATCGAGGGCTTCCCCGTGCGCTCTTTCCCCATCCATATAGAAGAGGTGCCCGAAGGTAGCGTCTCGCTCGCGCTCGCGTTTATCGACTTTGACGCGATTCCCGTCGGGGGCTTTTGCTGGATTCACTGGCTGGCCTGCGATTTCGACCCGTCGACGACGCTTATTCCCGAAGATGCCTCGCGCACGGGGGCCATCGCGTGCACCCAGGGCGCGAACTCCAACTGGTCGCCGATGGCGCACGGCAGCTCGAATCCCGCCGTGTTCAATCGCTATTGCGGCCCCCAGCCACCCGACAAGACGCATGCCTACACGCTCGTTGTTTACGCGCTCGATTGCAAGCTGGGGCTTTCCGAGGGGTACTACATGAACGAGTTTCGCCGTGCGATCGAGGGCCACGTGCTCGCGAGGTCGGTCGTCGAGCTCCCGAGCCGCGCGTAGTCGAGCTAGGCCTGCTTAGCCCGCACAACCCGACAAGTGCGCTCAACCCACCCAGCCCGCCCAGCCCGCTTTCGCCCGTGCGCACAACCCGCCCAGCCCGCGCGCACAACTCGCCCAGCGCGCACAACCCGCTCGGCTCGCTCGATCCGGCCCGCTCCCTCCCGCGGCACAACCCGCCCAGCGGAGCACAAACGCAAGTTCGTGGTCACTTGAGCGAGTTGTGCGACGTCTTCGCGGGGTGAAAGTGCGTTTTCGACGTGATTTGGTGCCCAAAACGCCTCCTATCGCCTCTTTTGGGGCTTCAAAGCCCTAAAACAGCGCGCACAACTCGTTCAGTTGACCACGAACGAGCCTCTTTGCTCCATACGCTCGCGCCGCCTACCCGTTCATGTGTTGCTTGTCCGTGAAATTCGGACGTTCGAAGGCCGCTTGAGCGGCCTTCTTCTATAATTCTGTTTTCGTTCTTTGACTTAAACAACCGAAGGAGGTGTGAGTTCATGCCACGGCTTCAAATTATGGATACCACCATCCGCGACGGCCAGCAGAGTTTGTGGGCCACGCGCATGCAGATCGGCGACATGCTGCCGATTCTGCCGAAGATGGACCGCGTAGGGTATTGGGCTATCGAGGCTTGGGGCGGCGCAACGTTCGACACGTGCCTCCGTTTTCTTGACGAGAACCCCTGGGAGCGTCTGCGTTCCATCAAGTCGAACACCCCGAACACGCCGTTGTCGATGCTCTCCCGCGGGCAGAATTTGGTTGGCTACAAGCATTACTCGCGCGAAATCTGCAATCGCTTCATCAAAGCCGCCAACCGAAACGGCATCCATGTGTTCCGCGTCTTCGACGCGCTGAACGACATCCGAAACGTGGTGGACAACGCCGACGCCATCAAGGAGTGCGGGGCTCATTTCGAAGGTGCGATTTCTTACACCATAAGCCCTGTTCACACGCTTGATAGCTTCCTGGAATACGGCCAGCAGCTCAAGGATCTGGGCGCGGACTCCATCTGCATCAAGGACATGGCGGGCATGCTCACGCCGTATCGCACCGAGCGTATCGTGAAGGCTTTCAACGCGGAAATCGGCCTGCCGTTGCATCTGCACTGCCACTACGTCGGCGGCATGGCGCCCGCAAACTACATCAAGGCCGCCGAGGCCGGTGCCGCGATCGTTGACACCGCGACCGCGCCACTCGCTTTCGGTAACTCCCAGCCCGCCGTCGAGATGCTTGCGGCGGCGCTCCAGGAGAGCCGTTACGATACTGGTCTTGACCTGGGTCTTCTGTTCGAGATTGCGGAATACTGGGAAGGCGTGCGCAAGCGCTGCCACTACAAGCGCGGCGTTTCCTCGCTCACGCACATGAAGGTGTATTCCCACCAGGTTCCGGGCGGCATGATGTCGAATCTCATGAGCCAGCTGGAAATCCAGAACGCCACGGACCGCCTGGGCGAGGTCATGGCCGAAATCCCGAAGGTTCGCGCCGAGGTCGGCTACCCGCCGCTCGTCACGCCCATGTCCCAGATTGTGGGCACCCAGGCCGTGTTCAACGTGATCACGGGCAAGCGTTGGAGCGTCGTGTCCAAGGAGATGAAGGACTACATCTGCGGTTATTACGGCAAGGCGCCCGGCCGCATGGACAAGGAAATCGTAAAGAAGGTCGTGGGCAACTCCGACGTTCTCGATCCCAACATTGCTCCCGGCTCTCTCGTCACCACGACGTTTGACGAGGTGGCAGAAGAAATCGGCGACCTCGCGCAGAGCGAGGAAGACGTCCTTATGTATGCGCTTTTCCCCAACGAGGCGCGCACGTACCTGAGCAAGCACCGCACATCCGAGAAGGTCGATTTCCTGCTCGAGCAGGAATCGAGCGGCACCAAGGAGGAAGATTACGTGGATATCAATCAGATTCGCGAGCTGGTTCGCGTCGCCGAGGAAAGCGGCGTCGGCGAGATCGTAGTCGAAGAGGAAGGCACCCGCATCGCGGTGCGCATGCCCGGTCAGGTTGCGCCCGCGGCTGCCCCTGCGGTTGCCGCTCCTGCCCCCGCCCCGACCGCGGCCGTGGCGCCCGCCCCCGCGGCTGCCGCCGCCCCCGCGCCGGCAAGCGATCACCCCGCCAACTGGTATGCCGTGAAGGCGCCGATGGTGGGCACCTTCTACGCGGCTCCCGCTCCCGACGAGCCGCCGTTCGTCAAGGTGGGCGACGAGGTTGCCGCCAACCAGACGCTGTGCATCGTCGAGGCCATGAAGCTCATGAACGAGATTACCGCCGAGGAGATGGGCACCGTCCGCGAGGTGTGCGTCGAGGACGGCACGCCGGTCGAGTTCGGCACCGTGCTCTTCTACATCGAACCGCATTCCAAGACCCCGCTCGTGTCGGAGCAAGCATAATGTTCAAGAAAATTCTCATCGCTAACCGCGGGGAAGTTGCGCTGCGCGTCATGCGTGCCTGCAAGGAACTCGGGGTGAAGACCGTGGCGGTGTACTCCATCGCCGACGAGGACACCTACCCGGTTCAGTATGCCGACGAAAAGGTTTGCATCGGCCCTGCTCAGGCGAATAAAAGCTATCTCGTGATGTCGAACATCATCGAGGCGGCGAAAATCACCGGCGCCGAGGCGATTCATCCCGGCTACGGCTTTTTGGCTGAAAACGCCGAGTTCGCCCGCGCTTGCGCCGACAACGACCTCGTGTTCATCGGGCCTTCCGCCGAGTGCATCGAGCGCATGGGCGACAAGTCCTCCGCGCGCGAGACTATGAAGGCCTGCGGCGTTCCCACGGTGCCTGGCTCCGACGGCTGCATCGACACTGTCGAGGAGGCTCGCGCCTTCGCGGAGGAAGTCGGCTACCCGGTGCTCATCAAGGCCACGGCGGGCGGCGGCGGCAAGGGCATGCGCGAGGTGCATGACCCCGCCGATCTCGAGTCCCACTACAAGGCTGCTCGTGCCGAGGCGGGCGCCGCGTTCGGCAACGACGAGGTCTACCTGGAAAAGCTCGTGCTGCGCCCTCGCCACGTCGAGGTGCAGGTGCTCGCCGACAACCACGGCAACAACGTGGCGCTTTGCGAGCGCGACTGCTCGGTGCAGCGCCGCCACCAGAAGCTCATCGAAGAGGCTCCGTCCCCGGCGCTCACCGACGAGCTTCGTCGCGCGATGGGCGTTGCTGCCATCAAGGCCGTGCGCGCGGTCGACTACAAGAACGCCGGTACGATCGAGTTTCTGCTCGACACCACGGGCAAGTTCTACTTCATGGAGATGAACACGCGTGTGCAGGTCGAGCATCCCGTTTCCGAGCAGATCACGGGCACCGACATCATCAAGGAGCAGCTGCGAATCGCGTCTGGCGAGCCTATGAGCTGCGCCGATCGCGCTCCGTTCACTCCCTTCGGCCACGCGATGGAGTTCCGCATCAACGCCGAGGACCCCGATCACGGCTTCCGTCCGTGTCCGGGCAAGATCACGCGCTTCGAGCCTCCGATGGGCCCGGGCGTGCGCGTGGAAACCTACGTTCACGAAGGCTCCTCGATTTCGCCGTATTATGACTCCATGGTGGCGAAGGTCATCGTGAGCGGCCAGGATCGCGAGGAATGCCTCGCCCGCGGCCGTCGCGCTCTCGAGGAGTTCAAAATCGAGGGCATCGCCACCACGTTGCCGTTCCACCGCCGCGTGCTCGACAACGAGGTGTTCTGCGCGGGTGAAGCCACGACTGACTTCATCGAGACCCAGATGGGAGACTTGTTATGAGTGAGTTGAACGTCGAAGGCATGGCGCTCGCCCCGGGCGTCGTGGAAACGATTGTGTCCATCGCGGTGAGCGAGGTCGAGGGCGTTGCATGCGTCGGCGCGCCGGGCGCGCAAGGCCGCGGCATCCGTGCCGTGTTCGGTCAGAAGCCCTCCACCCAGGGCATCGAGATCACCGTGAACGACGACAACAAGCTGGAAATCGCCGTGCGCATCGAGGTCTTCTACGGCTTTGCGCTTCCCGACGTCGCGGCAAGCCTGCGCCAGGCCGTCGCCGACGCGGTGGCGAGCCAAGTCGGCGTCGAGGTTGCCTCGGTCGATGTGTATATCGACGGCATCCAGTTCGCCGAATAGGAGACAAATGGCATCACGACGACATGAACGCACCGCTGCGCGCCAAAACGCGCTCCAGGTGCTCTACACCAGCGAAATCAAGGGTGTGCGCCCGGCCGAGCTGCTCGATTCGGGCCTCGTTCTCGAGGAGGACGGCGCGTCGCTTTCCGATTACGCAATCAGCCTGATCGAGGGCGTCGACGAGAAGATGCTTCCCATCGACGTGCGCTTGGATTCGACTTCCGAGAACTGGAAGCTCAACCGCATGCCCATCGTCGACCGCTGCATCCTTCGATTAGCTACCTACGAAATGCTCTACGTTGAAGAGGTGCCGGTTTCGGTGGCCATCAACGAGGCGGTCGAGTTGGCGAAGGGCTTCGGCGGCGAGGACGAGTCGCCCCGCTTCGTGAACGGCGTTTTGGGCCGCATCGCCCGCCAGCTCGAGGAAGATGCGAAAGACCCCGAGGCGGCGCGCCGCCGCGAGGAAGAGGCCCTGGCGGCCTATGCGTTCCCGACCAATGGAGAAGAACCCGCAGCTGAAACTGCTGGCGAGCAGCCCGCGACTGAAGGCGCCGCCGAGAGCGCATCCGCAGCCGAAGGCGAGCCTGCTGCGACGGACGCCGAGCCTGCAGGCAAGGGCGACGTCGAGCCTGCTGCGGCGGAGGAACAGGCTGCTGAACAGGCTGAACCTGCCGCAGAACCCGCAGTAGGCGCCCAGCCCGCACCCGAGGAGCAGGCGGATGCCTGGCTCTAGCGACCAGACATACGACCAGGTGCGCGATCGCCTCGATGAAATCGTCGAGGCGGTCAGCGCGCCTGGCATCTCGCTCGACGACGCGCTCGCCCTCTACGAGGAAGCGGTGAAGCTCGGTCTTTCCGCGTGCGATCTTTCCGAGGAAGGCGCCGAGGCGCTGCTCGAGCAAGACGACGCGAGCGCTGCCGACGAGCCGGCGGGGCAGGCGACCGCCCCAGACGACCAGACAGCGTCCGCGAAGGGCGAGAGCGTCGCGGCCGCCACGGCCGAAGATGGGACGCCCGAGGCCGCACGATAAGTCAGTACTTTCGCGGCAAACGCGCGGCGGGGGAGAGGAGTTCTTGCATCATGGCGAATAAGCGCATACTTGACGTGGTCGATTCACCTGCCGACCTGAAACTTCTCACCGATGATGAGCTCTCGATTCTCGCTCGCGAGATCAGGGAGCAGATTATCACCACCACTTCTAAAACAGGTGGTCATGTGGCGTCGTCCCTTGGTGCGGTCGAGATTATCCTCGCAGTTCACAGCCTTCTCAACTGCCCTGAAGACAAGTTCATCTTCGATGTGGGGCACCAATCGTATGCGCACAAGCTTGTGACGGGGCGGCGCGACCGCTTCGACACGCTGCGCACGTTCCACGGTATCTCCGGCTTTCCGAAGCCTTCCGAGAGCGAATACGACGTACACGCCTCCGGGCACGCGTCCGACTCGCTTTCGGTCGCCGTCGGGCTTGCCAAGGCGCGGGCGCTTTCGGGTGGCACGAACAAGATCGTCGCGCTCATCGGCGATGCGGCGCTCGGCGGAGGCATGGCCTTCGAGGCGTTGAACTACATCGGGCAGGCCCAGCTTCCCATGGTCATCATCCTGAACGACAACGAGATGTCCATCTCGCGCAACGTCGGCGCGCTCATGAAGCACCTCGGCTATTTGCGCACGTCATCGTCGTATCGCACGACGCGTGATCGCGTGCAGGAAGCCATGGAACAGTCGGGCGCCCTCGGCAGTGCGCTCATGCACTTCGGGCGCAACGCGAAAGAATCGATGAAGCAGTTCGTTATTCCCCACTCCATGATCTTCGAGCAGCTGGGCATCGTGTGCACGACGCCGGTTGACGGGCACAACATCCACGAGCTGAAGGGGATGCTCTCGACGTGCCTGGCCGCCGACGGCCCGGTGCTTATGCACGTGGTCACCAAGAAGGGCGCTGGGTACGGTCCCGCGATGGCGGAGCCGACGCGCTTCCATGGTACGGGTCCTTACGATATCGCCACGGGCAAGGCCATAAAGAAGCCCGCGAAGGCGCCGAGCTACACCTCGGTGTTCGGCGAGGCTCTCTTGAACGAGGCGCGCGCCGATGAGCGCATCGTCGCGATCACCGCTGCGATGGAAAGCGGCACGGGGCTGACCGCGTTCGAGAAGGAATTCCCCGACCGCTTCATTGACGTGGGCATTTGCGAGGAGAACGCGGCCGGCATGGCGGCGGGGCTCGCTATCGGCGGTCGCAAGCCGGTGTTCGCCGTGTACTCTACGTTCCTGCAGCGCGCCATCGATCAGCTCATCGTCAATAACGCCCTCATGAACCTCGATGTCGTGTTCGCTATCGACCGCGCGGGCTTGGTGGGCGCCGATGGGCCGACGCACCACGGCATGTTCGACCTGGTCTATACGCGCATGGTTCCCAATATGCGAGTGCTTGCGCCCTCCAACGAGGCGGAACTCGTGAACTCCCTTCATACCGCGCTTGCGCTCGGCGGGCCGTTCGCGGTGCGCTATCCGCGCGGCGAGGCGTGCGGCGTGCCCGTTCCCGACAAGCCCGAAACCTACGAGCCTGGCGTGTCGCGCCTGGTGAGGGAAGGGTCCGATGTCGCGATCCTCGCGTTCGGGAATATGGTTGAGCCTGCGAACGAGGCTGCGGCTGTGCTTGAGGAAGCGGGCCTGTCCGTTCGCGTCGTCGACATGCGTTGGGTGAAGCCACTCGATACTGAGGCGATTCGCAAGACATCCGAAACCCGTCTTGTGGTGACGGTCGAAGACGGTGTAATCGCAGGTGGTGTCGGGGAAGAGGTGCTTGCCGATCTCGCGCGCCAGAACGCGAAGGTGCCCGTGCTCACGCTGGGCATTCCCGATCGCTACATCATGCAAGGCGCCCCTGACTTCCTCATGCACGAACTCGGCCTCGACGCCGAAGGAATCACCGCTGCCATTCAGGAGAAACTCGAAGCGCTCTAGCAAGCTCAACAGGCGATGCTTGCGCAGAAAACGATGACCTCCCGTTATTCTGGCGCATACCAAGGTGAGCTCGTAGCGAAGGCGCGGGCTTTTGTCGTGCCTTCGAGTCCATTCTCTAGCATCGAGGATTCAAAATACTTATTATTCGTGATATTGCGAAACTATTAAATATTTTGTATATTTGTATTAATAGAGCGAATATAAAGTATTTTGAACGGCGGCATATCATGTGGACCAACGCTTACTCATACGAGGACATTGGCGAGTTCTTGCGCGAGGCGCGCAGGGAGCGCGGCATCACGCAGGTCGAGATGGCTAAAAAACTCGGCTTCTCGTCGGTGACCCTTTCGGCGCTTGAGACGGGGAAGAACGTGTCGGCGGTCAAGGTCGACCGTTACCTGCAGCAACTGGGTTTTCGCATGGTCATCGTTCCCAAAGGCGCGGACGTGAAGGTGACCGAATGAGACAACTCGACGTATATCTGGGGGAAAATCTGATCGGACATGTTGTCGAAAACCGCAAAGGCGGACGCTTCGAGTATGAGCAAGCGGTTGTCGACAAACTCGCCGGCAGACCAGTGCTCTCGATGGCGTTTCCCGCGAAGGGCCGCCCGTTTGGCGAGGCAAAGACCTCTGCATGGTTCAACGGTTTGCTTCCCGAGGGAAGCCGTCGCGACGAGATTTGCAGGAGCCTTGGCGTCTCGCCCTACGATTGGATTGGCCTTCTCGCAGAGATAGGCTGGGAGTGCGCTGGTGCGGTCATCGACTGCACGCTCCGGAATCTCGAGGAGGGCATTCGCTCCGCGTCGATAGCGTACCCGGGTGCTGCGGCTCGCCATGAGGCCAAAGCTTTGGGAAGGGTATGCAGGCTGAAAAGGGATTCTTGTCCTTGAGGCGGCGGCGCCATAAGTGCGCTGCAACTTTTCGGTGGGGGACATTTCCTTGGGATGGCTTTCTATGGTATATAGGAATCACAATCGCAAGTTCAATCACAGGGAGGCTTCAGCTTGGCGTGGGGAAAGCAGGCGGGCGGGCTTTTGACGCAGCAAAAGGTGCTGCGCGCTGTCGTTGCGCTGTTTTTGGAGAAGGGCTAGTTGGGGGATCGAACCGCTCTTATGAGGGAGGTAAGCACGATGAAGAAACGACTGCTGAGCATTTTCACCGCGCTCGCGCTGTGCACGGCATTTGTGCCCGCGCCAGCCTTGGGAGAGGGGGTAACCGGCTCGGGGGGGGGTCTGGTCGATAGCCCCGAAGAAGGCGGATCTGTCGAGCTGAACAATGGCTACAACAAAGGGGGAGACCCCGGCAGCGGGCTTATCGGTGCGCGCGAAGGCTCGGCGACGAATGGTGTAACGGAGGTTTCCACGGCGGAAGCGCTGGCAAGTGCGGTTGAGCAGGGTGGCGCGGTCAAGCTGACGGCGAATATCGATATCAGCGCTACTTTGGCTATCTCCGGCAGCGTTGAGCTCGACCTCAACGGCTATGTGCTCAGGTACGAGAACACCCAAGCTTATGGCAGCGTGCTTAAGGTTGAGAGCGACGGCAGCTTGACCATCAAAGACAGCAACCCCAGCTCTGCGCACAAATTCAAGCCAAACGATGGTGGCCTGTGGGTGCTGGACGAAAACGGCACGAAGACCGTCTCCGGCGGCATCATCACCGGCGGTACGGGAACGCGGGCCGGCGATGGCTATCGGACTTTCGGCGGCGGTGTCTACGTTTCCGGCGGGAAGCTGACCATGGAAGGTGGCAATATCGTCGGCTGCAGAGCCGTTAGCAACGGTAGATCCGCCTTTGGCGGCGGAGTGTATCTTTGCAGTGATAATGTTGCCGGGATGGCAAGTTCATTCGTCATGAACGGTGGCGGCATCGTCGGTTGCGCCTCGGCTGATTGCGGAGGCGGTGTATTTGTTGAACCAATGTGCGAGTTCGTCATGAACCCCGGGAGTGAAATTCGCGCCTGCGTTGCGCCAAATGGCGGTGGTGTCTACATTCACTCATCCGGAAACGCGATCGGAAAGCTAACCCTGAACGGCGGTAAGATTCTGTCGTGCAAAGCGGCGATGAGTACCCCAGGTACTGGTCGTGGCGGCGGCGTATACAACGAGGGCCAATTCATCATGAATAGCGGTGGGATTGAAAATTGCACTAGCGCCGACGGTGTAAGTGGCGGAGTGCGGAATAGCGGCGAGTTCATGATGCATGGCGGTACGATCAACGGAAATGTTGAAAACGATGGCGCGCTAGACGTTGACGGCGGCACTATCAACGGTGAAGTGACAGGAAGTGGCACTACCTCGATTACGGCGTCGGTCTCCGGGGAGAAAGAGTTCCTGGATGCTCTGGCGAACAAAAACGTCACGACGATCAAGCTGAAAGGCGAGATTACCGTCAGTAAAGACGATGCGCTCACCGTTGACAGGGCGATCACGATTGTGAATGGCAGCGGGAACGCCGGTACGCTGTCGCTTTACTGCCCCTTGACTATCACCGAAGGCGGGACGTTGACGCTGCAGGACAACGCGCACTTACATCCTTTCGGCAACGTGACGGTTAGAGGTGGTCTAACGGTTGGCGCAACTTGCGAGGTGCTTTTCGGGGACGATAATACTTCCCTGACAATCGGCGATGACGGTGTGGTGACGACCTGCGCCGCGGAGGAAGGCAAAACCTCTGGTTTGCTGTCGTTGGACAAGGGCACTAAACTGGCGATTGCCGCTAATGGAAAGATGGATAATCAGGGCGTTCTGTCCATTTCCGACATAGAGAATCTGAGAAAGGCAGCGGACATCGGTGGCGACTTGTGTTTGAATCACATGACCGTCACGGAAGACTATGTCCTCGACATGAAGGGCAGGCTGCTGACCATCAGCGAATTACTGAACTTCGAGCTCGGCGCGAATCTGACTGTGAAAAATGCCAGAAAGGTGGATGCTCGCGGCACCGAGATTTTCGGTGGCAGCTACTACTGCCCGGTATACGCCGGGGACGAACCGTCTGCGGGAGGCGAAAACGCAATCTCCGGCGGCAGTTTCTACGGGCCGGTTACGCTTAGGTACCAGGGAAGTAGTCAAGGTGCGACTCCCTCTGTTGTTTCCGGCGGTACGTTCTACGGTACGGTGGAAGGCGGGGCACGTATCACCGGCGGCACGTTTTACGAGAGCGTAAAGCTGACTGGATGGCCTGATTCTACTTATGTTTCCGGCGGTACGTTCTACAATGGCCTTCCGGTTGATAACGACGGCAAACAGGTGCTCATCCAAGGTCACACCGTGACTTTCATGAACGACGGCAGCAGGTATGCCATGCAGGTCGTGCCGAACAACGGCAAGGCCACCGCGCCGGATGCGCTTAGCAAGGACGGCTGCACCTTTGCCGGATGGTATACGGAAGACGGCAAGAAGTTCGACTTCGAAAACGACATCGTGACGGGCGACATCACGCTCGCGGCGCAATGGACGAGCAACGGCTCCGACTGGTCGCCGAGCTACGCCGTCGTCGTTCCCGACGATCCTTCGCATGGGTCTGTGGCTGTCAGCGCGAAGTACGCGTATCGCGGTTCCACCGTGACCATCACCGTTGCGCCCGATGCTGGCTATACCTTGGAGACCCTCGTCGCAACCGACGCGCGCGGCAACGAGCTTACGCTCACCGACAGAGGCGACGGTACATTCACCTTCATCATGCCTGGTAGCAGGGTCGAGGTGAGGGCAAGCTTCATGGAGGACAATTCTTTGCTCAACCTTTTCTACGATGTGCCGAACGACGCGTATTACTACGAGGCGGTAAAGTGGGCGGCTGCGTCCGGCATCGCGCAGGGCTACGGAAACGGCCTGTTCGGCCCCGACGATCCGTGCACGCGCGGTCAAGTCGTCACGTTCCTGTGGCGGGCGGCGGGGTGCCCCGAGCCTTCTGCGCCGAGCAGCTTCTCCGACGTCTCGCAGGATGCTTACTACGCGAAGGCCGTCGCTTGGGCAGTTGAGGCGGGAATCGCCCATGGGTACAGCAGCGACGCTTTCGGCCCCGACGACGTATGTACGCGCGGCCAGGTTGCGACGTTCCTCTGGCGTGCGGCAGGTTCGCCTGAATCTGCGGCATCAAGCGGTTTCGCCGATGTTGCTGAGGGTGCTTACTATGCCGATGCCGTCGCCTGGGCTGCCGAAAACGGTATCGCCCACGGCTACGACAACGGATCGTTCGGGCCCGACGACGGCTGCACCCGCAGCCAAGCGGTCACCTTCCTGTGGCGGGCCAACTCGTAAGCAAGTGCGTAGGCGGGACGAGATTCCGCTCGGGCCGCTCGGAGGGCGAAACGCTTTTCGAGCGGCCCTCTCGCCGTGCTTGCGGCCCTCCGACTAGCCCCCGTTTCCGGCGAACGGTGCTTCGTAACCTTGGCGAAACAATAACCTCAGACCCTTTCACCTGGGGTTATTTCTTTTCTGTTTCGCTCGCGCTTCCCGTTTGTTACGGTGCGTTTGAATAAACGTTAACACTGGGCATCGCGCCGCCCGATCCCGTCTTTGGGTGCGATTATCTTCTCTGTCATACACATGCACGTTTGGAAACAGAGGAGGTACATGCAATGTTTGACTCGGGTAATACAGGGTTCATGCTCGTTTGCGCGATGCTGGTCCTGCTTATGACTCCTGGCCTTGCGTTCTTCTACGGAGGTCTGTCGCGCCGCAAAAACGTGGTCAACACCATGATCATGGTGTTCGGCGTTTTGGGCATCGTTGCAATCACGTGGACGATTTTCGGTTGGTCTTTCGCTTACGGTGGAGACGGCTCGATTCCGTTCTTCGGAGGCTTCGACCAGATCGGTCTTACGGGCCTGGTCGCCAACATCACTGGTGAGGCACCCGAAGCGCTGAGTCATGACAGCTATCCCGCGATGGCGGATGTCGTTTTCCAGCTGGCCTTCTGCATGATCACCACGGCCATTATCACCGGTGCCCTTGCGGGTCGCATGAAGTTCGGCGCGATCTGTGCGTTCGTGGCCATTTGGACCATCGTGGTGTACCCGCCGCTGGCGCACATGGTTTGGGGCGGCGACGGCTCCCTCATCGGCGACACCATCGGCGCGCTCGACTTCGCAGGTGGCGACGTTGTCCACATTTCTTCCGGCTTGACCGGCCTTATCCTCTGCCTGCTTCTGGGCAAGCGCAAAGGCTTCGGCATGATGAGCTACCGCCCGCACAACGTTCCCTTCGTCGCTCTGGGCGCAACGCTTCTGTGGTTCGGTTGGTTCGGCTTCAACGCGGGCTCCGAGTTTGCGGCTGACGGCGTTGCGGCGCTTGCCCTGGTGAACACGGTCGCCGCTTCCGGCGCGGCGCTCGTTTCCTGGATGATCGTCGAGCGCGTGAAGGTTGGCAAGCCTACCCTCGTCGGCGCTGCCACCGGTCTTGTCGCGGGCCTTGTCGTCATCACCCCTGCTGCGGGCTTCGTGGAGCCCTGGGCTGCAATCGTCATGGGCCTTATCGTGTCCCCGATCTGCTACTTCGCGATTTCCTTCTGCAAGGCGAAGATCGGCTACGACGACGCGCTTGACGCGTTCGGTTGCCACGCGGTCGGCGGCATCGTCGGCGGCATCTGCACCGGCATCTTCTGCGTGCCCGAGCTTTCCTGGACCGACTTCGGCGGCCTCATCTACACCGGCGATGCTTCGCTTCTGGGCAGCCAGATCCTGGGCATCCTGATCACCATCGTGTTTGTCGGCGTGCTCGACGTGGTCCTTGGCCTTATCGTGAAGGCATGCTTCAAGGGCAGCCTGCGCGTCAGCGAGGAAGAAGAGGCGCAAGGCCTCGACGTTGCGGCACACGGCGAGTCCGCGTACCCTGCCTATATCGGCCTTGACTAGGCGAGTTTTAAGGAAGGAGCTGAAACTTATGAAAAGGATCACTGCGATTGTCCGCCCCGAGAAGCTCGAACCGCTCAAGGAGGCTCTCTTTGCAGCAAAGGTTGGCGGTATGACGATCTCCCAGGTCAACGGCTGCGGCAGCCAGCATGGCTGGAAGGAATACTATCGCGGCACCGAGGTTTTGCTGAACATGGTGCCCAAGGTGAAGTTCGAACTCGTGGTAGGTGATGAGGAAGTCGACGGGCTGGTGAAGGTCATCACCGAGACGGCGCGCACGGGCAACGTGGGTGACGGCAAGATCTTCGTCGCGCCGATTGATGAAGTCATCCGTATCCGCACCGACGAGCGCGGGGAGTCGGCGGTATAGGGCTGAAAGGCACTCGCGCGACAGCCTGAGTTCTCAAATTCAGAAGGCTCCGATGGATTTTCCGTCGGAGCCTTTATTATGCTTGCGTAAAGAAATAGCTAATGATATATACTCCTATTAAGATTTCATGAAGCAAGCGTGAAAAGAGGCGAAATGGCGAACATATCGAAGGCTACGGCAAAGGCAGGTGCTGCGAGCTGCACGGCGACGAGGAACACGCGTCAGCGAGCGCTCGTGCTCGAGGCAGTTCGCTCGCTTCACAACCATCCCACTTCTGCGGACGTGTACGACGCGGTGCGCGAGAAGCACCCGAGCATCTCGCGGGCGACGGTGTACCGCAACCTTGGCGTGCTGACTGAGCAGGGCGAGGTGCTCCATATTCCCGTGGCGGGCGGCGCCGACCGCTATGACTTCCGCTGTGATTGCCACTATCATGCGATTTGCCGCGAATGCGGTGTTGTCTACGACGTCGAGATGCCGAGCGAGGGCCTGCTTTCGAGCGTGCGCGACACCCACGGGTTCCAGATCGAGGGCTTCGACATCATCTTCACCGGCCTTTGCCCCGATTGCGCGGATAAGGCGTAAGTTGCTGATTCGCGCAATCTCGCGCGATTCTGCCTCTCGAAATGTACAGAGGGGTAGAATTGTGCCAGTGAAAAACCGGAGCGGAAGCGGTTGCGCATGCGAGCGTCGCGCGCGACCCCGACAAAATGCCAACTGACCTGCTCGCTGCGCACAAGGAGCTCGACGCTGCAGTTGAAGCCGCCTACGACGTAGAGTTCAACGGCGACGAGGAGAAAATCGTCGCTCACCTTTTCAAGCTCTATGCCGAAAAAACGAAAGGGGAGTAGCCGGTTAATTTCAAGTGCGCGAATCGTTGCAATCGACAATGCGGCGAAACGCCGCAAATGGGATTTGGATGAGCTGGAGAAGGTTGTCGACTTGGTGCTGGAGAACTCAGCTGAGTCGACGGACACCCTCGCTATGCGCCCAGCAGTGCTGCGGGAATCACCATTACGCCGTCGTCTCGCGTGTAGGCTAGGTTTCCCCGGCCCACCACTACAGCCAAAAATGCTGGCTCGGCATTGCGCGCAGCTGGATTCGCCGTCATCTTGTCGCGCAGCTTTTTCAAGCTTGCTGCGCCCTCATCGGCTTTCGTATCGCTCAATTTCACTTCCACGCCGCCCCACAGGCCGCCGTATTCAATGATGGCATCTACTTCAAGCCCCTGGTCATCGCGGTAATAATGCAGTTCATTGCCGAGGCCTGAATACGTTGATAGAAACACGTGCAGATCGCGGATGACGAGATTCTCGAATAGCATTCCCAACGTTTGCGTATCGCGAAGAAGCTTCTGAGGAGTTGCGCCGAGCAATGCCGCTGCTAACGAGGGGTCGCAAAAGTACCGTTTCGGCTTCACTCGCACGCGCGCTTTTGAGCGCATAGGCGGTTCCCACCCATGCAAGCCCTCCGTGAGCTTGAGCCTGGCAAACAAATCGAGATAGGCGGCAACGGTATCCACATCCGGACCAGATACCCCGTCCGACGCGTCCTTTATCAGGGTTTTGTACGTTACCGCTTGGCTTATATTCATCGCCATCGCCCGCAACAGCGCCAACGCCATCTCGGGCGAGCGACCGTCTTCTATAACGTTCACGTCAAGAACGGATTGAATATACTGCGAAGCCGTCTCCGCCGCCGCTTCATCGGAAAGCCCGATGTTGGCGGGCCATCCGCCGCGACAACACCAACGCGCCACGTCGGCAAGCCCCGTTTCTTTGCGGGCTGGCCGAAGTTCCTCGCCACTCAAAAGCGCATGCAATGACACCTTTGCTTCGCCTTCGCCCGACTCGCACAACGCCATCGGTCGCATGGACAGACGAGCGATTCTGCCTGTTCCGGAATGGCGAACCTTTTCGCGCTCGCCAGCTTTAAGTGCCGTGGAGCCCGTGAGCAGCAGTGCACCGCGCTGGTTTCCTGAGTCATCGACGAAGCGCCGTGCCGCATCCCAAACCTCGGGAACTTCTTGCCATTCGTCAACAAGATGGGGTGTGTCGCCCATAAGCGCAAGCGATGGATCCATTTGGGCCGCCTCGCGCTCGGCGGGCTCGTCAAGCTTCGTCATGCTTGCGCAGCGAGTTCGAGCTGTCCAGGTTTTGCCGCACCATTTCGGTCCGTTGATTTCCATGCAGCCAAAAGATTCCATAAGGGCATCAAGGCGACCTTCGATAAGCCGCGGCTTATATCCTCTGGGTGTTAGGTTTTTCGCACTTGGCATGGTGAAACCTTTCGCTGAGCTATTGCTATTCGGTATTTTGCGGGTTTTTCGTTCGGTAAATTATACGATTTCCATTCGGTATTTTACAGGCTTTCTATTCGGTAAAATACATGGTTTCCATTCGGTATTTTACACGCAATCGAATGTGCGGTTGTCGGCTCTTTTTGTGTATTCGCGAGCCTCGCGATTTCGTTTCGCCGAGGCGTGCCGGTGCGTGGTATACTAGCCAAGCTTATGGGAAAACCCATAGGCGGTAAGTAATGTTGGCCCCCGAGACATGTTTTTTGCGCGGCCGAGCAGCCTTGCGGCGGTTCGGTTTCCACTACGTACGAACATGGTTTACACGTAAGCAATCAATCATGGCGAAGGGTCCCCGGAATTTGAAGGTTCGAAAGGGGTCCGTTTTGACCGAAATCAAGAACACTTCCGTCATCGACTTCACCGACATTTCCGACGAGGAAATGAACAAGATGATCGATGGCACGCTGACCGACTTCGACGAGGGCGATCTCGTCGACGGCACCGTGGTGAAGATCGAGCACGACGAGGTGCTCGTCGACATCGGATTCAAGAGCGAGGGCGTTATCCCCGTTCGCGAGCTCTCCATCCGCAAGGATGCCGATCCGTCCGACATCGTCAGCCTCGGCGACAAGATCGAAGCTCTCGTTCTCCAGAAGGAAGACAAGGACGGTCGCCTGATCCTCTCCAAGAAGCGTGCCGAGTACGAGCGCGCCTGGATCAGCGTCGAAGAGAAGTTCAAGGCCGGCGAAACGGTCACCGGCGAGGTCATCGAAGTCGTCAAGGGCGGCCTCATCCTCGACATCGGCCTTCGCGGCTTCTTGCCCGCATCCCTCGTGGACCTTCGCCGCGTGAAGGATCTCGACATGTACCTGGGCACCGAGATCGAAGCCCGCGTCATCGAGATGGATCGCAACCGCAACAACGTCGTGCTTTCCCGCCGCGTGCTG
Source organism: uncultured Ellagibacter sp. (assembly GCA_934663775.1). GTDB lineage: Bacteria > Actinomycetota > Coriobacteriia > Coriobacteriales > Eggerthellaceae > Ellagibacter. The sequence goes on along the minus strand of CAKUKU010000001.1, from coordinate 97,312 downwards.
CTTGAGGAAGGCCGCAAGAACGAGCGCGCCGAGATCCTGTCCAAGCTTTCCAAGGGCATGCGCCTCAAGGGCACTGTTTCCTCCATCGTCGACTTCGGCGCCTTCGTCGATCTCGGCGGTATCGACGGTCTGGTTCACATCTCCGAGCTCTCTTGGAACCATGTCAACCATCCGTCCGAGGTCGTCAAGGTTGGCGACGAGGTCGAGGTCGAGGTTCTCGACGTCGATCTGCAGCGCGAGCGCATCTCCCTCGGCCTCAAGCAGACCACGGAAGATCCCTGGGTCAAGCTCGTCGAGGAGTACCCGGTCGGCTCCATCGTCGACGGCAAGGTCACCAAGATCGTCCCGTTCGGCGCGTTCATCGAGCTCGGCAACGGCATCGAGGGCCTGGTGCACATCTCCGAGATGGCTATGCGTCACATCGACACCCCGGCTCAGGTCGTCAAGCCTGGCCAGGACGTCAAGGTGAAGGTCATGGAGATCAGCCCCGAGCGTCGTCGCATCTCCCTGTCCATGAAGGCTGCCGCTGAGGAGCTCGGCTACGAGATCGAAGTGGACGAGTCCGTCCAGGTCGAGGAGAAGCCGGCCAAGAAGCGCGAGAAGAAGGCTGAAAAGCCCGCCGAGGAAAAGACCGAGAAGGCTGCCGAATAACTCAAGCCGTCAAGCGGTAATTCGAAGGAACCTGTCGAATTCGGCAGGTTCCTTTTTTATGGATTGCTTCGCGCTGCATGAGTTGTTTTGACGGGTTCGGCTTCGTCGCGCAAAAGCACCCCATAAGTCGCCAATACGTGTATTATGGTAGTTGAAAGGTGGCATTCGTCGGAGGAGGTTTTGCATGAAGAAGCTGTTCGTCATCGGCGGCATGGGAGCTGGCAAATCGACGGCGCGCAAGGCGCTTGTCGAACAGGGGCTTCCCTACATCGATCTCGACCACGTCGGGCACGAGGTTCTCGCGTGGGATACCGTGAAAGACGAGATTCGCGAAACCTTCGGGGACGACGTCTTTGATGATGAGGGTGCCGTCGATCGCAAGAAACTTGCGGCGAAGGCGTTCTCATCGCCGGCGGAAACGCGCAAGCTCAACCGCATCACGCTTCCGCGCATCGAAGAGCTGTTCTCCGACCGCGTTGACGAGTTCGAGCGCGCGGGTGCCAAGGCCGTTGTGGTTGAGCAATCCGTGTTCAAGAATCGCCAGGGTTCGCTTGCGTATTGCGCCGACGTGGTGATCGCCATTATCGCGCCTATTGAACTTCGCGTGGAGCGGGCGGTTGCCTCGGGCTTTTCCGAAGACGACGTACGCCGCCGCATCGCCCGTCAGATCACAGACGCTGATCGCATCGAGGCGGCGGACGTGGTGTTCAACAACGACGGAACGCCTGAGCAATTGCACGACAAGATGACTGCCTGGTGGAAAGAGTACGAGAAGACGATTTAAGTTTCGAACACTTGTTCCAGTTTGGATTCTGTGGTAGACTGGCCTTCCCTTATGCGGGAGGGCCAGTTCTGGTTGAAGGGCGGAAAGGGCGTGATGCGCCGATGTCTTCTCATCTCAAAAACATCGAGGGCCTTGAAATGGAGGGCAAGCTTCCCGAGGTTCGCCTTTCCAACACGCCGTTCAAGGTCGTATCGCCGTATGAGCCTGCGGGTGACCAGCCGAAGGCGATCGCCGAACTTGCGCACGGCGTTGAGGCCGGCATGCGCTACCAAACGCTTTTGGGCGTGACGGGCTCGGGCAAGACGTTCACCATGGCGAAGACCATCGAGGCGGTCCAAAAGCCCACGTTGGTTTTGGCTCCTAACAAAACGCTCGCTGCGCAGCTTGCAAGCGAGCTCAAAGAGTTCTTCCCGAACAATTCCGTCGTGTACTTCGTTTCTTACTACGACTATTACCAGCCGGAAGCCTACGTGCCGTCGTCGGACACGTTCATCGAGAAGGACGCCTCCATCAACGAGGAGGTTGAAAAGCTGCGCCATGCGGCCACGTCTGCTCTGCTCTCACGGCGCGACTGCATCGTCGTTGCCTCGGTGAGCTGCATCTACGGCATCGGCAGCCCGATGGACTATGCGGGTATGGCCGTGTTTTTGGACAAGCAGAAGCCCGCCGAGCGCGACGACGTCATCCACGAGTTGATCGACATTCAATACGACCGCAACGACTACGAGCTCAAGCGCGGTACCTTCCGCGTCCGCGGGGACTCGCTCGACGTGTTCCCCCCGTATGCCGACAACCCCATCCGTGTGGAGTTTTGGGGCGACGAGGTGGAAACGATCGCCGAGATCGACAACGTCACGGGCGAGGTGCTCAACGAATATGAGGCGCTTCCCATCTGGCCTGCATCGCATTACGTTACCGCACGCCCGAAACTCGATCGCGCCATCGGCACCATCCAGGACGAGCTACGCGAGCGTCTGCAGCAGTTCAAGGAAGAGGGCAAACTCCTCGAGGCGCAACGCCTTGAGATGCGCACGAACTACGACTTGGAAATGATCGAGACGATGGGCTTTTGCTCGGGAATCGAGAATTACTCGCGCCATCTCGACGGCCGCGCCCCGGGCGAGCCGCCGTACACGCTCATCGACTACTTCCCGAAGGATTTCCTGTGCATCATCGACGAGAGTCATGTAACGGTGCCGCAGATCCGCGGCATGCACGAAGGCGACCGCTCGCGCAAGATCACGCTTGCCGAGCACGGGTTTCGCCTTCCGAGCTGCCTGGATAACCGCCCCCTTCGCTTCGACGAGTTCGAGGACCGCGTCCCGCAGTTCGTCTACGTGTCGGCCACGCCCGGCGACTACGAAGAGAAGGTGAGCCAGCAGACAGTCGAGCAGATCATTCGACCGACCGGCTTGCTCGACCCCGAAATCATCGTGCGCTCGAGTGCGAGCCAGATCGACGACATCATCGATGAGGCGAAGGAGCGCGCCGAGCGTGACGAGCGAACGCTTATCACCACGCTCACGAAAAAGATGGCGGAAGACTTGACCGACCATCTGCTCGACCGGGGGCTGCGTGCCCGCTACATGCACTCCGATATCGCGACGCTCGAGCGCGTGGAAATCTTGAGCGCGCTTCGTCGCGGTGAGTTCGACACGCTTGTGGGCATCAACCTTCTGCGCGAGGGGCTCGACTTGCCGGAAGTGTCGCTTGTCGCGATTCTCGACGCCGACAAGGAGGGCTTCCTGCGCAACTACCGCTCGCTCATCCAGACGATCGGTCGTGCTGCACGAAATGCAAACGGCCAGGTCATCATGTATGCCGACAAGACGACGGACTCCATGGACAAGGCTATCACCGAAACGAGGCGCCGCCGCGCCATCCAGATGGCGTACAACAAAGAACACGGCATCACGCCGCAAACCATCCGCAAGAAAGTCAACGACATCATGGGTTCTGTGGCGGAGATTTCAGACACGACGTCCGAGCAGGTGAACAAGGAGCTTGCCGCGCTCTCGCGCGAAGAGGTGCTCCGCGTCATCTCAAGCATGGAAGACGACATGGCGGCGGCGTCGCGCGAGATGGACTTTGAACGAGCGGCGAGCCTACGCGACCAGGTGGTGAAATTGAAAGCGCAGGTGGAAGGTTCAACCGAGGACGACGTGCTGAAAGAGTTGAAGAAGACGGCGCGCAAGGGCAGCGCGTTCGGCAACCGCAAGAACTCCGCTTACGGGTCGAGCCGCAGAAGCTAGGCCGCGGCTTGCAGCGGGGGGCGGCAGTTGGGCGTTGTGCGACCGAGCGAAGCGCTGTCGATGGTCGCAGGCTCTCAAGCGCGATATCGCGTCGGCAGTGTGCAATCTGGTAACGGCGGGCGGGCTTGGTGTGCGTTGGCAGGCGGCGCCCCCTTGCTTAGAGCTGGTCGGTGTCGAGCCAGACGGTGAAGGGGCCGTCGTTTACGAGCGACACGTCCATCATCTCTCCGAATCGCCCCGTTTCGACGCGGGGGACGTTCCGGCGCGCGCGGGCGACGAACGCCTCGTAGAGCCGATTCGCCTCATCAGGGCGAGCGGCATCGGTGAACGAGGGGCGGTTGCCCTTCTTGCAGTTGGCGTACAAGGTGAACTGCGAAACGACGAGTACATCGCCCGACACGTCGGCGAGCGAGAGGTTCGTCTTGCCGGCATCGTCCTCGAAGATGCGCAGGCGGGAAATCTTGCTCCAGAGCTTTTCGACCTGGGCGTCGGTGTCGTCGACGCCAACGCCGATCAGGATGAGAAGCCCGGCGTCGATGGAGCCGACGGTGACGCCTTCGATATCGACCTGGGCACGAGTGACCCGTTGAACAAGGGCGCGCATGCATTCTCCTTCTATATGAGGGTAGTGCTGGGAGGATCGACTTGCCCGTGCGCCTCGTCTGAACTTCGGCAAGATTGCCCAGCTGTCTTTCGAAGGAAAGTGTACTACGAAAAAGCAGAGATACGTTTCTTGGAGAAAAAGGAAACATTTGTACGTAATTTGAGATAAAGGTGCGATATACTGTGCGAAAACGGGCGGAAGCTTGACGTGCTCTGCATATGCTTGCCGCATGTTGGAGCTGCAGCGCGAAAGCGAGGCGTGGGCTTTTCGAGAAAGGGAGAGAAGCGATGATCGATGAAATCCATGTGAGCAATGTGGCGCTCATACGCGACGCGTCGTTTTCCCCTTCGCGCGGGCTTACCGCGATCACGGGCGAGACGGGAGCGGGGAAAACGGCCCTGCTTTCGGCGTGCAAGCTTCTTGTTGGCGAGCGTGCGGACAAAACCGCAGTTCGTGAAGGGGCAGACGGCTTGTCGGTCGAGGGCCGCTTCTTCTTCGACGATGATGCAGATGTGCCCGCCGGAATTGAGCTCGAAGAGGGCGAGGCTGTGGTTTGCCGTCGTGTTGGCGTAGACGGCCGTTCGCGCGCGCAGATCAACGGACGCATGGCGAGCGCCAAAGAGGTTGCGCAGCTCGTCGCCCCGACGCTCGATCTGTGCGGACAGCACGAACATCAGGCCCTCATGCGCCCAGCGATGCATCTTTCCTTGCTCGACGCATGGGCGAAAGGCGACGTTGACGCTGCTCGCGCAGCTTATGCTGAGGCGTTCGATGCTGCGAAAGGCGCTGCGACCGAACTCGAGCGCGTAAGGAGTGCGGGAGCGGCTTCCGCGGCGAAACTCGACGAAGCGCGCTTCACGCTTCAGCGCATCGACGCGGTCGGCGTCTCCGACGAGGGGGAATACGACGAACTTGCGGCGCGCCTTGAAAAAGCCGAGAACGCCGAGGCGCTTGTGTCCGCGACGAATGGCGCGTACGAGTCGCTTTCGGGGGAGGGCGGCGCCATCGATGCGCTCGAGGCGGCGGCGAGCGCGCTCGAAGGTGCGTCGGCCTTCGATAAAGCGCTCGGGGATTTGGCGAGATCGTTGCGTGAGTCGAGCTACGTGCTCGAGGATGTGTCGCGCGAGGCGTTGTCGTATCGCGATTCGATCGAGTTCGACTGCGACATGCTCGAGGAATCGCAGGAGCGCATGGCGGCGCTCCAGGGGCTTCTTCGCACCTTCGGCCCACGACTGTCCGACGTCATCTCCACACGCGATGAGGCGGCGGAACTCGTTTCGCTCGTCGATGACGCCGATGAGCGAGAGCGGGCGGCGATTCGCGCCCTCGAGGCGGCGGAGGGCGAACTTGCTGCCGCGGCGGGTGCGCTCGACAAGGCGCGCAAGAAGGCGGCCCCGCGCTTTGCCGAGACCGTGTCCCATGTGATGTCGCGGCTTGAAATGGGCAGCGCTTCGCTGGCATGCGAGGTGAGCGACCTTCCTCGGGAAAAGTGGACGAAAGAAGGGCCTCATCAGGTGGAGTTCATGTTCCGCCCTGGAAGCGGCATGCAGGCACGCCCACTTGCGCGCATCGCGTCGGGCGGTGAAGTCAGTCGCGTGATGCTCTCCATCAAGGTCGCACTCGGCGAGGCGGACAACGTCGACACGCTTCTGTTCGATGAGGTTGACGCGGGCACGGGTGGGGCGACGGCGGTCGCTCTCGCCTCGGTACTCGCCGATTTGGCGAAGACCCATCAGGTCATCGTTGTCACGCACTTGGCCCAGGTTGCGGTCGTCGCCGATGCGCATTACGTGGTGCGCAAGAGCCAGGGCGATGTGCCCGAGACGAATCTCGTATCCGTCGAAGGCGACGAGCGCACGGCCGAGATCGCGCGCATGCTCTCTGGCGACGCCACGGAAGCGTCGCTCGCTCACGCGCGCGAGATGTTGCAGGGGGCATCTCGCAAGTAGAGCGCGCATTGGTGCGCCGTTCGCGCCCGATGCGATCAAAGCGATCGTGCGTCAAGCGCGACTTCGTCGCTGCGTGCATCCTGGCGCGCCGCAGCCCGCTGCCTGCGCATCCTTGCCGGGAGCAAAGAAGCGGCCGCCCGATTCCCGGACGACCGCTTCGGTACCTACCTTGCGATGTCGTGCGCCCCCGCTTGCTACTTGTTCGCGCTCGACCCTGCGGGCGGGTCGTATTCCAAAAGCTCGCTCACGGTGACGAACTTGTAGCCCTCCTGCTTCAGCTGGGGAAGCGCCTTCTTCAGCGCTTCGACAGTCTGCGAGCGATCGCCGCCGCCGTCGTGCATGAGGATGACGTTGCCCGGTTTCGCCTTCAAGATGCGGCTCGCGATGGTGTCGGCGCCGGGGCGGCGCCAATCCTCGGTGTCGACGTTCCATCCGATTTCGGCATCGATATAGGGTTGCAGCGTCCAAATGATGCTGCCTTTGAAGTTGCCGCCCGGCGCGCGCATGATGTGCGAGGGTTCGGTTCCGATAACCTGCTTGATGGCATCGAAGCCCTTCTGCACTTCTTGAATTTGCTCGTCAGCGCTCATGTACGTGAGGTTCACGCCTTGGCCGGATCCGGCAGCGTGATCCCAGGTATGCGTGCAGATCTCGTTGCCCTCGTCGTACGCGCGTTTCACCACGTCGGCGTGGTCGGCGATCTGGTTGCCGATCGTGAAGAACGTAGCATGCGCGTCGTTTTCCTTCAAGACGTCGAGAATCTCCGCCGTCGTATCCTTCCACGGGCCGTCGTCGAAGGTGAGCGCGATCACCTTGTCGTCGCCGGTGTTCGCGGTGTAGATCTTGTACTCCTCGTTCACTGCGGGCGTGGTATCCTCGGTCACCGTTTTGCCGGAGACCTTGCCGGTCTTCGTGGTGCGGACGCCGTTCTGCCCGTCGATGAACACATGCAGCGATCCGTTCCAATAATTGTTGTCCTCAACGCGCTCGAAGGGAGTCTCCTCGGTCGAGGAATCGTAGTCCTCCGTGACGTCGGCGCCGTTGGCGATGTCGATGCTGTCGTTCTTCTTGAGCTTCTTCGAACCGTCGGTGGTTGCTTCTCCGTTGAGCGTTGCTGCGAAACGATCGCCGCCGCCTTCGGTGATGACGCTCGCGTCGACGGCGAGCAGGTTACCGGCCTTCGGTGAGGCGAGTCCATCGTCGATCAGCTTGTTGATGGTCGTTCCGTTGGAGACGGTGTGCTTGGCACCGTTGACGGTGATGTCGAACGTGGGCGGGTTCAGCACCAGGAAGACCCCGATGCCGATGGCCACGATGAGCACGGCCATAATGCCGATGGCAAGCGGTCCCGGGCGCTTTGCCTGACGCTGCGTGTAGCGGGAATAGTCGTTGTAGACGGAGGCGTTGGCCGGGTTCTCGCGATTCGCCTGCGCGCGAGCGCGGTTGTACGACACGGGGCGCACGTTGCCCTGGGTCGAGTATTGATGGCGCGGCGCGGCGCCTCGATTGCCGGCTGCGGTGCCTCGAGCTTGGCGGTTTTGCGGATGGGCCTGGCTGCGAGCGGGCTGGGCGCCCCTCGTTGTGCGAACCTGCCCCTGCGGCGTGGCGCCGCGATGCTGCGAGCGCCCTTGGCCCTGGGTGTGCGGGTTGCTTGCCTGCCTTGGCGCTCCTGCGCGCTGCTCGCGCCTCGCGTCGCTTCTTCGCGCATTGAAATCGCCGGAATTGTAATCTCGCCTGTATTGATCGGGCATGATGCTTTGGTGCTCCTTATTCACGTGCTGTGCGGGTCGTCGCGCGTGCTGTGCGGGTCGTCACGCGAACCCTCAGTAAATGTCGATTATACGCATTCACGCACGAGGTAGCCTCGCAGCTTGCCCCTTGCGCCACAATTCAAAAAAATCTTGACATGTCGCTACGCTCTGCTAAAGTGCGACTCACAACTTAATACGTTGAAACCGATGAGGCGAAGATCAAGCCGTTAAAGCGCTTACAGAGAGCGGGCGTTGCTGGAAGTCCCGTAGAAATGCTGAGCGGTAAATGGATCGCCGAGGGAAAGGGGAAAGGTTGCAAGCCCGCAAGGGAAGCAGCCGAGTATCTGGACCGTGAGCCTGCGTTAAGGGCAGAACATGTGTTGGCATGTTCGTGAGAGGGTTTCCCCGTGGGAAGTCAATAAAGGTGGCACCGCAGATTTCGAATCTGTCCTTTATCTCAAAGGACAGATTTTTTTATTTTGCGGGCAGATTGCCACCCGAGATGATTCCCGGGCGATTCCTCATTCGCGTCCAAGCCGGCAAACCGAAAAGTCCGGGGACGGACGAAGACAGGCGGAAAAACCGCCAAGAAAGGAATGAGGAATCATGACCGAGAACATTGCAGCAGCGAAGCGCACTATCGCCACCGACCAGAAGAAAGACGGCCTGTCCGTTCGGGACCTTATCTTGGTCGCCGTGCTTATTGCCGCAGGTGCCGTGCTGAAGCTCACCGTTTCGAGCTTTCTCAACTTCGCCGGCATGAAGCCGAACTTCATGATCGCCATGTACTGCCTAGCTATCATCCTCACGCGGCCGAAAATCTACCAATCGGTTGTCATCGGCCTGCTCGTCGGCCTGGTGAGCCAAATCCCCATGTTGAACGCGACGCCGCTGGTGAACATCGCGTCTGAAATGGTCGGCGCGCTTGTGTGCGGCATTCTCGTCACCGTGCTTGCTAAGGCGGCGCGCGACAGCAAGACCTGCCAAAACGTCGTCTTCCCGATTATCACCACCTTCATCTCCACCGTATTCTCGGGTTACACCTTCGCGATGATCGTCGGCGTCGCCGTTGCGCACCTCGACCCGCTTGCCGTCTTCGGAGTGTACGCCGTCATGGTGCTCGGAACCGCCACGATGAACGCGGTGCTCGCCGCAATCCTCACCCCGGTCCTGCGCGCGGTTCTGAAGCGCTAAATCACCCCGTTTACCTGACGGCAGCCGGCCCGCTCGACGTTGCGATTCCCAATTGCTCGAAGGCCTCTTACCACGAAGGACATCCCATGATTGAAATCTCGCAGTTATCGTTTCGCTACCGGGAGGGGGCAGGCCCCATCCTCAAGGGAATCGGCCTTTCCATCCCCGACGGCGCGTTCGTCGGCGTCACGGGCGCCGCGGGCAGCGGGAAGTCGACGCTCACCTATGCGATCAACGGCATCATCCCGCATTGCTACCCGGGCGATTTCTACGGCAGCGTCCGCGTCGACGGGCTCGACACGTGTGAGGCGTCGCTCACGGACATAAGCCACCTGGTCGGAAGCGTGTGCCAGGACATCGACTCGCAGATGGTGTCGTCGGTGGTCGAAGACGAGGTGCTCTATGGCCTGGAGAACTTCGGCGTGCCTAAGGCCGAGATTCCCGCGCGGGTCGACGAGGCGCTTGCGGCAATGGGCATCGCCGACTTGCGCGACCGGAGCATCGCCGAGCTGTCGGGCGGTCAGAAGCAGAAGGTTGCGGTCGCGTCGGTGCTCGCCCTGAAGCCGCGCGTGCTCGTGCTCGACGAGCCGACAGCAGAGCTCGACCCCGCGTCGTCAGTTGCTGTGTTCGACCTGCTCAAGCGTTACTCGGTCGAACATGGGACAACCGTAATCGTGGTCGAGCAGAAAATCGCCCTGCTCTCCGAGTATGCCGACACGCTCGTTATCGTCGACGAGGGGGAGATTCTCTTCTGCGGCGCTCCCCGCGAGGTGCTCGAACATTCCGACGAGCTTCTCGAGATTGGGGTGAACTGCCCGCGCTCGACGAGTCTTGTCAACAGGCTGCGTGCGCGCGGGCTGGTGCGCGGGCCGGCGGTGTGCACCGTCGAGGGCGCCGTTTGCGCGTGCGAGGGGCTGCTTTCTGGGAAGGAGGCTTGCGCATGATTGAGTTTCGCCAGGTGAGCGCCTCATATGATGGTGATCTCGCCATCTTGCGGGATGTGAGCTTCACGGTGGGCGACGGGGATTTCGTCGCCTTCGTTGGAACGAACGGCGCGGGGAAATCCACCACGATGCGCCTGATCAACGGCCTTTTGAAGCCGACATTGGGCGAGGTTTTGATTGACGGGGTGCCGACCTCGCAGCTGAGGACGAGCGAGCTTGCCTCGAAGGTGGGCTTCCTGTTCCAAAACCCTGACCGGCAGATTTGCTGCAAGACGGTGCGCGAGGAGCTGCTGTTCGGCTTTACCGCCCAAGGTCGCGCGGGCGCCGAAGCCGAGGCGAAGGTCGATGCGATGATCGAGCGCTTCGGGTTCGACGGCGATGCCGAGCCTTTCCTCTTGAACCGCGGGACGCGCCAGCTTTTGGCGCTCGCGTCGATCATTGTGCTCGAGCCTCCTATCGTCGTGCTCGACGAGCCCACGACGGGCCTCGATTTCCGCGAATGCGCCAAGGTGATGGAGGTGGTCTCCGATTTGAACGCCCGCGGCACCACCGTTGTCATGGTGTGCCACGACATGGAGGTCGTCGGCGACTACGCGACGCGCGTGATCGCCATGACCGCAGGTCAGGTAGTTGCCGATGGTGCGACGTTCGATGTGCTGCGCGATGAGGGTGTTCTTTCCCGCGCGCATCTTCTGCCGCCGCAAATCGTCGAGGTATCGATGCGCCTTGCGCAGAAAGGCGCGGTCTCGCCCGCGTCGCCTGTTGCAGGTGCGAACACGCTCGACGACATGGAGCGCGCGCTTGCAAGCGAAGTCGGCGCGCGTGGAGAAGGAGGCGTCAAATGAAGGGATTCCTCGAATACGTGCCGGGCGAGAGCTTTCTGCACACCATGAACCCGATAGCGAAGCTTACGGCAGCGTTTCTGCTGGTCATTGCCTGCTTTACAACAAGCAACTTCATCCTTTTGGCCGTGGTGATCGTGATTGATGCTGTCATGGCCGTGCAGTGCAAGATGGTCCCGCAGACGATTGGCCTGGCAAAAGCAGTCGCCGCGTTCTCCATCATCCTTGCGCTCATCGCGCTTTTGTTCACGCCGCAGGGCGACGTGCTCGTGTCTTTGCCCTGGGGTTATATCGGCACGGCGAGCGTGCTGAATGCCGTACTCATCGTGGTGCGCCTGGTTGCTTGCGCGGTGCCGCTTTTCCTCGTGTTCTACGTGACAAAGCTCACTGATATGGCGAATGCGCTGGTCAAAGTGTTGCACGTGCCGTACAAGTACGCCTTTACCTTCATGTCGACGGTGCATTTCATCCCCGTGTTCATGAACGATATGGCGGGCATCATGGAGGCGCAGACGGCGCGCGGCGTGGAATTCGACGGCGGCCTCGTGAAGAAGGTGCGGCTCATGGTTCCCCTGTGCGTGCCGCTTCTGGTGTCATCGGTGCGCAAGACGAACAGCGCCGCCATCGCCGCCGAGGTACGCGGCTTCAACCTGCGCACACGCGAGAGCGGATTTAAGGAGTACCCCTTCTCGGGCATCGACTTCGCCGTAATGGCCATAGCCGCGGCCCTGCTCATCGCCGCCATCGTGCTCGGCGTGCTGCTGTAGGCGGACGGCTGTCGCTGGTCGGTGCGTGTTCGACATATAAACTGGACGACCCGCAACGCCAAGGAAGAGTGTTGCGAAAGGTAGCGGGTCGCTGAAACGAGGAAAGCCTCCGTAACCGGCGGTCGCCTGGGGCCCTCGGGAGCGAAACGCCCACTTGGTGGTCAACTGAGCGAGTTGTGCGCTGTCGAATTGTCGAAATCGGGCCGTTTTGGCGTCGTCAGCCTGGCCTTGCGCGGTCCGAATCGGCGTTTCCCCAGGTCGGCGAAAATCGCGCCTCCTTCCAGCCCGAATCAAGGAGCGCACAACTCGCTCTCTTGACCACCAACTACGGGTTTGCCTCTATTCGCCGAGGATCTCACGATGGTAATCGTCACTTTCGCATCGTGACCCAAGGGACCGCTAGTCGCTTTTGCAAAGGCATATACGCCTGTTCTTTTCCCGTCACTGTTCTACCAGGTGTTTTGGTCTATCGCCTGTTTGGGGTTGATCGTTATGCCGAGCTCGCTTTTGTTTTCGTTTCGGTAAGGGGATGTGCTACAATAGTTATACGAAAATATAACTCACAAAGGGAGGCGCTATGACTTTCGCCACCATTCGGGCCTGGGGTAACAGCAAGGGCCTTATCATCCCGAAGCAGATTTGCGACATGTTGGGACTCTCTGCGGGCGATAGGGTGTCCATAAAACCGAACGCAAAAAACTCAGCCATAGAAATCGCTCCCATGAAGCGTAAATATACGCGGGACAAAGTGCTTACTGCTGAGGATGTCTTTTCGGGCTGGAGCGGCGCGTATTCTCTTCCTGATGACTTACGCGGCCCTGCATCGCGAGGCGAAGAGTGCTCTTGGGGCGAACCCGTCGGCAAGGAAATGTGGTAGCGATGATTTGCGAACAGGGTGAAGTACTCTACGTTGACTTCGAGCCACATGTTGGTCATGAACCGGCAAAATATCGGCCCGCAATTGTGCTGAGCGCCGATACGTTCAACCGGGTGTCGTCCATGACGGTCGTTGCGCCCATTACCTCAACGGACAACGGGTATCCAATGCATTCGAAAATCGACTGCGAAGATGTTTCTGGGTTTGCTTGCGTGGAGCAAATGAAAGCCGTGGATTTGAACGCAAGGAAATGCAAGCATGTCGGATACGCTGAGGAGCAGCAGATGAATGCTTTGCTGTCGCTGGTTGGCGCGGTGTTCAATATATAAACCGGACCGCCGCATATGCCGAGGAAAGGCAATGCGGCATGCATGTCGCTAGCAAATGGGAACGCGCCGCGCAACAGGGGGGTTTGCGCGGCGCGGTGTCCCTAAAAGGGGGATTGGCGAAGCGGCTTTACGCGATGCGCTCGCCGGCGTGGGCGCCGGGCGTCACTGAGTAGACTTCCTCGACGTGCAGGAAGCACACGCCCTTGCTCGTGAAGTCGTATCCCATCGAGCTTAGAATTTCCTTCACCTGCGCGGCGACCTGCTCATAGCGCGGTCCCTCGTTTTCGTAGGTGATCGTGCCCTTCACCTGGAACCCGCCTTCGTTGTCCCAGACGGAAAGCGCGGCGCGCGGGTTCTTCTTCAGGTTCGCGAGCGTTTTGCTCATGTACTGGTCGGAAACCATGACGGTCTCGGGGTCCATCGCTTGCTTCATGCTTACGGGAACCACGTTGGGAACCCCGTTTGCGCAGGTGGAGAACGCGGCAGCGTAGGCGTTGTTAATCATGTCCACGCATTCTTGCGGCATTTGAGCCATGGTTGATCCTTTTCTTGCTTGCTACTCGATGACGAGGCTGGTGCGCACGACGGGCACCGGATTCGCGAGGCAGTCGCTGACGGGGCACTGCTTTTCGGCCAGGTCGGCAAGCTTCTTCGCCGCTTCCTCGTCTGCACACTTCAGATGCACGGTGAAGCGCACCTCCTGAAGGCCGTTGCGCACATCGGGGTTAATCCCCATGAATCCGTCGGGGTCGAGGTCGCCTTCTGCTTCGATGCGGACGCTTTCAAGTGGCACGCCCTGGGCGCCGGCGAAGATCAGTGTCGCGATCGTCTGGCATGCGGCGAACGAGCACAGCACGCCCTCGACGGGATTCATCCCCTCGTTGGTGCCGCCCATCTCGCACGGCTCGTCGAACGTGATTTCGAAGTCGCGGCACGAGGCCTTCACGGCAAGGCCGGAACCGGTGCTTTCAACTGCAACTTTGCTGGTGGATAACATGGATGTCCCCTTTCATTTGCTTCTCCCTGCGTCTCTCGGAGGGATGCTTTGCAAGTTGGCACTCAAGATACGGGGGCAACTCGTCGATTTGAAGACGTTCGCAAAAGATTAAGTCGCTCAATCTTTTTTGAGTAACTTGTACATTTGCCTGCGACTTGGCTAGGCTGTGCAACATCGAGGACGAGGGCAAATGCAAAGGAGAGGCTTATGGCGCGCAAACGCAAAACCGAGAAGGATATCCGATGTCCGCTTGAATACGGGCTCGACGTGTTCGGCGGGAAGTGGAAGTCGCGCATCCTCTGCGTGCTGTCCGACGGGCCGCTGCGTTACGGCGTTGTGCGTTCGGAGATGTGCAACGTGACCGACGCCGCGCTTTCGGGCGCGCTGAAAGACCTCGTGGAATCGGGGCTTATCCAGCGCATTCAATACGAGGAGATTCCCCCGCGAGTTGAGTATGCCCTCACGCCGAAGGGCGTGTCGGTCATCCCCGTGCTGCAGCATATCTGCCAATGGGCGGGGTTGTTCTACAAGGAGGATCCGGAAGCGTTCGACCTGCCCCGGTGTGAGCGCTGTGACTTCAAAAGCTGATGGGAGGGGCTTTTCGGGTGGACAATCTACCTGCGCGAATCGCCGAAACGAACAAAACAAAGCCCGCAGTTGGCGGTCGCTTAAGCTATGCGGGAGCAAGCACCCACTTGGTCGTCGCTCGGGCCCTCGGGAGCGAAACGCCCCCTTGGTGGTCAACTGAGCGAGTTGTGCGCTGTCGGATTGTCGAAATCGAGCCGTTTCAGCGCTGCCAACCTAACCTTGCGCGGCCCGAATCAGCGTTTCCCCAGGTCGGCGAAAATCGCGCCTCCTTCCAGCCCGAATCAAGGAGCGCACAACTCGCTCTCTTGACCACCAACTACGGGTTTGCCTCTATTCGCCGAGGATCTCGCGATAGGTTTGCTCGTCTTTCTCGGTGTAGACGTCGAAAATGACGTGCATGTCGGCCTTGGGGTTGGCGTCAAGCCAGGCCCGCACCGTGTCGACGGCGATGCGGGCCGCCTCCTCTTGCGGGAACCCGAATACGCCGGTGGAGATGCAGCAGAAAGCAATGGACTTGCAATGCCGCTCCGCCGCCGCGTCGAGGCAGTTCCGATAGCTTGCGGCAAGGAGCCGTTTGTGCTGCTCGGTGGGCTGCCCGTTCTCAACGATGGGCCCGACGGTGTGGATGACCAGGCTCGATGGCAGGTTGTACGCCGAGGTGACCTTCGCCTGGCCGGTAGGCTCTTCATGGCCTTGCGCCCTCATAATTGCCGCGCACTCGATGCGCAGCTGCACGCCCGCGAACGTATGGATGGCATTGTCGATGCAGTAGTGTCCCGGCACCCAGCATCCCAAGAGCTGCGAATTCGCGGCGTTCACGATGGCGTCTGCCGCCAGCGTGGTGATGTCCCCGCGCCACACGGCGAAGCGCGGGTCGCTCACGCACGGGGTGATGAGCCCCGCGTAGGTGATGCCTTCCTCGTCGATGATCGCGTGCAAAAGCTTGTCCTGCTTGGCGAGGAACTCGCCGCTCACGTGCTCGGGCAGGCGCGTGTTGCACAGCGCGCGGAAAAGCTCCCACGCCTCGCCGAAGGTTCCGGGAATGGGGCAGGTCGCGAGCTCGTCGTGGGCGCCTGCGCGCTCGTTTTGCAGCTCGGTGATAAGGAAACGAAGATCTTCTTCGATGGTCGCCATGAAACGCTCCTTGCGCGGTGTGCGGGATTTCGCTCTTTCTGCAGGCGATGGTATCACAGCTTGCGCGTGGCTGCGGTAGAATGAAATGGCTTACGGAGTCGTGCGCGCGCGTGCGGCTTTGCGATACAACGAAGGAGCATTCACGTGGACAAGATTCGTTTTATGGTGGTGAGCGGCTTTCTGGGCGCCGGCAAAACCACGACCATGATCGCGCTTGCGGAATACATGGACCGCAACATCGGGAAAAGCGCCATCATCGCAAACGATTTGGGGGCTAACCTCGTCGACACCAGCCTCACGAAGACGTCTGGCTGCACGGTTGCCGAGATCGGCAACGACTGCATCTGCTATCAGATGGACAACACAGTCGACCATATCCGCCGCATGCGCGACAAGGAAGGCGCCACGTTCGTCATGAGCGACATTCCCGGGTGCGGCGTTGGCGCGCTCGACCATGTGTACGGCGCACTGCGCGACGAGAACGACGACGAGTTCACGCTCTCGCCGTTCATGGTGGTGGTCGATCCGGAGCGCCTGCGCATGATCATGCCCGAGCGCGCCGACATCAACTTGCCCGAAGAGCTCGTCTACCTGCTGAAACTTCAGCTTGAAGAGGCCGACCTCATCGTGCTCAACAAAATCGACCTGCTCGACGGGCCGACAGTCGAGCGCTATATGGGCTTTCTGCGCGAGGCCTGCCCCGACATTCCGGTGATGGCGATCTCTGCGAAAGATCGCACGGGCATTTCTGAGCTTGCCGCCTATCTTACGACGCACGAGACCGCGCTCAAGAACTTCTCGGTGCGCAACAACAAGGAGTTCGCCGAGGCCGAGGCAAAGCTCGCCTGGTACAACCGCCGTCTGTACTTCAAGTCGAAAAACGGTGGCACCTTCGATTGCAACGCGGTGGTCGATGACTTGATCGAGGGCATCCGCATGGGGCTCATCGAGCGCAAGCGCAACGTGCCGCATTTGAAGACGTTTGCGACCTCCGAGGGCGGGGACTTCAGCAAGGCGTCGCTCATCGGCGTGGACTACGACACGGAGTACGCGCAGAAGTTCGCGCAGGACCACGAGAACATGCGCATGATCATCAACGCGCGCGCCGTGTGCGAGTCGCGCCCGCTCGCGCGTCTCATGGACGATGCTCTCGACGAGGTATGCGAGCAGCACGACCTGGACTGCCAGGTGTTTTTCACGGAATGCTTCGGCATGGCCGACGAAGGTCGCAGATAGTATGGCGGACGAGAAAGCTGACATCCGCGCTCAGGTGCGCGAGTATTACGGCAAGACGCTCGGCGGCTCCGACGACTTGAAGACCAACGCGTGTTGCTGTTCGGCCGAGCGCCCGCCGAAGTACGTGCTCGACGTGATGCCCCTGATCGCCGACGAGATCATCGAGCGCTTCTACGGGTGCGGCTCGCCGATTCCGCCTGCGCTTACGGGCGCGACGGTGGTCGATCTGGGCTGCGGCACGGGGCGTGACGTCTATGTGCTCTCGAAGCTCGTGGGGCCGACGGGGCGCGTCATTGGCGTCGATATGACTCCCGAGCAACTCGCCGTGGCTGAGAAATACCGGGACGAGCAGGCGGAAAAGTTCGGGTTCGAAGAATCGAACGTTGATTTCCGCGCGGGCTATATCGAGGATTTGGAGGCGCTCGGCATCGAGGACGGCACGGTTGACTTGGTCGTTTCCAACTGTGTGATCAACCTGTCACCGTTTAAGGACCAGGTGTTCTCCGAGATTTACCGAGTGCTCAAGCCTGGCGGCGAGCTGTACTTCTCCGACGTGTTCTGCGACCGTCGCATGTCCGACGAGCTGCGCGCCGACCCGGTGCTTCGCGGTGAGTGCCTCGGCGGCGCGATGTATCTCGACGATTTCCGCCGCATGATGGCAAAGCATGGCTGGGCGAGCTTCGCCTACACCGCCATCGACGAAATCCACGTGGGCGACTTGGCGCTCGAGACGAAGCTCGGCTTCACGTCGTTCACCTCGCGCACGGTGCGTGCCGTGAAGGCGGAGGGACTCGAGGACGCCGAGGAGAACTACGGCCAGGTCGCACGCTATGTGGGCGGAATGCCCGAGATGCCGCGCTACTTCGACCTGACCTGCGAGCTGCGCCTTATCAAGGGGCGCGACTACGCGGTGAGCGGAAACATGGCGGCGATGCTTGCGCAGTCGCGCTACGGGAGGTACTTCGAGGTGACGCCGCGCGGCGCGCATCGCGGTCCGTTCGACCTTGAGCGCGCGCAACGGGCGCTTGACCTGCGGTGTGGCAAGAAAAAGGTGAATCTCGCGTACCTGGACGCCGCATGCGAGCGCGCGGGCGTCCCCTCGTTTTACGACCGCGTGAACATGCCCGAGGTGCTCCAAGCGAGCGAGCGGCCCGAGACCTTGCAGGTGAACATCACCTATGCGTGCAACCTCGCGTGCCGCCATTGCTACCTGGAGTGCGGCCCCAAAAACACCGAGGCTGCATCGCGAGAGACGCTCGAGGGCGTGCTCGCGGCGTTCGCGGCGGGCGGATTCAAAACGCTCGACGTGACGGGCGGCTCGCCGGAGATGCACCCCGACTGCGAGTGGTTCCTGCGCGAGGGCGCGAAGCTCGCCGAGAAGGTGATCGTGCGCACGAACCTCACGCTCGAGGGGAAGCCGGAATACGCGCACTTCCTCGACGTGTTCGCGGAAATCGGGGCGGACGTGTGCGTGTCGCTGCCGTACTTCGATGCGGAAGCGGCCGACGCCCAGCGCGGGCAGGGCGTTTTCAAGCGCGCGGTTGAGAACATCCGCAAGCTCAACGAGCGTGGTTACGGGCGCGAGGGCGGCCCGCACCTGGAGATCGTCTACAACGTGGCGGGTCCGTTCCTGCCTCCGCCGCAAGAGCTTCTGGCGGATGCGTACCGTGTGAAGCTCACCGAGCAGCAGGGCATCGAGTTCAACGAGCTGTTCGCCTTTAACAACTTCCCGCTCGGGCGCTTCGCGATGGATTTGGCCGACGCGGGACTTACCGAGGACTACCTGCGCCTTCTGCATGACAACTTCAACGCGTTCGCGGTGGGCAAGATCATGTGCCGCGACCAGGTGAACGTCGATTACGACGGGCGGCTGTACGACTGTGAGTGCAACCATGTGCTGGGGATGCCCATCCAGATCGACGGGCGCGACGCCACGGTGGCTGATTTGGCGGCCGGTCCTTTGCCGCCGCGCGAGGTGCGAACGAATCCCGTGTGCTACAGCTGCGCCGCGGGCGCGGGCTCGAGCTGCGGCGGCGCGCTCGTGTAAGAGGGCAGGCGCGCTGGCTTTCGCGAGTCGGCGCGCGGTTTGCCGGGCCGGGCCGGCGCTCGTGTTGATTGTGCCGTTTCTCTTGCCACAGGGGAACGCTTTAGGCATACTAAATCGCAAGAAGCGTCCCCTCAGGGGGCGTTTTTCATGTGGCAAGCACGTCGCTCCTGTGCGATGCGCGCGCCGCATGCGTTCTATTGGCCGCTGGAAGGATTTTGGTGAGAGAGCACTATCAAGTGTCTGAACAGGTGAAACGCTTCGCCTCAGCCGTTCGTGCAACGGTGATGAGCGCGATGCTCGCCCTGTCGCTTTCCCCTGCGGCCGCGCTTGCGGACGACGTATCCGATGCGCAGGCGGCACTCGATGCCGCCGAGGTGCAGATGGAATCCATCACCGACGAGTACAACAAGATAAACTCCGAGCTCGCTTCCATCCAGGGGCAAATCGACTCCACGGCCGCCGAGGCCCTCAAGGCGCAGCAGGCGGTGATTGCGGGTCGCCAAACGCTCGGCGTCGCCGCTCGCAACGAGTATCGTTCACCCTCGGCGGGCTCGATGCTCATGCTGATCTTAGGGTCGTCCTCCTTCGACGAGCTCACGCGCAACGTCGTGTACGCGGGCTCGATTCTCCAAGCGCAGGCCGACGAGGTCGAGGAACAGAAGGCGCGAGTCGCCACGCTCGACGGCATCACCTCCGAGCTGAACGCGCAAAAGGAGTCGCAGACGCGCGCTTTAAGCGAGCTCGACAAGACGAAGCAGCAGGCGGAGGCCGTCGTCTCTCAGGCGCAGTCCAAGCTGCAAAACGCCAAGGATGCGGAGGCGGATCGCTTGGCAGCGCTTGAGGCGCAGGCGAGTAGCATGGCGAATTCGGCCTCGGCCAGTCAGAAGACCGACGGCAATGCCGGCGTTTCCGACAAGGCGAACACCACGAATCGCCAGGAGGTCGTGCCCGACACGACGCCCGTAGCGCCCGATCCCGACCCCGAGCCCGACAGCGGTTCCGGCTGGAAGACGGGCGTGGCCTCGGCGTATGGCGGATCGACCGACCCCTACACGCCCAATCCCGGAACGACGGCGATGGGGGATGTGTGCGACGATTCTTCGATGGGCGTGGCCGTTCCCATGTCCTGGCCGAACTACGAGGACTATTTCGGCCGCACTGTGCAGATTTCCTACAACGGCATGACCGTATACGCCACGATCAACGATTGCGGCGGCATGGGCGGCGGAAGCCGTTCGCTCGACTTGCAGCCGGGCGTGTGGAAGGCGTTCGGCTACTCGTCGTGCAGTGACTGGGGCCTGCGCACGGTGAGTTACCGCATTTTGTAAGGACCCGAAATGATTGATTCCAACATGGCGGGCGGGGAGAGCGGCGCCTGGGTTCCCGACAACTCGGCAGCGTCTGCGGGCGATGGGCATTTCGCGGTTTCGCGGGGCGAAGCGGCATCTGCCGCTGCGCCTTCCCTCGGCAAAGACGCGCCCGTCACCTTCTACATCGTGCGACATGGGCAGACGGAATACAACCTGAACCACCTGGTCCAGGGTTGGTGCAACGCGCCTTTGACCGCGGCTGGCGTGCGCGACGCGCGGGCGTGCGGGCGAGGGCTCGCACGGGCTGGCATCGAATTCGCGGCGGCGTATTCGAGCGATTTGGGTCGCGCGGTTCAAACGGCGAACGAGCTGCTTTTGGCGCGCAGCGAGGAGAATCCCCGGCTAGCAGTGCCGTCGCTTGAGCAGGACCCTCGCATTCGCGAGTGGTGCTACGGCGATTTGGAGGGTCGCCCCGGCACGCTCATGCGCGATGCGCTCAACGAGGGCTTTGGGCACGACATGTCCTTCGAGGAGCTCAACGTGCGCCTCCCCGAAACGGCCGATGCCATCAAGCGCTGGGATAAGTCCGGCAAGGCGGAGGGCTGGGAGCGTATTGCGGCGCGCCTCACCAGCTTCTGCAACGACGCGGCTCGAAGGGCGGCGCGCTCGGGCGGCGGCAACGTGCTCGTGGTCACGCACTCGTTTGTCATTCGCTCTGTCATGTACTTGCTCGACCCCGCTCGCGTGAACGACCCTCTCAAGATCGAAAACGCGAGCGTCACGACGGTGGTCTGCAGCGATGCGCGCTTCATAATGGAAGACGCGTCGCTCGCCGAGAGCTTCACGCTCAAGGTGGCGGGATCCACCGAATTCCTGGGCTAATTCTCACAATTCCTATTGAATATATAGGCTATAAGGAGCATAATTCTTCCTCGTGCTAGACGAGAACGAGGTACCAAAGGAGTATGCTCAATGTCATTTGAGGTGGGGGCGGCGGTCGCCGTTGTGTTGGTCGTCTTCGTCGCGTTGCTCGCGGCGTTGAAATTCATGAAGAACAAGGGCCTTTCCTTCACGGTGCGCGTGTTCTCCGCACTCGGCGCGGGCATCGTGCTCGGCGTGGCGATGCAGCTCTCGCTCGGACGCGGGTCCGATGCCGCGAAGTGCGCGCTCGACTGGATGTCGCTTGTGGGCACAGGCTACATCAGCCTGCTGAAGATGCTCGTGATGCCGCTCATCTTCGTGGCTATCGTCGGCGCGTTCACGCGCACGAAGGCAACGGAGAACCTGGGCCGGATCGGCGTGTCTGTGCTCGCGGTGCTTTTGGGCACGGTCGCCATCGCTTCCGTGTTCGGCTGGGCGACGATCGCGTTCTCGGGCCTGGCAGGCGCCGACTTCACGCAGGGCACGGTCGACGCGTCGAAGCTCGATGCGCTGCAAACGCGCTCGGACAAAGTCGCCGATACCACGATTCCGCAGACCATCCTGTCGTTCATCCCGACGAATGTCTTCTCCGACTTGGCGGGCACCCGCTCGACGTCGACCATCGCCGTGGTCATCTTCTCGGCTATCGTGGGCATGGCTTACTTGAAGCTGCGCAATCGCGACTCTGAACAGGCCGATTTCTTCCGTCGCATCATCGACAGCCTCTACGGTATCGTCATGTGCATCGTGAAGATGGTCATCGGACTCACCCCCTACGGCGTCATGGCGCTCATCGCGAACGTCATGGCCACGAGTGATTTCGCGGCAATCGTCGATCTGGGCAAGTTCATCATCTTCTCGTATGTGGCAATCATCGCGATGTTCATCGTGCATTTGATTATCCTGGCGGCGAACCGCGTGAACCCCGTCACGTACCTGAAGAAGGCGTTCCCCGTGCTGTCCTTCGCGTTCGTGTCGCGCACGAGCGCGGGCGCGCTGCCTATGAACATCGAGACGCAGTCGAAGGCGCTCGGTGTTGACGAGGCTACGGCGAACTTCGCCGCGAGCTTCGGCATGTCCATTGGCCAGAACGGCTGCGCGGGCATCTATCCGGCCATGATGGCGACGCTCATCGCGCCGACCGTCGGCATCAACGTGTTCGACCCGACGTGGGTGATCATGCTGATCGCCATCATCGTGATAAGCTCGTTCGGCGTGGCAGGCGTTGGCGGCGGCGCCACGTTCGCAAGCCTCATCGTGCTCGGCACTATGGGCCTGCCGATCGAGATCGTGGGCCTTATGGCGTCGGTTGAGCCGCTCATCGACATGGGCCGCACCGCTCTCAACGTGAGCGACTCTATGGTTGCGGGCGTCACATCCGCCAACGTGAACAAAACGCTTGACCGCGATATGTTCGCCGATCCCGCGGCGCGTATCACCGGCGCCTCAGCGGAGGAGTAGCCTAGCAGAAACTGCATTCCGCAAATAATGGGGCGCGCTGCTTGAATAAAGCGGCGCGCCCCCGCGTTTTTGGGGGCTCGAAACGCTGGAGCGCAAAAAAGTGGTCACGAATCCGCGTTATGCGCATTCGAGCGCTGTGCTCTTTGAACAACATGGTGCGAATGATGCTCAGTCAACGTTGACATGTTGAATAATTCTCACATGTACGTGTCGATTCCGCGCGATTGGCAGTTTCTGCGCGATTTGGAATGCGCATAACGCGGATTCGTGACCACTTCCTCAAATGTTTCAATTTGAGAACGCTCGATTGGCTTCCTGGAGCACCAAATCTACGAGCTCGGGGTGCTCGCTTGCGAAGCGGGGGAAGGGCGCAGGCGGTGCGGGCGCGTCCTCGAAGGGTGCGATCTCGCGAACGTACCAGCTAACATCGTGCCATGCGCCGCAGGTGAAGCCCGCATGCGGCTGCACACCCATAAGCGCGAACCCGAATGCGCGGTGCAAGCGCTCGCTCGCGGAGTTGGGGGAGGTCACCACGCCGTAGACCGCCTTCACCCCGGAAAGGCGCAAAAGCTCGATGAGCGCCGCATACAGGCGGCTCCCCAGCCCGCGCCCCTGTGCGACGGGTGCAAGGTAGACGGAAAGCTCGGCGTTCCATTGAAAGGCAACGCGTTCACGCAGCTCATGTGCGTAAGCGAACCCGACGATGCGCCCATCCACGCAGGCAACGAGACAGGGGTGTTTCTCGCAAATGCCCGCGATGCGCGCATGGAAAACCTCGCGCGCGGGCACTTCCTCCTCGAAAGTCACGGGCGTGTCGACGAAGGGGGCGTACACCGCGCGGATGCCGTCCGCGTCGTCGGCCGAGGCAAGGCGGATGTGCATCTGCGGGCTCGCCGGCGAGGCGCCCGTCGAGGGCGCACTCTTCCGCCCGGCGGCAGAATTGCACAAGGACGCATCGCGCATAAAAAGGGCTCCTTCCCGAGCAATCGGACAGGAGCCCATGGTAGCACGTGCCTGTTTCGGCGGCTTTTCGAGTCGACGAATCCCCCTCTATGTTGGCTTCGGTTGTCCTACGTGGGGGCCTGTTGCTTCCAGCGGTTATCGCGCCCGCCCCTTTGCCGGGCCGCTCCTCGCTCCTCGCGTTTCGCGTTGTGGATTTTCCCCATGGCGGGCTTCCTTGCGCTATACTTCCTCCCACATGCGCAGACGAAGACAGCGCACGCAAGGCGAAGCTTCCAGAGATGGGGCTCATCGGCTGAAAGGCCCCAAGCGTAAGCGGCGTGCGATTCCCTTCCGAGCAGCGCGTCTGAACACGGACGCGGGGCAATCCCGCGAGACGGCGAAGTAGGGCGCGACGGCCTGCCCCCGTCATCAGGCAAAACGAGTGGATGCCTCTCGGGCGGCGCAGCAGGTCGCGTTGCCGGGGGAAGGCGTCAACCAGGGTGGTACCGCGAGGGCTTGTCTCTCGTCCTTGGAAGTGAAGGCGAATGCGAAAGCACGCGCCTTCCGGGGCGAGATGGCAAGCCCTTTTTTATTGGCGGAGCGCCCTTTGGGCCAGATGAGGCGCTCGATACGAGAGGTGAAGGTGATTATGGCGATCACGGACGAGCTCGCGCAACTGCGTGAGCAAACCCTTGCGCGCATCGCGGAAGCCGACACGTCGGCGGCGCTCGAGAGCGTGCGTGTGGCGGTGCTCGGCAAAGCGGGCACGCTTACGGGCTACCTGCGCGGCATGGGCAAGGTCGCGAAGGAGGAGCGCGCCGTTGTTGGCAAGACGGTCAACGAGGTGCGCAACGTGGTGGAAGAGGCGCTCGAAGCGCGCAAGAAGAAGCTCGCGGCAGCCGAGATGGAAGCCGCGATCGACGCAAGCGCCGTTGACGTCACGCTGCCCGGCCGCGCGCAACAGATGGGCACGCGCCATCTGATCAACGCGATCACCGACGAGGTGTCGGAAATCTTCCTCGGCCTGGGCTACACCGTCGTCCACGGCCCCGAGGTCGAGACCGACTACTACAACTTCGAGGCGCTGAACGCCCCGAAGGACCATCCGTCCCGCTCGATGCAGGACACGTTCTACGTGCGCGACCTCTCGGGCGAGGCGTCGTCTGTTCGCGGCGAGTCCGACGTGCTCCTGCGCACGCAGACCTCCGGTGTGCAGGTGCACGTGATGGAGGACCAGAAGCCGCCGATCTACATCATCGCGCCGGGCAAGGTGTACCGCCGCGATGTTGCCGACCCCTCGCATCTTCCGCAGTTCACCCAGATCGAGGGCCTGGTCATCGACAAGGGCATCTCGTTCGGCGACCTTAAGGGCACGCTCGACTACTTCTGCAAGCAGATGTTCGGGCCCGATCGCAAGACCCGTTTCCGCGCGCACTACTTCCCGTTCACCGAGCCCTCCGCTGAGGCCGACGTCTCCTGCGGCGTGTGTGGTGGCACGGGGCATCTGCACGACGGCGAGCGTTGCCGCATGTGCAAGGGCACGGGTTGGCTGGAAATCCTCGGTTGCGGCATGGTCGACCCGAACGTGCTCACCGTGTCGGGCATCGATCCGGAGGAGTATTCCGGCTTCGCGTTCGGCGTCGGCGTCGAGCGCGTGGCGTGCCTGAAGTACAACGTGCCCGACTTGCGCATGCTCCTCGAAGGCGACATGCGCTTCCTGCGCCAGTTCTAGTCGAACGGCGAAGGGAAACCTGTCTCGAGCTCGGCGGGCGTGCGCCACGCGCAGTTCCGCACGAGCCGAACAGCCCAGTGGGCTGTTCGCGCGAGTCAGGACTGTTTGAGCATGGCGTATGTCTGCCGAGCTCCAATTGCGGAAGTGAACATTCAAGAAAGAGAGAGTCATGAAAGTATCGCTGAAATGGCTTAACGAATACGTGGAGGTGCCGACCAACACTAAGGCGCTCTGCGACAAGCTCGACCTCACGGGCACGGGCGTCGAAGGCGTCGAGGTGCTCGGCGCCACGTTCGACGGCGTGGTCGTGGGCTACGTCGAGACCTGCGAGCCGCATCCCGATTCTGACCACATGCACGTGGTCACGGTGAACACGGGCGCGGGCGAGCCCGTGCAGATCGTGTGCGGCGCGCCGAACATCAAGGCGGGAATCAAGCTTCCCGTCGCGACCGTGGGGGCTGTGCTCCCCGGCGACTTCAAAATCAAGAAGTCGAAGCTGCGCGGCGTTGCGAGTGCCGGCATGTGCTGCTCGCGACGCGAGCTGGGGCTCGGCTCCGACCATGAGGGCATCTGGATCCTCCCCGACGACGCACAGGTGGGCACTCCCATCGCCGACTACTTGAAGCTGACCGACACGGTGCTCGACCTGGAGATCACGCCGAACCGCCCCGACAGCCTTTCGATTGTGGGGCTCGCGCGCGAGATGGGCGCGATGTATCGCCGCGATTGGAAAAACCCGCTCGACGAGATGGCCGCGAAGCTTGAGCTTGCCGACGACGGCATCGACGACGTCGACGTGACCATCGAGGACGCCGTGCGCTGCCCGCGCTATTCCGCCCGCGTCATCCGCGGCGTGAAGGTGGGCCCGTCGCCTGACTGGATGGTCGAGCGCCTCGCTGCCATCGGACAGCGCTCCATCAACAACATCGTCGACGTGACGAACTACATCCTGTTCCTGTTCGGCCAGCCGCTGCACGCCTTCGACCTGAACAAGCTGAAAGGCGCAGACGGGCACGCCCATGTGGTGATCCGCGAGGCCGCCGACGGCGCGAAGTTCACCACGCTCGACGAGGTGGAGCGCACGCTCACTTCCGACATGACCGTCATCGCCACGCCCGAGCTCGGCCCTGTGGCGCTCGCGGGCGTTATGGGTGGCCTCGACACCGAGGTCACCGAGGAGACCACCGACATCCTGCTCGAGACGGCGACCTTCGAGCCGGGCCGCACCTCGCGCACCTCGCGCAACCTGGGCCTCATCTCCGAGAGCTCCATGCGCTACGAGCGCGGCGTGGACGACCACGGCATCGAGGAGCGCTCTGCTGCTGCGGCGGCGCTCATCGTGGAAGTCGCCGGCGGTCAGGTGTCTGGCTCCATCGGCGGCGGTACGGGCATCGTGGACGAGTGGCCGAACGTCTCCGAAGAGGCTCACCTCACCTTCCGCATCCCGCGCTTCAACGCGATGATGGGCGCCGATATCTCCCGCGACTTCATCGTGGAGATCCTCAGCCGTCTGGGCTGCAAGGTGGAAGACGGTGAGGACGCCGACACGCTCGCGGTCACGTCGCCGACGTTCCGTCCCGACCTGCCGCGCGAAATCGACCTCTACGAGGAAGTGCTGCGCCTCTACGGCATGGACCAAATCGAGGCCACGCTCCCCGGCGGTCGCGGCCGCTTCGGCACGGTGAGCCACGAGCAGCACGTGAAGAACAAGGTCAACGACACGCTGCGCGCCTGCGGCATGAACGAGACGATGACCTACTCGTTCGCCGAGCCGAGCGAGATCGAGCGTCTGCGCCTGCCGCTCGAGGGCTTAGGTCAGGCGGTTGAGCTTCTGAACCCGATGAACGCCGAGCAATCGGTCATGCGCCAGAGCATCATCCCCGGCCTTCTGCGCTCTGTCGCCCACAACCAGAACCGCGGCGTGAAGAACATTCAGCTCTACGAGATGGGCCGCGTGTTCTTCGCCCATGAGGGCAAGAAAAAGCCCAAGGAGCGCGAGAAGCTCGCCGGCGTTTTGGCCGGTGCCGTGCGCGACGCCGGATGGAACGAGGCGCCCGCTCCCTACGATTTCTTCGACGGCAAGGGCGTGCTCGAGAACCTCGCGCGCGAGCTTGCGCTTCCCAAGGTGCGCTTCAAGGCGCTCGCCGCCGACGAGGCGCCGCAGCTGCAGCCCGGCCGCGCTGCCGAGATGCTCTCGGGCGGCACGTCGCTTGGCTGGGTGGGCGAGCTCCATCCGCTCGCCGTGGCGGCCTACGACGCGGCGGCCCCCGTCGTCGCCTTCGAGCTCGACCTCGAGGCGCTCGAGCGTGCGGCTCGTCCGGCGCGCGACTACGTTGACGTGCCCACGTTCCCCGCGGTGTCGATGGATATCGCGTTCGTCGTCGATGAGGACGTCACCCACGAGCGACTCGTCCAGTGCATGACGTCCGCCGGCGGAAAGCTGCTCGAAGACGTGCGCCTGTTCGACGTCTATCGCGACGAGAAGCGTCTCGGCGCTGGCAAGAAGTCGATGGCGTATGCGCTCACCTACCGCGCCGCCGACCGCACGCTCACGAGCGACGAGGCGGAGAAGGCGCACGAGCGCATGGTGAAGAAGGTGTGCTCGGCGACGGGCGCCGAGGTTCGCGGGTAGAAACTCTCGCACCAAAAAAGGAAGAGCCGAGGATGTGGCGGCATCCTCGGCTCTTCGTGTTTCAGACCTCCTGCAGTATATGACGTCATCTAGTAGTGGTCAACCACTAAATCTCAAACGTGAGCCCGTCGTGGGCGGCCTCGACGCGGCCTTCGTACTGCGCGAGGAACTCCTCCAGTTCCACGAGCGTGATCGGCTCGTCGTAGTGCATGCACAGGTGCGTGAGATAGATTTTGCCCGCGTCGAGCGACAGCCCTTCCTCGATGCATTCCTGCACGCTGTGGTGCGCGGCGGGGGACCAATTGTTCTTCCAGAACGTCGCGTCCATCGCGAGAATGTCGATACCCTGCAGCCGCTCATAGGTCTCGGGCGGCAGCTTCCCGGTGTCGGAGGCGTAGAACATGCGTGTGTCGCCCGTCTCGATGAGATATCCATATGTGCCCGCGGCGTGGGTGCAGGGGAGCGCCGTGTACTTCACGCCGTCGAACTCGACGGTGTCCATCGGCGCAATCTCGCGCATGTCGAGGGCGTAGGTCATGTAGTGGAACTCCTGCGCGATGCCTGCAAGCGTCTCGGCGCTGCCGTAGACGGGAAGCGCCTCTTTCTGCTTGAGCTGCACGAGGTACTCAAGCTCCAAAAGCCCTCCCACGTGGTCGGAGTGGCAGTGGGTGTACAGGACCTCGTCAATGCGCCGCACGTTCTCGCGAATGCACTGATGACGCAGGTCAGGCGGCGTGTCGATGAGAAGCGTCTTCTCGCCTTTGATCATAGTCCCGCAATCTCCGCGCCTCGCGCGCGGATTCGCCCTGGCCTCTTCGCACGCGGGGCAGTCGCAGAAAAACGAAGGCACGCCGCAGCCTGCGCCTGTGCCCATGAAGGTGAACGTGTGGTTTTTCATAGAAGTCTCTTTTCTCCCTACGCCATACGCCGCCGATTATACCCCGCTCGCCATGCAAAGCTGCCCCTTTCGGGGGGCGAAGTATCGCGGCAATCCATAGGCAATAGCTATAATCCCTAACGAAGATTCGGTCGAATAGTCGTTCGCGTCAAGACATGGGGCTAAACCTGTGTTTTTTCGCGTTCGGTGTCGCGAAATCGGCGAGTGGTGGCATACAGGGAGGCTCATCCTTGGCTCATACTGCGGGGTTTATCCGTCGGGGGAATTCAGACTGGCGGGGCGATGCTTGCAGAGGAACTCTTCCGTACACTACCGCTGTCAACGCGTCGGGGCGTGCCGTGCGCTTTCGGACAATGCGCAGGTCGCAAAAACCCGACGAACCGAATAGTAGGTGTCTGTAGGACGAGAAGAAGAGGGGAAGGTAGATGGCTGATAAGGTCAGCATTTACGACGAGAACGGCGAACTCGCCGAAGGCGTCGAGCGCATCAGAACGCAGTGCTATTTCTGCCATGCCAACTGCGGTGTCCTTGCCTATGTCAAGGACGGCGATGTAATCAAGATCGAAGGCGATCCCGATTACTCCAACCAGGGTGGTCTGTGCTGCCGCGGAACGAGCGCGCTTTTGCACGTCAACCATCCCGCCCGCATCAACCACGCGCTCAAGCGCGCTGGCGAGAAGGGCGAGAACAAGTGGGAGCAGATCCCGTACGATCAGGCGATCAAAGAGGTCGCCGAGCGACTCAACCAGATCAAGGCCGAGTCGGGCGCTGAGGCGGTTGCTTCCGCCGGTGGCACGACCCGCACCGATGACTGGGCGCGTCGCCGCTTCCTGAACCAGTTCGGCACGCCGAACGGTTTCCACAATGCACTTCTGTGCTGGATTCCGACGTTCATGGCCGAGACGGTCGTCGCCGGCTGGTCTCCGTTTGAGACCGACCTGGGCGCTGCTCGCTGCCTCATCCTTTGGGGCATGAACCCGGGCGCATCTTCGCTGCCCTCCATGCACGGCTACACCGACCTTCAGCTCGCGGGCATGAAGATTATCTACGTCGACCCGCGTTTCTCCGAAACCGCCTGCAAGGCAGACCTGTGGCTGCCGCTGCGACCGGGTTCGGACACCGCGCTCTCGCTCGCGATGCTCAACGTCATCATCAACGAGTTCCTCTACGACTTCGAGTTCGTCGACCAGTGGTGCGACGGCTTCGAGGAGCTGCGTGAGCACATGGCTCCGTACACGCCGGAATGGGCTGCCCCCATCACCTGGCTCGACCCGGAGGACATCCGCAAGGCTGCTCGCATGTACGCGACCACCAAGCCCGGCTGCATCCAGTGGGGCTGCTCTTGGGACCAGTTCGGACCTGCGTCCGCGACCGGCTCTCAGGCCCGTCAGCTCATGCGCGCCATCACCGGCAACCTCGAGGTTCCCGGCGGCGACGGCATGCCCGGCCCTGCCCTCAACTTCATCACCGACGAAGAGCTCGAGCTCAACGAGCTGCTTCCCGAGGAGCAGAAGGCGAAGCAGATCGGCTCTGACAAGTTCAAGCTGACCTCTTGGCCCGGCTACACGCTCATCTCCAACAACGCCAAGCGCACCTGGGGCAAGACGCTTCCCGCAGAGTGGTTCTGCGAGGCTCACGGCCCGAGCGTGTTCAAGGCGATCCTCACCGGCGAGCCTTACCAGATCCGCGCTCTCATCTGCAACGCGACCAACCCGGTGAACTCCTACGGCGACTCCAAGATGACGCTCGCCGCCCTGAAGAAGGTTGAGTTCCTGGTCACCGTCGATTATTGGATGACCCCGGCAGCGCTCTTCTCCGACTACGTGTTCCCGGCCGCCGGCGCTCTCGAGCGTCCGACGATCGTCACGCACTACGGCGCAACCGACTCCGTCATGGGCGGCCGCCGCGCCATCCAGCCGAAGTTCGACCGTCACACCGACATGTCCTTCTGGCGCATGCTCGGCCTGGCCTGCGGTCAGGATCCCGCGAACTGGCCGTGGGAGACGGAAGAGGAAGTCTACTCCTACATCATCGCTCCGCTGGGTCTTCCCTGCACCGACTGGAACGACTTCGTCAACAACATCCGCATGTACTATCCGCCGCTGCACCAGAACAAGTACGTCACGCGCGGTGGCTTCTGGACGCCGACCGGCAAGATCGAGTGCAACTCCACGATCCTGCGCGAGCTGGGCTATCCTGGCATGCCGACTTACCTGCCCTGCGCTGAGAACGACATCGACAATCCGGAACTCGCCGAAGAGTACCCGATCGTGCTCACCACGGGCGGCGGCTTCATGCCGTATCACCACTCCGAGCACTTCCAGATGGCGGGCATGCGCTATATCTACCCGGATCCGTACTTCTCGATCAACCCCGAGCTCGCTGAGAAGCTCGATATCGAGTACGGTGACTGGTGCTGGATCGAGACCCAGCGCGGCCGCATCAAGATGCGCGCGAACGTCGAGCCCGAGGTCGATCCCCGCGTTGTGTTCGTGCCGCGCGGCTGGTGGTTCCCCGAGCGCGACACCAACATCGATTTGGACAACCCGTTCGGCTGCCTCGAGTCCAACACCAACGTCCTCACCTCTGTCGACGAGTGGGACTGCGACCCGATGGGCGGCTCCTGGGCGAACCGCGGCCTGATGTGCAAGGTTTACAAGTGCACCGAGGCCGACCACGAGTGGAACGCCAAGGACAAGACCTGGTCTATTCCTGGTTGCGCGAAGACGCCGGGCATCTCCACCGATCCCGAGGATCTCAAGCACCGCGTGCTTCGCTGGGAGAAGATTCCCTTCGAGGCCCCGGCTTGCACGAAGGAAGTTCCCGAAGGCTTCAGCTGGCAGTGGCAAAACGATGCGCTCTACCAGGATTCCACTCAGTTCCGTCTGGACGATTCCGGCTGGCTCATCGACCCGAAGACCAACGAGTACGTCGACGCTCACACCGGCTGGTACTACGTTGCCGCTGAGAACTGCCTCATGGACAAGGCCACCGGCAAGAAGTACACGATGGAGCGCCAGGAGATCGCCGAGCTCGCAGGTGTTCGTCTGTACCCGGGCCAGGATGCTCCCTACGCCGTGCCTGAGCAGCTCACCTGGGATAGCGAGAAGGGTTACGCTCGCCTCGGCGACAAGCCCTACATCTACAACCCCGAAAGCGGTTGGCTGATCGACCCCGCGACCAACGTCTACCATGACGCCTACTATGGCTGGGCTTACGACCCCACCACCAACGGCCTCATCGACGAGGAAACGGGCAAGCGTTACACGATGAGCTACGAAGCCATCGAGGAATAATCAGGCTATCGAGTAGGAAAGGATAGATAATGACTCGTTATGCTATGGTCATCGACCAGCGTCGTTGCATCGGCTGTCACTCCTGCACGGTTGCCTGCCGTACGTGGAACGACCTGCCGCTCGATATCATCTACAACCCCGTGGTGACCGAGGGCGCTCAGGGCAAATGGCCCCACGTCCATCGCACCTACACCCCGACGCTGTGCATGCACTGCGCCAACCCCGAGTGCGTCCCCTGCTGCCCGACCGGCGCGTCCCAGCAGGACGACGACGGCGTCGTGTGGGTCGACTCCAAGAAGTGCATGGCCTGCAAGGTGTGCGTCAATGCCTGCCCCTACGGCATGCGTGACACCTCGGTGCTTGGCCCGCGCCTGCATCGCTTCGTGCGCAAGTGCACCTTCTGCAAGGACCGTCGTGCGGAAGAGCCCGGCTCGATGCCGTACTGCGTGCAGACGTGCCACCAGAAGGCCCGTATCTTCGGCGACCTGGACGATCCCAACAGCGAAGTGTCGAAGCTCGTCAACTCGCTCCATACTGAGCGCCTGTTCACCGAGCACGGCACGGAGCCTCAGGTCTACTACATTCCGGATTTGGGAGGTCAGCGATAATGAAGCATCATTATTGGGAAGCGCCGATTGTCATCTACCTGTTCTTGGGTGGCCTCGGCGGCGGCATCATGTGCCTCACGGCTATCATGAGCCTCATCGTCAACCCTGGCACGGGCTCGCTCTTCTTTGTGCCGATGTTCTTCGCGCTCGCTGCGCTCGCTATCGGCTGCTTCTTCCTCGTGTTCGAGCTCGGTCAGCCGCTTGTGTTCTGGCGAGTGTGGACAACGGCGACGGCAATCATCAAATGGGGCGCAACACTCCTGGTCATTGCCATGTTCGGCGATATCTTCTGGCTGCTCGGCTATCTGGACGTGCTGCCGCTTGATTGGGGCTTCCTGGGCGCCATCGCCTCCGTGTTCGGTGGCGGTACCCCGGTGTTCGCCACGATCGCCGGCATCGCCGGCTTCGGCATCATGGTGTACACGGGTGTCATGCTCTCGACCCTGAAGGCTCACTCCTTCTGGGCAACCCCGGCACTGCCCGTGCTGTTCACCATCTCGGCCCTGTCCACCGCTTGCGCCGCTATCGCGCTGTCGCTGGGCATCTTCGCTGAGCCGACCGTGGCCCTGCTTGCAGCCACCGAGGAGATTCACGAGATCATCCATGTCGTCGACATCATCCTGGTCTGCGCGGAGATCACCGTTCTGCTCATTATGATCCTCTCCTTCCTGGGCGCCGGCAACGTCACCCAGAAGGCAGTTGCCCGTCGCTGGGTCGTCGGCAAGACCGCCCCGCTGTTCTGGCTCGGCATGATCGCTTGCGGTCTGGTCATCCCGTTCCTCCTGTACGTCTTCGGCGCCGACTCCGCGGCTTCCACCGTGGTGGCTCCCGTCCTCGTGCTCTGCGGCGGCCTGCTGCTCCGTTACCTCTGCGTGTACTCTGACGAGCGCGCCGAGATTCCGGGCGAGAACCGCTACTGCAGCCGCACGGCCGACCCCCATGCGGAGTTCGTCGAGCATTGGACCTACGGCGAGAACATGTACTAAGTTCTCGCTTGCCTCCCAGGTCGAATAGCCTGGGCGCTTGATCGAGCATGTTGCGAACCCGACCTTGCACGAGGTCGGGTTCGCCTTGTATCAAGAGCAGTTTTCCTGCATGAGGGCGAAGCGGTTGGGGCGCGTTCGCATTGATGACGGAAAACTCTGCGAGCAAGGCAGAGGATGGAGAGGAGACGCCATGGGACCTTATGTGTTCGATGACGCTTTGACGGGAAGCTCGATCACGTGCGGCTACCCGGGGTTGCAGGCACTTATGGTCGAGCAGTCGGGCGAGGGTGGCGCGTGCACATCGCTGTTCTTTCCCGGGTGTTCGCTTATCAACTACGGCTTGCCGCTTGTGCAGTCGGTGTACGACTTGCTGAAATCTGCAGGCGAGGTCGAGGGAATCTCGCTTCTCTGCTGCGGCAAGATCTTGCAGTACGAGCCCGACGGTCCGGCTCAGCGCCGCACGTTCGAGGCCGAGCTCATCGAGCAGGTGGTCGCCTGCGGCACGCGCCGCATCGTCGCCGCATGCCCGAACTGCGTGCTCGCGCTTCGGGGCGCCCTTGCCCGCGACGAGCGCACGCAGGATGTGGAAATCGTCGCGCTCCCGTCGCTGCTCGCGAAGATGGGCTACCGCATCGACGCCGGCATCGCGCGCGAGATGCTCAACCGTGAGCTTGTTTGGCGCCATCCCGATTGGTACGACGAGGGGGGCATCCCCACCGAGGCATGCGAGGCACCCGAGTCGCTTCTCTTCATGCCGCACGATTCGTGCCCCGACAAGAAGACGGGTGAGTTCGCCGACGGGCTGCGCGCGCTCATGCCCGAGGAGCTGCTCGTCGAGGGCGAGAAGGTGCGCAAGCGCTCGGTATGCTGCGGGTCGCTTGCCCGCGCCGCTGGAAAGACCGAGCTTGCCGACAGCCAGGCGCAAGAGCACGGACAAGACGCGTCCGATCTGGGCGCGAGCGCGATAGTCACGGCGTGCGTGAGCTGCACGTTCCAGCTGATGATGGCACAGTGCGAGGTTCCGGTGTTCCACTATCTTGAGCTGCTCTTCAACTGGCGCATCGACTGGTATCATGCCGATGCCTACATGAAGCTGCGCTTCCTGTTCGACGACTCGCTTGGCGTCGAGAAGCAGGGGCAAGGCGCAAGGAATTTCGTTGGACTCGGTGGCGAGGGAGCCGCGAAGGAGGATGCGTAAATGCGCGAGGTGCGCAAAACGAACTGTCATTTCTGCGGGTATCTCTGCGCGTTTCATGCGACGGTGGAAGACGGGCGCGTCGTCGATTTGGAGCCCGACCCTTCGCGATACCCTTACGACCCGAAGGTGCTCGCGGGGTGCCGCCGTTGGAAGATGAACCTCGACGTGCTCGATGGGGACGACCGCGTGAACTACCCCCTGCGCCGCGTCGGTGCGCGTGGGGCGAACGAATGGGAGCGCGTGAGCTGGGACGAGGCGCTTGACGACATCGCGCAGCGTCTGTCGCAGCTGCGCGACCGGTATGGGTCCGAAACGCTTGCATCCATGATTGGCGGGCCTCATGCGTCGTTTTGGCCGCTGCATCGATTCATGAACATGTTCGGCTCGCCGAACAACATGGGCATCGGGCAGATCTGCTGGAACCCGCGCATCTGGATGGACGCGCTCACGTTCGGTTGGACGATCGAGGCCGACATCAACGACGACACGGAATGCGTCTTCATCTGGGGAACGAACCCTGCCGAGTCAGACAATTCGCTCTGGTGGCAGTCGATTCGCCGCATCGGAAAGTCGGACACGCCACTCGTGGTGATCGATCCGCGCTACACCAAGACCGCCTCCTGCGCAGATCTCTGGATCGCGCCGAAGACGGGTACGGATTGCGCCCTCGCGCTCGGCTTTGCGAACGTCATCATCGCCGAGGGCTTGTACGACCGCGATTTCGTGGCGGAATGGTGCCATGGCTTCGACGAGTTCGCTGCCCATGTGGCGCGATACACGCCCGAGTACGTCGCCGAGTTCTGCGACGTGTCGGCCGATGACGTCCGCACTGCGGCGCGCTGGTTCGGGCGTGCCCAGGCGGCGGCGCTCGTGTCGGGACGCGGCATCGACCAGTCGGGCCGCAACGTGGCGCCTACGCACCGCGCGATCTGCTGCTTGCGTGCGATTACGGGCAACGTTGACAAGCCCGGCGCCTGCATCATTACCGAGATGAGCGACTTCACCACAGAAGTCGAGCTCGAGATGACCGACGAGATGGCGCCCGAGCACAAGGCGCGCTGCCTGAACACTCCCTACACCCCGCTTCAGTGCTACGAGGGCTATGCGAAGGTGCAGAAGGTGACCGAGCGCTTGGGTTGCAGGCTTCCGACACGCTATATGACCTCGGCTCATCCCGATCTCGTACTCCGCGCGATGGAGACAGGCGAGCCCTATCCGGTGCGCGCGCTCATCGTGAACGCGACGAACCCGCTGCTCACCTATGCCGACACGCATCGCGTGTTCAACGCGCTCATGGGCCTCGACCTGATCGTGGTAATCGACTACTACCTGACGCCGACCGCCTCGATCGCCGATTTCGTCCTGCCCTGCGCAGGGGCGATCGAGCGTCCGCTCTTCCAGCAGCATGGCGGCGTCGCGAACATCGCCTACGGTGGTCCGGCTGCGGTCGAGCCGTATTACGAGCGCAGAAGCGACTACGACATCTTCCGCGCTTTGGGGCTTCGCCTGGGGCAAGCAGAGGCATGGCCGCACGAGACGTTCAAGGACGCGCTTGAGGACGTGCTCGCCCGCGCGGGCATGACCTGGGAAGAATACTGCGAGCGCGGCATGTACTTCCGCCCGCCCGTCCCCTTCAAGTATCTGTATCCCGACGAGACGGGCAACCCGCGGGGCTTCGCCACCACCACGGGGAAGATCGAGCTCGCAAGCGAGATCCTTCCCGATTTCGGTGGCCAGCGCCTGCCCGAGCCTGCGCCTTGTCTCTCGCTTTGCTCAGACGAGCTCATCGCGCGCGCCGAGGCGTGCGGGGGAGCGCATCTGGCGATGGTCACGGGTGCGCGCAAGCAGCCCTACAACGCGTCGATGTACTTCAACAACCCGAAGTTTCGCAAGTTATCGCCGCATCCCGCGGTGGAGATCTCGCCCGAAACGGCACAGAGGCTGGGACTTTGCGCGGGAGACACCGTCGAAGTGGCCACCGACAAGGGGAGCGCGCGCTTCGTGCTGGAGGTGCGCACGATGCGCGACGATATGGTGAACGTCGATTATGGCTGGTGGCACCCCGAATGGAC
The DNA here is from genome assembly GCA_934663775.1 of uncultured Ellagibacter sp. Taxonomy (GTDB): domain Bacteria; phylum Actinomycetota; class Coriobacteriia; order Coriobacteriales; family Eggerthellaceae; genus Ellagibacter. The sequence continues at coordinate 60,310 of CAKUKU010000001.1, read as the reverse complement.
GCCGGGCGCGCCCGATTTCGGCGGCATGTGGGAGTCGAACGTGAACTGCCTGACGAGCTGCTCGGTCGCGACGGGCGAGCCCATGATCGGCACCTGGTGGTACAACGCCATCGATTGCGTGATCAGGAAGGTCGATGCAACCCTTTCATGGCAGCGTGATTCCTGCGTGGAAGATGCAGCCGATGCGGGCAAGGACAGCGCCAGATAGCTGTTCGCGTCCTATAATGTGCAAGGTACACTACTAGTGGTGAATGCGCTCGAAATCGAGCGGAAGACATACGAAGGAGAGTATTGTGGCAGAGAAAAAGCAAGCGTTGCTCCTGTTCTGCAAGCCGCCCGTCCCGGGCCTGGTGAAGACGCGCCTGACGATTGAGCGTGGCGGCTTTTTGAGCCCCGAGCAGGCGGCGGAGCTGTTCCGCCGTTGCCTGTACGATGTGAGCGAGATGTGCATGCAGGCGCTTCTGTCGATGCAGGCGGACAACGATGCCCTCGTTGCCGAGGACCCGTCGGTCGACAAGATCACCTACGACTTCTTCGTGTCGACCACGCCGGCCGACAACGTCGAGCTCATGCGCGAGACCTACGACTCGCTTGGCAAGTGGCCGATGGAGATCCACTACATCACCGACAAGGGCGCCACGTTCGACGACCACTTCGACGACGCCTTCAAGCAGATCTTCGACATGGGCTACGAGCACATCGTCTCCGTCGGCGGCGACGTCCCGACCATGCCGATTACCCACATCTCCCAGGCTTTCCAGTGGCTGGACTACTTCCAGGACCTGGGGACCCCGGGCTTTGTGCAGGCGCCTTGCCAGGAGTGCGGCACGTCGCTTGTCGGCTTCAGCTACAACACGCCGATCAACCATCAGGGCGTGTACTACAACCTCACCGGCAAGCCCGCGCTCGACGCCTACGTGGAGAAGCTCCAGGAGATGGATATCCCCTCGGCGTACTTCACGCCCGTCGCCGACATCGATGAGAAGGTCGATCTCGCGCACGCCGTGTCCTGCATCCGTGCAATCAAGGAGGCCGCGAAGTACCAGACCGAGATCTACGTGCCGCAGCGCGTGCTCGATTGGTGCGACTTCATGAACATCCGCGTTTCCACGCCGCCGAACGACAACCACGACCCTCGTCAGTACATCGACGAGGAATAGGAGGTTGCGGCGGCTTATCAGCCGTCACAATGGGCCGTTGTTTCAGACCAGATAGGACGAGATTTTGCGTACTTTGCATAAAACGGGGGCACTGTGCCCGACGTGCCTGAAGGAGCTGCCGGCGGAGGTGTACGCCGACGACGAGGGGGTCGTGTGGATGACGCGCACGTGCCCCGAACACGGCAAGCTCGACACGCGCATGTGGCCCTCCGCCGAGCACTACGAGTGGCTGCTCTCCGAGGCGTTCGAGAAGACCAAGCCGCAAAACACCATCCCCGTGACAGACAAGTGCCCGTTCGGGTGCGGTACCTGCGCGCGCCACGAGCGCCGCGGCACGCTGCTCGAGATCGAGGTCACGCGCAACTGCAACCTGCATTGCCCCGTGTGCTTCATGAGCGCTGAGACCGGCGAAGGCGATCCGACGCTCGACGAGATCTCGGCGATGTACGACGTGATCGCGAACGCGGTGGGAACCGACGGCGCGGTGCAGATCACCGGCGGCGAGCCCACCTGCCGCAAGGATCTGGTCGACATCATTTACATGGGTCGCGAAAAGGGCTTCTGGGGGATTGAGGTCAACACGAACGGCCTTGTCATCGCGAACAAGGAAGGCTATCTCGAAGACCTTGTCGCTGCGGGCCTCACGGGCGTGTATCTCTCCTTCGACGGCCTCACGGGCGACGTGTACAAGGGCACGTGCGGGCGCGACATCCTTGCCACCAAGCTCAAGGTGATCGAGCGCTGCCGCGAGGTCGGCATCCAGGTGGTGCTCTCCGTCGCGGTCGTTTCCGGCCTCAACGACGACCAGCTGGGCGACCTTCTGCGCTTCTCGCTTGAGAACGCCGACGTCGTCGCGGGGCTCGCGCTGCAGCCTGCTTTCACCTCTGGTCGTTTCGACGCCGAGCGCGCCATGCCCATGAGCGCAGGCGACGTCATCTTCGATCTGGCCGAGCAGTCCGACGGCCTTCTGCGCGTTGAGGACATCTGGCCGCTCGGGTGCTCCAACCCGTTGTGCGACACCGGCGTGTTCCTGGTGCACGGCACCCCGCCCGAGGGCGTGCCCGCGCATCCGTCCGGATTCTATCCCGCGACGCGCGCGATGACGACCGAGGAATATCGCGAGGGCTACAGCCCCGACAGCCCGCAGGGCTCGGTGTTCTTGGATATCCTCTCCAAGAAGGGCGTTGAGGTGAAAAGCGGCTTGTCGGTCATCATCATGAACTACATGGATGCCATCTCCATGGACACGCAACGTTTGCGCGAGTGCTCCATGATGGTCACCGTGCCTGATGGGCGGGCCATTCCGTTCTGCTCGTACCATCTGACGGACTCCTCGGGACGACGCGTGTATCCGCCCTGGTGCAAGGAAGAATTGCGGTAGCGAACATGGACACTCAAGATCAGATCGCGTTGTGGGACGCCTCCAACGACGCGAGTGAGACCGTTTATTCGGTGACAAACGATGCGTCGCGCTGCGTGAAGTGCGGCCTGTGCATCGCGTTTTGCCCCTGCAATGTGCTCGAGGCGAACGAGGAGGGCTATCCCTTCGCGGCGCACATCGACAACTGCGTGGGGTGCACTACATGCGCGGGCAACTGTCCCCAGCGTGCGCTCACCGTTGAATGCGAGGGGGACGCAACGTATGACCCCTTCGCGGACGAGCCGCGCGCCGAGCCGATCGACTCCGAGCTTCACAGGCACTATGCCGAGCTGGAGCGCACCATCATGGACAAGCTCGACCTTCGCTGGCGTCCCGTCGCGGTGAGCCTCATCGATAAGGACGAGCTTCTTCCCGACGTCCCCATGCCCTCTGAGAACCTGCGTTTTTGCCAGGCGATGATGGCCGCGCGCCGCGGTGCGAGCATCCTTATGCCGCCGTTTCGCCATTCGTGCCCTGATGGTACGTCGATTTTCGGCATGACGGGCGTTCCTGAGAAGCTGGCGACGGGCGAGATTTACGTGCTCTTCCACAAGGTGGTGAACGCGGAGGCCGCGGCGCGCATGGTTCGCGAGCGCCCGACGCTTCCGCCTCATAGCCGCCGCGCCACCTATGTCGCACCGCTTTCGAAGACGGTGCGCAAGCCCGAAGTGGTCGTGTTCACGGGCACGCCCGAGCAGATGATGTGGCTGTGCATGTCGATGAGCTACTACAGCGGCCATCGCTTCGACTTCCACGCATCGGGCTTCAACTCGATGTGCGTGGAAGCGGTGCTGTATCCTCTGATGAAAGAGGAGCCGAACATTACGTTCGGATGCTACGGCTGTCGAGCGGCGACCGACATCGGCGAGGACATGATGTTCATGGGAATCCCGACCGATCGCTTGGAGACGGTCGCGCAGGGGCTGACTGAGCTTTCGCTGAAGGCCATCCCGCACTCGCGCATGAAGATCTACGTGCCGCCTATCATGTAGTATAAGGTCAGGTCATGAGCGATTTGTTTACACTGCGCCCAGCTCGTGAGGGCGACTGGGAGCTTATCAACTACTATGCGTACAACGAGGGGATGGATGCCATCCCCTCGCTTGAGAACGTCACCGTCGCGGCGAACGGTGACGACGATTGCGTGGGCTTTTGCCGTCTGGCGTTCAGTGAGGCGGGAATCGCGCACGTGAATCCCGTGGTAATCAACGAGCAGTGGCGCGGGTACGGCGTCGGGCGGGCGCTTATCGACGACGCCAGAGCGCATCACGACGAGATTCGCCTGGTAGCACGCGGGAAATCGATCGAGTTCTACCGTGTTTTGGGGTTCACCGAGATTCCCTGGGACGACATCGCCCCCGGTGTGACGGAGGAATGCGACGGATGCCCGCTCATCGAGGAGTGCGGCCCGCTTCCCATGGGATGGAAGCGCAAGGACGCATAAGGGCGCCGGGAAAAGCAAAGCTGGAAACAAGTGCGGGGCTCTGTCATCGTCGAGGTGGCAGGGCCCCGAGTTTTTCTTTGGGTTGAGCGGTGGCGCGCAAGCCCTAAGGTGCCCGCACCAGCAGAGGGCCTCCTTGGTCGCAGGGAGCCGTTCTTTGCGGCTTTGAGGCCTGCTAGAGCACGCGGTCAGCGGCGTAGGTGCCGTGTTGCACGCAGAGGAGCATATCGTGGGGAATGAGCTGGCCTTTTCCGTCGCGTTCGCAGTCGATGTGCGCCTTCTCCACGTGGCAGATGACAAGCAGGTGATCGCCGGCTTGCTGGATATCGTTCACCCCGCAAACTTCCCATGCATAGGCGAGCTCGGGCACAGGAACGGGTGAGCCGTTTTCTGCGGTCGCGGTGAAATGGGGGACCTGCGAGGCCTTGTCGACGATGTTTCCCGAGGTGGTGCCGCAGTATTCCGCAAGCTTGACAGCCTTTTCGGTTGCGGGAAGCGTGGTGATGCTGCAGGCTCTCGATTGTTGGATGAGCTGCATGGTGCGCGATTTCGCACGGAGGGCGAAGGCGATGAGCGGGGGATTGTGGGAAAGCGGCGTGACCCAGATGACAGTGGCGAAGCAGGTTTCTCCATTAGGGTCGCATGCGCCGATGATGATCATGGGGCGCGGGTCTTGCAGTGCGGCGATGTCGCGGCCGGTAACCGCGGGGTAGTCTTGCGCGCGACGCGCGGATGATTCGCTCATGGGGCTCCTTTTCCAGGTGAGAGATAACGATTGCGGAGCTCTCGCAGTCGAGGGGCTCACCGCCATGAGCGAATCGAGTGCGAAAGTTAGTGCGAGCAGGTCGGTGCGTCGGGAAGCTCGATGTCGAGCGCTTTTGCAGCATCCTTGCGAAGCTCTTCGAGCGTGAGCTCGTAGCAGGCGAGCGCGTCGATCCAGCGACGCAGGCAGCGACGGCCCTTTTCTGTAAGCTTGAACAGGCGTTTCGCCGATCCCTCGGTGGGAGTTTCCCACTCGGAGGTGACAAGCCCCGATTCCTCCATGCGCTTGAGCGCGCGGTAGACGCCTGTCGCGTCGGGTTTCTTTCCGCCAAACATCGGGGAGCTGGCCGCTTGCTGGACGATGATGTAGCCATGAAGCGGGGTTTCCGATTGGGCAAGCAGGGTGAGAATGGTGGGTTGGGAAAGACGATTGAGCGATTTGCCCAGCTCGGCGCATTCCTTCAAGTCGTCATCCGACTTTGGATGGCAGCTGCTCCACATAATGCAGGACCTCTTTCGTACACGTATACGTCTGAAACAACTCCTTATTATCGCTCAAAGCTAATCAGCCTGCCAATATTTTCCGAAAGATTACAGGGGCTTTCGGTTAGTTGCGCGAGGGTGGCGGATTGCTCGAAAGCTAAAGCGCACGAGCGGGTCGTGCGGCGGTGCTCGCGGCGGCGTGGCTGCACGGGACTTGCCGTCGGTGACCACGCGACCAGAATGCGCCACTGCCGAGTGATTTTCTGCTTTGACGGCCATGGGGACTTCCAACCTGCGCGAATCACCTAGAATAGGTGCGGAAAAAAGCGCGCCCGCGCCTGACGACAAGGAGCTCTCATATGTGCGGAATCGTGGGATATACTGGTAAACGCCCAGCTCAGGGTATTCTCATTCAGGGTTTAACGCGGCTTGAATACCGCGGTTACGATTCGGCCGGCATCGCGGTGCAGGAGGGAGACTCCCTTGCCGTCATCCATCGCAAGGGCAAGGTGGCGAGCCTGGCGCACACGCTGTCGCATTTTGATTTCCAGGGCACGTGCGGCATCGGGCACACGCGTTGGGCTACGCATGGCAAACCGAGCGAAGCGAACGCGCATCCGCACACTTCTTGCGGCGGGCATATCGCCGTCGTGCACAACGGTATCATCGAGAACTTCGCCGAGTTGCGCGAAGAGCTTGAAGGCCGCGGGCACGTCTTCACGAGCGAGACCGATACTGAGGTCGTCGCCCATCTTCTTGAAGAAGCCTACCAGGGCGATCTCGTTGCGGCGCTGCGCGAGGTGTGCTCTCGCATCGTGGGCGCGTACGGCCTTGCCGCCGTCTGCGACATGGAGCCGGGCGTCATCGCGGTCACGCGCAAGGATTCCCCGATCGTCATCGGGCAGGGGGAAGACGGCGCATACGTCGCCTCCGACATGATTGCCATGATCGACGCCACGCGCGATGTCGTCATCTTGGGGGACGGCGAGTACGCGCGCATGACCGCTTCGGGCATCGAGTACACCGATGAGGCGGGACGTGCGATCGAGCCGCGCATCACGCATGTTGATTGGGACCTTGACCTGGCCGAAAAGGGCGGCTATCCCGATTTCATGCTGAAGGAGATCCACGAGCAGCCGCGCGTCATCCGCGACACGCTTGCTGGGCGGCTTGTGAACGGCGCGCTTTCCATTGACGAGCTTGACCTGACGCCTGAGGAGCTCAACCTCATCGACCGCGTGTACGTCATCGCGTGCGGCACGAGCTACCATGCGGGCCTCATCGCGAAGAACCTGATTGAGGGCTGGGCGCGCATCCCCACGGAATGCGAAGTCGCAAGCGAGTTTCGCTATCGCAACCCCATCATCACCCCGACGACCCTCGTCGTGGCGGTGTCGCAATCGGGCGAGACTGCCGACACGCTCGCCGCTATCCGCGACGCCCGCGTAAAGGGTGCGCGCGTGTTCGGCATCACGAACGTGGTGGGAAGCCCCGTGGCGCGCGAGTCCGACGGTGTCATCTACACGAAGGCGAACAAGGAAATCGCCGTCGCGTCGACGAAGTCGTTCTTGGGCCAGGTGGTAAGCTTGACGCTGCTCGCGATGCTGCTCGCCCAGGCGAAGGGCAAGCTTCGCATGAACCAGATTCGCCTGTTGTTCCGCGAGCTGGCCGACACGGCCGAGCAGGTCGAGCGCATCCTCGCCGAGTGCAAGCCCTCTATCGAGGAGGCGGCGCGCGCGTGTAAGGATGCCCGCAACGCGCTCTTCATCGGGCGCGGCATGGGTGCCGCCATCAGCTACGAGGGTGCGCTCAAGCTGAAGGAAATCAGCTACCTGCACGCCGAGGCGTACCCCGCCGGCGAGATGAAGCACGGCCCGATCGCGCTCATCGACGAGGGGTTCCCCGTCATCGCCATCGCGACGAAGAGCCCGGTCTACGACAAGGTCGTTTCCAACCTGCAGGAAAGCAAGGCCCGCGGCGCGATGATCGTTGCCGTGGCAACCGAGGGCGATGAGGACATAAAACAGCACGCTGACCACGTGATTTACATCCCGAAGGTTCGCGATGCGTTTTCCGCCATCACGGCGAGCGTGCCGCTGCAGCTGTTCGCCCGCGCCATCGCCGTCGAGCGCGGTTGCGATGTCGACCAGCCGCGCAACCTCGCGAAGAGCGTGACGGTGGAATAGGGAAGCGGAGTTTTGATGCCTGCACGAAAAGAGGAGACCGTTCGCGCGGTCGAGGACGCCGCCGCAGTGGCGCTGCCCATCGACGGGGCGGTCGGCCTTGGCGTCGACATCGTCGAGATTGCGCGCATGAAGAAGATTCTGGAGCGCACTCCGTCGTTCGCGCGCAAGGTGTTTTCCTGCGAGGAATGCTGCTACTGCGAGGACACGGCCGCACCCGAGGTCCATTTCGCCACGCGCTTCGCTGCGAAGGAGGCCGTGGTGAAGGCTCTTGGGTGTGGCTTCACTCGCGGAATCGGAGTGCGCGACATCGAGGTGAAGCGTTCGTCAAAGGGGCGGCCTTATGTGGTGCTGTCGGGCCGCGCGAAGCAGGTAGCCAAGGAGCTGGGCGTTCGCGAGCTTCCCATCTCACTTTCGTATACGCATACCGATGCCGTCGCGTGTGCATTGGCCATCACAGAGGATTCCCAGAAGGCGGCGGAGGAGCGGGTCGACCAGAAAGCCGAGCTCGCGAAGCGTTTCAAGGAGGCGCGCTCGATGCTTGACGAGATCGACGCCCCTGCCGATGCGACACCGTCTGACGAGAAGGCCGCCTCGCCCGAGGGCGTCTAGCCTAGGGAATGCGCCTTCGCTTGCGGGGCGTCCAGCAGTTCGTCCCGTTCCTGGAAGCTTTGCCACCGCCCGTGGGCGTCCGCCCGCGCTCGCTCTCTTGCGGGGCGTCCGGCCGCCACTCGAGGGCATCCTGCGGCCCGCTCTTTCCGTCCAGCACCTCTTGCGGTGGTGCCGTGTACAAAAATGACGATAAGTTATGAATTCTCTCCATAACTCGAGGGATTTCACCCCAGTTTCGCCACACATGTCCATAAAAATTGACATTTCGAGGGGAATTTGCGCTTTATCTGTCCCATTTTTAGTACAGATACCGTATTCCTCCACAACTTATCGTCATTTTTGTACACGAAGGAGCGGGGCTAGCAGCTGCTTGCGGAGCTTCATCTGCCGACTGCGGAACTCCTCGCTGCGGGGATGGATTCTATGCCGAAGCCGACGGGAGAGGATTCGCGCTGTCTTATCGAATGCGATTAAGTCGTTGAACTGGCGTTTCGTGACGCATATCTCCGTTATCCCCAGATGCACGAGGATATTGCGCCGGCGAGCATCGTTCGCAATGCGCGAAGAGCCGGTGTGCCATTTGTCGCTGTCGTACTCGACGGCGATATTCTTATCGGGCCAGAAAAGGTCGGGGAACAGCACGCTGTTTCCCGTAAGCCGCTGAACGTGCGCCGGAAGGTCGATGCGCGGGTTGAGCTGCGGATGGGGAATTCCGTAGCCGCCCATGCGGTAGGGAAGGCAAAGATGCAGCACGAGCTGGGCTTCTCGCGGGGAGGCCGCTCCTGCGAGAATGTGCGGGATAAGCCGACGGGCGAACTTGGCGCCGTTCAAACCTGTCATGCGGTCGAGCATCTGGTTGATTCTCAGGGGCGTTGTCAGGGGATAGGCATCGTTGATGCCAACGCGATATGTTCCGCAGAGTGCGAATGCGATTCGAAGGAACTCGATTTCGCCGAGTGTCTGGGCGGATTGGATGAGCGCGAACTCGGGCGAGCAGACGAAGACCCCCGGTGCTGCAAGATGGAAATCCGCAGGTCCGAGCACAAGAGTGGTCGTATGAATCGCAACATCGCGCGAGTGCCTTGCTGCCTCGTGCGTTTCGACAAGAAGATGCACTTTCTCGTGCTGCCGTTCTTCGGGAAGAATGCTCACAGCTGCCGTTATCTCGGATTCGCGAAGGGGAATGCTAAGCTGGGGAGTGCTGGAGGATCGAAAGTCGTCCATGTGGGGGCTTCCGACGTGCGAGAGCCAGTAGTGAAGAGCTGATATGTGACAAACAACAACATCCATGCCGCGATTGTACCAGGGTATAACCCCAGATAGATTGAAAATCAATAAAATAGGCAGCTGTCTAACATATATCAAGAATAACGGGTAAAGAATGGAGTGACACTCGGCGGGGTGCCCTCGGGTTGCCGTTCGGCCGAGGAGCCCTTGAACGCTCTCAGGTTAGCTTCGCGGTGTCGCTCTTGGCCTCTTCGGCTCTCACCCGAGAACACTTCGGCCGTCGCTCGTCGGCGCTTGTTCTTCCCGCCCGAGGAAACTTCGGGTTGCCGTTCGGCCGGGGCACTCGTGGGCGCTCGTCATGCCCCATTGGCGCGTTCGCTCAAATCTTCGCTTTGCGCCGCTCGCCCCGTCCACCGAAATCGTAAATCGGATAAGATGGTGTCCAGCTTGAAGGAGCCAAGTCGGACATGCAGCGGTTATACTCAAGCAAGATAGTAAAGAAACGCGAAGGGAATTCAAGATGATCGCATGGAAATATTCGGATGCGAAGCTGTGCGGCCTCCTTCCCGAGCTTGCGGAAGATGCCAACAAGTATACGCGCGGGAAGGTGTCGCTCGTTGCCGGCTGCTCGCGCTATCCCGGTGCCGCCGCTCTTGCCGCCTTGGCATCTCAGCGCATGGGGGCGGGGTATACCGAGGTTATCTGTGCGCCGAAGTCGGTCGATGCCGTTCGCGCGGTCAGCCCCTCCCTCGTCGTCCGCTCGTGGAAGAACCTTTCCCCTCGCGATTTCCCGCCAACTCGGGCGGGTCATCCGTCGGCGTACGTCTTAGGCCCTGGCTTTGACGCGAAGAGCGGGTCGTGCGAGAAGCTCGCCTTCACCGTGATCGAATCGGTCTGCGCACCACTCGTGGTAGACGGGGGCGCTCTTGCCTTCCTCGCTACGAAAAGGGGCCGCAAGCTCGTCCAAGAGCGGTTCGAGTCCGGGCTCGAGACGATCGTGACGCCCCATGCGGGCGAGGCGGCTCGGCTTGCCGAGCCCTTCGGTTTCCCGACCGACGACGCTGACGAGCTCGCGCGCCTTATCTCGCTTGCGTATGGCGTGACGGCGCTTGTTAAGGGGCCGAAGAGTTTCATCTCCGATGGCGAGACCACCGCGGTGATGGACGAGGGAACGCCTGCGCTTGCGAAAGCCGGCACGGGAGACGTGCTTGCGGGTATGGTCGGCGCGCTCCTCGCGCAAGGGCTCTCGCCTTTCGATGCGTGCGTGCTCGCGGCGACGTTTCACGCCCGGGCGGGCCGTCTTGCCGCGTCCGAGCTCTCCGAGCGTTGCATCGTGGCGGAGGATCTGCCGCGCTATCTTCCCCTGGTGATTCGGGAACTCGAGGCGCTTAAGAGCCGCTTGAGCGAGCGGGAATTGTACGCACGTTATTCAGCAAGTGTGTAATAACTATTCACCGCGGCGAACGTGCGCGGTAGAATGTGGCTGTCATATGAGGGCGCGGCGCGCTGACCGCGGCGCGGCGCGCATCGATATCAAAGGAGGTCGATCGTTATGGCAGAATCGAAGCGTCACGATTGGGGGCTTATCGTTGCAGGTGCGCTCCTCGTGCTCCTCGCGATTTTCATCACCGCGTTCCCTGGACTCACGTTGGCAACGATCACAGCGATACTGGGCGCTGGCTTCCTCGTGAGCGGCATCCTCGATCTTGTGGGATATGTGCGCCTGAAGGGAAACCTGTTCACCTCGCCTTCGCCCTGGATGATCGTGTATGCGGTCCTCGACATCATCATCGGCATCATGTTGCTGCTGCATCCGATTGTTTTTGCGGGCGTTGTTTCGTGGCTTGTGGGCATCTTCGTTGTGGCGTTCGGCGCCATCGAGGTCATCGGCGCGGTTCAGCTGCACAAGTTCAACATGCCGATGTGGGGCTGGATGGTGTTCTCGGGCATCGTGGACATCCTGTGCGGCGTGGTGTTCTTCGTCTACCCGGCGATGCTCGCTGTTTTCTTGGCGGTATTTGTCATTATGCGCGGCGTTTCCCTTATCATGTACGGATGGCGCGCCGACAGCGTGCTCATGTAGCGTCGCCCCGGCGGGCGGCCGCATAGCGAAACGGTATCAGGCCCCGGCATGCCCGGGGCCTTGTTCGTGAAGGGGACGGATATGCCCGAAGAGCAACAGAATCTGTTCAGCGGCGATGAATTGGCTGCTCAGGCAACCGATCCGGCAGCGCGCATCGAGGCGCTCCGCCGCGAGATCGAGCACAATAGCTATCTCTACTACGCCCTCGATGCGCCCGCGATCTCCGACGGCGCGTTCGACTCACTCATGCACGAGCTGCGCGCGCTCGAGGCGCAGCATCCGGAACTCGTCGACCCGTCGAGCCCGACCCAGCGTGTGGGCGGCTATGTCGGCGATCAATTCGCGCCCATCCAGCACGAGCGCCGCATGTACTCGCTCGACGACGCCATGGACGCGGGCGAGCTCGACGAGTGGCTCGGTCGCGTGGAGGACTTCTTCGGCGAAATTCCCCCGCTTGTGTGCGAGCTGAAGATCGATGGCTCCTCTGTCGCCTTCACCTTCGAGAACGGGCGCCTTCTGAAGGCGGCGACGCGCGGCGACGGTACGACGGGCGAGGACATCACGGTGAACGTGCGCACTGTGCGAGACGTTCCTTTGCGCCTGCGCGACGAGGCACTTTCCGCCATCCGCGATACTGAGGAGCCTATCGAGTTGCGCGGCGAGTGCTACATGCCCAAGTCGAGCTTCGAGTCGCTCAACGCGGCGGCGGAAGCCAACGGCAAGTCGGGGTTCGCCAATCCGCGAAACGCCGCTGCTGGCAGCCTTCGCCAGAAGGATCCGCAGGTCACGGCGCATCGCGATCTGTCGACGTTCGTGTATGCGGTGGGCGATGAGCGCAAGCTCGCGCTCGATACGCAGTGGGACCTGCTGCAATGGTTGAAGCGCGCGGGCTTCCACGTGAACCCCGACATCGAGCTTGTCCACTCGGCAGAAGAGGTCCATGCGTTCTGCGAGCGTTCGCTGGAGCGCAGAAACGCCCTGCCTTACGAGATCGACGGCGTTGTCGTGAAGGTGAACTCGTTCGCGCAGCAGGAGGCGATGGGCTACACGGCGCGCGCTCCGCGCTGGGCGATCGCCTTCAAGTTCCCGCCCGAGGAGAAGACGACGCTGCTGCGCGACATCACGGTGCAGGTCGGGCGCACGGGTAAGCTGACGCCCGTGGCCGAGCTCGACCCGGTGCGCGTGGCGGGCTCCACCGTGGCCCGCGCGACGCTGCACAACGAGGACGAGGTGCGCCGCAAGGACGTGCGCGTGGGCGATACGATCATCGTGCGCAAGGCGGGCGACGTGATTCCTGAGATCTTAGGGCCCGTGCTTTCCCTTCGTCCGGCCGATGCGCAGCCGTGGGAGATGCCGCGCGTGTGCCCGAGCTGCCAAAGCCCCGTCGTGCGCGAGGAGGGCGAGGTCGACTACCGCTGCATTTCTATTGATTGCCCAGCTCAAGCGGCCGAGCGCCTCATTCATTGGGCGAGCCGCGGCGCTATGGACATCGATGGCATGGGCGAGGAGATCATCGGGCGCCTTATCGAGAGCGGCCGCGTGACCGACGTTGCCGACTATTACACGCTCGATGTGGTCGAGCTTTCGATGCTCGAAATGGGACGCGTGAACAAGGACGGAGCGCCGATCCGTTTGGGCGAGACCGTGGCGAAGAAGCTCGTGGCGGCGATTGACGAGAGCCGTACGCGCCCGCTCGCCAGGCCTCTCTTCGGCTTGGGGATTCGCCATGTGGGAAAGACGATGGCGGAAGCGCTCGCTGCGGCGTTCCCCTCGATCGATGCGCTCATGGCGGCAAGCGAGGAGGAGCTCGCTACAGTCGAAGGCGTGGGTCCGAAGATTGCGCGATGCGTGTACCTGTTCTTTCGCACGCCCGACAACGTGGCCGTGATCGATCGGCTGCGCAAGCACGGCGTGTCGCTGGAAGATGACGTGCAGGCCGCAGCGGAAGACGCGCTGCCGCAAACGCTTGCAGGGCTGACCTTCGTGCTGACGGGAAGCCTCACGCAAAGCGGGATGACGCGCGACGAGGCAGGGGCTGCCCTTAAGGCGCGCGGCGCGAAGGTGTCGGGAAGCGTGTCGAAGAAGACGAGCTACGTTGTCGCAGGTGAAGCTGCGGGTAGCAAATACGACAAGGCCATAGCGCTCGGCGTCCCCGTGCTTGACGAGGAGACGTTTGTGCACATCCTGGAAACCGGCGAGGTGCCTGCGGGAGAATAGCCAGGGAATAGCCGCGGGATAGCCGCGGGCTGAGTCGCCCCCCTCTCGACCTGTTTTTCCCTCAATATGATGCGAGGCCCCTGCGAACTTGGATTTCGCAGGGGCCTCGCTTGTTTTTGCTCGCTTGCTATTTCGCCGGCTTGATGAACATGGCGTCGCCGAAGGAGAGCATGCGGTAGCGGCTCTCGATGGCGTGGCGATACGCCGCCATAATGTGCTCGCGGCTTGAGAACGCGCTCACGAGCATCATGAGCGTGCTCTTGGGCACGTGGAAGTTCGTGATGAGCCCGTCGATCACGTGGAAGGTGCTGCCCGGCAGAAGGTAGAGGCTCGTGGCGTCGCGATTGCGCGCCGTGATGGCGCCTTCGCCGCCGTTCGCCTGCGGGTCCCAGGCGCTTTCCAGGCTGCGGGTTGACGTGGTTCCCACGGCGATGACGCGCCCGCCCGCCGCATGCGTCTCATTGATGGCGTCGACGGTGGTCTGCGGCACGGTGTAGAACTCGGTGTGCATCTTGTGCTTGGTCGGATCGTCCTCGTCTACGATGCGGAACGTGTCGAGGCCCACTTCGAGCTCGACGGTTTCCCAACGGACTCCCTTCGCCTTCAAGCGATCGATGAGCTCGGGCGTGAAGTGGAGGCCTGCGGTGGGCGCTGCCGCCGAGGCCTCGCGGCGCGAGTACACGGTTTGGTACAGCTCTTCGTCGCCGGCGTAGTTTTTGATGTAGGGCGGAAGGGGCGTGTGGCCAACGGCGTGAAGCGCCTCGTCGAGCGAGGGGAGCGTCGTGGTGAGGCGCGCGATGCGCTCGCCTTTAGCGACCGACGCCTCGGCGTCCTGGCCTTCGCCCGCTGCTGCGTCCGTCTTCGCGCTCGCCCAGTCGACGACCTCGGCGGAAAGCGCGACGTTTCCCTGCTTGTCGGTGAAGTCGACCACCGCGCCGCTGCCTGGCTTCAGACGCTTGCCAGGGCGCACGAGCACTTCCCAAATGGCCTGCTGGTTGGGTGAATCGGTGAGGGCGTCGTCGAGATAAGGCTTTGCCTTCTCGCCTTTGACCTCGCGAAGGAGGAACACTTCCGCCTGACCGCCCGTGCCTCGTTTCGCGCCTAAAAGGCGTGCGGGCATGACGCGCGTCTCGTTTGCCACGAGCAGATCGCCTGGGCGCAGGTACTCCTCGATGTCGCGGAAGATGCGGTCTTCAAGCGCGCCCGATTCGCGATCCATCACCAGCATGCGGCAGGCGTCGCGCACCGCCGCAGGTTCTTGCGCGATAAGCTCTTCGGGCAGGTCGTAATTGAAATCTTCAGTTCTCATGCCTGCCGCCCTTCGTGGTGGAGCTTCGCCTTCCTGGCCCCCTGCGCCCCGCTTCGCGGTGCTCGGGGTTCAACAGTCCACTGGACTGTTGAATAATTGAAATCTTCTGTTCTCATATGCTGTCTTTCTTGTTCTGGCGTTCTCGATTTGCGTGATGAGATTGTATCACCTGCGCCTATTCGCCTAGCTTTTCCAGGGCGAGGAGGGCGGCGCCGGTCGCTCCCACGATTTCGGGATCCTCGCAGATGAAGAGCTTCTCGCCGATGAGCTCCTCGACCGCGCGTACCACGCCCGGGTTTTGGGCGACACCGCCCGTCATCATGTAGGCGCCTTCCAGGCCGACGCGCCTCATGAGCGAATACGCTTTGCCGGCCACGGCGCGGCAGACGCCTGCTGCGATGTCGGGTTTCTCCTCGTTGTTGGCGATGAGCGAGATGACCTCGGATTCCGCGAACACCGAGCACATGCTGGCGATTTCCAGGCGCTTCTTGCTTTCGAGCGCCGCTGGCCCCAGCTCGTCGAGGCTGATCTCGAGCGAGCGCGCGATCATCTCGAGAAAACGCCCCGTGCCCGCCGCGCACTTGTCGTTCATCGCGAAATCGGTCACCTCGCCTGCGGCGTTCACATGGATGGCCTTGCTGTCTTGGCCGCCGATGTCGAGGATAGTGCGAACGTCGGGGTTGAAGTAGTGCGCACCTCGCCCGTGGCAGCTGATCTCGGTCACGTTCTCGTCGGCAAACGGGATGCTCACGCGGCCGTATCCGGTGGCAATGGTGCATGCGACCTGGTCAGGCGTGATACCTGCGCGCTCGAGCACTTCGCGATACGCGCGCTCGGCGGAGGCGCCCGCCTTAGCGCCCGTTCTGATGACGACGCTTGCAACGATCTTGCGCGCCTCGTTCATGACGACGGCGTTGGTGGAAGTCGAGCCCGAGTCGAGCCCGACGACGAAGGTGGCGGCTGTGCTCATAGGTGAGCCTTTCTGGCTTGCGAGGCGTTCGGTTTGCGAGGCGCCAATTGACTCGAGGAACGCCTCGAGCCGCGTGAGCATCTGCCCGCGGCTCTGCGCGGTGCAATCGGTTTCGAGCGCGAGTATCGGCGCAGGCGATGTCCGTTTAAGGTCGCTGTACTCGTAAGAATACATGTCGCAAAATTGCACGGTGTGGAAGACCAGCCCGTCGACCTGGGGAAGGACGTGGTCGAAGAAGTCTTTGCGCGGGGATATGTCCCGCATGCGCGCGCAGGGAAGCTGCGTGAGCACGTCGTGCACGTACTGAGCAAGGGTGTCCGTTTTTTGGGGCACGAAGCGACGGATTGCGTTCGTGCAGGTGATGTCGAAGGTGATGTTCACGCCGTGCGATTCGAGAATGCGTTTGATTTCAGCGTTCGCGCGTGCGCCTGCGATGCCTACATTGGGCATCGTGGGGGAGAAGTGCGTCTGCGGTTGCAGGGCGTTGTCGAACTGCGGGGCGGCGGCTGCCGCGGTCGCGCTTCGCTCAGAAGCTTCGCAGCCTTCGCTCCATGCGGCCGAGCCCGCCGCCTGGTTGCGGTCGCGAGAGTCGACCTGCGGGACGGCTGGCGTCGCGGTCGCGCTCCGCTCAGAAGCTTCGCAGCCTTCGCTCCGCGCGCCGGCGTCGCCAGCCTTGTCGCGGTAGATAGACTCCTGCGAGACGGAGCTCGACTTCGCGAGGCGGAATGAAGGCTGCGCAGCTTCTGAATGAAGTCTCGCGTAGTCGAGCTCCAAGGGTGAGTCGCAAGTGCCTTCCGCAGGGCAAACGGAGCCGCCGAGCTGGGCGAACAATTTCTCTTCCGAAAACGTTGCATTGGCAAACTCGCCGTATGCAGAAAGGAGCTTTCGCACGTTGCGCTCGAACAGCGCGCAGGCTGCCTCGCTCGTGTCGCGCGGCACGTCGAGCACGTGGATGAACAGGTCGGGAGCTTGCGCGCGCAGGGTGTCGGCGAGGCGGCGCATGCTGTCGCAGCAGGTGGTCAGCACGATGCCGTCAAGGTTTCCCGAAAGGACGGTCTCGAACGTCGCCTTCGCGAAACTGCACACGTTCGCGTGCATGCAAGACTCGGCAGCATCGAAGCTGACGAGGCTCTCATCAGGCTCGATGTGCTCCATATGCGCGCCCATCGCCTCGAGCGCCTCGATGGGGGCGTATTTGCAGACATACCCGATCCTCATCGCGCACCGCCCTTCGCCTCGACGCCCCCGCCCTGCGCGGCGCTTTCCGCTCGCTTCGCCTCGAGCACCTCGAAGAATGCCTCGAGGCGCGTCTTTATCTGCCCGTCGTGGCTGTTGCGTTCGTCGATGCCGTCGCCGTCGAGCTGCAGAAGCGGCACGCTGGCTTCGTGCAGGTGCTCGCGCAAAAGGGCGCTTCCGCCTGCGGACTGCTTGCATCCCCAGTGGCAGAAGTGAATGACGCCGTCGGCGTGTGTCGCGTCGAGCAGGCGGTCGACGAGTGCGAGCTTGCGTTCGTAGGGGCCGTTCATCGCGTTGTCGATGAGCTTTTTGGCAAGCGCGCGGAAGGGGTCGGCGTCGGTGAGCTCGCTCATCGTGCAAAAGGCCATGTCGACGGCGACGATCTGATGGGCCGGGCTGTAGTCGAAGGCGGCTTTCAGGCTTTGTTGGTAGTACGGCATGAGGTGCACCCAAAGGATTTTGTCACCCTGCAGCCTCGGCGCGCGCTTGATGTCGTCAACCATGAAGCGCAAAAGATCGCGCAACTCCTCGCTTCCCGCCGAAAGCTGCATGGCGAGTACGAAGAACAGGTGGTGAATGAACTCGGCCGGGTAGAAATGCTCCGCTTGCAGGCGCATGAATTCCCAGGCGAGGGCGTTAGTCTCGCGCTCGACTTCCAGAAGATGTGAAAGGCGGCTCTCGTCAAAGGGCACGCCCGTCAACTCTTCGAGGGTGTGCGTGAGCTCACGCAGTTGGTCGGCGAGGTAGTCCACCGATGCGTCGTCGCTGTCGTAGGGTACGTCGAGCAGCACCATGGGGACATCCATCCGCTGCCCGAGCTGGCGGAAGGTGCTCAGGTTGCCGTCGCAGGCGCAAGAGGTGGTCACGGCGAGCCGCGGCGCATGCAGTACGCCCGTCTCCATCATCCCCATGACCGTTTTATGGTACGTGCACAGCGTGGGCGCGATGCCGGCCTCCTGCGCGCGGTCGATGAAGAACGGCGCGGCGTGGTATCCCGAGAAGAAGCTCGCCAGACATTCGACGCTCACGGTTCCCAGGCCGAAGCACTCCATGATTTCCACCGGCGCGAACACGTTGCCCCATACATAGTTGTTTTCGTGTCCGAGCTGGTCGGACACAAGGCCGAGCGTGTAAGCTTCCAGCTTGTGGTAGCCGCGCGCCGCATGGAAGTTGGGAAGATGGCGCGATCCCCAGGTGTTGCCGCGAAAGCCGATGAGGGCGTCTCGCCAGGCGCGCTCGGGGTCGGTCTCGCACGTGCGCCGCACGTGATCCATGTAACGGTGTATGGGGTCGGCGAAGGGTCTCACTCTGAAACTTCCTGTTTCGCCTGCTCGCGAAGCGATTTGAGAATCGCTCGCTTGCGGGCTTGCTTCTTGTCGTAGGCTGCGCGTGCGGCGCGATGCTGTTTGAGCTCCGCCTCGGCGGCGGCGATTTCCTCGGCGTGCTCGGCGCGTTCCGCCTGTTTCGCGGCTGCTCGCTGAGCCTTTCGCTCGGCCCGTTCGGCTGCGGCCTCCGCATCGCTTATGCGGCAACCGCAGTAGTTTTGGCGATACATTCCAAGCGCGCGGCTTCGGCGCGTGGCCTCGTCGTAGTAGGGGCGGAAGTCCTCGAAGACGCCTGCAACTCCGGCGCGCTCGGCCGCTCGCTGCACTTCTTCCTCGATGACTTGAGTGTATTGATAGGGGCTTACGGAAAGCGTGGTGCCGATGCCGTCGTAACCCTGCTCGGCGGCTACGCGTGCTGTCTCTTCGAGGCGAAGGCGATAGCACGCACGGCAGCGTGCCTCTCGGCGCGCGGGGTCGACGGAGAGGACGTCGGCGCGAAGGGGGGAATGCTCGCTCGCGGCGGAATCGCCTGCACCGGAATCGTCCGGGGCGTGCTCGCCCGCGCTGGGGTTGCTCGCTTCGTGGTCGCCCGCAGCGAGCAACGCTTGCTCGCGGGGGGCGCGAACGTCGGCGAGCGCTGCGTCTCCGATACGCCCCGCAGCCTCCTCCCAGCTGGCAGGGTCGTAAGGGCCCTCGATGACGGGAATGCCCTCGCTTCTCGCCCAGTCCTCGAGCGTGGCGAGGCGGTGCGCGTACTCTTCGCGTGGCGCGATGTTCGAGTTCGCGTAGTAAATGGCGATATCGTGCCCCGCCGCTTGGAGAAGGCGCACGGGCACGAGCGAGCATGGCCCGCAGCATGCGTGCAAAAGCAATTTCATCTGCGGCTCCTCTCGCCCTCGTGAATTCAACCCAACGATACTAGCACAGGGCCGAACTCGGCCCGTGCCGCCGCTGGCGAAACCGCCAAACCTCGATGTTTGCAAAGACGTGACGCACATGCTTTCGCCCCTCGTTTTCCGCACTTTGCATGTTTGGCGTCGCGCTCGGCAGCCGGGGCGTTCCACTCTTTTATACTGTTGTTCGTATCGAATGTGCGGTCCGCCCGTTGGGGCGGCCTTTTTCTGGGAAGGGTCTTTCATGGCGAACACGTCATATCGCGCGATATTGTTCGACCTCGACGGCACGTTGTGCCCGATGGAGCTCGATGAATTCTTGGGTGGGTACTTCAAGGACATCGCCCGTTTTGCGGCTGAGCAGGGGGTCGACGGCGAGAAGTTCGCGTGTGCGTTCGGTGCAGGCGCTTCTGCTATGGCCAAGCGCGAACCCGGCGGGAAGACGAACTACGATGTGTTCTGGGACGCGTTCTTCGCCGTGCTCGATCGCGACGCGGCCGACTGGGATGCGATGTTCGCAGGCTACTACGAGACGAGATTCGGCGCTATCGGCGCAGATGTTCAGCCGAACCCGGCAGCGCGCCGGGCCCTCGAGGTGCTCGTCGCGAAGGGGTATCCGCTTGTGCTGGCGACCCAGCCGATGTTTCCCCGTCGCGCGGTCGAGTGGCGCCTTGCGTGGGGTGGCGTAGGCGACGCGCCGTTTCGCTACATTTCCACGTACGAGAACTCCTCGACGGTGAAACCGCAGGTGGAATACTATGCGGAGGTTCTCGCGAATTGCGGGCTTTCCGCCGACGAAGTGCTCATGGTGGGTAACAACACGCTCGATGACTTGGCGTCGGCCGATCTTGGCTGCGACGTGTACCTGGTGACCGACCACCTTATGGACCCTAAGGGCCGTGGGCTCGAAGGCGTGAAGCATTCAACGATGGCTGAGTTCGCGGCGTGGGTGGACGACCTTCCGACCTGCGATGACCCTGCGACGATCGAGGGAGGTGCGAACTAGCATGGCGCTTTTCGACTGCACGTGCGACGCCAAAAGCGGCAACGCCCGCGCGCTTACTTTCACGACGGCGCACGGCGATTTCCACACGCCCATGTTCATGCCCGTCGGCACGTCCGCCACGGTGAAGGGCATCACCCCGCCGCAGCTTCGCGAGCTGAAATCCCAGGTGGTGCTTGCGAACACTTACCATCTCTCGCAGCGCCCCGGTGAAGACGTGGTTGCGGAAGCCGGCGGGGTGCATAGATTCATGAACTACGACGGGCCGATGCTTACCGACTCGGGCGGATTCCAAATCTTCTCGCTCGCCGATACGCGCAAGCTCGACAACGACGGCGTCACCTTCCGCTCGATTTACGACGGCAGCTATGTGCGCTGGACGCCCGAGGAGAACATGCGCATCCAGGAAGCGCTCGGCGCCGACATTGCCATGCAGCTCGACCAGTGCCCGCCGTACCCCGCGACGCGCGAGTTCGTCGAGCGCGCGGTCGACCTGTCGGCTATGTGGGCGCGCCGTTGCCTGGCGGCGCACAAACGACCTGATCAGACGCTCTTCGGTATCGTGCAGGGCGGCATGAACCTCGATTTGCGCCTGGAGAGCATTCGCCGTCTGCGCGAAATCGAGGATGAGAGCCTGGCTGCGGGCGGGCGTCGCTTCGGTGGCTTCGGCATCGGCGGCTACTCGGTGGGCGAGGACCACGAGACGATGTTCGAGACGTTGGGCCAGGTAGCGCGTGCGCTGCCCGACGATCGCCCGCGCTATCTCATGGGCGTGGGCAATCCCACCACGCTCGTGCGCGCGGTGGGCGAGGGCGTCGACATGTTCGACTGCGTGCTTCCCACGCGCACGGCCCGCATGGGCACGGCGTTTTCGAGTCAGGGCCGCATGAACATGCGCAACGCCAAGTACACGCGCGATTTCACGCCGCTCGACCCCGAGTGCACATGCCCGACCTGCCAAAATCACACGCGGGCCTACATTCGCCATCTTGTGAAGCAGGACGAGATGCTCGGCGGCATCTTGCTTTCCATTCACAACCTGCACTATTTGCTCGACCTCATGCGCCGCGCGCGCGAAGCCGTGCTCGCCGATGCGTATGCTGAGTTCCAGGCCGAATGGATGGCAAGCCCCGCGGCGAAGGACTACTAAGACAGAAACCGCCCGGCACCGAGGGCTGTCGGCGTCGAGCGGCCGCTTCCATCGACAAAATTTGCAAATTCGACAAATTTTGTCGATGCGATAGTCAAAACTTGCAAATCGCGCAAGTTTTGACTATCGTTACGAGCAGTCCTAAAGAACATCGGAGGGCCTTATGATCGTGCGACAAAAGTACCTCGATAAGCTCATCGCATTCCAAGATACCGACCTGGTTAAGGTAATCACGGGCATTCGGCGCTGCGGGAAGTCGACGCTGCTTGACATGATGCGTCATCACCTTGCGCAGCAGGGCGTTCCCGAAAGCAGGCTTCTTACGTTCAAAATGGAATCGATGGAGCTTGCGGGAATCGTCGACTATCGCGATTTATACGATCTGGTTATAAGCCGCATTGCTGAACAGCCGCACGTGTACCTCTTTTTCGATGAGCTGCAAAATGTTGAGAACTGGGAAAAAGCTATCAATGCTTTGCGCGTCGATGTCGATTGCGATATTTACGTGACTGGCTCGAACGCGTTTCTGCTGTCGAGCGAGCTTGCAACGCTCATTTCGGGACGATATGTCGAGATACCGATGCAGCCGCTGACGTTTGCCGAATACCTCGATTTTCGTGGGGCGACGTGGCAGCCTGCGGGAAAGACGGGATCGGATATCGCCTCCTTCGCGGACGGTTCTTTCGCAACGCTTTCCAACTTGTTCGATCAGTATCGCACGTTCGGGGGCTTTCCGTATCTGGCTTTCCAGGAGCCGGATGAATCGGTGCACCGCGACTATATGCGCAGCATATACCAGACCATAATCGTTCGCGATATCATGATGCGCGCTCAGCGCAAGGGACTGCGGGCGGTTAGCAACCAAGCGGCCCTCGAGCGTATCTGCGCGTTTATGGCGGACAATATCGGCAACGAAACATCGATTAACAAAATCGCAGGTTCTTTGAAGGCCGACGGGCAATCGGCGACCCGAGCGACAACGGATTTCTACATCTCGACGCTTACGGAGGCGTACCTGTTCCGTCACGTGCTTCGATACGACGTGAAGGGGCGGGAGCTGCTAAAGACGGGCGGCAAATACTATATTGCGGATGTCGGCATGCGCAACTACCTGGACAACTATCGAGGCACCGATACCGGGCGCGTGTTGGAAAACCTGGTGTTCAACCAGCTGCTGTTTGACGGCTACGATGTTCTGATCGGCCGTTTGCGTGGAGGCGAGGTTGACTTTGTTGCCACAAAGCCTCGATGCAAGATGTATATTCAGGTAACTGAGAATATGCAGGATGAGGAAACGCAGCGCCGGGAACTTGCCTCGCTGCGCCGCATCGGAGACGAGTATCGCAAAATCGTTGTGGTGGGCGAGGGCAGCTATCCTTCGGATATCGATGGGATAGAAATCGTGAACGTCATCGACTTCCTCTTGCACCGGTAAGCCGCATACGACCCTCGCAGACTCTGCGGGTTGACAGGTGGATTGAGATTAACGGCATATTGCCCGAAAGTGATTATTGACCTGTTGCGCTAAATTACTTATCGAGATACACCCGCATTGCTGCAACTAAATCTTCGGGGGAAACATTTAGCGCATTTGAATAGTCGAATAGCTCAGATACATGAAGGCTACGTTCTCCCGACTCGATTTTTGACACATAGGATTGAGGCTTATTCAGCAGAGTAGCTAGATCGCTCTGAGTCAATTGCTCTCGGCGACGAGCGCTGCGCAAAAAGGCGCCAATAATGGTGTTCGCTTCAATATCCATGCGCTGACGATATGCTATGATTCAAAATATCCCAATTTGGGATATCTAAGCTAGCAAACGAACTCGCTACTAGATGCTGAGATAAGTTGAAGTGATTAGGGGGACGTAATGAAACGCTGCCTTGCCGTTTTTGCGATGGTGTTATGCGTTTTGCTGAGCGGATGCGCAACAAATGAGTCGAAAGCAGACAAGTTATTTGATGAGGGATCTTACCGAGAAGAGCTTGAACTGTATGAATCCCTTGAGCCCTCTGATGAAATTAGCTTAAAAGAAGCAGATTGCCGATTCTGGCTCTTTGTTGAATACGCTAGGGAGAAGGGTGGGGTAACGAAAGATTACCCTGGGAAAAACTACAAGGTTTCTGTCGAGGCGAGGCAAGATGGAAATCTGAAATGCCGATACGAGTCAGATTTAAGTGTGAGCTCTTCTGGCATGCTTGTTGAGCTCGACCTCTCTATCCCTTACCACCAAGCGGAAGCTGAACTACAAGGCCGAGCAAATACGAATATAGGGTATGCATCTTTGAGCGAGAAGGGGACAGGCGTTCTCGACTTAGGAACGTATTCTTTGGGGTCTCAAGTTAAGTGGGATGACTATTCTGCTGGTGGTATGCGGATTGATGGTCATGCAACGACGTCGGGTAAGGGATTAATTTCCGACAACAGTTCCGATGTGCGCAGTTTGGTTTCAGGGATTAAGGACATATTGATTGAAAGCGGAACGGGCGCGACGCTTTCCGATCTGGGCTTCGGAAAATGCTAGATATGGAAACAAGAAAGGAGAAAGGTTGATGTTGGAAGAAGAGAGAGATAGTCAGTCTGATTCAGTAGAGGTCGAGGTTGATGCTGGGGAGAGTGTTTCTCCTGAATCGAGCGAGGAGTCGCTAGAGGAAAATGCAGGTGCCGAATTAAAAGAGAGGCATTTTCCAAAGAAAAAAGTTGCAGTCATTTCCGCGTGTCTTGCTGCGGTAATTGCGATTGGGCTAATTGTCGCGTTCGTCGCCATCCCTTCATATGAATACGGCAGAGGAATGGAATGCCTGGGTCAGGGAAATTACCAAGAAGCAAAGGATTGTTTTTCGAAGTCGAACAAAGACGATGCAGGTGACTATATTTCATATTGCGATGCGATGATTGCTCTTGCCGACGGTGACTACGAAGCGGCGTTGGCAAGTCTCGATGGGCTGGATGTTGAAGACTCTGCCGAGTGTCGTAAAGAAGCATTCTATGGAAGAGGTCGGGCTCTTTTCGAGAGCGGCTCTCTCAGCGATGCGAGAAGTGCCTTCCTCCAAGCTGGCGACTATCAAGATGCGTCGTCAAAAGCTGAGTTATGCCAAAACGCCTTGAATTTGCTTGATGCAGAGAAAGAATATGATCAAGGTCATCTTGGCAGAGCTCAAGACAAATTTGAATCGCTTCCTGAAGATTTCGAATATAAGGATATAAGCGTGGCATCGCGCCTGAAAACTCTTTCGAACAATCAGCAAATTGTTGACTTATGCGGGACTTGGATTAATTCTGGGGCGGCAACTGGTTCAACGAAGCAATATTGGAGTGCTGGAGATAATCGTTGGGAGGGCTGGGACCTCGATATGACCGGGCAATACAAGCTCGAAATCAGCTGTATCATCAACGATGATGGGACGATTCGGTATAAAGGAAGTGCAGAGTTCGAATATCCCACTAATTATTCATCGCTGTCTTCGCTGGTGAAGACCTCCAAGGATAAAGCCTCATTCGATGTAACTTTCGATGGGCTTCCGGATACTCTGTATGAAAAGGACAATGCTGAACTGACATACCAAGGTGGTTCGTTTGCCCTCTCGTATAACAAATATGATGATGCGTATAGCGCTCATTTCAATTATGAGTATTCGTGCAATGTGGTTTACGACACGAAGACAGTGTCTAACTAGCCATTTGCATTTTGCGCAGAAAAGTAATTGGCATGTTGCTTTGATGTTGACTTCGAAAGCGCTGAGCGACAGCACTCAAAAGAGAAAGGATTATTATGAAGCGGAATGTGCGCAGTCTTGTCTGTCCAATAATTGGAATACTGATAGGCATTGGTTTCATTTTGGTTGGTATTTCCTTAAATGGAATTGCTCAGGATGCAACGTTCTACCCTGCGGGCTATGGTGGGGATGTTTCGCATCTGGGCTCAAAAGAATACGGGGCTGATTACTA
Source organism: uncultured Ellagibacter sp. (assembly GCA_934663775.1). Lineage (GTDB taxonomy): Bacteria > Actinomycetota > Coriobacteriia > Coriobacteriales > Eggerthellaceae > Ellagibacter. The sequence continues at coordinate 34,887 of CAKUKU010000001.1, read as the reverse complement.
CTCGGATTCTTATCAAGCTATGGCGTTTGGCGCAAACGCGGCAAAAAATGTTTTCGACTTGCTAAGCATTGCCTTGCCAGCTTTTTTTGTGCTCGCTGGTCTCCTGACTATATGCGCTTTCGCCCACATCATTCTTAGCACAGATGCGCTTCATCTGAATGGAGCTAAAGACTCTGCCCAAGAGCAGGCTCTGGACCCCTCTATTCTGGACTCCAATGAGCAAGGAGACTCCTCGGATAAGGAGGATGATGGGCTGGTTGCGAGGACCAATCAATCGTAAGTAGTGTTTCTGCGGCGTTTAGAGCCCCCGCTTCCCCTGCAACCAGGGAAAGCGGGGGCTCGCGTTGGTTGCATGGGGATAGTTGTGGGAATTGGGGTAGTGCTTTTAACGATAGCGCTAGACCATAGGGTGTGTTTAAGGCGCTTTCATTGACCTGCTATACACCTGCTATACGAGGGTTGTTCTTTCATCTTGATTCCCTTACAGCAGCTTAATTGCAGCGGCCCCGAGAATCATGGTGAGGACGCCGAGTACCTTCTGCCTGCTAACTGCCTTTTTCGGAGATTCGAATATCCCAAAATGATCGACCAGAATGCCGCCCGTCGTGGAGCCGACCAACAGGATGATAACCGTCATTCCGGTTCCTATGATTCTCGACAGATAGACATTTGCGAGAACGTATAGTCCGCCAAGGATTCCGCCGATCCACATCCACCAGGGGTTTTTAGTCGGTTTCTCTTCCTTTGACTCTGGCTTCCCGTTCTTTAAACGCATAACGATGCAGGTAATTGCCAGCAAGATAATGCCGACGATGAACGAGATGACGGATGCTTTTATCGGGGAACCCGCCGCTACTCCAAGGTAACCGTTTACGGCAGTTTGGGTTGCAACCGCCATTCCGCTAAAGACGGAAAACGCCCTCCAGAGCCACAAAGAGGCCGGTGCTGATTTTTGCCGGTTGCTGCGCTCCGCCTTGCTTTCTTTCGCCGTCGAAACAAAAACCACGCCGAGAAGCACCAGCACCGCGCCTGCAATGCGAAACGCGGTCAATGACGTTTGCTGCGAATAGAACAGCCCGAAATTATCAATGGCCAATCCCATTAAGATTTGGCCGAGAACCGGAAGCACGACCGTCTGCACTCCGCCTAATTTTGGGAACAGCAGGATGTTTCCCGTCAGAAACACCACACCGCAAATGCCGCCGATCCAGATCCATGCGGGTTCATTCAGCAACTGTGCGAAAGGGATATGCGGTCCCTGCCCGGTGACCAGCAACAACGCGGACAGAAACAATAACCCCACAAGAAACGACACCAGAGCCGCGTTGAAGGGGGAGCCAACTTTTTTTCGTAACCTTGTGTTTACGCTCGTCTGTATGGGCAGGCCAACGCCTGCCAAAAATCCGAGAATAATGGGCATAATCTTACCCTTCGTCGGCGCAACGCCGTCTGGGGTCGCGCTCTTTCGGCTTGGCGGTCAAGCCGGATTCGATATCAGCGGCATAGCGCACTCGCATCGGAATGCAAGCATCCTGACGATGGGGTGCTTGCCGACGATGCCCTTCGGCGTTTTGCCAAGCCTCTTTACCGCAATTTTATCTACCTTTAAGAATAATTTTTTGTAACATGCCGCAAGTTGCTTTCTCATGCGGCTCAGTTGTGCAAAAATGTGAGGGTTAGTGTTTACTGGCAGATTTTCCGTCGCGCACGGCTTTGCGACGGGGGAACAGGGCAAGGAAGAAAACGCATATGGCGGATCCTCAGAAAAAGAAGAAGCACCATAACAAGGATAGGCGCAATGTTTGGCTGCTCGTAGTCATGGCGCTTTTGGTCATCGGCTCGATAGTTGCGTTCACGCCGCCGCAGGAGAAGATCAACCAGGGCCTCGACATCCAGGGCGGCCTGTCGGTCGTGCTCACAGCGCACAACAACGACGGCTCGGACGTCTCCAAAGACGACATGGAGGCCTCCCGCTCGATCATCGAGAACCGCGTGAACGCGCTCGGTGCATCGGAAGCGGTCGTGCAGATCCAGAACACTGACCAGATCCTTGTGCAGATTCCTGGCCTATCCGACACTGAAGAAGCGCTCAACACCATCGGCAAGACGGGCAAGCTGGAATTCGCCCGCCTCGACTCCTTCACCGATTCCGACGTGAAGACGAAGATTCAGAACGGCCAATACGGCACGCAGGGCACGGTGACCGACGCGTTCGGCAATTCCTTCCCGAGCGAAGAGGTGCAGCACCTCAAGGTCGAAGAGGGCACGTACACGCCGATTATCACCGGCTCGAACCTTGAGAAGGTTGACGTCGGCCAGGCTTCCCAGACCTCGACCGACTATGCGGTCAACCTGCGTCTCGACTCCGAGGGCACGAAGGCCTTCGCCGAGGCAACTGAAGACCTCGCCCCCACCAAGGGCCAGATCGTCATCATCCTCGACGGCGAAGTGCAGTCCGCCCCCGCCGTGCAGTCCGTCATCTCCGACGGCAACGTTTCCATCACCGGCGGCTATACCCTCGACGCCGCCAAGCAGATGAAGACCGTGCTCGAGTCCGGCTCGCTGCCCGTGAGCTTCGAATACGCGCAAAGTCAGGTCGTCGGCCCGACGCTCGGCCAGGATGCGCTACAGTCCGGCGTGCTCGTGGCGCTCATCGGCCTGGTAGTCGTCATGCTGTACCTGCTCGTGTTCTACGAAGGGCTCGGCATCATCACCGCGGCGGCGATGGCCGTGTTCGCGGCGATTTACCTGGGTATCCTCGCGCTGCTTTCTGCGTTCGGCCTGTTCAGCCTTTCTATGGCGGGCATCGCCGGCGTCGTTTTGACCATCGGTATGGCGGCCGACTCCTCCATCCTGACGCTCGAGCGTTTCCGCGAGGAAATCCGCATGGGCAGAAGCGTTCGCGCCGCGTCCATCACGGGCGTACGCCACGGCATCTTGACCTCCATCGACGCCGACCTGGTGACGCTCGTTTCCGCCCTCACGCTGTTCTTCCTGGCGAGCGCCTCGGTTAAGGGCTTCGGCATGACGCTTGCCCTGGGCATCGTGTGCGACATCGTCATGATGCTTCTGTTCAAGGCGCCGATCATCCGCCTTCTCGCCCCGAAGCTCATTGCGAAGCATCCTAAGTTCTGGGGCGTTGAGGACTGCATCGAGGCTGTGCCTTACTTCCAGGGCGAGAAGCCGGCGGCTTCCCGCAAGGACGTGCACGGGCGCTTCATCAAGCTTGACATCAACCTTCTGGGCTTCAAGAAGATTTTCCTCACCATTGCCTGCTGCGCGATGGTGCTCGTCGCCATCATCATCGGTGTGCGCGGCATGAACTTCGGCATTGAGTTCGTCGGCGGCACATCGGCCACCTTCCACGGGACGGGTGACGTCACGACCGAGCAGATGCGCGACGCGTTCACCGAGGCGGGCGAGCCCGACGCGGTCATCCAGACCACCACGGCGGATGGCGAACCGGGCTTCCTCGTGCGCACCACCACGACGTCGGCTGAGGACGCGACGGTGACGGCGAACAAGGTGGCCGACACCTTCGGTTGGTCGACCGACAGCTTCGAGGTCACCACGATCGGCCCCGACTGGGGCGCGAGCGTCATCCAGTCCTCGGCAATCGCGTTCTTCATCTCGCTTTTGCTGATCATCGCCTACATTTCGGTTCGCTTCCGCGACCCGAAGATGGGCGTGACGGCGGTCGTTGCGCTTTTGCACGACCTCGTCATCGTCATCGGCGTTTATGTGCTGGTAGGGCGCGAGATCACGCCGAACACCATCGCAGCGTTGCTCACCATCTTGGGCTACTCGCTCTACGATACGGTCGTCGTGTTCCACCGCATCAACGAGAACATGAAGGACGACTCGGTGAAGTGCACCTTCGCCACCATGGCGAACCACTCGGTGAACGAGGTTTTGGTGCGTTCGCTCAACACCTCGATCACCTCGCTCATCCCGGTTGTGGCGATGCTGCTGTTCGGCGGCGAGACGCTGAAGGACTTCGCGCTTGCCATGACGATCGGCCTTGTGTGCGGCTGCTACTCGTCCTACGCCATCGCGACGCCGCTCTACGTCATCTGGAAGACCCACGAGCCGCGCTTCAAGAAGCTGCAGAAGAAGTACGGCACCGATGTGCAGCGCTGGTTCCTCAATCGCCTTCCGGGCACGGCTGCTCCCGCTGCTGCGGCCGCGGGTGCCGGTGCTGGTGAGGCGCAGGCGACCGCGCCTGTCGCCGAGGGTGCGGCAAGCGTGACTCCCGCGATGTCGCCTCACGATGCGGCCGTGTCGCCCGACTTCGGCAAGAAGAAGCCCTCGCGCGCTGAACGCAAGCGGAAGAAGTAGCGCGGAGCGATTTGCCGGTTTGCGCTGATGCGATTGATTTGCGGGCCCTCGCACGATACGGCGGGGGCTCGCTTTATACTTACGCCAAGAACTAGCGCCGCACCCCGGTGCGTGAGAAGAGAGGAGCGCGTCATGCGCGAAGGTTCGAATCCTAATTTTTGCCCGCCCGTCGAGGAGGGCCTGACGCTCAACTTCGAGGATTCCAAGGGCGATGCGACCACGCTCGAGTTTCTGGGTCTGCTTCTGCATGGCGGCCATCGCTACGGCGTGTTCTTCCCGGTAAGCGACGAGGAGCCTGCCCTTTCTTCCGGCGAGGTGGTAATTCTCGAGGCCGTCGAGTTCGACGAGGACGACCAGCCTTCCGCCTTTGAGCTGGTGGAAGACGAGGGTGTGGCGATGGAAATCTACGCCGCGTTCCAGGAAGCGACGAAGGGCCTCTACGACTTCGAGTAGGCGCGCATTTTGCCTGCCTGGACTCACCTGGGCGGCAGATGGGGTGGGCGCTCGGCAAATGCGGAGGCGCCTTACCGATTTCCTTTGACATTACGAGTTCCCTCGTCGCGATAGGCGAGGTAATGGACGAAGCGCTGTACCGAAAGCGGTATGGCGCTTCCTTTTTTCACGACGAAGCCGATGGTGCGGAACGACCTCGGGCTGAGCGGGCGCGTGACAACGCGATAGGGGATTCGCTTGAGGATGAGCCCATGCAGCACGCTCACCCCTAAACCGCTTTCCACCATCGACATGATGGCGTAGTCGTCCCAGAGCGTGACATGCGGCTTGAGTTCGACCTGCGCTCGCTCGAAGACCTCGGAGACGCCGGTATTGCGGTCCTTCTCGAGCAAAAGAAACGATTCCTTTGCCAGTTGAGCTGGGGCGACGCAATCGAGTTCGGCGAGGGCATGCCCTTCCGGGAGGACGGCGAAGAGTTCATCTCGCTCGACTTCTCGAACCTTAAAGGCGGGGTTTGCGGGAAGGGGAAGAAATCCGCAGTCGATGCGGCCCTTCATGAGTGCTTGTTCGATTTCGGTGTAGTCGCCCAAGAAGAGCTCGTAGTCCATTCCGGGATAGTCGCGCTGGAATGCACGGATGATGTTGGGGAGCCAATGCGTTGCGATGCTCGAGAACGTTCCGATGCGGATGATGCCCGAAGCCAAGCCGCGCACTTCGTCGACCTGCACGCGGAACTCGTCTTGCGCGGACACGATGGCTCGGGCGGCTGGGAGAAGCTGCGTTCCTTCGGATGTAAGCATGACACCCGCACGCGATCGATCGAGCAATTGCACGCCCCATTCCGATTCAAGTTCGGCAACCATGCGGCTGACCTGCGGCTGCGAGTAGGCGAGCGCATCGGCTGCGCGGGTGAAGCTCCCGAGTTCGGCGGTTAAGATAAACGCTCTATAGCGCAGGATGCTGCCGTCCATGAGCACTCCAATCTGCCAGTACGGCTCTATTGTATGCCTATTACGCATCTTATAAAGTAATAATATGCAAGACAAGTATGAATGATAGCCAGCTACGATGAAAAGGAGAGATTGGTCGACGATTAGCGAGAGGGTAGTGGTGGCGTGGCGGACGAAACGAACACTCATGCGCGGCGATACTTGGCATCGCTCCTGCTTTTTGGTACGAACGGAATCGTTGCAAGTCAAATAGCGCTTGCCTCGAGCTCGGTGGTTTTGCTCCGCACGTTTTTCGGTGCGCTTTTGCTTTCGGTGCTGCTTGTCGTTGTTCGAAGACGCCAGGCGCGCGCCGCGCTGAAGCGATGCCGCTCCGTTGGAACGAGGGCCGTCGTGGGGGCGACGGCGCGCGCCCTATTGCGCTCGAGCCGCTTGCGGGATGTGCTCCTCATCGCCTTGTCGGGCGTTGCCATGGGCATAAGCTGGCTCTTCCAATATGAGGCATACTGGGAAATCGGCGTCGGGCTCACCTCCGTCATTTACTGCGTGGGCCCGGTGGCGGTCATGGCGCTCGCGCCGCTTCTTCTGAAGGAGCGCGTGTCGCCTTCGAAGGTCGCAGGGCTTGCCGTGGTGCTCGTCGGCGTGGCGCTTGTGAACGTGCAGGGTGTTTTAGGGGCGACGATGTCGCTTCGCGGAATCGCCTGCGCGGTTATGACGGCGGTTGCCTATGCGGCGATGGTTCTTCTGAACAAGCAGGCGCGCGGGCTCGAAAGCCTGGTGCATTCCGCCGTGCAGCTTATCGCCGCATTCGCCGTGGCCTTCGCGTTCGTTATGGCAACGCAGGGCGAGCTGCCCGCTCCGAGCGCGGCTGATTGGCCCTTTGTCCTGGTTCTTGGCCTGCTGAACACCGGGTTTGGGTGCTATCTGTATTTTCCCGCCATCAACGTGCTGCCGGCTCATATGGTTGTGGTCTGCGACTACATTGAGCCGATCATGGGAATCGTTCTCGCGGCGGTTGTGCTGGGCGAGGCGCTCGCCCCTCTGCAAATGGCGGGCGCGGCTCTTGTGCTGGCGGGTGCGATCGGGCCGTATGTCGTGAGCTCTCTTGCGGCGCGCAAGGGCGCCCGATCACCCGAAGAGCTCTTCTCTCAATAGGGCGGCGAACTCCTTCTCGTCGCGCGCGCCTGCGTGGGCGAGCAGGGTGTCTTTTTGGTTGCGAGAGAGGCGCTTGAAGCGATATTCCGCGCTCATGGCGTCGTGCTTGGTGGCGAACTCGGCACATGCGAGAAGTTTCAAGGGACCGCGCCCGCGTGTGTACTTCGCGCCCGTGCCCGTCCGATGCTGCGCGAGACGCGCCTCGACGTCGGGGGTGTAGCCGGTGTAGAGCGTGCCGTCGCCGCATTCGAGCACATAGAGGTAATAGGGCTTGGAAATCTCGTCGGGCGATGCAGCTCGCGCCGTTGCGCCCGATGCGGTTGTCGACGCCGTTGGCGTTGCTTGCGCCGCCCGCGTATCGACCGCGCACTTCTTGACGGGCGAGTTTTCCGCACAGGGCGCATCCTTCGCCGTTGCGTCGCCAAGTAGTTCTTTCCCTAGTTCACAAGCCAATTCAGGAAGAAGTCTCGCGAACGTGGCCTCGCGCGTTTTCTTCTTGAGCTCGCATTCCCACACCACATGCACACGCCAGCCGGCGGCTTCAAGGGCAGCGATGCTCTCTCGATCGCGCTCAACATTGCGCTCGAACTTCGCCGTCCAATATTCCACGTTTTTCTTTGGTACCGAAGGATTGCAATGCGGGCAGCGGTGCCAAAAGCACCCGTTCACGAAGATGCAGACCTTCTTGCCCGGCCAAGCGATGTCGGGCCGCCCCGCGACCTTCCATTGCAGGCGGTAGCCGCCCAGCCCGGTTTTGCGCAAGCGTTCGCGCACCAAAAGCTCGGGTTTGGTGTCGGCGCGCTTGTTGCCCTGCATCGATTTGTGCACGGCGTACGTTGACGCAGGCGGAGCGGTGGTTTTCGCAACTGCATAGGAAACAATGCCCCCGCGTTGGCAAGCCTTGCTCTTTGCTGTGCGGCTATCGGCGCTCGCGTTATCTTCGGGAGCGCCGGCCGAACTCGCGCCGCCCTCGGCATCTGGGCAGCCTGCAGCCGCCTTCGCCTCGCTCTCCTTGCGCATCGCATCAGCTGTCGCCAGCTCTTTTCGAATGGATGCGATCTCCGCGCTCCAGCGCTCGATGAGCCGCTCGTCGCTCCACGCGGCGTTGGCGGGGCTCGTCGATGGCAGCAGGTGGGCGGCAAGTCCCACCTTCCACTGCAGATAGCGCTTGTAGAGACGTCCCGCCGTGGCGCCGTTGCAGATGACGGCCTCGATGCGCGTGCGTTCGGTGATGCGCTCGATGTGTGCGGGCACGACGTTTTTGATGCTCGCGTCAGACGATCCCTTGATGTCGCATTCTTCGATGACGTCCCAGAGGGCAATGCCGTGCGCGAGCAGCAAGCTGCGCTTCGCGTCGATAGATTGCTCGAGCGTTGCAGGCGCGCCGCTCGAGTTCGTCTCGCCCTCGTTCGGTGGCACGGTATCATCCCACGCGGCGGCGATAACGCGCCAAAAGCGGTTTCTAGGGTTGCCGTAATAGAACGCGTTTGCGCGCGAGAGCACCGAGGGGAACGACCCCAGCACGAGGATGCGCGAGCGCTCGTCGAATACGGGGTCGAACCCGTGGGGAATATGCTTGTAGCTTGCCATGCGCGAAAGTATAGCGCACCCCGTGCCTTCGCAGGAGCGCATTGCATGTCGCGCTCCTGCGAAGGCACGGGGTGCCGTGAAACGCCGCCTTGCGATGTGGCTTTACGTCGGATTGGCGCCTTCCCGAAAGAAAACGTTAGCTAGCGGACGATTAGCACGGGGCAGCTTGCGTTCTCACTCACCTTGCGGCTTACGCTGCCGAGCAGAACCTGCTTTATGCCCGAAAGGCCGCGGCTGCCCATGATGATGAGCTCGGCGTCTTTCTCGTGCGCCTCGCTGATGATCTCCGCTGCGGGCTCGCCGTTGCGGGTCGCTGCCTCGGCTTCGATGCCGAGTTCCTTCATCTGCTCGATTGCCTGGTTCGCGGCCGTGCTCGCGGCAAAGCGGCTTGCGTCGGTGTTTGCGGAAGCAACGGCGAGCACTTCGATGTTCTTCGCCTTCTTCATGTCGAGCGAATGCGTGGCGTACTTGATGGCTTCAAGCGATTCGGTGGATCCGTCCGTCGCGAACACGAGGGTCTTCAGCATGTCGCCGGCGTTCACTTCGCGATCGGTCGCCATGTCGTTTTTGGCCTCGGCGATACGTGCCTTGTCAAGCGCACGGTTGCGGAAGTAGACCGCCCAGTTGCCGGCAAGGAACACCAGATTCAAAAAGTAGATGGCGAGCACCCAGTTCAGCTCGCCCGAGGCGAACTTCGCTCCGATGCCCGCGAAATAACCCAGCGTGATCAGCATGATGAACTGCCAGCTGGTGCCCGCCGCCGTGCGCGCTTTGTAGCTTTTGTAGGCGTTGGTCGGCCACGAAAGGCCGAAGCAGAGCAGCATGACCGCTTCAAGAACTTGTGAAATCATCATTTCTCCTCGACGAATTGCGGCGCGGGCATCTCGTTGGGAACGGGCATGCGGCGTCTTTCAATATCAGCAGCCTTGCATTGTAGCCCTCCTGATGCTTGCGCTCTAATATTGATTTTTGGAAAACTTATAACTATAAAGTTATGAATTGTGGACGGAAGCTGGAAACTGATGAGCGCGTGACCTTTGAGCGTTGGGGAGCAGCCCCGCTTTCCCGCCTCGCGCGATTGTGGCGACCAGAAGACCCGCAGGCAGCTCGAATGCGGTGAGCACGCACGAGAACCCCGTGGGAAGATGGGGCGCTTCCAGGCCGAACAGCAGCACGGGCAGGAAGAACCCGCATATGCCGATGGCGAGGCAAATCGGCGCGATTCCCTCGAGCAGCACGCCGTATCCGATGCGCGTCCATGTGCGACCGCGCGCGAAGTCGAGCAGCAGCAGTACGGCGCCCAGGGCCCGGCAGCGGCCTAGCGTTCGCGAAAAATCGGCGGCGGGGCGCGTCGGGAAGATAGAACCTCAGTTAATCGGCGCTTCCCTAGAGGTGATGGCGGGGTGCCCCAAATGGCGCCTTCTCGGCGAGCAAAACCCCGAGTCCGTGGTCATTTGAAAGAGTTGTGCGACGTTCCGATCGCGAAAAACCGGTGTTTTCGGGCCTTGGGAGGTCGGTCGTGGCGTCTTTGCTGGTAAAAGGCCAGGTCGCGAACTCGCCCATTTAGGAATGGGATGAAGAGGAGAGCGCACAACTCGTTCTCTTGACCACCAACTGGCTGTAGTCCTCATTTCGCTTGGTAGCAACTTGTTTGATGCCGCGCATGCGTCGACTGCCCCCTGGTCGACGGCGTGTGCACCGAGCCACGGCGCACCGAGCGCTTCGCGCATCTGGGCCGCGAGAAATGGAGTCTGCTGCAGGAGCCCAACGAACGCGAGGTGTGACGTGCTCTCCGCTGGGAAGACGTGTGGGAGGGCGGAGTTTAACTCACGCAAACGACGTGCAACACGTCCCCATCTACGGTGAAGGCGACATCGTGCGAGGAGTAGGCGAGATGGTACACGCGCGAGGGGTCGTGCTTGCTTCCCGCGCGCCGCGGGTCTTGCCTCAGCACCTCGACGAGGCCGGCGAGCTTGTCTTCCTCGATCGATTTGCGAAGCTGGTCAGGGAAATCGACCGCAAGCTCGTGCCACGGCGCGTCTTCGATCCATCCGCCGCGGGCGTCGGGATGGCAGTCGGCGAAGGGGATATAGGGCTTGATGTCGAGGATCGGCGTGCCGTCCCGCAAATCGGCCCCGAGGACGTGGAGCACGGGCCCGGCGTCGGTTCGTTCCACCCGATCGAGCTTCACGCAGCTCAAGCCCAGCGGATTCGGGCGAAAGGGGCTGCGCGATGCGAACACGCCCACCCGCTCGGTGCCGCCCAGTCGCGGGGGTCGCACGGTCGGCGACCATCTGGCGTTTGCCCCGTTCCTGCTAGACGCTGCATAATCGGCGGCGATGTCGTCGGCGGTTCCGCCTGGCACGCCGTTCTCGAATTGCCAGATCAGCCAGAGATGAGAGAAGCCCTCGATGCCCGCAACGGCCGACTCGAGTGCGTATTCGGGCTCGAATACGATGCGTCCTCGCAGATGGGGCGCGAGAAAGCTGTTGCGGGGTATCCCGAACTTCTGCGGCAGGTCGGTGCGGATGTGCGCTATCGGCTTCATGTTGTTCCTAAGCTAGGGTGGTCTGTCTGACATAGCGGGTTCTTTGTGCTCATCAGCCAATCTGCTGGCGCAAGGCTTGCCCCGTGCGCCAAATGAAGCGCAACCTCGCAGTTGAGCCGGTCGCTACCGCTTAATCCAGGAGGTCTCGGGACGGTAGATAAGACGCGCGTTATTGTAGACCATCTCAATTGCGAGGCAGGTGCGCGTGGCAGGGAAGGTACTCGAAGGCGACCAGCATGGGGTCGCTCTCTTTGAAGAAGCCTTTCAAAAACCAGTGCTGGCGCGCATCGGGCTTGGCGTTGGGCTCGAACAGGCCGTAGATATTCTCGTAGCGGCGTGTGTACAGGCCGGTGTTGAACAGGCAGCGGCCGTCGTCGAACACCAATGGCAGGTTGGACGGCGCGGTCTGGCTCGCGTCGCGCTTGGTAAGGAACACTGCGCGGCTAAACGAGAACGACAGGTAGTTTTTGAGAACGCGGTTGTTAAGGCCCCAGTCCTCAGGGTCGGCGAGGTCGACCAGGCGGTCATAGCAGGGCTCGGGGCAAAATGCGAAGTCGTGTAGGTTGCTGCACAGAGTGCTAGGGATTTCCATGTGATGCTCTTTTGGTGGCTGGGCGGCCAATCGGCTTGGCTTTACTCTTCAAAAGCTACCGAGAATTTGAAAAAGGAGCTCGGGACGGTGAATCGATTTCGGCGGCGGTGGGCTTTGACTTTTCTGTCGATCAGCCGAATATGCGCGAATAAGGTCGATGGATAATAGGACAATACTCAAAACTGACACCGGAATCACAAGGAGATACAGCATGAAAGCAAAGTTCGTGCATCGCTGCACTCATGTGCTGGACAAGGAAGCGAGCATCAAGTTCTACGAAGAGGCGCTTGGCTTCAAGGTGGTGCGAGAGATGGGCCCCGAGGACGGGTCTTGGACCAACACCTTCATGGCAAACGATGAGGCCCCTTTCGAAATCGAGCTCACTTGGAACCGCGGTCAGGCCGAGCCTTACGACAACGGCGGCAAGGATACTCACATCGCCTTTTCTGTGGACGACTTCGAGGCCTTCCACGAGCTCCACGAGAAGATGGGTTGCATCATTCGTGAGAATCCCCGCATGGGTATTTACTTCATCGCCGATCCCGATGGCCAGTGGATCGAGATCATCCCGGCCAAGTAACAGACATCGCAAGTCGGAAGGCCGTGAATTATTGAGCAGTTTGCAAGGTCATGCAGATGGGAGTATCGACGCCAAAGAGTCTTCCCAGATGGGAGGGCTCTTTGTGCTTGCGCAGTTTATAATCTTGTCGAGATGTTCGTTTCCCCCGTTCGATGACCGATTGGCGTCCTTTGCGTTACAGGTTTTCGGCGGAATCGAGTTTTGCTTCGATTTTCGCACGATGTCGCTTCGCCTCGAAGAATGCTAAGCAAAGCGCACCGAATACGGCAGCGAAGATGACCACGCCGAATACCGCGCCCGTTGCCAAGTTTGCACCCCAAAAGACGCCATCGATTGGTACAAGCTGCATTTCGGCGATGGAGCGCATGGCGGCGATGGCAAGTGTGCTTGCGATGCCGGTGATGCTCGAGATAAGCAGGAAGTAACCCACGGGAATGCGCTCGGTCTGTCCGAAGCGGTTGGTATCGACATAGCCCTTGCGCGTTTGCAGCACAGCGCAGATGAGCATCACGATGAAAAGCCATGCGTACATGACGGCGTCGACGGGATTTGAGAAGAGACGAAACGTCTCATCGGCGCCATCGTGTACCCACGCAACCTGCTGCGCCATGATCTGATACACAAGCAGCGTGAGCATGCCGAACGATAGCAGCATGAATCCGAGCTTGTAAATTTTCGCATTCTCGGTCTCGAGGCGTTCATCCTTCGGGCCTGCGTATTCGCGCCATTTTTGGGCAAGCCTCATACAAGGCGCCGCGGATAATTCTTTTCGCACATTACCACGTTCCAAAGCATAATTGCAGACTGCCTTTTCGCCTGGTTTTCGGGTATTAAGCCTTATCTGGTTTTTCGGAAAGGGTGATGCGCATGTTTGAAGCGATGGCGCGAATTGGGTTTATCGGGGCGATGCGGGATGCGGGCTGCAATCTCTCCAACCGGGAAGTCGAGGAGGTCGTTCAGGCCGAAGCAGCTTGCCTGACGGAAAGCGGTCGGATTTGCTTCGGGGAAGGGGTGTCGGCGCGGCTGATTCGGGCGTTTTCGGATTCCGCTTACTTTACGGGCAACGCTGCGAATACTTTGATGGATCTCGTCGAGTCGTTCTACGAGCTGCGCGATGATCTGCCTGCGCAGGTGGCCGACCAGGAGATTGTCGAAGCGCTGCGGGAGTGCTTCGACGGCGAGGCGGCTGGTGACGTGGGGCTGGCTCTTTCGTTGTCGAAGGACGGCCTCTCGTCTTGCGAGGGCATGCGAGCGTATGAGATCGCGGACGAGGACGGTCTGCTTTATCGCTGGGATCCCGATGAGTGGCTCGACGACGTGACTGCCGACGGATGGTATGGCGAACGTTGGGGTGAAGACTGTGACTAATGCCTTGTTGAGCCTGGACGGCTTTAGCTCCGAGCGGGCGATGCGGGGATTCGCCGTGCTGATGACTCACGTCTGCCAGCTGTATACCTTGGGGGATCCTCCAGCGTGTCCCAGCAAGAAGGCTACGACTTGGCAGAGTCGGTGCTGTACGTGTTGGGCTTCTTCGGCGAAGAGCCCGAGGCGGCGGTATCTCTTCTGGAGTCGGAGGACGTGGTGGGGGCTTGGACCGAAAGGCGAAAGCTGCTGGAATCTCGCATCCCGGAGGTCATGAGTCTTTGGCGCCAGGTGGTGGTGACTATGCCTCCATTTCGCAACATCGCGCTGAGGGACACGCTTGCCAGCATCGAGAGACTTCCCGGCTGCTACGACACGTTCTTCGGCGCGCATCAAGTCCCTTGCAGCATCGACTACCCGTTGAGCGCTCCTGTTTCCGAGGAGCTGAGGGGCCTGGATTACGTCGAGGCGTGGCTTGCCCAACTGCTGGAGGAGGCGCGCTTTCTTGCGCGATTCGATTTGGGCGACGTGGTTGAACATTTGGAGTCTTGGTGTCCGGACTATCGGGGACTGCTGATCAACCTGTATGAACCAATTCGCGATCGCTTTGCTTGATAGACGACAGTGCGTCCCGATAGCGCCGAGGCGCACTAATCGAACCATAAAAATCACTTGAATATTGGGAACGGAGGCTCCGAACCCATCCTCTTTCGTCGAGCCTGCTTCAGCCAGTTCTTCTTAAAGGCGCTGATGCCGCCGAAGAGCTTGCTGTATGTCTCGCCGTCCTCCTTTTCCGAGGGAGCGCCGCAATCTTCCGCCATCGAATTTTTTTCGCGCTCATTCTTGACAACGACGTAGCGTCATCGGAAAAAATATGATGGATACCGTGTTACGAAGAGGCAATGATGTGCAAACCTATTGGTCAAGACAGCAAAGAGCCCGATCAGGATCTTATGACGGTTGGGAAATTAGCCGCACGTGTGGCTCAACCGGCGCAATGAGTACCTCATCGGCAGCCACCACCCCCTGCGCGAGACGCTCACCGCCCAGACCGGGGAGACGCCGCAGCTGCGCTGGAAATACCTGAAGAAGGTTGATAGAATCGCAACGGACCTTTTACCAGGCCAACGTTGGAAGACGGAGGAGCACGAAGCGCCCGCGTTCTAGGAAGGAAGAGCATGACCGCCACGGAGGAGACCATCGGCTACTACGATGGCAACGCGAAGAAGTTCATAGCGGACACAGCGAACATCGAGTTCGGCGCGCTGCAGAAGACGTTTGCGGACATGCTGCCCGAGCGCGGCCGCATCCTGGACCTGGGCTGCGGCAGCGGACGCGACTCCCTGGCTTTCCTCAAGGCGGGTTTCGCGGTCGACGCGGTCGACGGCAGCGCCGAGATGGTCAAGGCCGCAAGCGAGCTCACCGGCTTGAGGGTGGAGCACGCGACATTCGCCGATTTCGAGCCCAGGGGTGCATACGACGGGATCTGGGCCTGCAGCAGCCTGCTTCACGTGCCTGCCGCAGAACTGCCCGCCATCGTCGCCAAATACGCCGCCGCGCTCAAGCCGGGCGGCCGCTTCTACCTCAGCTTCAAGATCGGCGACCACGACGGCATGCGCAACGGCCGCTGGTTCACCGACATGACTGAGCATTCCTTCCGCCGCCTCATCGACAACGTCGAGGACCTGACCGTCGACCGCATCGGTGTCACGTCCGACGTACGCCCCGGTCGTTCAGACGAGAAGTGGCTGAACGCATGGTGTATGAGGATATAGAAGGGCCGTACCGAGAGAAGAGCGGGATACGAAGTTGACTTTGCCCATCAGCGCGATCTTTTACTGCGCTTCGCCAACACCTCCCGTATCCACCTGCCTCCTGGTCTGGCTGTTTGCTCCTTATTTCACCTTCCTATTTACGTTAGCGCCGCGACATCCCGAAGAGGTCGTCACTGGAGTTCTTCTCGCGCGTTGCGCGCTTTCCCGATGGCGGGGCCTCGCCGAGCCCGTTGAATATCTCCATGACCAGTGCGAGCTGTTAAGTCTTTTATGCCGAGGGGCAAGAGCCTGTTCTCAACGCCGCCCGTTAAAAAGGAACGCTCCGCTCTCGGCGGGGAAGCCGTCGCGTTGCTCGCTCCGCCTCGTCGATTCTGGCAGGCGCCCGGAATTGGGGCGCCCTTGATCAGCTTAGCCCGTTGATGGTCTCCTCGAGCTCCGCCATGTAGGCGACTATCTCATCGATGCTCGGGTAGCTGCCGAACAGCATCGGCCTCATCGAGGCGTAATCGACAGCCAACTCGTCGAGCCTGCCCTTTGGAGGGGCGAGCCTGAGCGTGCCGGGCCTCGCGTCGGCCAGCTTGGCCCACGGCGTGCGGTAGAACTTCTCTTTGAACCTGACGACCTGTTCGAGGAGGCCGGGCTGCGCTACGGCGCGGCCGAGCACGAACGAGTGGCCGAGGCGGTACATGTCGTAGTAATGGCGGGAGTAGCGCCTGGGCATGGCCTTGCCCTCGGGCCTGTTGGCCTCCTGGTGCAGGATGGTGGCCTTCTCCCAGAACGTGCGCTCGGGACTCGCGGTGCGCACCGTGGTCGACAGCTCGGGCCCGAACGGAACCACGTCCGCCGCATACGGGGTTATCGCCGCCTCCTCGGAGGGCGACCATGCCGCCATGGGTCCTATCTCCAGCTTGATGGTGTCGAGTGTGCCCGCCGACTCGTAGGAGCGCGGGTAGTCGAAGTACACGGTCTCCTCCTCGGCCCCGCACTGACGGACGCCTCGGCGCCGAGGGACTCGGAGAGCGCGGCCCTGAACTTCGGGGCGAAGGCGTCGGCCAGGAAGGCGTTCGTGCGCTCGATGCTTTCGGCCTTGAACCGCTCCTGCGCCGAGTTGCTGCGCGGCTCCCACGGTTCGTCCTCGCCGTAGCCCAGGAGTCGCCAATCGAGTATGAGGTCGATGTCCTTCGAGAAGCGCTCGATGAGCCCGAAGGCCTTCGACAGGCTCGTGCCGCCCTTGAACACCATGGACTCTGCGAAGCCGCTTCTGCGGAAAAGGTGGTCCAAGGTGTAGCACACCCAGAAGTCCTTCTCGACGACGGCCGGCGCAAGCGCCATCCTCTGCGCGGCGGCCTCGAAGACCAGCCTGCGCTCGTCGGTCGAGGCCCTAGCGATCCTGTGTTAGCGCTACTGTAAAACCAACCATTTTCGCTAGCGTACTTTAACCATTCGCGCCACCGCATACCCGCCAATCGTGCCAACGCATTTTCACCAATTCGACCAACGGACCGCGGCATACGCTCATTTCCGGCCAGAGAAAGGCGTTCGGAAGGAGCCGGTCGTGGGAGGCAACATGATCGGGGAGCTGAACATGTACAGGGAATCGGGCATCAAGCCCAACTTCAGCGACATAGCGAGGCGCTACGGCAAGGACAGGCACACCGTGGCGGCGTACTGGAGGGCGGACGGCTGCCAGCCGCCCGACGGCAGGCGCGACAAGACGGGGTCGTTCGACGCGCACCTCGCCGAGATAGAGTCGAAGGCGGCGCTGCCGGGCGTGACCAAGAAGGGCATACACGAGTGGCTGCTGCACCGCTACCCGGACGACGGGCTGGCGGGCTACAGCGCGTTCACGCAGTTCATGCGCAAGAGCGGCATCGCCATCGGCCCGGAGGGGGGCGCCGAGCCCCATCCTAGGTTCGAGACGCCGCCCGGGCTGCAGCTGCAGTTCGACTGGAAGGAGTCGGTGAGGATGGCGAACCGCGACGGCGAACCGTTCGAGTTCAACGTGTTCGCCGCGACGCTCGGGTACTCCCGCAGGCACGTGTACATCAGGTCGGGCTCGCGGACGGCCGACGACCTGGTGAGGTGCATGTACCTCACCATCGTGCGCCTCGGCGGGGTGCCGAGGGAGTGGGTCACCGACAACATGTCGGCGCTCGTGTCGCTCAAGGGCGGCAGGCGCGTGCGCGTCGAGCGCGCGTGGTCGTTCGCCAAGGACGCGGGCTTCGAGCTGAAGCTGTGCCGCCCGCGAAGCCCGCAGACCAAGGGCAAGGTCGAGTCGTCCAACCGCTTCCTGTCGAGGCTCATGGCCTACCAGGGCGACTTCGGCGGCTGGGAGGACGTCGACGGGATAATCGCGCGCATCGAGGAGCGCAGCAACTCGGAGGTCAACGAGACCACCGGCATGCCGCCGTGCGCCCTGTTCATGGACGAGAAGGACGCGCTGCTGCCGATAGGCAACGCGCGCGCCCTGGAGGAGGCCATGGGCGACGTCGTCCGCGTCGCCAAGGTGCCGGCCACGATGCTGGTGTCGGCGCACGGCGAGAAGATGTCGGTGCCGCGGCGCTGCATCGGCAAGGCCGCCCGCATCGTGGTCATGCCGGGCGGCGCGATGGACTGCTACGTCGGCGGCGAGCTCGTGGCCACCCACCAGGCCGGAGGGCCGGCCTACGACCCGGCGCACTACGCCGAGGCCATGGCCGGCAAGCGCTGGTTCGGCGACGCTGCCGGCGACATCGAGGCGGCCGCGGCGGCCAACCTCGGCCTGCTCGACTCGGTCGGGGGCTCGCTGTGAGCGCGGCGGCGCAGGCCAGCCCCCTGAACAGGCTCGCGGCGAACCTGGAGGAGCTGGGGCTCGGCGGCATGGCGTCGTCGGTGCCCGAGTACGTCAGGCTCGTGGCCGACGGGGAGAAGGACCTGGTCACTGCGATGCTCGAGCTCACCGACGCGCAGATCGCGGCGAAGCGGCGCTCCGACGACGACAGGCGCATGAGGATGGCGAACTTCCCCTTCATCAAGACCCTCGCCGACTTCGACTGGTCGTTCCAGCCCAGCGTGCCGCGCGGGCTGGTCGAGGAGCTGGCCACGCTCGAGTTCGTGGAGCGCGGCGACAACGTGGTGCTGGTGGGCAGCCCGGGCGTCGGCAAGAGCCACCTGTCGATAGCGATAGGCTACGAGGCGGTGATGGCGCGCAAGCAGGTGTACTTCGCGGACTGCTCGCGGTTGGTCGAGGACCTCAAGCACGCCTCGGCGAAGGAGACGCTGGCGCGCAGGATGAGGTTCTACGAGCACTGCAGCCTGCTGATAATCGACGAGCTCGGCTACCTCGACATCGGCAAGGAGGGCGCCGACCTGCTGTTCCAGCTGGTCAACAGGCGCTACGCGCTGAAGCGCTCCACCGTCGTGACGACCAACGTGCCCGTCGGCCGGTGGGGCGACGTGTTCGGCAGCAACGTCACGGCGAGCGCGATCGCCGACAGGCTGTGCCACCACTGCGCGCTCATAAAGATAACCGGGCGGTCGTACCGCCTGAAGGACGTGTCGCTCGGCGGCGACGACGGGAAGGAGGGGCGGGGCTAGCCGGAAGCGGCGCATCCGCGTTGGCGGGATCGGCGAAACTACGGTGGCGCGATCGGCGAAGATACATTGGCGGAAATGGTGAAAAAAGTATTGACGCTAACATCCTGTCCATGCTTCGCCCCCCATATCTTCTTCGCGGCGTCGGCAACCCAGGAGGTGAGCCCCGCCGACTCTTCCAGGAACGAGCCGACCTGCTCTTCCGTGAGGTTGCGCGCGAGCGTTCCGATCTCCTCGTCGCCCACGTTCTCGCGTCCGAGCGCCTTGAGGGCCTGCACGATGGTGCAGGTGAGCTGCGAGCAGTCGAGCAGGTCGCGGTTGGCGCGGTGCCGGAGCTCGATATCGTACGGCCCGTACTCGTAGCGCTTGTACGGACCGCTGCTGACGTAGACGAGCTTTGCGGGCACCTGCGTGTCGAGGCCCAGCGCATTGAGCGCCGCGTCGCCGGACGGTGCGACGATCCACTTGTTGGCACGGGCGACGGCGCGCACGACCTCGTCGGCGCTGGCCGGCACCTCGGTGCCCATGAGCGCGCTGCGCTCCGGCACGTAGTAGACGCCGCGGATGGCGCGGGCGATCCCTCCCTTTGCGTGCAAGCGCCCGAGCGCGTTGGCGGCATTGCGTCGGCCTGCGACGTCGGAGAAGTCGGCGGCCGTGAAGGCCCTGCCGGCGCCGAAGCTCTCTATGCGCTTGGCGATGGCCTCTGCTTCTGTCATAGCGTTCCTCCTTTTTGATGAAAATAGTATATACTTTTTTCATCAAATTGCCTCTGATTGCCTTGGTCGCCCACGCATCGCGCCTGCGGTCCCTCGCCGCGCCGGCACGCGCGCGTGCATCCGGAAGCGGTTGCGTCTCCCAATCGCGGCCTGGGATCAGCGCCGCGACATCCCGAAGAGGTCGTCGCTGGGCCCTTTCTCGTGCTTTGCGCGCCTTCCGGGCGGTGGCGCCTCGCCGAGGCCGTTGAAGATCTCCATGACCAGGGCGAGCTGTTTCTGAAGGTTGTCGTCTAGCTCGTCGGCGTCGCACGCGGCGAGGAGCCGCTCCGCCAGCCCCTTCATGGAGTCGCGCAGCGCCCGCTAGCGGCATCCGCGCGGTTAAGTCGGAGCTGCTCGAGAAGATCGCGAAGGCGCTCGGGGTCTCCGAGGGCGCGCTCAAGGACTACGGCGTCGAGACGTCTCGAGACCTCATGGCCCTGCTGCTGCAGCTGGAGGAGGGCTACGGCCTCGTGCCCAGCGAGGACGGCATGGGCCTGGCGGTCGACCCAAAGGCGCCGCACGCCCCTAAGCTCGCGCAGTCGATCAAGTCCTGGGCCGAAAAGCGCGCCGAGCTCGAGCGAGGCGAAGTCGACGAGGCCGCTTACGCCGACTGGAAGGCCTCTTTCTGACATCCTCCCAGGTAAATCGATGCTTCCTTGTGAACAGCCTCCGGTTCTCCGGAGGCTGTTCCATTATTCCCGTATGAAATCGGCGCCCCGGAAGCCCCGTTAGGGGAATAATTGCGTATCCGAATACGGCAAGATACGCGGCGTCATTCGGCGGCATTCGGGGTCACTGAAACTGCGGAAACCGATTTTCGCGTTTTATTATTCCCGTTTGTTGAACTGGGCAAATGCAATTGAAAAGGGCTTGAGTCCGCCTCGCAGTTTCAACTTAGTTTCGGCCGCGCGGAATCGCCCCTCGGGGGACCCGAATTGTGAATTATTCCCGCAGGGCACTATTATTCCCGTACCGCCGAGTACTCCGCCGTACCGCCCAGTAGGGGCATTCGGGAATAATTGTGACGTTTTCCCAGGTAGGAATACAAAAAGAAAGCCTCCGAACCAGAGGGTTCGGAGGTCGTTATTCCCCACTATTTCGCTGGTGGCTTTGCCCTATGGCGATGCCGAAACAGCACCAGGCGGTACTCGGCAGCACCAAAACGCGAGTTCAGAAGCCAGTTCCCACTATTCCCGCTCAGTGACCAATCCAGGACGGGTGCCGCCAATCCGTGCCGCACCATGCCGCCGAAGGGCTGATTCGTGCGCAATTTGGGCGAATCAGGTCCTTAATTCGCGGTTTTGGGAATGGCTCAATTGATTCGCGAAACCGACGCTCTTTAATCACTCCCGGGTTTCCACCGGGATTCGTAGCGGGTGGCTTAAAACGGGCGATTCGGGTGTCTAGCAGGTTTCGGCGCCGGTCGCACCGAAACCTGCTTCACTAACGGGACGAATCGATTTGCTCGATCAGGTCGTTGGCCCATGCCACGGCGTCGTCGGCGGTCGGCAGGACGTCGAGCCCGTCTGCCTGGGCGGTGTACAGCGAATCCCAGTCTTTGCCCTTCACAATCCTTGGGGGCCATTTCTGTTCTTGGCGGTATGCGAAGAGCCTGACGCACACCGCTCGCACATCCGCATAGTCGGCCGTTCCGCCCGATACTGCGATCTGCAGGTCTATCAGATCGTGGGCACGTTCGCTGCCTGGACTGCTCGCGGCGTGGAGCTTCTGGGCGATTTGATGTTCGAGCCTCATGCATGGGACCGGGCCGGGTTCGGGGAAGCCGAGCGCCTTCATCATGGCGGCGGCTTCGGGCGACGAGACCATGTCGGGATTGTCGGCGTCACCGATTTCGTTGTGGCCGACCTCGAGCGGGAGTGTCATCCACGACTTGCCGTTGTAGGCGACCTTGATTTCGAACGGGCGCATGACGTACGCGGCTGGAACGCCTTTCGGGGAGGCGGGTTCCCTTGGAACGACGACCCCCGTGAATCCGCACCATCCTGTGGCAAGCGCGTCTTCCAAGCGCGCGATGTAGTCGTCCAGGGAGGACGCTCTGGCGGTGTCGAGGTCTCGCGAGAAGCGCGTAGTGTCTTTCCCGAAACGAATCTTCAGGGCGTTCCCGCCCTTTGCCGCCCCGTCGGGCAGCATCTGACCGACGATCGCGGTTGCGAGCAGCCTTTTGACGTGGCCCGGCTCGTCTCCCGTGCTCGCGCAGAGCCTGTCGATGGCTATATCGAGGTTGCGCCTGCTGTTTGGTCTCTTGGCTTCTTTCATGGCAGTTCCTTCATCAGGTTATCGTATTCGGCGGAGGTGACGAGTCCCTCGGCGCGCGCGCGCTTCGCCGCTTCCGAAAGGCGCTCGCCCATAACGGACCCCTCGCACTCCTTGATGGCGTCGGCGACGCGCTGGGAGGGAATGCCTTCGTAGAACGTCGCCGACGCGCTTTTGGGTGCAGGCACGGTTTTTACCCAGTCGGGCAGCTTGCGCCGTACGCGTTTCGGCGTCGCCACGAACACTGAGCGCGGGTCGACGAGGGCGAGTCCGTGCATGGACAGCACGGACTCGCCCCACAGGAAGCTCCCATCGCCCACGAGCGCCACGGCTTCGGCGAAGGCATCTAGGGGGGTCGGAACCCAGCGCGCAACTTTGTACACCCCGTGTCCTCGCCGAATCAGCTTTCCGTCGGTGCACCATCTTCTCATCTCGCCTGTGGTCACGCCTGCCTCCCGCGCTTGCGAGGCGGTCACGATGCCGTAGCCGTCGGCTGCTATCTCGTATATCTCGTCAAAATGTTTCATGGCAAAAGACTAACACTTTTGTATGCTTTTTGACATAAGAAGGTGGTTCTCCGGCCTTTTTCGTCAAATGCTCCATTTGTCGCGAAGCTCGTTTTCGGCATCGCTGTGCATGTCGATGTTGGACGGGAGAAAGAAAAGGGATGTATGCGCTCCGCTTGGCCGAATCGCAGCTCGGAAGTCTCGTGGCATTGGCATCACGACTTCCATGGAAGTAAATTTAGGCCCGGTGACTTGAACCAGCGGTCATCCCGGGCCCATCGGCGATTATTGTAGCCGTGTTATCGGACTTGGTAAACGCCCTGCGCACATGAAAGACGGCGTTTATCGTGTCGGGGCGTGGAAAGCTGCGATGCGATATGCTCCCTGGCAATCTTCAACGTATTCTGCAAAGATCGCTTTCCTGCTAAAGCAAAGTGAGCCCCGACGACTTGTATCAGCGGTCAAACCGGGGCTAACCTTTTCATATGATAGCATGCTTTCGCGTTTTCGAGATTCGATGGTACCTTGCTGCCAAGCCTTCGCTATTGGATGAAGGCCGTTGTCTTTGAAATTCCGCCTGTTTTCTGATAATCGCAAAATAGATTGCTTACCAGACGGTAGAGGATATGTTGGGGGCGCTATCTTTCTTCATTTAAGTAAATATCCACACCGCAAAAACTTGTCGATGACGGCACCTTCGTCTTCGGGATGCTTATCCCGCTCGCCAAAACACTCGTCGCGGGTGGTTTGGCGATTGTCTCTTTTTCGCCATGCTGTCGCATGGTCCCATAGGGTGTTATGAATGTCGAATCCATAGAATGACAATGAATCAAAATACCTGTTCAAAGGCATAAAAATACCCCGGAAACTTGCGCTTCCGGGGTGGATTCATTCTCGTGTTTTGCAAGCGGCTTGATTCGCTATGACCCTCGATGGAACTTTATGAGCCATGGTGAATCATCGCAAGTGGCTTGGCAAAATTAGCCTAGGGTCACTCCCACTCAATAGTTAGAAACTATCTCCAGTTTGTTCCAGTTTGCCGCAGTTTGCTCCAGTTCGTCCTATTTACACTCAGTCTCAAAAATTGCCGCGAATCCATGGGGTCAAATCTGGGTCACGGTTTTTCGGGTCATCGGATCCGTTTTTGCGGGTCACGGTGGGTCACGGCAAACTGCGAGCAGCAACCAATGGCCGCATAGGCATCGCAAAAGCCGAAAGTGACTACACGAATTTTCCCAACTGACTACACAAGCTCATTGACGCTTTCGGGATCGAGTTTTTTGTTAGAGTCCCTCTTTTTTTCAACGAGAGATTTAAGCTTGTTCTCCTGATGAGGCAACCACTGTTTGAAGATGTAACAGGAAATACCATTGATATCACCCGATTCGTAATATTTTCTTTCGACACCATTTGGTTGCATAGAGCGAAGCAACGGGTGTGCAATCCCAAGATTTCTCTCCGCCCATTTCGACTTGAATAGGTCCTCAGGGTTGTCGACCAATCCGTATAGCTCGACAATAAGAGGAAGACATCTGTTCCCTGGCTTCGCAAACCAAGGCTCTTTATTTCGAGAACGACTTTTTGAATCCACCGGCAGAGCTTGAACTTGAGGAAACTCTACGTCTTGTCCCTCGATTGGCATCTGGTTTCTCTTTCCCTCTTTACTTTTGATTGGCAAAGAGACGACATCAGAGAAAACGGAATCGATTTTGGAAAACCTGGGTGAAAGTGAAACGATTCCTGACTTTGCAGCATGGTAGGACTCTCTTGCCCATGAAGACGTTTCTGCGTACTGGATATGAGCATAGTTAGAGCGTCCGCTTAACAGCCAAACCGACGAGATGCGATCTGTTGAGCTTGTTCCCCCAATGTCCGACTTGTATTTCGAAATTTGCTGAGAGAAGCTTCCTGTTTTCGGGTAGCCCTCCCACAGTTTTTCGGGACGGCTGTACTTGGAATCGAATATATGCCAGGAGGTTTCTCCTGGAGAGGAAATGACGTTCAGGAGGAAGTCCGGAGTCCAGAATCCATCTTTAAGCTTCTTGCTAAGAGGATTTCGCGGAGAAAGTCGATGGAGCGAGATTCCGTTCTCTTCTCTTTCATCGCCGTATATGACCGGCTGATAGTACAAGTGGATTTTTATCGAGTCCTTCGTCAGGGCATAATAAGTGGCCACTCGACGCTCATTATGGTAATGAGGGGCAACAAGGCTGTATTCAGCGCGATATATCGGCTTCTCCAGGCTAGAGTCTTCCGTAAAGCCGTTTTTGTCGAACCACTTCAACAGGCGGTAGAGGGAGTAATATTCATATAACTTGTCGAGCCTGAGCGAATGAAGGGCTAGACTTTCCCTGGCAAGAGTGAAATCACCGAAGGTGAGCCATTTGGACATCAAGGCATACAACCCCGAATAGGCGTCTATTTCCTGGAATACTTTAGTTCGCTTTGGGTTTTTGGGGAAGCGAGGTGCAACCCCAGGCAAAGCGGCTTCATACTTCCTCACGAGTTGTCGCAGCTTGGCTAATATCATGCTTAGCTTGTTGATGAAGAATTCTTCTCTCATTGTGCATTGCTGCACCAAAACAAGTGCCGGAAGAGAGTAGTTCTCTCGCCGTATCGTTCCAAGCCGATCTTTCAGGGCTTCCGCATACGAGATACCAGCTCGTAATTCGGAGAGAATGGCTTTCGTCTTGGCAACCGCATCATTGAGAAAGCCAAGCACGAGACTGTTTTCGTAGCTGTCATACGTTTTTACTTTGCGTCGCGATTCGACTTCCCGCGGAACATAATACCGTCCTAAATAGTCGATATTTGACTCAGTTGGCGTCTCGGAGAGGACCTCGAGGTTCTTTGAAATCCAGAGAACCTCTTGACTTCCGATGTGCCTGATATTTCTGGGAGACATTTTTACAGGTCGGCTCGTTATCCTGCTATAGCCATGAGAATGAAAATAGGGAAACCTTAGGTCGTATTCAAGAGCGATGGACTCAAGCAGCTGAATCATTGACGAAAGAGACTTTTTCGAATTGTATTGCAGGCCTCCATCTAAGAGCGCGAATTCAGACTCGTTGTCATGACCGTCGGTAAACATCCATCTGCTCACCGGGCCTTGATCATCATCAAGAAGGGAACTGAGCATCTCTTCGATAGAGACGCTTTGAAACTGGTCCGAGCTGAGACACGGGATGTCTTTTGTCGAATAATTTCGTTCTTCTTCTCCCAGAGTCGCGACAACTTCCATTCTTACAAACCCGTAGGTTAGGAGAAAAGGCAGCTTGGAGTTTGTCATTGAGGACGTATCTACCGGATAAGAGATGAAAGTGTCCCCATCGATAAGCTCTTCTGCTGAGCGGTTCGGCTCGCAATGGCATACATCTGAGCCGTTTACGCTTAGCTCAATATCTTCGATGGGATATTGAGCCGGAAAGACAACGGAAATCGAATACTGAGCGTTTTCAATCACCGGCTCTTCGCTCGCTAAAATGATATTCGATGATATCGACAGAGCAGGGTACAGCGGATACTCGCATACTTCTTGGGAGTACCCATTTCTCACTCTTACAAAGCCGATGCTTTGCTGGTTAGACGAAATACTGATAGAAGCCATTGTTTTCGCCGAACTCCCTCATGCGATCTAGTTGCTTTTTCGTGGCTTTTAGCTCTGAACACTTATCGAGCAAGTCGGACACAAGCGGTCCAACGCTCTCGGAGGGTCCGGAAATCTGAGGAAGAACCTTTTGCGAGAACGCGTAGTCCAAAGGAGCGAATTGGCTGTCTTTTGACTCAAGCGACATGAGTCGTGATGCAGTAGCCATGTACCTGAGTATCATCTGCCTGCTTCTTGGGGAGACGGGGAATGCGTGCGACCTGCAAACGCGCAGCAGCTCGTCGAAGAGCGTTGCATTGCCTTGGCCGGCAACATCGCCTTTCCTGTATCCGAAAACGTCGAGTAATCGAGTGGCGGTAAAGGCAGAGTCGTTAGAGAATACTTTCGCTGCATTGAGTTTTGTCAAATTCATGTCAGGGAATTCCGAGTCCAAAGAGACGACCCAGCTTCGATCCAGGAAGCGATGCGACAGGGCTTCGGTGGTGTGATCGAAATTGACCGTTGCCAGAAACCTTACATGAGAAGGTATCGACCACACTTCAGTGCCGCCGAGGGATAGGCGCGCGCCCTCCGTGTCGAAGGTGTCGCACGCCCTCAAGAATGGCGACCAATAATGCTCGATTGGGCTCAGATTCGCTTCATCCAACAGGAATACATACGGCGGCAGCCCATTACCACTCTCCTCATGAGAGAGCATCCTCATCGCGTCGTAAACTTCCGTGTTCGACTTTTCAAAGGTTTTGGATAGCGGATTGTAGTATCCGATGTAATCCTTGTAAGAGGTCCATCCATTCTCAACATTAATCTCCGTGAATCTCTTACCAGAGCTCTCGTTGAGTAGGCCAAGCACGCCAGCGAGAATGTTGCACAAACTGGTTTTGCCTGTCCCGGGTAGTCCTGAAAATGTGGTGATATAGCCTTGCGTTAGGCAAATCATGAGGTTAACTGTGTCGTTGCGTTTGAATTGGCGGCCGCCTCTTTGAGTCAACGCGCTATGAATTGCCTCGACTACTCCATCATCAGCCATTGCGATTTCGTCTTGGCGAACAGAGGTATAGACTGTTTCAGAGTCGATTTCTTCATTGTTGAGGTCGACTCCTGAAACTGCCGAGACAACCTTTCTTAGCATTTCGCTCTTTAGAATTGCAGTGGACGTTGCAACTTCGTCATTGATGCCGTTAATGATGTCCTTGACATCTTGGTCAATCTTAACCTTGTCGGCGACAGCGCGCTCGTATTCGTACTTCAATCGATCTAGTTCTGATTTTCGAGATTCAATTTCCCCATCAAGGGTATCAAGCTCTTCACGCTTCTGAGCCAGAGCCTCATCCCTTACTTTTTCGAGCTGCTCTTCGGCAGCAGAAGCAGCCTGTTCGGCATCTTCTTTCTTGGCGACGGCTTCCCTCAAACCTTTCTCTGCATCAGCGGTTTGAAGCCTTATCGAATTCAAGCCATCTTCAAGACGAATCTTCTCCTCGTTTATGCGTTCTTGAACACCCGCGCTGTTCAGTATCCGTTCTTTGAATTGAGGGTAATTCTTTTCATCGAGTACGATTTCTGTAAGTTTGTTCTCGTCAATCGATTCGCTAACGCTCTTTGTGATTTCATCTGGTAATTCAACCCAATTGGAGACATCGGACAACCATTCGATAATTCGACTCTTTCGGGTATCGTCTAGTTGGATTTTGCTTTCGGAATCCCTGTAGTTCCAGATAGCAGACTTAATTGCTCGTATTTGATTCTTCGACATACCCTCAAAGTTGTTCGAGGTGTTAATCGCCTGAATTATTGTTTCAGTCAGTTCCTTTTGCGGAATCCAATCAATCATCTCCGATGAATCTATCGATCCGACTAGGTCACTGACGGCATCTCTATGGATAAACGCACATTTCTCAACGCCATCATTATCTCGGATGGACATAATTGAAGAGGAGTCAATTTCTTGAATTCGAGCAATTCTGAAATCGTTTGCGCTTGTCGCTTGAAGCTCAATTAGCCCATCGGCCCTCTTTACGTATTCGAAGGGGCCGAAATATGTATTAACTTCGCCGGAGGAATGGCGAACAAGTATGTATCTGCAAGCAAGAATCTCAGGATCGGTCCAGAGCTCAACGGCAGTGGTAATCGGCTTTAGAAAAGATACCTTATCTCGAATATCGACAATCTGTATTAGTTCCGCAGAGAGTCTATGGTCGGACAGCAGGTCGAATTCAAGCTCAGAGTTACCTTTTGAAAATGACGGGTTAATTGCCGCCCGGAATTTGTTGGAATTGTATTTGTCTGATACGTAGTAAAAATTCTCATCAATAGTGTCGCTATTGATTCGTGCAACCACAACGGAGCCGTAACGATCGCTCATGTCCGAAGGAGAGGCCCCTCCTGTAATAACAGCCTGAAAAGCTCCAGCATTTGGAAATGCGTTGGGGTCTATCAATTTCCATTCAGTTCCATCAAGTAAATACCTGGGATACACATAGCAAGACTGCCCGCCGTAGGGATATGACACCCAAGAAATCATGTCGTGACGGGTGCATAGGTTGGCATTTGCAACGGACTCCATATGCATTCCTCCTTCGTCGTCTTCTCAAAATATGTACGCTGAGTCTCTCCGATGAATATTTGCTCAATTATAGGCTTTTGCTCGATGGATTTACCTTGCCTTCTAAGCAGGGGTTCCTGATTTTCATGGAAGGTCAAGCTGTTTAATTTTTGCAATTGTTTCATATCGCCTTCCTTACTGTGGCTTAGCGGGGCTAGATGACCCGAATCCCTTCTCAGGCCTCCCTCCTATTCCATGTAAGTCTCCTTGTTCCAACGGAACGAAAGAGAACGGACGAGCACGCATCACGGGGGCGGAACGTTGGGAGAAGGAATGGCTACCGACATCTACCACATAGACTGAAAATCCAGCACGCGAGACGAGGCGGCAGCGGAGCTATCGGATAATCCATCGGTAAGCCGCGGGGACGCTGACCAGTCACGCCAGGGCAGCCCTGATTCCGGGACCGCGGCATGCGCCGAAGACTGCCTCCTCGATGTAGCCGAGGTGGCGGACTGCCTGCGTATATCGCGGTCGATGGTCTAAAAGCTGATTGAGAATGGCAGGATCCCCGCGATACGTCTTGGCCGATTGCTGAGGGTCAGCAAGAGCGAGCTCAACGAGGCCCTCAAGACTGACCGACGCTCCTTCCTCTGATAGGGCGGGGCGATGCGGGCTCAACGAGGCCGCGGCATTATCGCGGTGTGAAAAGCAAATACGGGCACTGCGTCTTCGCAAGGCCCTTGTCGGGCAGCTCCCTTGCGGGAAGACCACAAGAGTGAAGGAGCTGTGCCGTAATGAGCAACGAAAGGCAAGAGCAGGGGAGGCGCCTGTACTACAGCGCCGAAGAGGTAGCAAACGAGCTGCACATCAGCGTCAACAGGGTAAGAGAGCTGGCGAAGAGGAAATCGGACCCGATCTCGTTCAGGCTGCTGTTCGTCAGCGAGCGCGGGATGTTCGTCTCTCGTGACGAGCTAATCGAATGGGTCGAGCGCAACTCCCGTCCCTTGAACGACGCGAGGCACGGCGACGATGGAGAAAGACCCGATAGAAGCTGAGCACGATGACGGATTCGTCGTAGTGAGGCGCTTCATGTGGAAGGGCCTCGGCCTGTCCGGCGTGACGCTGATGGTCTATGCGCGAATCTGCGGATTCTGCGAGTCGGGCGCGGAATTCTACGATGGCAGGTCGTCCACGGCGGGGCTTCTCGGAACGACCTCGAGATCGGTGACCAGGTCGATAAACGACCTCCTCGAACTGGGATTTATCGAGATGACCGGCTATCGGAAATCAAGTTCCGGCAAGGTGACGAGAAGCTATAGAGCCGTCGATCGCCCCTATCCGTCACATGACGAAACGTCACCCCTGTCAATTCGTCATCCCCCTGACGAAACGTCACCCCGACGCGTGCTGAACCCTGACGGGACGTCAGGGGAACCCGTGACGGGATGTCAGCCAAAAAGAAAAGGGATGAGAAAAAGAGATGGATAGGAAAATCCCGATGGGCCTCGTCGGAATCGCAGAAGCGAATGAGCGCGGGCTCCCATTCGACGATCCTCCTCGTCCTCACACGAGCACCTCCAGATAGTTCCTGATCTTCGCCTCGACCCCGAGCCTGCGGGCATAGCCCAGGAGCTTCACGGGGTCGCGCTCCCTGCTCGCCGCGTACTTCTGCATCGCCGGGGCGACGACCTGCGAGTCGACGGCCCTCTGGCCCCGCACGATGTCGCAGAGCGTCCTCTCGACATCGTAGGCGCGGACGGCGTTCCCGTATTGGGTCGCCACCCGGCACGCCCCCAGATCGAGCACGTCGTCGGCGCATGTGCGGCAGGTGATGCCGGCGCCCTTGGCGGCCTTCGTGTTGAAGGACCTCGGGAAGGTCATGGTCAGCGAGAACGGCGCGCGGTCGGTCATGCCGTGCAGGTACAGCGCCGTCTCATCCGAGAACGTGCCCTTGGAGAAGCGGTGCTGCGCTATGAACAGCGGGTCCTCCCAGGTGTCGGGCAGCGCGTACAGCCCGCGGTCGACCTGGACCAGCTCGCCGGAAGCGACGGCGGCGGCCAGAAGCCTCCTTGGAATGCCTTCGGCGGTCGCCTGGGCGGAGGAGACGTAGCCGTTCGCGTTCCTCGCCATTTCCAATATCCCCATCATCGCCCGTCCCTCCTAACTGTACTAATTTGCTGAATATTCTCTCACATTCAGCAAATTAGTACAACAGGGCGGCTCTTTGCGTGCTTGTCGCACGAAGCGAGACGCAGGGCGGAGAACGAACCTCGCGAGCCCAAGGCAGGCTCTCGGTACCGCCCTCACGATGTTCCCCCCCTGACGCCTTGAGCTGTGCCGGCGCGATTTCCGCGCGCACGGCCTCCTTGCAGCCGATCGGCCCGCACGCCTTGCCGCGTGTTTCCTTTGCGGGCATTCGATGAGAACTGCGCATGAGGGGGGTGCAGGCGTTTCCCGCACATGGGGCCCATGCGGCGAGCCTCGGCTCCCTCCTGCACCGAAGGGGTCCATGCCCCCAAGCATCGAGTCTTGCTTGTCGGAATGAAAGGTGCTGCAAACAGCAGACGAGATCCCTGAACGGGCGTCTTCGCCCTGTTGAGGGGGATGCGCCGGATTTCCTTACCCAGGCTTCTCGCTGCCGCGCTCGACGGCGGGCCTTGCGGTGACCTCGAAGGGGATTCCCTGTTCCCTCACGGCCTGCTTGAGAAACATGTTGATCGCCTGGGTGGTGCTGATGCCGAGCTCCGAGAAGAGCCTCGCCGCATCGTCCCTCGTCTGCCTTTCCATACGTACGGTGACGTTGACCGTCTCCATGCGGACCTCCTTGCCTTATGAGTTCGTTGCATGGAATTGTACGTGCGGGAGGCGGGATTTTCTGGGGATTCGTCATGACATGACGGAAATCCGTCATGTGGCGACTGGAATACGCCGTGACCCTCTCCCATACGCAAAGATAGCACCCATGATGCAGTGCGCCATGGGTGCTATCTAGTCTGTCATGCACGTGTGTTGCACGTATTCCCGCTATTCCCACTCAATAGTTAAAAACTATCTCCAGTTTGTTCCAGTTTGTCGCAGTATGCCTTAGTTTGTCCCATTTGCATCCAGCCTCAAAAATTGCCGCGAATCCATGGGGTCAAATCTGGGTCATGGTTTTTCGGGGCGGGGCAGGGCGCCTTCGTGGGTCGCAGTGGGTCACGGCAAACTGCGAGCAGCAACTAATGGCCACATGGACATTATATTTCAAGGGGGGCAGGGTAGAGGAAACTCCGCAAACACTCTCCTAGTAGCTACGATGGATCCTCTGTTTTCGACTTGTACAGCTCAATCAGAAGCTCTGAGCAGTCAATGCCCGCTGCCTCGAAAACGATCTTCAGCGTTTCGATTTTCACCGAAGTTGAGCTTCCGGGGTTGAAGTAGATTCCCTCACCGACTTTGAAGCAATAGTCGCTTTCCTTCCATGAGAAATACCTTCCCGGGAAGTCCGAGCCCTCGGGGACGAACCTATGGAAGATGACTGGATCAAGCTCGTAAACCATAGAGAGCACGCCGCAGATCATGTCAACCCAGGTCTTCGCCGTGAAGCGAGATCCCATGAAGCTGTATGCGGCAATCTGCCTGCCGGTGAACGAGAAGTCATCGTCGAGGGCATGCTCCTCGTAGGCGTCATTGCTCCACTCGAAGTCGGACTCGATGGATGGCCAAAGCTCAAGAAACTTGTTCTTCATGAGCTCGTTGCGGGCCTTCAGCTGCTCCTCGCCCCAGGCCTCCTGCTGGCAGACGAAGCCGTTGATCCTGAAGCCAGACTGCTTGAAGCCGTTCTCCATGTCCCTCTTCTCGACAAAGCGCCTATTGCTGTATTTGGAGTTGTATGCGGTAAGCGTCAGGTTTGCCATGCTGTTCAGCCATCTTGCGTGGATTTCTGCGAAGTCGTCGCCCAAATCCTGTTGCCAGCTTGTCGAAAGCGTCTGGGGCATGATGTGCTCAATGCTGAAAGACTCATCGCGAAGGTTGTCTACGACGTTGACCCTTTCGAGGCTGTCTCCGTTTTCAAGACGATCGAAGAGGTAGTACTTGTAGCCTGCGATCCTGTAGAAGTCCCTCTCCTCAAACGCCTGCATGAACTCAGCATCATCTGGGAAATGTCCGCTGCCCTCCTTGGAGAGGAGAACCTTGTTCAATACGTCAGGGTATGACCCGCCGTCTTTGACGCCTCTCAGAACCTCGCTGTGCAGGGTCTCGAAGACCTTGTTGAGTGCATTGGTGGGAACCTTGCAGACCCAGCGCCTGAAAAGGTAGGTCTCGATGGATTTGAGCGCCTCGATCACCTGCTGGTCGCTGATTTCTCCACAGCGCCTGTATTCGAACAGATTCAGGGTGAAGGGGTTCATGACGCTCATGTCCAGTAGAATGAGCCGTCTCAAAACCGCATCAAGCCTATGGTTTCCGGAATCGGCAGCGTTAATCGCCTTGTAATGCTTTGAGTACTTGAGAAGCTCCTCAAGCAGGACTTTCGTATCGAATGCCTCCGCTTTTACATAGTCCTTGAACACGGAATAGACCCTCTTGATTGCGGGGGTCTTCCTGCGGACGGCAGCAAGCCAATCACGAGCAAAGGAGCTTACGTCGTAGCTGGTGTTCTTCTCGATCTCGTTCCAGTACCGCTCGTAGTATTCCTCCTGCATTTGGGCATCGAGGCCCATAAGGATGAAGTTGCGGATCTTATCGCCCTCGTTGAGGTCGAGGCCTGTCGAGTTGAGGCTCTCGAAGATCCGCTGAGCGTCGTCCTCTTTGTCGAGCTTGATGTCGATGACCATCAGGCGTTCGATGGCGTCGCGCAGCTGGTCTGCTGTCAGCTTCGTCTTGTCGATTCGGCCGCAGAAATAGATGAAATTCTGGGTTACGTTGGAGTCCTGGATGAACTTCTTCGCGTCGGCGGAGTAGATTGCCTCAAAGGCGGCCTGGTCGTCCTTGATGAGCTTCAGCTTTAGCTTTCGCTCGGACTTATGCCATTTGTCGATGAGGTATTCCTCATTGATCATGTCGGCCAGATCGCTGTCCTCGGAGGCGATGGCACCTTCCCTGAGCTTGCTCACGAGGGCAAGCAGAAGAAGATAGGACGTGGTGATTCTTTGCTGGCCATCGATGACGATGCGTGTGTCGGGGCCATCCGCCTTGGAGACGATGCTTCCAAAGAAATGGCTCTCTACGCCTTCGGAAATGACGTCCTCGAGGTCGTCGAACAATTGCTTGCAGTTTTCGATCTTCCAGTCGTAGTTGCGCTGATAGACGGGGATCACGAACCTAGTCTTTGTGCCCTCGAGAAGATTCAGTAAATATCGCTCTTCGCCTTTCAAATGCTTTCCTTTCAAGAAGAATATAAGTCGAAAATCATGATGCGGATTCTGGTTGTATCTCCAGGTTTTCCTTCAAATACATACTTGCAGTCGAATTCATTTTCTCGCAGCTCGTTTAAGCTGACGCAGCAATCGTCTTCGCTTAGAGCTTCCTTCGCGGCCTGCAGCACTCCCTTGAAATCTTTATTCCTGGAAAAAATCAGCAAGGCGGTTTTCGAGTCTCTCCAAGTCAAATAGCCCAAAAGCTGTTCAATGGCCGCCGTAAAATTCTTCGGCCCTTTCCATATCTTACATTCGGCAACAAATGCGGCCCTGTTCTTTTCCTCAATGCTTATGTCAGTTTTACCCTTGTTCCTGAACGTTTCGCCCGTTGCTCGACCTTCGTATTGGCAATTCAGGGGAACAAGGGCGAGATTCCTGAGAGCCTCCTCGTCTAAGCTCGCATAGGTAGCCGGCGTTCTCTCGCAAGTTGCATAGCAGTTCCGAATGATATCGAGGATTTCTTCATATATGACATCACTGATATAGCAGTTCGGTTCGGGACTCTCGGACTTCGACTCGAGGTGGAGCTTCTTCCTCAGAGCGATGCTTCCGTCGACGTTTTTCTTCGGCTCAACAGGGATCTCCAATTCCGCGAATAGATTTGATAGCTTTTTTGA
Source organism: uncultured Ellagibacter sp. (assembly GCA_934663775.1). GTDB lineage: Bacteria > Actinomycetota > Coriobacteriia > Coriobacteriales > Eggerthellaceae > Ellagibacter. The sequence continues at coordinate 274 of CAKUKU010000001.1, read as the reverse complement.
GAGGTTCTCCCGTTTGGCCAAAGCGGATTCGATGCTTGATGAAAGCCTCGAATTGTATGCGGTAATATCTCGAGCGAGATACTCAATGCCAGAGCGAATAGACTCGGATTGGGAGTTCAACTCTGACGCGATTTCTTTTCCGCTTGGAGCGTCGGCGTTGCTGTAGATCTGCCGTTCGGATTTAAGTACCACGTATCCTTTCTGCACCTCTATGCTTGGATATCCTGAAAGGGAGAAAGCACTTGCTCTGCACCTAAAGAGATCAACATTGCCG